>NZ_LT632322.1:600000-1200000 GCF_900119705.1 Murdochiella vaginalis | reverse complement strand
GCTCTCGCGTACACGCGATGCAAAGGACGCCCACCCAACGCATACTTCATAGCGGAAGAGATAAAAAAAACAATTCTTTCGCAGAGAGGAGGAGACCATGTTTGACAATTTAGCCGAACGCCTCCAAGCGACGTTTTCTCGCTTGACGAGAAAAGGGAAGCTGGGTCAAAAAGACGTGGATCAGGCGATGCGCGAAATTCGTCTGGCGCTTCTGGAAGCCGATGTCAACTACAAAGTCGTGAAAGAGTTTGTGGCACAGGTTAAAGAGCGTGCCGTAGGCGAAAACGTAATGAAATCTTTGACGCCCGGACAGATGGTGATCAAGATTGTTCGTGAAGAGCTGGTCACCTTGATGTCCGATGACGATATGGCTTTACGCAGCGCGCCAAAAGCGCCGACCGTCATCATGATGTGCGGTCTCCAGGGCTCGGGAAAAACGACCCACGCAGCGAAGCTGGCCAACTGGTATCAGAAGAAACAGCGCAGGCCCATGCTTGTCGCTTGCGATGTCTACCGTCCTGCAGCTATTAAACAGCTGCAGGTGGTGGGAGAACAGGTGAAAACGCCGGTGTTTTCCTTAGGAGTGGACGCCGATCCGGTGGACATTGCAAAACGTGCCTATGACGAAGCGGTGCGAACAGGGCATGATCCACTGATCATAGATACCGCCGGACGTTTACAAATTGACGATGAGCTCATGCGGGAATTGCAACGCATCAAAGAGACGGTACCCGTTACCGAAACCCTGCTCGTCGTTGACGCCATGACCGGTCAGGAGGCCGTGAATGTCGCCAAGACTTTCAACGAAGCCGTGGACATTACCGGTGTGGTGCTTTCCAAATTGGACGGTGACGCGCGCGGAGGCGCAGCGCTTTCGGTACGCGCGGTAACCCATAAGCCGATTAAACTGATCGGCACGGGAGAAAAACTTGACCAGATTGAGGAGTTTCATCCCGATCGCCTGGTCAGCCGTATTCTTGGCATGGGCGATGTGCTCACGCTCATCGAAAAAGCCGAATCGGCGCTGGACCGGGAAAAAGCCAAAGAGCTGGAAGAGAAAATGCGTTCTCAGAAATACGACCTGAACGATTTTCGCGAACAGCTCCGACAGATGCAGAACATGGGGCCGCTTGAGGATCTGCTCAAGCTCATCCCGGGCATGAATGCCAAACAGATGGCCGGCGTGAACATTGATGACAAGCAGATCAAACGTCTGGAAGCGATACTTTCCTCTATGACCGATGAGGAACGTCGCAAGCCGGACATCATTTCGAATTCCCGCCGTGCTCGCATCGCGAAAGGATCGGGCAATGACCCGGTCATGGTGAACCGCCTTCTTAAACAATTTAAGGATTCCAAGAAGCTGATGAAGAAAATGGAACAGTTTAAGAAGGGTAAAAAACGCTTCAATTCCCTATTCAAAAATCCGTTTCAGTAATAGCGAGTTGAATATTAAACACTTGAGGAGGAAAGAATGGCAGTTAAAATCAGAATGAAACGTTTGGGCGCGAAAAAAGCACCGTTTTACCGCATTGTTGTGGCGGATTCCCGTCGCGCACGGAATGGTCGCTTTATCGAAGAGATTGGTTTCTACAATCCCATTTCCGAACCGCGCATGTTCCGGGTGGATGCCGACAAGGTAAAAAACTGGATCGCGAATGGCGCACAACCTTCCGACACCATTAAACGCCTGTTCCGCGAATATGGCGTCATGGAAGCAGAGGGCGTCGTCGCTTCGGGACTTTCTACGGAGCGCAAGCCCAAGGCAAAAGTCGTTGATTTTGTCGACACCAAGAAGGAAACAGCGGAAGAAAAGCAAGAAGCGGTGAGCGAACCGGCTTCCGAAAAGGAAGAAGTGAAGGCCGAAGACGAAACTACCGAGGCCTAAGATGAAAGAATTGCTATTTACTATGGCAAAAGGGCTGGTGGATCATCCGGAAGAGCTTACGATTCGTGAGGAGGCCAATGACGGCGTGGTTACGCTATCGTTGCATGTCCATCCCGATGACATGGGCAAGGTGATCGGTAAGCAAGGACGCATCGCAAATTCCATGCGTCAGGTGCTGAAGGCCTGCGCCATTAAAGAAAACGTCAAAGTCAATTTGGATATTGATTCATGAAGAGCGGCCTGATCGTCGTGGCCGAAGTACTACGCATACGGGGCTTATCCGGAGAAATCAAGGTTCGGATGGCAGATGATCGAGCCGATCGGTTTCCGCAGGGAAGTACGCTTACAAGCGAATCCGGAAGAACACTGACCGTTACGCGCTATCGTGCGCAAGGACAATTCGGTTATCTGCAGTTTGCGGAAATTTCCTCACCGGAAGAAGCACAAAAGCTGGTCGGAGAATCTCTTCTCATTTCGGAAGAAAGCCTTCCCAAACCGAAAAAGGATCACTATTACGTCAAGGATCTTCTCGGTATGCAGGTATTTCGTGAGGACGAATCGCTTCTGGGGATTTTGGAGGAAGTGATAGAGTATCCGGCACAAGATCTTTACCGGATTCGAACGAAGGAAGGCAAGGACATTCTTCTTCCTGCCGTAAAATCGTTCATCCGTAAGGTGGATGTGGAGCATCATTACATGCGTGTTGCGCTGATTGAGGGAATGGAATGAAGATCGACATTTTGACACTTTTTCCGGAGCTGTTCGACCTTCTTCGTGCGTACGGGGTCATTGGCCGCGCTTTGGAAAACGGAATCCTCACCTTACAGACGCATCAAATTCGCGACTATGCCAAAGATCGGCATAAAAGCGTGGATGATACGGTATTTGGCGGAGCCGCAGGCATGCTGATGAAACCGGATGTGCTCTATGATGCTTTGGAGGCAGTGCGAACGCCGAATGCGCACGTGGTGTTTTTAAGTCCGCAGGGAAGCGTTCTGAATCAAGCTAAGGCGCGGGAGCTTGCGCAGCACGATCATCTCGTTTTACTCTGCGGCCACTATGAAGGCATTGATGCCCGCATTACGAACTATTACGTGGACGAAGAAATTTCCATCGGGGATTACGTCTTAACCGGAGGAGAGCTTCCGGCAATGGTGCTGGTGGATACGGTGGTGCGTTGGGTGGATGATGTGCTGGGGAATCCTGAGAGCGCCGCAAGCGACTCCCATGCCAATCTGCTGCTTCAATATGATGAATATACCAAACCGCGAAACTTTCGCGGATACGAAGTACCCGACGTGCTTTTGAGCGGAAATCATCAGGCAATTGCCGCCTGGCGAGACCAAAATGCGTTGGAAAATACGAAACGAAAACGACCGGATCTTTATGAACGTTATCTTCGACAATCCGGGGATGAAGGAGGAATCAATGGATTACATTAAACAACTGGAACAGGCACAAGCAAAGACCGATTTGCCGGCATTTCGCGTCGGCGATACGGTACGCGTACACTATCGCATCAAAGAAGGCAGCCGCGAGCGTATTCAGGTCTTCGAAGGAACGGTTATTCAGCGTGAAGGCGGAAGCACCAATGAGACCTTTACGGTTCGCCGCTTGAGCTATGGTGTTGGCGTAGAGCGTGTATTCTTGGTGCATTCTCCGCGCGTGGAAAAAATCGAAGTCACCCGCCAAGGTAAGGTGCGCCGTGCGAAACTCAATTATCTGCGCGCGCGCGTAGGTAAGGCGGCTAAGGTCAAAGAAAAGACCAACTATTAATCTTCACCGGCTCGCTGACCGCTTCGGTTCAGCGAGCTTTTTTTCGGAGGAACTATGAGCATCAATTGGTATCCCGGGCATATGAAGAAAGCCACCGATGAAATTCGGCAAAAGCTATCTCTGGTGGATTTATGCTGTGAGATTCGCGATGCCCGCATTCCGTCATCCAGTGCGAATGAAGCGTTGCGCCTGCTTACAGCAAAAAAGAAGCACATCATACTGCTCAATAAAAAGGATATGGCCGATGCCAAAGAGACGGAAAAATGGATTCAAGCACTGCAACAAAAAGGACAGACGGCCCTTGCTATAAACGCTGTGCATGAGCGTCCGGCGAAAGCGTTATATGATTTGGCGGCGACTCTGCTTGCGGAAGAACAGAGCAAAAGAAAAGAACAATCGCGCATCAATCGGGAAATTCGTTTGCTGGTCTATGGCATTCCTAATTCCGGGAAATCCACATTTATTAACGCGATGAGCGGAAAGCGTTCCGCAGCGGTGGGGGATCGTCCGGGCTTTACGAAACAGCAGCAATGGATTAAAACCGATGCCGATTTGTTATTGCTGGATACCCCCGGTATTCTGCCAAAAAAATTGACGGAGAGGCAATCTTTATTTCTTGCCTGTACCGGCGCCATTCGGGACGATATTCTTCCCTTGCAAGATATCGGTTATTGGCTTCTTGAGCTACTTCTTACTCTTGCGCCGAAAGCGGTTACTGATCGCTACTCCTTAGCGGAAAACGAAGGAGAGCGGGAAACGCTTGGCGTGATGGAGTCGATCGCTCGTTATACCGGCTCGCTTTTGCGTGGTGGAGAAATCGACTATACGCGAACGGCTGCCATTCTTTTAGATGATTTTCGCAAGCTTCGCTTTGGAAGAATCACGTTGGAATCGGCGCCCATTGCTCAAAAAGACGAGGAATAACACCATGAGAGATACCTGGACGGAAGAGCAACTATCTGCGCTACAGGTGCGTATTAATGAAACACCACTGGTATGCGGAATCGATGAAGTGGGACGCGGACCTCTAGCGGGACCGGTGGTGGCCTGTGCTATAATCATGCCGCACGGGGAAAAGATTCAGGGCGTTCGAGATTCCAAAAAGCTTTCCGAAAAAAAGAGAGAGCAGCTTTATGACACGATTTTGGATCAATGCCTCGCTTGGGGAATCGGACAATGCGATGAACGAATGATTGATGCCATCAACATTCGTCAAGCAACCCTTGTAGCGATGCGTGAGGCGCTTCTTTCGCTTAAAACGAAAAAAGGAGAAATCCTGGTGCCGGATCTGGTCCTTGTCGACGCGGAACATATTGAGACCGATTTGGAGCAGATCAGTGTGGTGCACGGAGATGACCGTATTTATGCCATCAGCTGTGCTTCTATTGTGGCCAAAGTGCGTCGTGACCGCATGATGCGTGCCTATGATGCCCGCTATCCTGAATACGGTTTTGCAGCCCATAAGGGATACGGTACCAAAGCACATTATGCCGCCATTCGTGAACACGGCATTTTGCCCATTCATCGCCGCAGTTTTCTACACGGAAAGGATCGGTATGAAAAACTCGTCGATGCCTCTATGTCGTCCCCAACCCCAAACAAGCCAGACAGAACGGAAAAAAACGGATAAAACACAAGCGCCGCATTCTCTTTCTTCTGCGCAGAGCAGAAAGAAAGAATCCGCATACCGCAGTGGCCAAAGGGCAGAAGATGCGGTGGCGCGTTTATATGCGTCACAGGGATACACGATACTACAGCGCAATTTCCGCAGTCGTCACGGAGAAATTGACCTGATCGCTGCAAAAAAGAACAAACTACACTTTATTGAGGTGAAAGCGCGTAGCGACGATCGTTATGTTTCCCCGCAAGAGGCTGTGTCCGCTTGGAAAAGGCGTCGAATTCGTCTGACAGCCTGGTATTATCTGTTTCGTCATCCGCATCTGCCTTACAACTATTTTCTATTCGATATTGCCGAAGTATACCTTCGTCGAGGAAAAATTCATCTTTTACAAAATGCCTTTTCGGAGGAGACTGCATCATGGACGGAGTAGCTGCCATGGAAGCCCTGCAAAATCGGTTGAAGCCGATTCATCGCTCGCAACTGCTCTATATGAGTCTATGCGGCTTTTCCTCTTCCCAAATCAGCGCACTTCTTGCGGGAAAAGAAACGCTACGTCGCGAGAGCGGAATGGTGCATCGAAAGGAATTTTTTTCGCTGCAACCGGAAGGAACGCCGCAAATAAAACGTTGGAGGGAATTTGAGGCAAAGGGGTATTGGGCGCTTACCTTATTTGATGATGACTATCCCGACAAGCTGCGTGAAATCGAACCGGTGCCGTATGTCCTTTATGGACGTGGGCAACGTTCAGTGCTGACAGGGTTTAGCATAGCGGTGATCGGAAGCCGAAAGCCCAGTGCATACGGAATCTCCTGTACGAATTTTTTTGCTGAAGGACTTGCCAGAGCAGGCGCTGTCATCATTTCCGGTTTGGCATATGGCATCGATAGTCTTGCCCATCAAGCAGCATTGCGTGCCTCATGTCCCACGATTGCCGTTCTCGGAAACGGCATCAATGACATTTATCCTGCTTCCCATCGTGCAATTGCGGACAAAATTGTTCAAGAAGGGTGTTTGCTTTCCGAGTATCCGCCCGGTGTAAAAGCATTGCCACACCATTTTATTCAACGCAATCGTCTGATTTCCGGACTCTCGGATGGTGTTTTAGTGATTGAGGCCAATCGCCGTTCCGGAACCATGATCACCGTCAACTGTGCCTCGGAACAGGGGAAAAATGTATTTTGTGTTCCCGGAAATATTCAACAGAAGCTTAGTGAAGGCACCAATGAACAGATTCGTCGCGGGGCAACGCTGGTGACCAATATTGAGGAGGTGCTCAATGCGTATGAATGGAAACCGCTTCCGGTAAAAGAAGCGAAAAAGGCGAAAGAAGCATTGACAGCAATGGAAGGGGCTATATATGATATGCTTCGATTGGCGCCTTGCGGAGCGGATGAGCTTTCGCATGTCGTTCCGCTTACAATCTCCGATCTTTGGATGTGCTTGACATCGTTGGAAATGAAAGGGAAGATTCAGCGCCGCAGTGATGGAAAATTTGCAATACAGTAGTGGGAAGGGTTGAGATGACTAAGAATTTAATCATCGTCGAATCGCCAACCAAAACGAAGACGATTTCTAAAATACTCGGTAAAAATTATAAAGTGCTGGCCTCTAAAGGGCATCTTCGCGATCTGCCGAAAAGCCAATTCGGCGTCGATATTGAAAATCAATTTGAGCCGAAATATATCAATGTACGCGGCAAGGCTTCTACGATTAATGAGTTAAAACGGGAAAGCAAAAAGGCGGAAAACATCTACCTTGCCACCGACCCGGATCGAGAGGGAGAAGCTATTTCCTGGCATTTAGCGCAATTATTGGGGCTAGATCCGGCCAAAGCGAATCGGGTGAGTTTTCATGAAATCACGCCCCAGGGTGTAAAAGAAGGAATGGCGCATCCGCGAACCATTGACATGGATCTTGTGGATTCACAGCAGGCGCGCCGTATCATGGACCGCATTGTTGGTTATCAGATTTCGCCCATTCTCTGGAAGAAAGTACAGGGTGGACTATCTGCCGGTCGTGTTCAATCGGTGGCGCTCAAGCTTATCGTGGATCGGGAACGGGAGATTTCGTCGTTTGTGCCGAAGGAATACTGGAGCATTCATGCGCATCATCATGAAGAGAAAATCTCCTTTTCTTCCGAATTGGTGGGGCATCTTCAATCCGGGAAGGTACACAAAATTTCCTTGCCGGATGAAGCGGCGGCGCTTTCCCTTGTTTCGTCTCTTGAATCCCCTTTTACGGTAACCAAGATTGCCAAACGCAAGCGCAATAAGAAGCCCTATGCACCTTTTACCACCTCGACACTGCAGCAGGAGGCGAATCGACGTCTCGGTTTTTCGACGTCAAAGACCATGATGCTCGCGCAGCAACTCTATGAAGGCATTTCTCTGCATGGGAAGGGACAGGTCGGGTTGATCACCTATATGCGTACCGATTCGACCCGTTTGGCAGATAGCTTTTTGAAGCAGGCATGTGCGTATATCATCAAGACCTATGGCGAGAAATATGCCACGAAGGGCATAGCGTATGGAGGAAATCGCAAAGCGCAGGATGCGCATGAAGGCATTCGTCCCACCTCGGTCGACCTTGCTCCGCAGGTCATACGCGATGATCTTTCCAATGATCAGTTTCGTCTCTATGATCTCATCTGGCGTCGTGCGCTTGCTTCACAAATGGCGTACGCGCGGTTTCTTTCGACAACGGTGGACTTGACTTCCGGAGAGTATCTCTTCCGCGTGAATGGGGTGGAACCGCAATTTAATGGGTTTCAGGCTGTATGGCCGGTCAATACGAAGGAAGTGCAGCTACCGGAGCTGCGAGAAGGGCAATTCGTCGAGGCGAAGAGTATCGAAAAGCAGCAGCACTTTACCCAGCCTCCTGCACGCTATACCGAGGCTTCTTTAGTGCAGACGCTGGAAAAGAATGGTATCGGTCGTCCGAGCACGTATTCCGCTATCATTAAATCCATTCTTTCTCGCGGCTATGTGTCCATCGAAAAAAAGCAGTTTGTCCCGACCGTGTTGGGCGAAAAAGTGCATGCATTTTTGGAAGCCAACTTCAAAGAAATTATCAACGAAGGCTTTACCTCGAATATGGAGGAACGCTTGGATGATATTGCGGGTGGCAACGTCGATTGGCGTGCGCTGATGAGCGAGTTCTACGCGGTTTTTTCCAAGGATTTGCAAAAAGCCAAAGAAGACGATACGGGTTATAAATTACCGGTGGAAGAAACCGGGGAGGCCTGTCCGCAATGCGGCGGAAAGCTGATCGTTAAACATGGGCGTAATGGGGATTTCATCGGCTGCGAAAATTTTCCACGCTGCACCTATACCAAGAGTATTGTGAAAACAACGGGAGTCACATGTCCGCAGTGCGGGAAAGGGGAGCTGGTGGAAAAAATCTCCAAGCGTGGAAAAGTGTTTTATAGTTGCAATCAATATCCCGCCTGCGACTTTGCTACGTGGGATCCGCCAACAGGTGAAAAATGCCCGCTTTGTGGCGATCTGCTTCTGCATCGAAAAAATCGCCATGAGGATCGGATTTATTGCCATAACGAAAAATGCCCCAATCACGGATAATGCAAAGAAACGTGATTTTTTAGCGCTTTAGCATTGCGAAGAAGGCGCCGGTATTGTATACTTGATCGGAATGTCACACGCAGATTGAATATCCTTGCGCAGTGTGCCAATTTTTGGTCGTGCAGGATTTGAGGTCGGCGGAGGAAAAACACAGGAGGAAAGTATGTCAGTAGTAAGTATGAAAAGCTTGTTGGAAGCGGGTGTTCATTTCGGCCATCAAACGCGCCGTTGGAACCCGAAAATGAAGCCGTATATTTTTACGGAGCGCAATGGAATTCACATTATTGACTTGTCCAAGACGGTGGGTCTCATCGAAGATGCCTACAATAAGGTGCGCGAAGTCGCTGCCGATGGGGGAAAAATCCTTTTTGTCGGTACGAAGAAACAAGCGCAGGACACCATTGAAGAGCAGGCCAAACGTGCCAATATGTATTATGTAAACCAGCGCTGGCTGGGCGGCATGCTCACCAACTATCAAACGATTAAAAAGAGCATCGAGCGTCTGGAAAAGCTCAATGCTATGGCGGAAGACGGTACCTTTGATCTTTTACCGAAAAAGGAAGTGGCGGAGCTGCAGCATGAGGCGGAGCGCCTCGATCGCTTCCTCGGTGGCATTAAAGATATGAATGGCCTGCCGGATCTGATGTACGTTGTGGATCCTAAAAAGGAAGCCATCGCCATCAACGAAGCGAAAAAACTGCACATCCCTGTCGTAGCAATTTTGGATACCAATGCGGATCCGGATGAAGTGGATTATCCCATTCCCGGCAACGACGATGCGATTCGTTCGGTCAAGCTGATCACCTCTGTGATGGCGGAGGCCGTTATCGAGGGTCGCCAGGGCGAACAAATGGAAGACGACAGCGAACAGAGCGAGACAACGGTACCGGAAGAGTCGACGGAAGAATCCGAAGACAGTAAAAACGAGCCGGAAGCTGTTGAAGAGCAAGCCGCAGACGAGGAATAAAGGGGGATACAATGGAAATTAAAGCAGCACAAGTTAAAGAATTGCGCGACTTAACCGGCGTGGGCATGATGGAAGCCAAGAAGGCTTTGCAAGAAGCGCAGGGCGATAAAGAAAAAGCCATCACCATCCTTCGTGAAAAGGGAGAAGCCAAGTCGCTGAAAAAGAGCAATCGCATCGCTGCGGAAGGTACGATCGGCTCCTATGTGCATCAGGGCCGCATCGGCGTGCTGGCTGAGGTCAACACGGAAACAGATTTTGCCGCCAAGAATGCGGATTTCCAGGAATTCGTCAAATACATCTGCATGCAAGTGGCTTCTATGAATCCGAAGTATGTTCGCCGCGAAGAGGTGCCTGAGGAAGAAGTAGCGCAGGAGCGCGAAATTCTGGTACAGCAGGCGATGAATGAAAGCCCCGCGAATATGCCGGAAGACAAGAAAAAGTTTGTAGCTGAGAAAAAAGTCGAAGGCCGCATGAACAAATTCTTTGAAGAGATTTGCCTCATGGATATGAAGCATATTCTTCATACGGATAAAACGGTGGAACAGGTTCGTCAGGAGTTGGTCAGCAAGATCGGCGAGAATATTGTTGTACGTCGTTTCGTTCGTTATGAAGTCGGTGAAGGTCTGGAAAAGAGACAGGATAATTTCGCAGAAGAAGTCGCGAAACAAGCTGGTATGTAATAAAAACAGGAAAGAGCGAAGAGAGCTTTCTCTTCGCTCTTTTTTTATGCGCAGGAGTATTTGAAAAACGTTCTCATCCCATGTAGAATTGATACCAGACGGAGGTGACTATGCTGAATTACAAGAGGATCGTATTAAAGCTGAGCGGCGAGGCCCTCGCCGGAGAAGCTCACAATGGCCTCGACGATGCCACAGTCGATCGAATCTGCGCCGCCATTAAGGGCGTGCACGACATGGGCTTTGAAATCGCAATTGTTGTCGGGGGCGGAAATTTCTGGCGCGGCCGCAGTTCCGGATCCATTGAGCGTGCACAGTCTGACCATATGGGCATGCTAGGCACAGTAATCAACGCATTGCGGGTGCAGGCTTCCCTTGAAGCCATCGGCGTCGAAACGCGGGTGCAGACCGCGATTCAGATGCAGGAGGTCGCAGAGCCGTATATTCGTCGACGTGCGATGCGCCATATTGAGAAAGGTCGCATCGTCATCTTTGCTGCGGGCACCGGCCTTCCGTACTTTTCCACCGATACTACAGCAGCGCTTCGTGCTTGTGAAATCGATGCAGACTGCATTTTGATCGGGAAAAAAGGGACGGATGGTGTCTACGATAAAGATCCCAATCGCTTTCAGGATGCGGTAAAATTCGACCACCTCACGTACGATGAGGTTCTACAACGACGACTGGCGGTTATGGATTCTACGGCAACTTCCTTGGCCATGGAAAATAATATGCCCATTATTGTTTTTGGAATCGACGAGCCGGAAAATATGGTGCGTGTGGCCAAGGGCGAATCGATCGGAACGATTATTACCGGGTGAGAGTAAGGAGAAGAGCATGTATCAGCAGAGCGAATACAAAAAAGATATGGAAAAAGCGGTCCTCGCGTTTCGCGAGGATTTATCCAAGATTCGTGCCGGTCGCGCGAATCCACGAATTTTAGATGACATTACCTTTGAATACTTTGGAACACCCACTCCTATTGCACATGCAGCGACGATTACGGTTCCGGAAGCACGAATGATTACGATTCAACCCTGGGATGCAAAAAATATCCCGCTGATCGAAAAGGCCATCCTGGCGTCAGATATCGGCATAACTCCGAGTAATGATGGAAAACTGATTCGCCTTCCATTTCCGCCGCTGACAGAGGAACGGCGTAAAGACTTGGTCAAAGACATGAACAAACGCCTCGAATTGGCGCGCGTTTCGGTGCGAAATATTCGTCGTGAAGGGATGGAGGCCATCGCGAAAGCTGAGAAAGAAAAAGAGTTTTCAGAAGATGAACGCCATACGGAAGAGCAGGATCTGCAGAAGCTGACGGATCAGTTCATAAAAGAACTGGATGGCATCGGCAAGGAAAAAGAAAAGGAATTGATGGAAATCTAATTTTCATCGACGGTTACCGCCTCTTCTATGGCGGCTAAATCGCCAAAGAAAAGGGGAGAGGCATGGCTGAAACGCCGAAACATGTTGCGATCATTTTGGACGGCAATGGACGATGGGCAACCGCTCGCGGCTTGGAGCGCAATGCGGGACACGAGGCGGGTGCTCAAAACATGGTAACGATCGCGCGATATGCACAGGAGATTGGTATAGAGGTATTGAGCCTCTATGTCTTCTCGACTGAAAACTGGAAGCGTTCGGAGCAGGAGGTTACCGGCCTCATGCGGCTTTTAGTGCGCTTTTTTCAGATGTATATTGACGAGTTTATGCAGCGTCACGTTCGTCTTCGCATTATGGGCGATATCGGTCGTCTGCCTTTTGCCACGCGACAGAGCGTACAAATGGCTTTAAAACGCACGGAAAAGAATGACGGCGTCATCGTAAACATTGGTCTAAACTATGGCGGACGTGATGAAATTGTGCGCGCTGTACGTCGAGCGCTCGACGAAGGAATTTCTGCGGAAGAGTTCGATGTAGAAACCATAAACAGTCATTTGGATACGGCATCTCTTCCGCCCGTCGATCTTCTTATTCGTACAGGGGGAGAGAAACGCTTGTCGAATTTTATGCTTTGGCAGTTGGCCTATACGGAATTTTACTTTACGGATACGCTCTGGCCCGACTTTCATCCGGCGGATCTGGAGGAGGCGATTCGTTGGTTTAATACGCGCAACCGACGATTCGGAGGTGTTTGATGAAAAGCTTTAGAGAACGATTCTTGGTTGGCGCATTGCTTTTGTTGATTACACTGGGCGTCATCCTGTCACGATCGAAGGTCTTACTGCTCTTTTTCATGCTTTTGCTGAGCTCGTTGGAAATTTATGAGCTTTTTGCCTGTTTAGATCCTGATAACAAGGGCCGAAATCGCATCATCACCCTTGTTGGCAATGCATTTTTTCAAATTTTCGCATATTTGCGTCTCCCGGAGCTATTGGTTGCGGGATCGGTCGCTTTTTTCATGTTCCTTTTTGTGTTGTCCGTTGTTCATCCTTATCGCGAATTTGAGGACTTGTTTTTGACGCTGTTTGTTGTCATCTACATCTCTTTTTTCAGCGCCTTTGCGTTGCTCTTTCCTGCGAAAATGCCAAACAGCCTGCTCTTGGTCATTTGCGTTTCGTGGGGAACGGATACGATGGCATATCTGAGTGGCTATTTCTTTGGTAAAACGCCATTGACCGCCATCAGTCCCAAAAAAACAAGAGAAGGGGCCGTTGGAGGGCTGCTTGGTGCATTAGCCTTGGCGCTGCTGTTTCGCCCCTTGTTTTTTTCGGCTCTCACGGTGCAGCAGCTGGTTTTTATCACTGCGGTCGGATCCGTCTGTTCGCAACTGGGCGACTTATTCGCTTCAAGATTGAAGCGTAAAATGAATATCAAAGATTTTGGAACGTTGCTCAAAGCACATGGCGGCATCATGGATCGTTTTGATTCTGTTCAGTTTGCATTACCTGCTGTTTGGCTGATGATGCGCTTTGTGATGAAATAGTCAGGAGTATCTATGACGATTATCCTTGCCTTATTGGTATTTTTAATCGTGATTGTCTTTCATGAATTGGGGCATTTTTCCGTTGCTAAATGGGTAGGCATTCGCGTTCTGGAGTTCTCCGTGGGTATGGGCCCTGCGCTCTGGCAAAAAGCAAAAGGAGAGACGACCTATTCTCTTCGTGCACTTCCTTTGGGCGGATACTGCGCTATGGAGGGCGAAGACGAAGCGTCGGATGACGAGGCGAGTTTTACCAATGCCAAACCGGGTCAACGGTTTTTGACCATTTTGGCCGGACCGATGATGAATCTCGTCATCGCATATATTTGCTTTGTGCTTTTTCTGGGCGTGCAGGGAGTTGCCGTCCCGGTCGTGCAAGATTTTTCCGTGAATTCACCCGCCGCTGAAGCCGGCATGCAGGGGGGAGATCGCATTACGGCCATTGACGGAGAAAATGTTACATCCGGAAAACAGCTGGTGGATCTTTTGCAACGTCACACCGATCTTACCAGACCCGTACAGGTGACCGTTTTGCGTGACAACACCTCCAAAACGATTGCCGTACAGCCGGATATTGAGCAGGGAAAAGTGCTTTTGGGCATTACTATGCAACGTAAGAGCGATTTTCTGGGTGCGTTCGGCGCGGCTTGGTCGATGTTGTGGGATACCTTATTCTCCCTGTTCACGATTTTACAGCGTCTCTTTACAGGAGCACTTTCGATTAATGCGCTCTCCGGGCCCATCGGTGTTGTCAGCATGATTGGGCAGGCCGCTCAAAAAGGGTTTTCGCAGCTTTTATTTTTTACAGGCTATATTTCGTTGAATTTAGCCTTTTTTAATCTTTTGCCGATTCCCGCCTTGGACGGCTTCACGCTCTGGCTCATTGCCCTCGAAAAATTGCGTGGAAAGCCTCTCAGCATGAAGGTGGAAAATGGAATTAAGGTGGCCGGCTTTGCACTTTTGATCGGCTTAATTCTATTTGTTTCGTTTAAGGATATTCTTCGTTTAATATGATCGTGGCACAACGATTCTTACAAACCCCATAAAAAATGCGTTAAAGGCATGCGCCAATCGGAAATAGAAGGGAAACTCCATGCGCGTAAAAACAAAACAGATCTTCGTGGGCGACGTTCCGGTCGGTGGCGATGCGCCCATTAGTGTACAATCTATGACCAATACCGATACAAAGGATGTGGATGCGACAGTAGCGCAAATTCTTGCCTTTGAAGAAGCCGGTTGCGACATTTCACGCAGTGCCGTGAATTCTCTCGCGGATGCCCAGGCGATTCCACAGATCAAAGAACGTACGCATATTCCCTTTGTTGCCGACATTCAATTTGATTATCGCTTAGCACTCTATGCCGTCGAATACGGTTGCGATTGCCTTCGAATCAATCCAGGAAACATCGGGGAAGACGACAAGGTCGAGCAAGTGGTCAAGGCCTGCAAAGCGAAAAGCATTCCGATTCGCATCGGTGTGAATTCGGGATCCGTTCATCAGAGCATGATTGAAAAATATCACGGGGTAAACGTCGAGTCGCTCGTCTACAGTGCGCTGGAAGAAATACGCCGTGTAGAACAATTTGGTTATGAGCAAATGAAAGTTTCCATCAAATCGAGCGATGTACGGACGATGGTCGATGCCAATGCCCTGTTCTCCACACTTTCTGACTATCCCTTGCACATTGGTGTGACGGAGGCCGGCCCGCTCTATACCGGGACGGTCAAGTCCGCCATGGGAATTGGCGCGCTTCTCCTGCGTGGCATCGGCGACACCATCCGCGTTTCCCTTACCGGGGATCCCGTGGAAGAAGTACGTCTTGGCGTGGAAATGCTGAAGGTTCTAGGCTTGCGGCAGGAAGGCGTGGAGCTTATCTCCTGTCCGACCTGCGCGCGAACAAAGATTGATCTGCTTTCGCTGGTTTCTAAGGCGGAAAAAGCGTTGGCCGCCCAACATAAAAATTTACGCGTTGCCATCATGGGGTGTCCGGTAAACGGCCCCGGAGAAGCAAGAGAAGCGGATATCGGTATTGCCGGAAACAACGGAAGCGGCGTGATTTTTAAAAAAGGAAAAGTGATACGCCAAGTGCCGGAAGAGCAGCTCTTAGAAGCTCTATTAGATGAAATACAACGGATGGAGAACTGACATGCAATTGTATGCTTTATTGAATCGCTCGGGCGAGCCGGAGGAGCCTTTTTTGGATTATTCGCTGCATGAAGTGCGCTATGATCCCAAAAGCTCTCTGGCGCGCTTTCTTTTTGTTGGTGAGACGCCTTCCGCAGATACGATGGAGGCTATTTCGCAGGCTTTAGCAAAGCGCTATCGAACGAAGGTTGCAGTAGCATGGCAAATGGCAGAAGGGCCGTCTCCTTCCATTCAACCCCTCTATGAAGAACCCATTCGTCTGTCTGGAAACGGAGAACATAAGCAAAAAAATGACACCCCCACATTGCAATTTGGGCGTTTTGCCAAGAAGGAAGAGCTACTTCCCTTGGCAGCGGTCACGCAGGGAGCCAAAAAAATTATGACGCGGGGAACGGTGCAAAATGTGGAAGAAATCTCTACGAAATCCGGCAGCATCATTTTTCGTTATGATCTGTTTTCTCGGGATGGGGGGGCGCTCAGCGGAAAATATTTTGCGAAGGAAAAAGAAGCGGACAGCGTGCGCGCCGTACTGGTTAAAGGCAATTTTGTCTGTGTTCGCGGACAATTGCAGTTTGACAGCTACGCGAATCAGCTTTTGTTTATGACCAATGGCGGTCGGCCGGCCACGGAAGAGCCGATAACGGATCCGGCGGCGGAGAAGCGTGTAGAGTTGGCGGTGCATACCCAAATGAGCATGATGGAAGGAACCATCGATGCGGAGAATTTAGTGAAGAGACTGAAGGCCTGGGGGCATACCGCCGTCGGCATTGCGGATGTGGGATCCCTACAAGCCTATCCTTTGATTGCCAAAGCGGTTAAAGGGACAGATATCAAAGTTCTTTATGGCGTGCAGACGAAGCTTTTGGAAGATGAACTGGACATTTTATCCAATCCCTATCATGTTTCGCTTCCAGATGAGCCGAAAGCCTTTACCGTCTTCGACCTGGAAACGACCGGATTTTCTCGTTACAGCGAAGCCATTATTGAAATCGGCGCTGTTCGCTATGAGGATGGTCAAAAGGTCGATGAGTTTTCCGCTTTTGTGAATCCGAAGCGATCCATTCCGGAGCGCATTACCGAGTTGACCTCCATTACCGATGCGATGGTCGCCGGTGCGCCACCGATTGAGGACGTCCTTCCACGCTTTTTGGAATTTGCAAAAAACAGTATCTGGGTGGCGCACAATGCTCGCTTCGATGTCGGCTTTATCCGAGAAAATGCCAAACGATTAGGTCTTTCCGTAGAGCCCGTTTGGATGGATACGTTATGGCTGGCGCGCTGCTTGCATCCGGAATTTAAGAATCACAAGCTGGATACGATTACAAAAGAACTGCACGTACCGCAATTCCATCATCATCGCGCGATTGACGACGCCACGGCGACCGGTGCGGCCTTTTTGCGCCTATGGGAGGAATGGCAGGGGCTTGGCATACCGCTTACGGATATGAATCGAACGCCGTCTTCCTTTCCGATTTCGCGCCACCGGGAATCGGAGCTTCTTGTGTATTGTCCGAAGCGCAGCGGACTGAAAAATATGTATGAGCTCATCTCTTCCGCCAATATCGACTTTTTCGACTATGGCCGTCCCGGCCTTCCCGAAAAACTCCTGCGGGAAAAGAGAGAAGGGCTTCTTACCGCTTCCGGATTCATCGGCTCGAAGCTTTTTGAGGCGATTGCGGAAGATATGCCTGAGGACTATATCCGAGCAGTAGCAAAGGATGTAGATGTGTTTGTGGTGCAGCCTCCGCTGTTTACACCAACCGCTCTTCGTAAGGAACTTGTGGCAGATGAAGCGCATATGCAGCGCATTATCCGTCGTCTTGTAGAGTTAGGAAAGAGGGAACAGAAACCGGTCATTGCCATCGGAACACCAAGTTATCTGGATCCGGGCGATCGACTGGCACGCAATATTCTGGTCAATTACCAGCGCAATGTAGACTTTGATGAAAATGGGCGTTTTCGTCTTCTCAATACTGTTGAAATGAAGAAGGCTTTTTCGTTTCTTCCACAGGAAACGGTGGAAGAAATCGTCGTTAAGGCGCCTAGGCGTTTTGCGGATGCGTTTGAATCTATAGCACCGATTCCTTCTGAAACGTATTCGCCGGAATTGGAAGGTGCGGCAGAGGAGCTGCGCACGTCTTCTTATGCCAATGCAGAAAAACGCTATGGTTCTCCGCTTCCCGAGTTGGTTCGCGCCAGATTAGAAAAGGAGTTGGATTCCATCATTTCCAACGGCTACTCGTCGCTTTATGTGATTGCCAGACGTCTTGTCCAAAAATCCAATCGTGACGGCTATCTGGTAGGTTCGCGTGGATCGGTCGGCAGCTCCTTTGTCGCCACCATGGCGGATATCACCGAGGTGAATCCGCTGGTTCCGCACTATGTGTGTCCGCATTGTCGTCACAGCGAATTCATCGAGGACGGCTCGGTGGAATCAGGCTTTGACTTGCCGCCGAAGAATTGCCCCCAGTGCAATACGCCAATGGAGCGTGATGGACATACCATTCCTTTTGAAGTTTTCTTAGGCTTTAACGGCGACAAGGAACCGGATATTGATTTGAATTTTGCCGGCGTTTATATGCCCACCATCCATAAATATACCGAAGAGCTTTTCGGAGAAGGCAAGGTATTTCGTGCCGGAACGATTTCCGGTGTACAGGAAAAAACCGCTTACGGCTTTATTCGAAAATATGTCGAGCAACCGTATGTGCCGGAGGAGGAGAAACAGCTATCGGCGGCGCGTATCCGCGCGCTGCAGCATACGATGGAAGGAACGAAACGCACGACCGGTCAGCATGCCGGCGGACTGATGATCGTGCCGAAACAAATGGATATTACCGATGTTACGCCGATTCAGTATCCGGCGGATGATGTGAAAAGCGATGTGCGCACAACACATTTCAGCTATAACAACCTGGATCATTGCCTGTTGAAGTTGGATGAGCTGGGGCACACGAGTCCCACGATCATTCGTCAGCTGGAGGAGATGACAGGCATCAATCCGCTGACCATTTGCTTTGACGATGCCGACACGATGTCGCTCTTTCGTTCCACGGAATCTTTGAAAGCGATACACCCGTATTCCAACAGCGCGGATGGCACGTTGGGCATTCCGGAATTCGGTACCAACTTCGTGCGCGGTATGCTGAAAGATACCATGCCGACGACCTTCGGGGAGCTTTGTCGCATCTCCGGCCTTTCACATGGCACCGATGTTTGGCTCAACAATGCGGAGGAACTCATACGAAACGGTAAAACGACACTGCGCAATGCCATTTGTACTCGTGACGATATCATGAACTATCTGATTTACATGGGCATGGATAAGTTGGAAAGCTTTAAAACCATGGAATCGGTCCGCAAAGGCAAAGGAATTCCGGAAGGTGTGACGGAGCACATGAAGGAACACCATGTTCCGGATTGGTACATTGATTCCTGTCAGCGCATTAAGTACATGTTTCCGAAATCGCATGCCACCGCCTACGTCATGATGAGCTATCGCATTGCCTGGTTTAAGGTGCATCAGCCGGCAGCGTTCTATGCCACCTATTTCACACAACATCTGAGTCTTTTCTCTTCGTCGTTTCTCGTGTCGTCGCTGGAGGAAGCGCAGACGCGCATGAAGGAATTGGAAACGGCAAAAGAGGCAGGGGAAGCGATTGACGGCGGAAAATGGGCCTTATGGGAGATTATTGAGGAAATGTTCGCACGCGGCTTGTCCTTTGCTGCACCGAGTCGAGAAACCTCCGATGCAACCGTGTTTCGTACGGCAGGGTCGAATGCGGTTCTTCCGCCTCTGGCCGCGCTGGATGATGTCTCCGAAAGCAACGCGGAATCCATCAAATCGGCAATGCAGGGTGGAGAATTTCTTTCCCGTTCGGACTTTAAGCAGCGCACGAAAATTCCGCGAAGCGCATTTCAATCGTTGGTGGATCACGGACTTTTGAATGACCTTCCCGAAAGCAACCAGATGAGTTTTCTACCGGGATTTTAATAAACGCTTTTCTTTTATTCCGCGGTGCTTATAATGAGGGAAGACAGCGAAAGGAGCTGGATATGACGATTGAACAAAGCATTGCGTTTTATGAACAACAGGCTAAATTCGGCGTAAAACTGGGGCTGGACACGGTACGCGATCTCCTGCGCCGTCTCGGAGATCCGCAAAAAAATATGCCGTATCTTCATATTGCAGGAACAAATGGAAAGGGGTCTACAGCAGCCTTTCTGTCGACCATTCTGATCGAGGCCGGCTATCACGTGGGGCTTTATACGTCGCCTGCACTGGAACGCTTTAATGAGCGCATTCAAATAAATAATGTTCCCATTTCGGATGATGCCATTATTCGTAATACTGCACGCGTTCAGCAGGCGGTAGAAGAGATGAAAAAGGACGGAGCGAACTTGCCCAGTCAGTTTGAGCTGGAAACGGCGCTTGCCTTTCTCTGCTTTCAGGAGGCCGAGGTGGATATGGTTGTCCTGGAAGTCGGCATGGGAGGGCGTCTCGATGCGACGAACATTATCGAAAAACCGTGGGTGAGTCTCATCTGTTCCATTTCGTTGGACCACACCAAGTATCTCGGAAACACCTTATCCGCCATTGCCGGCGAGAAAGCAGGCATTATTAAATCCGGCTGTCCCGTTGTGTTATATTCGCAGGAAAAGGAAGTGGAAGAAACCGTAGAAGCGGTTGCAGAACGCCGCAATGCGCCGATCTGTAAGCCGGATTTCAGCTCTATCAGGGTTCAAAGCACCTCGCTTAACGGACAGCGCTTCACTTGGACGGATGCTGAAGGAAAGACCTGGCCGATTTCGCTCTCCATGATGGGGGACTATCAGATGCCCAACGCCATCATGGCTCTCAGCGCAATAACCTTATTGCGTAAAAACGGTAAAATTGCTCTTGATGATGATGTGATTCTGCGCGGCTTACAGAAAACCGCCTGGAAGGGGCGCTTTGAAAAGGTTCTGGACTCTCCGCTCACCATCTTAGACGGCGCACACAATCCCGGCGGGGCACGTCTGTTCGCGCAATCCGTGAAGGACTTTTTAGGGGATCGACAACTCGTTATGGTGTTGGGAATTTTGGCGGATAAAGAGATTGACAAAATGCTCGATTTATTTTTGCCGTTGGCAAAGCACGTAGTCACGCTTACACCGGATAATCCGCGCGCCATGCCGGCATCGGAATTGGCGGAAGAGATTCGTCAACGCGGGCGTGAGGCCACTCCATGCGAGAGCTTGGAAGAAGCCTGGAGTGCAGCAAAAAACTATTGCACGACCCAAAATAGCGCCGTGGTCTTCGTAGGGTCGCTCTATATGATCGGACACGTGCGCACCTATCTCAAACACGAAGGAGAATAGCATGCAACAGAATCCAATTTTTCAGATCGGTCATCATCAATTTAAGCCAGGCGATGCTTGTCGGATCTGTGCCATCGTCAATGTTACGCCGGATTCCTTTTCGGACGGCGGAAAATGGGACACGACGGAAAAAGCGGTGAACCATGCGCTTGCTCTTTTAGACGAAGGTGCGGATATTCTGGATATCGGTGGGGAATCCACTCGCCCGGGCTCGCATTACATTGCAATCGAGGAAGAAATCGGTCGTGTTGTACCGGTGATCCAAGCACTGCGCAAAAAAACAGATGCGTTGATTTCGGTGGATACCTGGAAGGCGCCGGTGGCAAAGGCGGCGTTAGAGGCAGGGTGCGATATCATCAACGATATTACAGGGCTTATCGGCGATGAAGATATGGCAAAGGTTATTGCCGAAAAGCAGGCGGGACTCATCGCGATGTTTAATCCGGTCGTCATCCGTCCGGATCATCCCAACAGCAAAAAGTTTCCGACTTTCGGGGAAGGCAAAGCCTTCACGGAAGATGAAAAACGAGAGGCCGCGACGGAAGAAGACATTCTTGTTTTGCTTCATCGTTATCTCGAGCGAAGCCTGGCGATTGCGAAAGAAGCCGGCATTCCGCAGGAACATATTCTTCTCGATCCGGGCATCGGCTTTGGCCTTTCCAAACGCGATAATTTGCGTCTGATCCAGCATGTAGCGGATCTGCATGCCATGGGCTACGGTATTTTCCTTGGTGTTTCCCGAAAGCGCTTCATTGTCAATATGTTGCAGGAGGCGGGCTATTGTGTCGATCCGGATACGGAGGAAGGATTCCGTAATCGCGACGTCGCTTCGGCCATCCTTACGGCCTTGGCCGCTCGAGAAGGCGTAGAGGTCGTTCGTGTGCATACGGTGGCCGAGCATCGTATGGCGGCGATGGTTGCGGATGCGGTTCGTTTGGCGGATCAACAGGAAGACATCAATTTCGGGGGCTATACCCGATAAAAATACGATAGAGAATAAAAAAGGCGGTGAATCAATTCACCGTCTTTTTTGCTTTTGTTTTTTATTCCTGTTGATGCAATTCTTGATAGAGCTCTCGTATGGCTTTTTGGCGCACCGGATGAAGAACGAAGGGGGCAATTTCGTTTAACGGATCCAGTACAAAGGCGCGTTCTGTCATGTACGGATGCGGAACGGTCAGGCGTTCCGACTGAATGATCTCTCGATCGACCAAAAGGATGTCCAGGTCGATGGGGCGCGGGCCCCAATGTTCCTGACGAACGCGTCCCAGATCGGATTCAATCTGCTGCAAAATCGTCAGCATATCTTCCGGTTCTTCAAAGCTTTGAACCTCTACTACCTGATTCAGAAAATCGGGCTGATCGGTTTTACCCCATGCCTTCGTCTCCAAAACGGATGAAGATTTTGTCACTGTCAAGCTGGCTTCTTCCATGGCCTGTAGGGCTTGCTCCAGATTCGCTCTTCGATCGCCTAGGTTGGTACCGAGCGCAATCCAATAGGTGCGCATTTTACGGGTGATTGATACTTCCGGATAATCCAGAGGATAGCCAATAGGCGCAAAAGGCTTTTTAATCGAAACGGTGGCTTCTTCGACAAAAGGGAAAAAATTAAAAATATTTTTCAAAATACGATAGGCGCAGGTTTCAATGAGATCATACGTATTTTCCGTGAGTTCGATGAAAATGTCTTTACACAGACGCCCGTAATCGATGGATTGCTCCAGATCCTTGTCTTCCGCAGCATATTTCATGTTATAGGCGCAATCCACAGAAACCAGAAATTTCTGTCCCAATTTTTTTTCCTCCGGAAAAAGGCCGTGATAAGCCATAATTTCCAGATCTTTTATGCGCAAATGATCCATGATGCCTCCTAATAACGTAGCGTTCGATTTTTTCGTTCCTCCGGCCAATAACAAAGATCGATGGCCGGACAATGCGCACACGGTCGTGATAGTTTATCGGCGCGATAAAATAGGTCCGTCAGCGGATTCTCGCCGAGACTTCGATGGCTGCGAATGAGAGAAAGCACCGTTTCCTTTTCCGCATTCGTAAAGGTGGAGTTTGCTAAAAACTTCTCGGCAATGTTTGCGGAAGCCTCATCGTGTGCAAGGCCGGAGGTCATTTCCTCAACACGCCCGATATCATGCAACAGCGCGGCGGTATAGAGTACATCCTTGGAAACAGAAAGCCCCTCTTCCAAAGAGAGAATGTAGGCGATACGTCCCACGCTTAAAAAGTGGTTCAGATCATGCCTACAGAATACGCGCTCTTTTTCCAGCTCTTCCAGACGGGATAGAAGCGTCGCATAATACGGATCTTGATAAATCCGATTCGTATTTTCCATCGGCTCTTTTGCTCGTTTTACTGTATCCATTAAAAATCCATTAACCGATAGACTTCATTTTTCAGCGTTTCATCCTCTTCGATGCTGCCTAACGCACAGGCCGTAACGGTTTTTGTGCCGGGCTTCTTGATACCGCGCATCGTCATGCAAAGATGTTCTGCTTTTGCCACAACCAAAACGCCCTTGGCGTCCAAATAGTCGCGAATCGCTTCCGCAATCTGCTGTGTCATGCGCTCCTGAATCTGCGGCCGCTTGGCATACACTTCCACCGTGCGGGCGAGCTTCGACAGACCGGCGACTTTCCCATTGGGAATATACGCAATGTGTACTTCTCCATAAAAGGGGAGAAGGTGATGTTCGCACAGGGAATAAAACGGAATATTTTTTTCAATGACGATATTGTCATTTACAAATTCAAAAGTTTTGGAGAGGTGGTTTTCCGCCGTCAAATTCAATCCGCCAAAGAGCTCCTCACAGGCGCGGGCTACGCGTGCCGGTGTTTCCAGAAGTCCTTCGCGATCAGGATTTTCACCGATTCCCTCTAAAAGCAGGCGAACGCCTTGTTCAATCTTTTGGGTGTCCATAGGATATCCTTTCTGTTGTCGATAGAAGCCGGAAATACGGCTTCTTGCAAAGTGCTTCTATTGTACTCTATTGTACGAATTCTGTCGCAAAAGAATAATAGCGAGGAAGGGAATCCTATGAGAAAAGGAGATACTGTCATTATCCACTCATTGATGCATGGGAGTAGAGATTCCTTGTCATGCAAGCGACAATATGGTAAGATAACAACGATAGATGTTGCATGGAACAAGAGCGGAACTCCGCTCTTGTTTTTTTCAGACCGGAAGGAGGTCCGATGAAGCAGAGTTTGATAAAGACTTGGCGGCCGCGTTTTGACGAAGCGGTGAAAGAGGCAGGTTATGAGTTGTTGGACGTTGAGTTTGTACATGAACAGGAAGACAATATTCTGCGTTTTTTCATCTACCATCCCGACGGTATTACCATAGATGACTGTGAAGCGGTCAGCAATGTGCTGAGTCCGAAATTGGATGAATGGGATCCTATTGATCAGCATTATCTGCTTGAAGTCAGTTCGCCAGATCTTTCGCGTCCCTTAAAAACAAATCGCCAATTGGAGATTTATTGCGGCGAGAAAGTGGAGATTGGCTTTTACAAAAAGGAAAACGGATCCAAACAATTGGTCGCTACGCTGGTTGACTTTGATGATGAGGCCATTGTGGTGAATGATAACGAGAACGAACGCCGATTGTTGCGTGCGGACATTTCTACCATTCGTCCGTATGTGGCGTTCAATTGACTATTCGGTAAGGAGGAAAGAGAAAATACATGAACAAAGAGTTATTACAAGCCCTGGAAGAATTGCAGAATACAAAGGGCATTTCTAAAAAGGTTATTTTAGAAGCAATGGCCAAGGCACTGGAAAAGAGCTATGAAAAGAATTTTCAGGACGAAACCAATGTCGAAGTTGTTGCCGATGAGATGACCGGCGATTTTCACGTCTATCAGTTGCGGGAAGTCGTGGACAAGGTCGAAGATCCTATTCGACAGATTCGCCTGGAAGAAGCGGTTGTGCGCTACCCCAAGGCACAGGTAGGGGACAGTATACGCATCGAAGTGCAACCCGATAACTTCGGCCGCATTGCTGCCCAGACGGCTCGAAATATCATTATTCAGAAACTGCGCGATGCGGAGCGCGAAGCCGTTTATGATGCCTATATTGACCGCATGAAAGAAATGATTGTCGGCACCGTGCAACGCATCGACAACAACAATGTCTATATTAATCTTGGAAAAACGGAAGGCGTCATTACGAAAAGAGAGCAGATTCCACGTGAGCATCTGCATGTAGGAGACCGTGTGAAGCTTTATGTTTGCGATGTGCGTGTTTCGTCGCGCGGACCGCAGGTTCTTCTTTCTCGTGCTCATCCGAATTTAGTCGCACGTCTTTTTGAACAGGAAGTGCCGGAAATCAACGACGGAGTTGTTGAAATTTATTCGGTGTCACGCGAAGCCGGATCGCGTACCAAAATTGCCGTGTGGTCGCATGATCCGAACATTGACCCGATCGGTGCTTGCGTCGGTTACAAAGGTAATCGCGTAAATCTGATTGTCGATGAGTTAATCGGCGAAAAAATGGACATCATTATCTATAGTGAGGATCCGAAACAGTTTATTGCCAACGCGTTGAGTCCGTCGGCAGTGAACAAGGTGATTCTTCAAGAGGAGGAGCATTCCGCGGTCGTGATCGTTCCGGATGATCAGCTTTCACTTGCCATCGGTAAAGAAGGACAAAATGTGCGTTTAGCGGCACGTTTGACCGGCTGGAAGATCGATATCAAGGGGCAATCGCAATATGATGCCGATCCTTCTGCTTTTGATGCGGATACAGTATCACAGAAGCCATTGGATCTTTTTGCCCTTCCGGAGGAGAATTCGTCGGATCAGCAGGAAGAACCGAAGGAAACGATAGCGGAAGGTGGCGAGGATGCCTAAAAAAGAACCGCTTCGCAAATGCGTTGTCTGCGGGGAACGAAAACCAAAATCCGATCTTCTCCGCGTGGTTCGCCTGCCTTCCGGGGAAATCGCTATTGATAAAACAGGAAAACAAAACGGCAGAGGAGCGTATCTCTGCTGTGCAATAGAATGTATTGAAAAAGCGGAAAAGAAGAATCGTTTGAAAGCCGCGTTAAAGACGCAAATAGGAGAGGCCTTTTATGAAGAGCTGAAACGATCGATTGAGGAATCGAGGTAAAAGATGAGAGTTTATGAGTTAGCCAAAGAAGTGGGAAAGCCGACAAGTACCTTCCGAGCGCTGGTAAAAAAAGAGTTTTCGTTGGAGTTTCCTTCGCATATGTCTGCCGTTCAAGACCATGATGTGGAGCTGATCCGCGCGTTTTTTGCAAAGAAGAAAAGCGCAAAGCCAAAGTCCGCTCCTACAAAGGGGACAAAACCGGAAACAAAAAAAGAAAACAAAAAGGAAAGCACAAAAGAAGGAACCAAGGAAAGCAAGAAAGAAGCAAAAAAAGATAGACATCATCCTTCCAAAGAAGAGGAAGAGGCGCCTGTTCACAAACCGCATGTTGATAAAAAGAAAAAGGAAAAACAGCATGTTCCGGCGCGTGTTATGGAGGCAGAAGTAAACAAAGAGGAAACGGTGTCGTCTCGGCGTAAAAGAAAAAAAGCGCCGAAAAAAGATAAAAATGTTGTGCAGACCCCTGTGGAAGCCGATGAAATCGACAGTATCATTGAAATTCCAGCCGAAATTACGGTGGGCGACTTTGCCAAGGCGATTCGAAAAAATTCGATGGAGATTATCACCGAGCTGATCAAGATGGGCATTATGGCCGGCCTCAATGAATCCATCACCTTTGAAACCGCGTCCAAGGTAGCGGAAAAATTTGACGTATTGATTACAGAGCCGGAAGCGTCGGATGTGGACGAAATTTTCGAACCTCTTAATGTACAGGATGATCCTTCCGAATTAAAACCACGTCCGCCGGTCGTTACGGTCATGGGCCATGTTGACCACGGTAAGACCTCTTTGCTGGACGCTATCCGCAAGACCGCCGTTACGCGCGGGGAAGCGGGCGGCATCACGCAGCACATCGGTGCTTCCGTGGCTATGGTGGACGGTAAGCCCATCACGTTTATTGATACACCGGGCCATGAAGCGTTTACGCAAATGCGTAGCCGTGGTGCGCAGACGACGGATATTGTTATTCTGGTTGTTGCGGCGGATGATGGTGTCATGCCGCAGACGATTGAAGCCATCAACCATTCCAAGGCGGCAAAAGTGCCCATCGTCGTTGCCATCAATAAAATGGATCGTCCGGGAGCAGATCCCAACCGCGTGATGACGGAATTGGCGGAACAGGGTCTCGTTGCCGAAGAATGGGGCGGCGATGTCATCATGATTCCACTGTCCGCAAAAACGGGCGATGGGATTGAAGATTTGCTGCAGATGGTCGTGATGGTGGCGGAGATGGAAGAACTGAAAGCCAATCCGAATCGAGCGGCCGTCGGCGTCGTGCTGGAATCACAGATTGAGCGCGGACGAGGAGCGACCGCATCGGTTTTAGTGCAAAACGGCACGCTTTTCGATAAAGACTATGTTGTGTCTGGTCAGGTGAGCGGCCATATTCGTTCGATGTTTGATTCGCATGGCAAAAAAGTCCATAAAGCGGGTCCCTCCATGCCGGTGAAAATTACCGGCCTCTCGGATCTGCCGGAAGCGGGCGATGCCATTTACGCAGTGGCTGACGAAAAGGTGGCAAGAGGGTTCGCCGAAAAGGTTGCACAGCGCAATCGGGATGAACGTTTGAACAAAACGACCCATATCTCCTTGGATGATCTGCACATGCAGATTTCCGAAGAAGGTTTAAAGGAACTCAATCTCATCGTCAAAACCGACGTGAAAGGAACCATTGATGCCCTGGCCGGCTCACTGGCTAAGCTGGGTAATCAGGAAGTCAAGGTTAACATTATTCACGGAGCAGTTGGCGGAATTAGCGAAAGCGACGTTATGCTCGCGACGGCATCCAATGCCATCATCATCGGCTTTAATGTTCGACCGAATCAGGGTGCTATTCGACAGGCCGAACGCGATGAAATTGACATTCGAACCTATCGTGTCATCTACGATGCCATTGAGGACATCGAGCAAGCCATCAAGGGCATGCTGTCTCCGACAATTAAGGAAGAGGTGCTCGGACGTTGCGAGATTCGTGAAACCTTTAAGGTTCCAAGCATCGGTACGGTTGCCGGCATCTATGTGACCTCAGGCAAGATCGTTCGCAACGCCGGCGTGCGTTTGCTGCGCAATGATGTGGTGATTCACGAAGGGACGATTTCTTCCTTACGACGCTTCAAAGATGACGTGAAGGAAATCGCAACCGGTTTCGAGGGCGGTCTCGGCATCGATCGCTATAACGATGTCAAGGTCGGAGACATGGTGGAATGCTTCCACGAGGTCGAGGTTCCCGCGCAATAATGTGGAGATGGATTACGAAAGAAAACAGAAAGTGAGGACGCCATGAAAGAAAAACGTCTGGGGCGTATCTCTCAAGAAGTAAAAAAAGCACTGTCAGAAGCGATCTTTTTCACATTAAAGGATCCGAAAATCGCTTCGGTACTGACGCTTTCGGAAGTGCGTGTCTCGAATGATCTCTCTTATGCGGATATTTATGTCAGCGTCATGGGCTCCGAGTGGGATAAGCGTCAAACCATGGAAGGCCTTTGCAATGCCGAAGGCTTTTTAAAAAATTATCTGGCGAATCATGTCAAGCTTCGTCAGATTCCGGAACTTCGATTTCACCTGGACGACTCCATCGAACATGGTATGTATATGGACAAGCTTATTGCGGATACCCTACGTCAAGATGACGAAAGCCGAGCAGCAAGAGGTGAAACGGACATACAGACGGAGGAGGAAGTATGATGGATACCGCCATCGTCAACCGCCTGTTACAAGAAGCACAAACGGTGGCCATTGCCGGGCATGTTAATCCGGACGGGGACAGCTATGCCTCCGTCCTGGGCCTTGGCCTGGCTTTAAAAGACGCCGGTAAAAAAGTGGATATGTTGGCAGAGGAAAAAATTGCCCATTTTTCGTATTTGCCGGGGTTTTCCTGCCTTCGTCCGGTGGAGGAGGAGCGAACATACGATCTTTTCATTCGCGTCGATCTCGGCGATACAGCCCGAATGGGGCGTGCGCAAATAGCGATGAAGAATAGTCGGCACAGTATTAATTTCGACCATCATTTATCGAACGATGGTTTCTGTGACTACGCTGTTTTGGATCCGCTCGCCTCTTCCACCTGTGAAATTATTGCGTCCTTTCTGCTTACAAACGGCTGGAAGGTATCGTCGGATGCTGCTACGGCGCTCTATGCAGGGATTATCACCGATTCCAATCGCTTCTTGTATGATACGTCCGGTGCACGCACGCATCGTCTGGCAGCGGATTTGCTTGACTGCGGTGCGGATGCCAAGGCCATCTATCTTCAGGAGTATCAGAATGAGAATCGGAATCGCATCGCGTTTGAAGGATCTGTGGTGGAAAAGGCACTCAGCCTTCACGGCGGTCGTGTGATGCTTGCAAATATCACGCAGGAATGGATTCAACACTACGGCCTTACGATGCCGGAAGCGGAAGGCGTCGTGGATACGCTTCGTAATCTGCAGGGGGTGGAGGTGGCTGTCATCCTGAAAGAACAGACGCATGACATCCAAAAAGTCAGTCTTCGATCCAAGGAATATGTGAACGTGGCGGAGATTGCAAAAACCCTTGGCGGAGGCGGACACACAAAAGCCGCAGGCGCCACCGTAGAAGGTACGAACCAAGAAGTTTACGTCATGCTGCGCACTCTATTGGAAGGAATCGAGCGTCCATGATCGGCATTCTCAATGTATACAAAGAAGCCGATATGACTTCGTTTGACGTGGTGGCCATCGTTCGTCGTGTACTGGGCACGCGACGTGTGGGACACATCGGCACGTTGGACCCTATGGCAACAGGCGTTTTGCCCGTGCTGATCGGAAAAGCGACGCGTCTAAGCGAATATTTTGACGAAGGTGAAAAAGAATATGTCTTTACCATGCGCTTCGGGGAAGAAACGGACACCTTAGATTCTACGGGATCCGTTGTTTTTCGAAGTGAAAAGACAAACGTTACGCAAGAAGAGCTGCTTTTGCAAGTGGAACGCTTTGTCGGTACTTTTCAACAACAAACGCCGCTTTATAGCGCCGTCAAGGTAAAAGGCAGAAAGCTTTATGAATATGCGCGCAAGGGCATATCGGTAGAGCGTCCCATGCGCACAATTACCGTCTCCGCCTTAACCTTGGAAAAAATGGCGGCCCGAGGAGCGGTTTTCCGTTGCCGCTGTTCCAAAGGAACCTATATCCGTCAGCTGATTGCAGACATGGGGAGGGCGCTCGGTACGTATGCCACCATGACAGCACTTGAAAGAACCATGGTCGGGGAATTCACTGCCGCGAAGGCTGTACCCATCTCTAATCTAAAAGGTCTGTCGAGTGCGGAGGCGGCAAAATATATTGAGCCTGCAGATGTCGCTCTCCTGCATATCCCGGAAATCATTCTGGATGCAAAGCAAGCCGAGCGCGCTTCACAAGGACAGGTGGTTGCCCTTTCTCTAAATGGCGAAAATCTTGCAGAGAAGGAACGATTCCACCTTCCGCCGGGAGAGAAAAAGCTGGTGCGTGTATATGAAGCGACTCAGTTTCTTGGTATCGGACTCTGTTGTCAAGAACGGCTGAAAATGAAGAAGATGCTCGCCGAATAGCGCGCGAAACGGATAGGATATCATGAAAGAGTTGGATTACGATCAAAGTGGATTTCGTCAAGAGCAGCCGACAGTGATTGCACTAGGCAATTTCGACGGCGTCCATTTAGGACATCAAAAATTACTCTCTACAGCGAAGCTTGTTGCGGAGCAAAGCGAATTATCCGCGGCGGTTTTGCTTTTTAAGAATCATACCTCATCTTTTTTGGATCAGGATACTAAGCGCTATCTCATGCGTGTGGAGGATAAAAAGCAACGTCTGCGCGAATGCGGTATCGAGACGATTATTCTTTGCTCCTTTGATGCAGCGTTTGCTGCGCAAACGAAGGATGTTTTTATGCGCGATATCCTGCATCGCGACTTTCAGGTGCGTCATGTCGTTGTGGGGGAGGACTATCGCTTCGGCGCTCACGCGGCGGGGTCCGTTGCCGATCTTTTGGCAGCAGAGAAGGAAGGACTGTTTCACGTTACCGTGGTAAAGGATGTGCAATACGAAGGACAGCGCATCAGCTCCACACGCATTCGAGATGCGATTGTGCAGGGAAAAATCGAGCGAGCGAATGCCATGCTCGGCACGCCATACACGTTATCCGGAAAAGTGGTGCATGGAGAAAAGCGCGGCCATGGCCTTGGCTTTGCAACCGCAAATTTGGGCATTACCTTTCCGTATTTGATCCCGCATGAAGGGGTTTACCTGACAAAAGGCGTATTTCCCGGGCACGAATGCTTCGGTATGACGTCGGTCGGCACAAACCCCACATTTCAAGAGGGGACGGAGATTCGCATCGAAACCTATTTTTTTGATTTTTCAGAAGACATCTATGAAAAGCCCATGCGTTTGTCGTTTCTGCGTTTTGAGCGAAAGAATATTCGTTTTGACGATCCTTCGCAGCTTTCAAAGCAGATGCAGAAAGACGAAGATCTGTTGCGTGCCTGGGCAAAAGAATGGGAGAGGACGCATCCCGAAGGTTAACTACGAAGTAAATGTTGCATTTTCCATGCAAAACGAGTATATTGAACAGGTACTCTTTCTCGGAGATCGGTACTCCAGCCCTCTCTTAGAAAGTAGCGAACGAAAGGAAGAGGAGATGTTAACAAAAGAGAAAAAAATCGAAATTATCAAGGAATATGGCAAAAACGAGCAAGACACCGGCTCACCGGAAGTGCAGATTGCGCTTTTGAGCTACCGCATTGCAGAACTGACGGAACATTTAAAAACACACGCGAATGACAATCATTCCCGTCGCGGTCTTTACATGCTCATCGGTCAGCGCCGCGGATTACTGAACTATCTCAATAAGCTTGATATCGAACGCTATCGTGATCTGATCGCCCGCCTGAATTTGCGTGGCTAATCCGTCAGATCTTATGCGAACATCCTCGCTTACCCTTTCGGTGAGCGAGGCTTTTTTATGGTATCGAAGTATTTTGGATGCAAAGTTGCAAGGCGTGCAAGAAAAACAGAAAAATTTTTCATCCGGAAATTCGCGTCCTTTCGCGCAATTTGATATACTAAACAAGTCTATGAAAAACCCGAACGACCTCGTCGCAGACGAAGGGTGAGTGTTCATCTAAACTAAGAGGAGGAAAGAATGAGAGAATTCGATTACCGTTCTGAGGTAACGAACAACGCCTTTCATGTCACCATTGGTAAGGTGGCGGAACAGGCAAACGGAGAATGTATCCTGCGTGCCGGTGACAGCATCGTATTAACGACAGCCGTTATGAACCGCAATGTGCGCGAAGGACAGGACTTTTTCCCGCTGACTTGTGAATATCAAGAAAAACTGTATGCGGTCGGTCGCATTCCCGGCGGCTATATTAAGCGCGAAGGGCGCGGATCCATGGAAGCGACGCTCAATGCTCGTCAAATGGATCGTCCGATTCGTCCGCTGTTTCCGGAAGGCTTCAAAAACGATGTGCAAGTAATCGCTACGGTTCTGTCGGTTTCCCCGGATGATCCACCGGAAATTTTAGCCATGAACGGTTCTTCCTTAGCCTTGTCCCTTTCCGATATTCCATTTGACGGGCCAACCGGCGCCGTGATTGTAGGTTATGTGAATGGCGAATACATTATCAATCCGAGTGAAGAACAAATGGAACATTCCGAACTGAATTTAACCGTTTCGGGTACGGAAGAAGCCATTATGATGGTGGAAGCCGGCGCGAACGAGCTTTCCGAAGAACAGATGCTCGGCGCCATTCTTTACGGTCATAAAGAAATTCAGTCGATTTGTCGCTTCTTCAAGAAAATCGCTGCAGAAGAAGGAAAGCCAAAATTTGAGTTTGTCAAACATGAACCGGATGCGCAGCTTCGCGAACGTGTTGAAGCGTTCTCCAAAGAGCGCCTGATTCAGGCTTTGCGTTCCGACAACAAGACCATTCGCGAAGACGGCATTGCAGAGATCAAAAAAGAAACCTTTGAGCTTTTTGAAGCCGCCGATGCGGATATTTTCCCGAGCATTCGTAATGACATTGACGCGATTATGGAAGAAACGGTACGAAACGAGGTTCGCCGTCTCATCACAGAAGATAAGGTGCGCGCCGATGGACGTGCCATGGATGAAATTCGTCCGTTGAGCGCGGAATGTGGTCTGCTTCCGCGCGCACACGGTTCCGGTCTCTTCAAGCGCGGCCAGACGCAGGTGCTTTCCGTGGTCACCTTAGGCGGCCCGCGTGATGTGCTATACATTGACGGCTTGCATCAAGAGGAAGTCGTAAAGAGTTATTTCCATCAGTACAATTTCCCGCCGTTCAGCGTGGGGGACACCAAGCCGCTGCGTTCGCCCGGACGTCGTGAGATTGGTCATGGCTATTTAGCGGAACGCGCGCTTCTGCCTGTGCTTCCCGATTCCACGACCTTCCCGTATACCATTCGCGTGGTCTCCGAGGTTCTCAGTTCCAATGGCTCTAGCTCGCAGGCTTCGATCTGCGGCTCCACGCTTTCCTTGATGGATGCAGGTGTGCCCATTAAAAAGCCGGTAGCGGGTATTGCCATGGGCCTGATTAAAGAGGGCGAAAACATGTCCATTCTGACCGACATTCAGGGTCTCGAGGATCATCTGGGCGATATGGACTTTAAGGTGGCCGGTACAAAAGACGGTATCACTGCATTACAGATGGATATCAAAATCGAAGGAATCGATAAGGAAGTCATGGAAATCGCGCTGGCGCAGGCAAAGAAAGCACGTGCGGAAATTTTGACGGTTCTTACCGATTGTATTGCCGAGCCGCGCAAGGAACTGTCGAAATATGCGCCGCGCATTTTGGCTTTGGATATTGATCCCGAGAAGATTCGGGAAGTCATAGGCAAGGGCGGCAAGACCATTAACGGCATTGTGGAGGCTACCGGTGCCGTAATTGATACCGAGGATGACGGCCATATCACGATTACCGCGCCCGACGGGGAAAGCGGGGAGAAAGCAAAACAGATGATTCTGGATATTATTCGTGACGTGGAAGTGGGCGACGTGTATGAAGGCACGGTCGCACGCATTATGAAGTTTGGCGCCTTTGTGGACTTAGGCGGCAATAAAGAAGGAATGATCCATATTTCCAAGCTTGCGCATGAACGTGTGGAGAAGGTAGAGGATGTTGTGGAGGTTGGCGACAAAGTGAAAGTAAAGGTCATTGAAATTGATGATAAGGGTCGCATCAATCTTTCTCGCAAAGCCCTTCTTCCTCGTCAATGAGAACCTGCGCGAAAGCATAAAACCGTAAAGGACATTCCGTACGAAAATAGAGACGGCGCCGACACAGATGGTACACTTTCTGTAGTTGGCGCCGTTTTTTGCGGCCGACGATATGGTATACTGTTTGTTGGCGAGGAGGCGGCATGGCAAAGACAAATCGACGCAGAAACAGGGTGACAAAAGATCAAAAGGCACAATACTTTTTGGTTGCCTGCTTTATTTCCCTCATTATTTGTGCAGCGACCATTTATTTTCGTGAGCAAACGGGTTGGTTTGGCAAGGTGGTCGGAGGAGGCTTCTACAAGCTCTTCGGTGTGACCGTGTTTGCCGTCCCGCCGATTCTTTTTCTGTTTCTGCTCTCTGCAGTTTCCGGGAATTTGCACGGTAAATTACTTCGCACACTGCTGTTTGTCGTTGCCATTTTTACTTGTGTGGCGATGCTTATCAGCGTTCGAGATCTTCCTATGGCTACCGGAGAGACGACCGTATCGCTTTCCGCAGAACGGGGAGACCTTCTTCGTGGCGCGGGTATTTTCGGCGGCTTGTTCAGTTTCTTGTTTCGACACATCATGGGAGAAATTGGAATCTGGCTGCTCTTTGTCTTCGTACTGTTTTTTTTCGCATTACACCTGTTTAACGTAAAAATGGTTGAGTTTTTTACGATACTCAGCGCCTGGTTGCGAAATGGATGGGACAAAGCGAAAGCCGTACTCGTCTCTTGGCATGAAGCGGCAAATCAGCGTCGCCAACATAAAAATGCGCTACGCGCACAAAAAGCGGAAGAAGGATTGCACGACTCGTATGACGCTTTCGAGCAACAGGAAAATCGATTTGAGACAGAGAAAGAGGAATTGCCTTCGACGACGTATGTTCCAAGGCCCTATCAAGATGAAACAGACGAAGACATGCCTCTTCGTGATGAATCAAAGATTGAATGTTCCGCGCTAATGGAGAGCACCGATTCTGCTGCGCCTGATGCAGCGCCACAACAAAAGAGGAAAGAAACTGCGCTTGGGGCAACTGCGGAGGAGCAGTTCAGTATGGAAAATTATGGCCTATCCATGGATGAAGACGGACACCAAGCCTATATCACGCCACCAATGGAATTGCTGAAATCCGGTAAAAAAAGCGGTGGCACACGGGAAGCGGATCTTGAGCAGCGCGCCAGAAAAATTGAATCCACATTGGCTTCGTTCGGTATTGATGCCAAGGTGGTATCCATTCAGCGCGGCCCGACGGTGACGCAGTTTGAATTGAAACCGCAGGCGGGAATCAAAGTTAGCCGCATCACCAACCTGGCAGATGATTTAGCTCTTGCGTTGGCAGCGCAGGACATACGTATCGAGGCGCCTATTCCGGGCAAGCCTTATGTCGGTATTGAAGTGCCGAATCGCGTAGCGGATACCGTCTCGCTGCGCGACCTTCTGCAATGCAGTGCGTTTTTGCAGGAGAGGGACGGCATTCCCATTGCGCTCGGGCAAAGCATTGACGGGGATCCGGTGATTGCGAAGATTGCCAAAATGCCTCATTTGCTCATCGCCGGTGCCACGGGCTCCGGAAAATCAGTATGCATTAATACGATCATTATGAGCATCCTGTATAAGTATTCGCCTTCGGAAGTACGCCTGATCCTCATCGATCCAAAGGTGGTTGAGCTTTCCGTGTATAACGAAATTCCGCACCTGATGATTCCGGTAGTTACGGATCCGAAAAAAGCGGCGAAAGCGTTATATACACTCGTAAAAGAGATGGAACGACGCTTTAAGCTTTTCTCACAGTTTTCCGTTCGAGATATTGCCGGATACCGTGAGCAGCAGAAGGTGGATGACTCCATGGAAAATCTGCCCTATATTGTGCTCATTATTGACGAGCTTTCCGATCTCATGATGGTGGCGTCCAAGGATGTCGAAGCACATATTACGCGCTTAGCCCAGATGGCACGAGCCTGTGGAATTCACCTGATCATTGCGACGCAGCGCCCGTCTGTGGATGTCATTACCGGAACCATTAAGGCGAATATTCCGTCGCGCATTTCCTTCGCTGTCTCATCTTCGGTGGATTCGCGTACCATATTGGATCAAAGCGGTGCCGAGAAGTTGCTGGGAAAAGGCGACATGCTGTACTATCCCGCACACTTCCCAAAGCCCAAGCGGGTGCAGGGGGCCTTCGTTTCCGATGCGGAGGTATCGCAAGTAACACACTTCCTTACCGATCAGCATGACGTCTGTTACGATAAAGCGTTAATCGCCTCCATCGAAAAGTCCGCGGATGTGGTACAGGAGGGAGAGGATTCTCCGAAGGATGCGCTAATGGAGGAAGTGCTGGAATTTATCAGTCACGAGGAAACCACGTCCATCAGCGGCTTGCAAAGGCGTTTTCGCATAGGATATGCTCGCGCCGGACGCATCATTGATGATCTGGAGGCAATGGGAGCGATTTCGCCGCAGGACGGCTCAAAACCGCGTGAAGTCTATATTCATGACGAGGAGGATGACGATGAATCTGCCCAATAAGTTAACCATGCTTCGAATGGGTTTAATTCCCTTTTTTGTGGCATCCTATCTGCTGTTGGATGCGACGAGTCCCATTCCCGGCTGGATATTCATGGCGGCATCCATAACCGATTATTGGGACGGCTATATCGCTCGTCGAGATCATCTGGTGACGACATTCGGTAAATTTATGGATCCTTTAGCGGATAAAGTGCTGACCCTTACCGCCTTTATTCTTCTCGTCGGAAAAGGGCGGATTGCGTCCTGGATTGTGGTTGTTATCGTCGCTCGAGAACTCATGATTACCGGATTTCGTACGGTGGCGGCCTCCAACGGCGTGACCATTGCCGCATCCAAATGGGGAAAATACAAGACGACGTTTCAGATGATTGCCATCATCGTTCTGCTGATGGAACACAGTTGGCTTTCCATAGTTCATCAAACGTTTCTGCCGGATCTTTTCGTATGGCTCGCGTTGGCTTTTACCATTATTTCCGGAGTGGACTATCTGTTAAAAAATCACCAAGTATTGGATTTGAACAACATCTAACATAGAGGAGGCATTATGGCCATTGCAAATATGAAACAGGAAGACAAAGAAAAAGCGCTGAAAATGGCGTTCAACAAGATAGAAAAGCAATTCGGTAAAGGCGCCATCATGAAATTAGGCGAACAACCGGTACAGGAAATTGACGCCATTCCGACGGGAGCCATCAATCTGGATTTGGCGCTGGGTGTTGGGGGATTGCCGCGTGGTCGTGTAGTGGAGATTTACGGCCCTGAAAGCTCCGGAAAAACAACTCTTGCGTTGGAGACCATTGCCGAAGCACAAAAGCTGGGAGGCATTGCTGCCTTTATCGATGCGGAACACGCATTGGATGTCGGCTATGCCCGTCGTCTGGGCGTGGATACGGATAATTTGGTTCTGTCGCAGCCGGATGATGGCGAGTCCGCATTGGAAATCTTAGAGAGCTTGGTGCGCTCCAATGCTGTGGACATTGTGGTACTGGACTCTGTTGCCGCTTTGGTTCCGCGTGCGGAAATAGAAGGAGAGATGGGGGACAGCCATGTCGGCCTTCTTGCACGACTCATGAGTCAGGCGCTTCGCAAGCTGACTCCGGTTGTTTCCAAATCCAATACAACCGTTGTCTTCCTAAATCAAATTCGTCAGAAGATTGGCGTGATGTATGGAAATCCTGAGGTGACCACCGGCGGAGTAGCATTAAAATTTTACTCCACCATTCGCCTGGACATCCGCCGAGGTGAACAGATTAAAGATGGCGAAAATGTCATCGGCAACCGTACGCGCGTAAAAGTGGTTAAAAATAAGGTCGCTCCTCCATTCAAACGAGTGGAGTTTGATATTATGTATGGGACGGGCATATCCAAGATTGGAACGCTTCTCGATACCGCATTAGATTTTGGTATTGTGGAACGCGCCGGCGCATGGTATAGCTACGACGGCGAACGTCTCGGTCAGGGGAGAGAAAACGCGAAGACTTTTATTGCGGAAAATCTGGACCTGCATAAAAAATTGGAGAAAGAGTTACGTGACACTCTCCATGAACAGGCTCAACGGGAACAGGAAAGCGATGGCCTTGCGAGCGACAGACAGAGCAATGCCGCAAATAGCGCTCTTCCTCAAGAAAATGAAACATTCACGTTGGACTAACTGAGAATGGGTAAGGAAAATTTAAAGGAAAGGAGGTACCATGGATAACATTATTATTCCAATTATCGCGTTTCTTGCCGCTGCGTTGATTTTTTTCTTCCTCGGTAATGCGTATCGCGCAAAACAAAATCAAGAAAAAATCGGTTCTGCAAAAACATTAGCCGAAAAAATTCTGGATGATGCCAATCGCGATGCAGAGACAGCTAAAAAAGAAGCTCTGCTGGAAGCGAAAGACGAGATTCATCGTTGGCGCGAAGAACAGGAAAATCAATTCGCGCACCGTCAAAATGAATTAAAGGACACGGAACGTCGCTTGAACAAGCGAGAAGATCTGCTGGATGAAAAATCTGTGCAGATTGAAAACGATGAGAAAAAATTAGCGAAGGATCAGGAACGTCTGAAGGGAAAAGAACAGCGTGCTGACCAGCTCATGGCACAGCGCCAAAAAGAACTGGAACGCATTGCAGATCTTCGACCGGAAGAAGCACGCGAAATGGTGTTGGAAATGACACGTGAAGATGTCGTGCATGAGCGCGCACAAATTTTGCGTGAAGAAGAAGCCAAAACCAAGGATGAAGCGGAAAGTCGAGCGCGAGAAATCATTACGCGTACCGTGCAACGCTACGCGTCTGATTATGTTGCAGAAAGCACTGTAACGGTCGTCTCTTTGCCGAATGATGAAATGAAAGGACGCATCATCGGCCGTGAGGGACGCAACATTCGTGCTTTTGAACAGCTTACGGGTGTCGATCTCATTATTGATGATACCCCGCAGGCGGTTGTGCTTTCCTGTTTTGATCCGGTGCGAAGAGAAAAGGCGCGTGTTGCGCTTGAAAAGCTCATCGTTGACGGCCGAATTCATCCGACCCGCATTGAAGAGTTATATCAGAAGGCGGAGCAGGAAGTGGAACATGCCATTCGTGAAGCGGGCGAGCTTGCCGTTGACGAGGTGGGTATTCGCAATATTCATCCTGAGATTGTTAAGACACTCGGCAAACTCAAATATCGCACGTCCTATGGCCAGAATGCACTCGGACACACAATTGAGGTGGCGCAGCTTGCCGGCATGCTGGCGATGGAGCTTGGCGCCAATGTTAAAATTGCCAAGCGCGGTGCGCTGTTGCACGATGTGGGCAAAGCGATTGATCATGAGATTGAGCTGCCACACGTGGAGCTGGGCGTTCGTTTAGCGAAAAAATATCACGAAAGCAAAGAAGTCATTCATTGCATCGAAGCGCATCACAATGACGTGGAGCCGACAACATTAGAGGCCTTCATTGTCAAGGCATCCGATGCTCTCTCTGCTGCGCGACCCGGTGCACGCCGTGAATCGACGGAAAACTACATTAAGCGTTTGGAAGACCTGGAGGCGATTGCGAATTCCTTCCCGGGCATCGAGCAATCCTATGCGATTCAGGCCGGACGTGAAATTCGTATTGCGGTTAAGCCTGAAGTAGTAACAGAAGATCAGATGGTGGTTCTGGCACACGATGTCGCCAAGAAAATTGAAGGCGAGCTCGAGTATCCCGGACAGATCAAGGTCAATATCGTTCGCGAAACACGTGCGAGCGATGTGGCTAAGTAGTATCTTTTAATTTGCAAAAGTAAGAGAACTCCTCAGAAGCACGAATGCGTTTCTGAGGAGTTCTTGCGTTTTCATAAGGTGGGGAATCCGATATCCAAGCGTTTCCTATATCTCCGATAGCGGCCTTTTGCATTTTGCATAAAAGTTGTTAGAATGAGTAAGAGAACACGCTTCGTACGATGCTGATCTTCTATCGGCATCAGGTGTTGAAAGGAACAAGAATGGGTGAATTTATTCAACAATTTTTGGTATTCGCCTTCTTGGCAGGATTCGGCTTTCTACTTGTGCGTCGCGGTTCCTTATCCTCCGAAACAACAAACGAGATGAGTCATATTCTCATTTTTTATTTTCTTCCACTTTTGCTGTTTCACTCCTTTTTGCGTCCCTTTGATGCGCAAGAAGCGATCGCACTGGTAAAAATTATGATATTTACTATCTCCGTCCAAGTGATTTATATTTTTCTGTCGCGTCTCTTATTTGGTGTAGAAAAGCCACTTGATCGCTTTGCGGTGATTTTTAACAATAAAGCCTTTGTCGGGGTAGCTATTGCCGGCGCCTTCTTCGGACCGCGCTCCATTTTTTATATTGCTCCCTCCGCTGTCATATCCAATTTGTTTATTATTCTCTATGGATCCCGCTTGTTGGATAAGAATGCAAAACCGGCCATCGAAGCGATAAAAGCCATATATAAGCACCCAATGTTTTTGTCTTTTTTCTTTGGATGGGTTGTCTATTTATCGCAGATTCCGATTCCTACTTTTATTTTGAAGCCCATTTCCGCTCTCGTAAGCATTAATTCCACGCTAGCCATGATCATTCTGGGAGCTTTCATTGCACAGAAGCCATTGTCCGGTTTATTCAAAAATAAAAGAGTCTGGTTGGTGGCTGCTGTGCGATTACTTCTTTTTCCACTCGTTCCCATTCTACTGTTTGTACTTTTCCCCTTTGGTTCGTGGGAATTGCGCATGGTGACCATTGTGGCTTGGAGCTGCCCTTCCGCTATTAATCTGGCGTTACAGGCAAAAATATATGGTTACGACACCTACTATGCATCACAGATCATCGTCGTAACTAGCATTGGTTGCGCATTCACCATTCCCATCATCATGTGGATTGCTGAGCAAGTTATCCACTGAAGGGATCCGATTCGTGCTGCGTCTCTTCGTCTTGCAACGTCTCTTCTTTTGTGGAGACGTTTTTTTGTGCAATATATTGATGTAGCTCGGCTTTATACTGCTTTTTGCTCCAGGATCGATCGGTCTTATGCACCGTTTGTTGACAGTGCCCGCAGAACGTAGGGAAGGGAAACATGCGTCTTCCCAAATGATGATGACAATGCGGACAACGCCAATAGCGATAGTCTAAACAGGCGGCCATCGCTAAGAAAAGAATGGAAAAAAAGAGGGGGATCCAAGGATGGATCCCTTGCAGCGGGATGCAGGCAATGAGAAAAAGGATAGCTCCTGTGATTCTTGCCACAAGATTCATCCAACGAAGAGAGCGAAGGGTCATGATGCTCTTTGCTCCGTATTGCTCTGGTAGGAAGAGCGTTTTTTTGTTCGCGTGCTTCGAACGATGCCGAACAGAAAAACAACGCCTCCCACGGTGAGACAAAGCCCGGGCAAAAGAAGTGGAACATGAAAGGTCATCTCCAGCGAATGTTCTCCGGGGGAAACGGGGATGGCCGTCAGTGCATTCAGAACCCGTACAGTTTTCACAGCTTCTCCATCAAGCTTTGCTTTCCATCCCTCATCATAGGGAAGAGAAAGAAGGAGATAGGAAGTATCCTTATCCGCCTGGAAGGTACCGGAGAAAGCCGTGGAAGAAAAATGCGTCAGCTTTAAACCGTTTTGGCGCTGATACTCCACCGCACGACGTAACGCTTCCTCGTTCAAGGTGAAAAGTGCCATGTGGTTGATCGAAAAGCGTTCTTTTTTGTTATGCATCTGAATGGATAATTTCTGCGTTTTAGCTCCATCCTTTGCGCCGGAGATATTAAGGATTTGCGATGTGGTGACTTCACCGGATCGTTTATTGCCGATCTGTTCGTCGTCCAAATACACAAAGGAATTTGAGGAATTGAGTGTTTCGGAAATCGTGACGTAAGCGGAACGGTTTCCCTGCGTTTGAATGGAATAGTTCAGCCGAGCGATTTCCTCTTTATCCGATGAAACGCGAAGATAGGTTTTCATCTCTCCGCCGCCCGATTCTTGTCGAAGATTCTCCAGTGTGGGAGCCGGAAGCGTTACATGCTCAAAGTAGTTGATTTCTTCTCCATCCCGTCCGTCGAGCATATTGGCGATATGGTCCTGAAAATCCATGGGATTCATTCTTCCCGCATCAAGGGAAGCCACTTCTTTTTCCGCCAGCATACCAAATGGCATACACCACGGATTTTCATATACATCAATGTAGCGATACTGCGCAACAGGAGTCATGTCCCGGACATCCGGACGATGCGACTTCGATTGAAAACAACCGACGCCCTCCTTCATCACGCCTTCTACGTCCGCCTGATACTTTCCGTCCAAATAGTAACGAATGCCGAACAAAGCATCCGTGAGCTTCGTTGCATTGCCTCCGGCCGTAGAGGCGCGTCCGCGCGAAAAGCCGAGGCTGGAAAGCAACTCAATCGTGTTATATTCATACGTGGAATTAAAATGCGTTAAGCCGCTATAATTAAAACGCATACCATCATTGTTATCGTGCATAAAAGTTTTCTCGATGCGATAAAAATCATTGTCCGGCGGAAGAATCGGGGAGAGTGCCTCCTGCATCTGTTGATCATAAAAAGCAAATTCGGTATAGGTTTCATAGGAAAAGCACGCTGTATAGACCGCAGAATTAATCGTTAGATCCAAAAAAGTAAACAGCAACAAAAGAAAAGAGGCCATCTGCAGGGTGTGCTTTTCCTTGCTCCATTGTTGAAAAAGAATCAGCAGCAAAACGATCAAAACAAAGGTCGCTATCAGATGAAAAATAGTGAGGAAGGAGTATGCGTCTTGGTTCTGTACTTTTTGAATTCCAAGATAGAGCAATAGCACCGCATAGAACACGAAAACAAGTCCCGTTTGAACGATGGAGACCCGTTTCATACGTCGAAAGCCACGAAACGCAATCAGCAGTGTAAAAAAGCTGAAAACCCAAGAAAAGCGATAGTTATACCAGATGGGATATTGCATGCCATGCCAGAAGATGTTCAGCTTCTTCATGTTCATCGAAAGCAGCAGGAAAAGCACCAACAAAAGAGAACAGAAGCGTTCCCGTTTCGTGATGCGTGGATTGGCAAAATAAAACAGGGTCAATATGGAAGGAACCAATCCGACATAAATGTTCGCGTATCCATTGGATACCTGATCATAATCAAAGGCAGCAGGGATCAAGCGCGAAAGTGGGTCGAGCGGGGGATACCGTAAAGAAAGATCCGCAACGACATTTTCCTGATACGGCCCCTTGCTCAGCAAAAGGGTGTATAAGTTCGGAAAAAGAAGCCACGCCGTTAAGGTTCCTGCAATAAAGGAGAACAGCAAGAAGCGCAAGAACTGGATAATGCACTGCTTAGTTTTGAAAAAGAACGAGCCGCGCAGGGCAGACGTGCGACGCACAATGGTCCAAACGGCATAAAGCACCAAAAAGATACATAGCATATAGGCCATGTAAAAATTGATAATGACGGAAAGTGCTAGTGACAGAATATAGGGAACCGGGCTTTTCCCATCCAACATTCGCTCCAAAAAAAGGATGACGAGCGGAGTCATATACAGTAGATCCAACCACATCACATTCAAAAGATTGGCCATGGTAAAAGACATCAGCGCATAGCAGCTCGAAAAAAGCAGTGTGCGCCAATCATCGCCATGCTCCCTTTTTATCAACAGAAGGGAAAAGGTGAGCGCCGAAAAACAGACCTTGAGCAGTTGAATCGCTTCGACGGCCAAGGGAAGCTGTGAGGAGGAAAAAAGCAAAAAAAGGAAATTGAACGGACTGCACAGGTAATACGCATCTGTTGCGCTCATGATCCCGCCGGGTCCCTTCGTAAAGTTAAAGAGCAGTCCGCCGGGATCGGTCGTCAAACGCCGAAAGGCCTCAAAAAATCCAACATACTGATTACGCAGATCGACCGCCAATGTTGTGTGATCCCCGAAAGGAAAGATGCCGGAGTATATAAAGGCCGGCGTTAAAAGGAGGAGCGGAAGAAGAAAGCTCAGCAGAACAAGAAAAATCGTATTCTTTTTCCGTGGCACATGCTTTTTTTGCGCCAATAGGACTCCTCGTTTGTCGCGGTGTATCAGCATACGGTAGGATGACATGATTCCTCCATTCGGATTTTTAGTGTTGCGTCGGTTCGCTTTCCGGGTTAAAACTGTCACGAAGCGTTACGACGCGATTGTAAATATGCTTTTCCGGCGTCGAATAATGGCGATCCTCGCAGAAATACCCTTTACGCATAAACTGATAGCGAATGGAATCCTCATGCTTTTCGGCAAGCCATGGTTCCACAACGGCATTCGAAAGGATCGTGAGCGATTCCGGATTCAACAGCTCTTGGTAATCCGCATCTTCACCATCCGGATTCTCCACCGTAAAGAGACGATCGTAAAGACGTACTTCCGCCGTGACGCCTTCGTTCACCGGCACCCAGTGAATGGTACCGCGAATTTTCCGGCCATCCGGTGCCGTGCCACCAAAGGATTCCGGATCATAGGTGGCATGGACCACTTTCACATTGCCGTTTTCATCCAACTCATAATCCGTTGCCTTGACGATATACGCGTTTTGGAGGCGCACTTCATTGCCGGGGAAGAGACGATAGTACTTCTTCGGTGGCTGAATCATAAAATCTTCGCGTTCGATCCAGATCTTCTTACCGAAGGGAATGGTGTGTGTTCCCATGGACGGATCCTTGGGATGATTGGCGATGGTGCAGATATCCGTCTTATCCTCCGGATAATTATCGATGACAAGCATAATAGGATCTAATACCGCCATCGCACGCGGAGCATGTTCATTGAGATCTTCTCGTACACAATAATCAAGGAAGCGAGCATCCACCATGCTGTCGGTCTTCGTCATGCCGATGCGCTCACAGAAATTACGGATGCTTTGCGGAGTAAAGCCGCGCCGACGCAAGCCCTGAATGGTCGGTAGACGCGGATCGTCCCATCCGTCAACCAACCCTTTCTCCACCAAAGTGCGTAATTTTCGCTTGCTCATAACGGTATGCGTAAGATTGAGACGCGCAAATTCGATTTGCCGCGGTTTATGGGGCATATCCGTGTTGCCTACGACCCAATCATAGAGCGGACGATGATTCTCAAACTCCAAGGAACAGAGGGAATGCGTGATGCCTTCGATGGCATCCTCGATGGGGTGGGCAAAGTCGTACATGGGATAAATGCACCATTTATCTCCTTGGCGATGGTGATGCTGATGCGCAATTCGGTAGATAACGGGATCGCGCATATTGATATTGCCGGACGCAAGATCAATTTTTGCGCGCAGCGTTTTTTCACCGTCTGCAAACGCCCCATCACGCATGCGTTGGAAAAGATCGAGATTTTCGTCCACGCTACGATCTCGCCAGGGGCTTGGTTTTCCGGGTTCGGTAAGCGTGCCGCGATAGGCGCGCATTTCCTCAGCGGAAAGATCATCCACATAGGCCAGTCCTTTTTTAATGAGGACAATGGCCGCTTCGAACATACGTTCAAAGTAATCGGACGCGAAGTAGAAGCGATCGCCCCAGTCAAAGCCGAGCCAGTGAATATCTTCCTGAATGGATTCGACAAATACGGTATCTTCTTTAACCGGATTGGTATCATCCATACGCAAATTGCATATGCCGCCGTATTTCAATGCAGTACCGAAATCCATATTGATCGCTTTCGCATGACCGATATGTAAAAATCCGTTCGGCTCCGGTGGAAAGCGGGTGACGATCTGTTGTCCGTAAACACGTCCGCCGGGTGCAGATTCTTCCTCAATAATTTGATGTATAAAGTTGGTAGTCTCCCAGTTCATGATGCCCTCCTTACGTGTTGCGATGCAATTATTATAGCATTAAATGACAAGGGCCTTGCACGTAGTCTCAGTTTGTTCTGTGTCTGATTCCTTTCCATGGACAAAAGGAAAACGGTTTGCCTGCGATTAAAGGCTCTTCAGGTAAAAATAACAAGGAAAAAGAAGGGTACCATATGTCGTATCATATAAAACGATTCTGAAAAATCGAAATTCGGTCAAATTCTTATTCTACAGGCATGCTTTTCCACGTTTTTACAATGAAACCCACGCTACTTGTCTTTACTTTTTTTCTTGTGGGCAATATACTAAATCTGGTTTTACGGGTGTACCCGTAGAGCAGAAAATCGTTTTTTTACAACGTAGAAGAAGATCTTTTACGAGATCAACAAGGAAAAGAAAGGAATGCTATGAAACCCATTCAAGTTACAAGTGAGATTCAGCCCCTTAGGAAGGTCCTGGTCCATCGTCCGGGCGAAGAACTGAAATACCTTACACCGGATACGCTCGCGGAATTGCTCTTCGACGATATTCCGGATTTAGTAAAAGCGCAAAAAGAACATGATGCGTTCACCGACATCCTTCGCAAAGAAGGCGTGGAGGTAGTTTACCTTGAAGATTTAATGGCGGAAACCCTGGATGCAAACGAGGGCCTTCGCGAGAAATTTATCGATGAATACTTGGATGATGCCGGTATCTATACCGAAACCTATCATAAGATTCTCAAAAACTTCTTTGCCGGTATCAAAGACACCAAAGAGTTTGTCATGAAGACTATGGCTGGTGTTTCCTTCAAAGAATTGGGCGACATCGAAACCAACTTCCTGATTGACGAATTGGAACATCCTTACCTTCTCGTCAATCCGATGCCGAACCTCTACTTCACGCGCGATCCGTTCGCCTCGGTTGGCAACGGTGCTGTGATTAATAAAATGTTTTCCGTAACCCGCAACCGTGAGACCATCTATGCGGATTACATCTTCAAATATCATCCGGAATACAAGGGACAGGTCAAAGACCTCTACGGACGTCACAATCACTTCCACATTGAGGGCGGAGACGTCTTCAACGTAGATGAAAAAACACTGTTCGTTGGTATTTCTCAGCGTACGACGGCCGACGCCATCCAGAAATTGGCCATGAACCTCTTCTTCGAAACGGAAGGCAATAAGATCGAGCGCATCTTCGCATTCAATATTCCGGTATCCCGTGCATTCATGCACCTTGACACCGTCTTCACGATGATCGATCACGATGCTTTTACGTATCATCCGGGCATCACCGCAACACTGCGCGTGTTCGAACTGACGAAAGACGAAGCAAAACATGACGTCAAAATCGAAGAACACAAGGGTTCTTTGGGTGAGATCCTGGCCGGCATCTTGGGTATTGAAAAAGTTCGTCTGTTCCCGTGCGGCGGTGGCGATGACATGGCTGCTGAGCGTGAACAGTGGACCGATGGTTCCAACACCTTGACGCTTTCCCCGGGCAAGATCGTCGTTTACAAGCGCAACTTCGAGACGAATAAATCCTTGAAGGAAGCCGGATTTGAAGTCATCGAGCTCGACGCAGACAACCTGACGGTCGGTCGTGGCGGCCCGCGCTGCATGTCCATGCCGTTGATTCGTGAAAACTAATAGAATGTAAGAGTAATCCATCCGTAAACCGGTACACCTCGAGGCGTACCGGTTTACGGCTTGATGGATTTGCTATCCAATATTGAAGGAGAATATATGACTAAAAAACGGATTGTGGTTGCTTTAGGCGGCAACGCACTGGGCAACACGCCGAGCGAACAGCTTGAACTGGTGAAACAGACGGCAAAGACCATTGTCGATCTCGCCGAAAGCTGCGATGTCATTATCGGACACGGCAACGGCCCCCAAGTGGGCATGATCAACAATGCGATGTCGTTTTCGGCGGAACACGGCGGCAATACGCCTATTATGCCTTTCCCGGAATGTGGTGCGATGAGCCAGGGCTACATCGGCTATCATTTGATGCAATCCATTCAGGCGGAATTGGCTGCGCGCAAGATGAGCGATCGTAAAGTTGCCTGTGTTGTTACACAGGTTGTCGTTGATGAAAAGGATCCGGCGTTCCAAAAGCCGAGCAAGCCGATTGGCAGTTTCATGGATAAAGAAACGGCGGATAAGCTGGCTGCAGAAACGGGTTATACGTTTGTCGAAGATGCCGGCCGCGGATATCGTCGCGTGGTAGCCAGCCCGCTTCCAAAAAAAATTGTCGAATTGGGAGTTGTCAAACAGCTTGTTGATCTGGGCGATATCGTCATTACAGTCGGTGGCGGTGGTATTCCGGTGGTAGAAGAGCAGGGCGCCTATCGTGGCGTACCGGCGGTTATTGATAAAGATCGTTCCTCTTCTCGCTTAGCGCTCGATATTGATGCGGACATGCTCGTTATTCTTACCGCAGTCGATCAAGTTGCGGTAAACTTTAATAAACCGGATCAAAAAGCGATCGACTCGATGAACGTCGAGCAGGCGAAAGAGTACATTGCGCAGGGACAATTTGCTCCGGGATCCATGCTTCCGAAAATTGAGGCATGCTTGGATTACGTCCAACAACGTGAAGGCGGCAAGGCGCTGATCACGTCTCTCGCGAAAGCAAAAGATGCATTGGAAGGAAAGACGGGCACGGTTATTACACGATAGTCCGTCAACAACCGAACCTCGGTTCGGAAGAAAGAATTGAAAGGAGTTTGTTATGGCTGAAATGAATACCCAGCCGAATGCCGAGACGATGCCCGCAAAAAAGAAACGTCATTCTCTATCGGCCTTTACCATCCTTGTCATTATTCTTGCCGTTCTTTGTGTAATTTCGGTTTTCTTGAACGGCGCACAGATCAGCGATTCCATTATCAACTCGCTGGATCCCGATAAATATGGGGAATTATTGGATACCGTGAAAGGCGGCGAGCATGTTCAGGTCGTTGCTGCCCAACTAAAAGACTTCGTGATGGCCATCCCGAACGGCTTTACCGATGCTTCCGACCTCTTGATGTTCATCGTTGCCCTCGGTGGCTTCCTGAATGTCGTCATGAAAACCGGTGCTCTGGAAGCGGGTGTCAATGCCCTGGTTCACAAGATGCATGGCAAAGAAGAAATTCTTATCGTCGTCCTGATGTTCCTGTTCTCCTTGGGTGGAACCACCTACGGTATGGCGGAGGAAACGATCGGTTTCTATGCCTTTATTACATCGGCCATGGTTATCGCCGGGTTTGACTCGATTGTGGCGCTCGCTACGGTTCTAGTCGGTTCTGCTGCCGGTTGCTTGGGCTCGACGATCAACCCGTTTGCTACAGGCGTTGCCATTGGCGGATTGAATGCGATCGGCATTGAGCCGAACAGCGGTTTGATCTACCTCATCGGTGCCATCCTCTGGCTGGCGGTCATCGCGATTGCCATCGCCTTTACGCTTCGATATGCGAAGAAGGTGAAGAAGGATAAAGGATCGACGATTCTTTCCCTGCAGGAGCAGGAAACCATGCGTGAACACTTCGGCGAAGAAGATCCGAATGCGAAAATCGAATTCACTGGTCGTCATAAGGCTATCCTTTGCGTCTTCGCATTGATGTTCGTCGTGATGATTGCCTCCCTGATTTCGTATCAGGATCTCAACTTCGGTGGTGACGAAGATGCTTACCTAGCCGCTTTCGGCTGGAGCGATTTCTTAACTGGTAAGCCGCTCGGCTGGTGGTACTTCTTGGAACTGGCTGCTTGGTTTATCATTGGTTCCATCGTTATCGCTCTTATTGGTGGCTACAGTGAGCACAGCTACATCGAGACGTTCATTGATGGCTCGAAAGACCTTCTTTCCGTCGGTATCATTATCGCGGTTTCCCGTGGTATCACCGTTGTTATGGGCAAGACACACATGGACTTCTGGATACTCGATCAGTGCACCCGCATGCTGCAAGGCGTTCCGGGCGCGGTCTTTGTTCCGCTGTCCCTCGTGGTCTACATCCTGTTGAGCTTCTTGGTTCCGTCGACTTCCGGTCTTGCCGGTTTGTCCATCCCGGTTATGGGCGGCCTCGCTGCACAACTTGGATTTAACCCGAACATCATGGTCAATATCTTCACCGCTGGTTCCGGTGTCGTCAATATGGCAACCCCGACCTCTGGTGTTGTTATGGGTGGTGTCGCCGCGGCACGTGTCGAGTATGCAACCTACCTCAAGTGGGTCTTCAAGCTGCTCATCATCATTGCTGTGGCTTGCGCGATCATTCTGACCGTAGCGGAAATGATTTTCTAACGAAGAACAAAATACGAACAGAGCTGAGGGAACCTTGCCATCCCTTAGCGAAGGGGGGAGACTTCGGTCTCCCTCTTTTCTTTTGTATAAAAAGGGGTATGTAATAGGAGAAGATCATTGGGAAACGATAGGGGGTTAAGATGACCGGACACTATGACGATTTTTGGCGCTTGACGACAGACACCAAAATTGCCCAAGAAAAAGACGGCGCCTATACTTTTGAAGATACCGTTTTTTGGGGCGAAAAGGGAGGCATGCCCGGTGATACAGGAACCATCAATGGCCTTCCGGTGACCGACCTATTTTGGGAAGATGGCGAGCTTTGGCATTGCGTAGATGGAAAATTAATGGATCCCATCCACATGGAAGTGGACGAGGATACCCGCCTAACGAATACCGCCGCACAAAGTGCTCTTCATCTCTTTGACGGATATTTTCACCGCCAGGGACACATTATGATTGCTGTTGGTGTGCATGAAGGCAATCAGTGGTTTGAAGTGGACCGGGGCGAATTCACGGAAGAAGAAATGGCCGATATGCAGGCATATATCAATCAGGCCATTCGCGATGCCGTACCGCTTTCGCTGGAATATGTGAAGGGGGAAGAGTATCCGGATCCGGACTATCAGCAGTTTGACACCGTTCGTGTCGTTCGTTACGGCGATTTAGATGAGCAGCCCTGCGGAACACCGCATCTGCACAATACCGTAGAGATCGGAAGTTTTGTTTTATTGGAACAGGAGAAAACAACGCGTGGTGTTCGCGTACATGTTGTGATCGGGCCGGCAGTGGGCCGCGCTTTAAAAGAAAAGTATGATCTTTTACGTACGTTAGAACGCAAGCTCAAGGTAAGCGAAAAAGAACTTGTCGAACGTGTCTCGGCAATGCTTGACAATGAACGGCAGCAGAAAGATCACATCAAGGAGCTGGAAGAAGCTCTCGCTGCAGCGAAAGCCAAAACACTCGCCGCATCTTCCGATTTAGTGATTTGCCTTCCCGCATCCGATGCCGCCATGCTGCGAAACATCGGACAAAAACTGGTTTCCGAAGAGAAATGTTCCAAAATACTATTGGCAGAAAAACAGGGCGGTTGTGCCTTGGTATTTGTCTCTGTCGAAGGAAAAGCGCGCGATTGGCTCGCTTTGGTTAAGGATGCCGGACAAGTGCGCGGCGGTGGTTCCCCGCAGCTGGTCAACGGCCAGTCGGCTCTGTCGGCAGAAGAGCTGGCAAAGATAGTAAGAGAGACACTGGAATAGTTTTTTTTGTATGGGGTTGCGTGATCGATGTCCCCACTCTATAAAATACGGTGCAGCCATAGACTGCACCGTATTTTTATAAAGAAAGAGCAACGATTCTGTTTCATTCTCCCATTTCCACGCTACCATCTGCCTGCTGAAAATGAACCCGTTTTCGAAAATCGGTGGGGGAGGTGTCGAAGGTTTTGCGGAAGTAACGGTAGAAGGTTTTGAGGGTTTTAAACCCGACGATCATAGCAATTTCCGTGACAGGCAATTCAGAACGCAAAAGCAGCTCGGAAGCGCGATTAATACGTAACGAGGCAATGAATTCTGTAGCGGATCGCTCCACATAGTAAAGCGTGATGCGGTTGAGCTCCACAAGCGAAAGCTGATGCTTTTCGGCGATCGCCTGCGGCGTGAGCAAAGGATTTTGATAGTTATTCAAAATGTCATTCACCACTTCCAGCGCAGAGGAGGATTCCGAAGCCTTCAGATGCGTTTTGCGCTCAATGGCAGATGTGAAATTGGTGCAAAATTCATTGGGCGTCATGTCCTCCATAGCTTCGAAGGAATGTACAAGATGCGCTGCATCATTCATGCCCACGAGCTTAGCAATCTCCTGGAGACTGAAATCGGTATAGGTTAATAGGTCCATCGCTTTGTAAATGCGCATCGATGTGATGAGCTCCTGGAAGGTATAGCCCAGTGTCTCTTTCAGGCGTTTCGAAATGGTGGATTGGCTGACAAAGAATATCTTGTTCAGCCGTTCCAACGTAATTTTTTCTTGCAAATGGCTATAAAGAAAGTTCAAGAGATCACCGATAAAAAATGAGGAATCGCTTGCATTGGCAGGTTTTACCACGTAGGATGCTTTCTTTCTCTCGTCAGCATCTTCCAAAGCACGAACAAAGAGCACAAGAAGCTCAATAATCAACGATACCGTATACATTTCGCTGAACATCTCTTTCGGACGCTTGTCCTGCTGATCGGAAAACACACTTTCTACACCGACTTCGTTTCGCAGCCGTTCAATTGCGCTATGAATCCTTCGCGCTTCTTCCTTATTCGCATGAATAACCGGATGTTGCCGCATGCGATGCCAGAGTGCAAAAAACTGTTTGTTCGGATTATAGTCGGAGCGTAGATAGAGGTTAATGAAATTCAAATTATAAATGATCCGCTCATACGTAACCGGTTTTTCAATAGCGGTAATCTGTGTCACATCCCAGGGGAGAATTGCGATCATCGTTCCCGGCATCATGCTGTAATCTTTGCCGTTAATACGAATTGTCGCCTTTCCTTCCGTGACATAGAGAAAACGGCTCATACTGTGAATGAGCATCATCGTCGTTTCGTGATTGGTTTCCTGATCATAGCTTGCGATACGGTCGGGTTCGAGCAACGACGTGAATTTGGATTGAATGATACTGATACTCATAGCCTCTCCTGTAAACGGTATCTGTGCAGGTTTATCTTTCCTATAGTATACGAGTTTTATGCGATTCCTTCAAAAATTTGTATTTCCGAAACATGTATGCTATCATGCAATAGACGGGTGCCATTAGCTCAGCTGGATAGAGCGTCTGGCTACGGACCAGAAGGCCTGGGGTTCGAATCCTCAATGGCACGTCATCGAGTCGCAACGCGTGTTGCGGCTCTTTTTTAATGGTTTAGAATTTGTTTCATACTTTATAGGACAAATCGTTTTCCTTTCTAAAAGGAGTTGACAATCATCCTTTTTATTTTGAAAAATCGGATAGCAATAGCCAATTGGTTATGAAGAGATATCACGATTCGAATTGACAGGAAATAGCACTTTAGAAATAATCAAGTTAAATGTACTAAAGGAACAAAAAAAGGAGGAGTACTTTATGGTAAATATTCAGGCAAAAAAGTTTCGAAAACTGCTTTCGGAAAACGAATTCCTAACACTTCCCGGTGTATATGATTGCTTGTCGGCAAAGATAGCCGAAGAGTCGAAATTTCCTGCACTTTTTCTTTCCGGTGGAGCATTGGCTTATAGCCGTATTGGTAGACCGGATATTGGTTTTTTAAGCTTAGCTGACTTTGCCGATGCAATTACGCATATTACGAGCACCGTTACAATTCCACTTGTCGCCGATGCGGATGCCGGATTCGGTAACGCGATTCATGCAGCCAACACAGGAAAAATGTATGAACAGCTCGGATGCGCCGGTTTGCAAATTGACGATAAGGTTCTGCCTGCGCTTCGTCCGGATAAGGACGAAATTTTAGATTGGGATTTTGTTGCACCGAAAATCAAAGCAATTCGCGCAGCAGTTAGTGAAGAATTTGTTTTGATTTATCGCACATGCGCAAACCTTTATGGATATGGAATCGATGAATCCATTTCTCGTATTAACGCGGCAAAAGAAGCGGGAGCAGATTATGCCTACGTAGATGGGATTAAGTCCATGGAAGAGTTGAAACGTGTAGCAAAGGAAGCAAAGATTCCGTTGATGGTAAACTTAAACGAAAAAGGCTATGTAGGAGGAAATGTTCCGCCAAAAGATGTTGCCGCGCTTGGTTTCAGCATCGGTTTATTTCCCATTTCTTCTATGTTGGCGGCTTCTGAAGCGATGTTTGAGGTTTTAGGGGAATTGGCTCAATCCGGATCGACATTGGCCGTTCGCAATCGAATGACTGATCCACCTACAAAGGTGCATGCGATGATGGGACAGTTTTCTTTGGTTGAGGAATTTATACCGTACTATTAATAAGTAAATTATTTCCGGTGATTTATTCTCAAATAGAAAGGACAGAATTATGACAATGACACAAGTGCTGAAGGACTTTGCCTATTTAAGCGTGTTGCTGTTGATTGGCTTTGAGATGCGCAGGCGAATAACTTTTCTGCAACGTTTCTTTATTCCTACTTCATTGATTGCAGGATTTTTAGGCATGTTACTGAGTAAGAGCTGGCTTGGACAGGTTGCTCCGGTCTTTATTCCTTTCAGTGAGGGAATTGGACAATGGGCGGGTGCTTTGGTTGTATTTATCTGCGCGACTATGTTCTTAGGAATTAAGCTGGACTCCATAGGACGTGACGGAATGGCGACGACGTTCCTCGCCGGTGCTGCACACCAAGCGCAGATGATTCTTGGCTTGGGCATTACCGCTATTTTCTGTTTATTTATGAAGGATCTGCCTTATCAGTTCGGCTACATGGGAGTATGGGGATTCTATGCTGGGCATGGTAATGCAACAACCGTCGGAACGATTATTCAAGAAGCAGGATTCTGGGATGATGCCTTAGGTGTTGGCGTAACGTTTGCCACTATCGGCATATTAACCGGCGTGATTGCAGGAATGATTCTGATCAACCTTGGTGCAAAAAAAGGCCTTACGCATGTAAAAATGTCCTTTGATGAAATGCCGAAAGAACAAAAAACCGGTTATGTAGAACCGGCAGATCGGCGTTCGCTCGGAAACGGTGTAACAAACGCTTCTTCTCTTGATCCGTTAGCCTTTTCTTTAGCAATTGTTGGAGCTGTCATAGTTGTCGGGGTTATTATTCGTGAACTTCTTATCCAGATTCATCCGATCATGAAGCGTTTTCCGTTAGTTGGGGCTGTGCTTCTTTCCAGTATGATTATAGGCGGAGTGATTAGTAAAACGAAATTTAATAACTACATTGATCGTAAAACAATGAGTCGTATTACCGGGGCGGCGTTGGAGTATATGATTACTGCAGCTATTGCCACAACCTCCATGCATATATTCATTGCCTATGGCATACCGCTTTTGGTAGTGTCTTTGGCTATGGGGCTGGGAAATTATCTGATCTGTGTCAAACTCGGTCGTCGTTGGCTACAACATGACCAGTTTGAAACCGGCGTAGGACTTTTCGGAATGGCTTGCGGTGTTTTAGCGACAGGTCTTATGCTGATCAAGGTAATGGATCCGGATTCGGATACAGCAGCTTCTTCCTGTATTTCCACCTCCAGCACATTGGGCTATGCATGGCAAATTCCTTATATGGTTGTTGGATCCCTGGCAATCTTTACAGCGCCGATGATTACCACGGTAGTTTCGGTATTATTATTCCTCTTTTTCCTTATTGGCGGCCATTTGCTGTTTGGGCGCAAGAAGAAAAAAGCGTGAGTAAACAATTAAAAGGAGTAAACGATGACAAATAAATTTATTGCCGCAGCAATTCAAATGGATTCCCAGAAAAATGTTGACGAAAATCTGCATGTAGCGGAAGCCTTTATACGTGAAGCAGCTGGACGCGGAGCAAAGCTGATTACTATGCCGGAAAATATGAATTATTGTGGCCCGGACAGTGTCGGACATGCAGAAGAGGTGCCGGGGGGACGGACATTTCAGTTGATGTCTTCTTTAGCAAAAGAACTTTCCGTCTGGTTACATTGCGGAAGCATCTATGAAATCAATAAAGAAGACAATCGACCTTACAACTCAACTATGATTATTAATCCGAATGGTGAGTTTGTGGCAAAATACCATAAGATTCATCCCTTTGATATTGTCATCCCTGGTGGAGTAGAGAACAGGGAGTCGGATCGCATTTCACCGGGCAATCACATTGTTACCGTTGATACCAAGGACTGTGGTGTTTTAGGTTTATCGATTTGCTACGATATGCGTTTTTCTGAGTTATATCGTATTATGGCTCTTGAGGGAGCGCAGATTCTGATGATGCCTGCTGATTTCACCATGCCGACCGGTAAGGATCATTGGGAGTGCATTTTGCGTACAAGAGCGATCGAAAATGGCTGCTATGTTATCGCACCGGCTCAAATCGGCCAGAAACCGAAATTTGCCGCATATGGAAATACCTTGATTGTAGATCCATGGGGGAATGTAATTGCAAGGGCCTCTAATAAGCCTGGCGTGATTACCGCAGAAATTGACCTCGACTATATGGAAAAGGTTAGAAATCAACTTTTCAGCCTTCAGAATCGTCGACCGGATATTTATACATTAAAGCGTGCTTATGAGTAAAGTGTAAAGGGAAAGGCTTAAGCCTTTCCCTTTTAGGAAGTGTATCATGCAGCGTCAAAAATCTATTCTTCTGACTATCCTCGTTGCGTTCATCTGGAGTCTTTCCGGATTGTTTGTCAAAATGATCTCGTGGAATGCCATAGCGATTGCCTGTGGACGCAGCGCTGTGGCAGGGCTATTACTCTGGCCATTTGTACGAAAAAACAAAATACAATTGGACAGAGCTATTTTGGGCTATGCCATATGTTACTGCCTTTTCACCTATAGTTTTATCGGTTCTAACAAGCTGACGACCGCTGCAATGGCGATTATGATGCAATATTGTGCACCAATCTATGTTGCCCTCTTTTCATTTTTCTGGTGGAAAGAAAAATTGAGTCGTGCTGATTTTCTTTGCTTATTTGGCGTTATCATCGGGATGGCTCTCTTTTTTCTTGACCAGTTCGGCGGAGGAAGCGCACTGGGCAATCTGATCGCGGTTGGCAATGGAATATTTTTTGCCGGCATTTCTCTTTTTTTGCGTCAACAGAAAAACAATGATCCTATTGTCTGCGTTTTTATGGGCAACATGTTAACCGCTATAGTAGGCTTGCCTTTTCTTGTACAAGTACCTTTTACGTTTGGACTCGACTGGATGCTTGTTCTGCTCAACGGTATTTTTATTGCTTTGTCTTATGGTTTATATGCCTATGCAAGTAAAGGTTTGAGTGCGCTTGAAGCTGTATTGATTCCGATACTGGATCCGATTTTAACGCCGGTATGGGTTTTGTTGCTCATTGGAGAAAAACCAGGAATTAGCGCAATAATAGGTTCTGCCATTATCCTTACATCCATTACAATGAATGTGTGGTCTAAACGAACATCGAATCCCACACAGAAGGAGGTAGCCACTGGTGTTTGATCGTCGCTACTATACGTACGTTAAAGCTGTGGAAAAATCACAAAATTTTACCCGTGCGGCAGAACAACTTTATATTTCTCAACCCGCGCTAAGTCGATTTATTAAGCGCGTCGAAAATGAATTCGGAATTGTTCTTTTTGATCGGGATGCTATGCCTACAAAATTGACGAAGCAGGGAAAAATTTATCTATCATATATGGAAAAATTTTTAGCCATGGAAAAAGAAATGAAAAGCAAGCTGATCGGCCATGATCAGAATGAAACGGACGTTCTTTCGATCGCTACTATTCCATTATTGGGCGTATACGTTTTGCCTAAAGTCATCCCTTCCTTTGCCAACCAATATCCAACGGTTAATCTTGAAGTTTCTGAGGGACCGATTTTTGAATGTCTCGACATGATCCGAAAGAGAAAAGCGGATATTCTACTGACGAATATGATCCCGGAAGATCCGGATTTGGAACATATGGTATTGGCAGCAGATCCGATTATGCTCGTTGCGAGACAAAAAGAAGGATTCATGGATAATGAAGCCACGGACTTTTCTCCTTTTAATCCAGAAAAAATCGATTATTCACAATTAATAGATGAGCCCTTCATCGTATTACGCCCATGGCAGAACATTCGTCTTTTTGCCAATCAGTTTTTTTCCTATTATGGACTGAAACCGAAGGAATTGATTGAAGCACCAAGTTTGGCATCAGCATTAGGTCTTGTGGAGAGTGGAAAAGGTATAACCTTTCAAACCTTTTCTTCTCTGATGTCTTTGCAACCCTCTTCCAACTTACGGTATTTTTCCGCGGGACAATTAGAAAATGTAACTTCGATTCTTGCTGTGTATCATAAAGGGACAAAAAAACGATCGGTCGAGCATTTCTGCCAACGTGCAAAATTAGTATTAGCTGAAAAGTTCTCGATGAAGCAGATGAAAAGCCGTCGTTCCAGTGTGGTACAATAGATGCGTTACTGGTAGTGTTTCATTCTCTTTACGACGAAAGAGAAAAGCAAAGGAAAAGGCGGAGAAATATGACGAATGAAGAAAAACTGAGCAAACTGATCAGCGATGTTCTGGAAGAACATTATTCGTTGAAGCTGGATTCCATTCCGATTGAGGTACCACGCAATACGGATTTCGGTGACTATGCAACCACCGTTTGTATGCAGTTGGCCAAGCAGTTAAGGCGTGCTCCTCGTCAAATCGCTGAAGAGCTTGCAAAATTGCTGTTGGAAAAATCGGATCTATTAGAGACGGCGGAAGTGGCCGGACCGGGTTATTTGAATTTCCGGTTAAAAAAAGATTCTTTGGCTCAGATAGTCAATAAAGTTTTGGAGCAAGGGGACAAATACGGCCAAAACTTCAGCGGTAAGCGTTTATCGATTTTGGTGGAATATGTCAGCGCCAACCCGACGGGGGATTTGCACCTCGGCCATGCGCGCGGTGCAGTATGGGGCGATGTCATCTGCCGTCTGTTGAAGGCAAGTGGTTATGATGTGCTTCGCGAATACTATATTAACGACGCCGGAGCCCAGATGACAAACCTCGGCTTGTCGGTATATGCGCGCTATGCACAGTATTTTGGACGTGACGTGGCCATCCCGGAAGATGGATATAACGCAGATGATGTGAAGCAGATCGGCGAGAATTTGGCCAAAGAATTGGGCGACGTATGGCTGGATAAAGAAGAAGGTCGTACCGAGTTTTTCAAACAAAAAGGCTACAAAGAAGAGCTTGCGAAAATTGAGGACGTATTGCGTGATTTCCGCTGTGAATTTGACTCCTGGGTCAGCGAACAGTGGCTCTACGATTGCGGCAAGGTCGATGAGGCCATCGAAAAGATGAAAGCCTTGGGTATCGTTTATGAAGAAGACGGCGCACTGTGGCTGGAAACCACGCGTTGGGGAGACGATAAAAACCGTGTCTTGCGCAAGGCAAACGGCCTGTTGACCTATATGACACCGGACATTGCAAATCATCTTTATAAATTCGACCGCGGCTATACAAAACTGGTCAACCTGTGGGGTGCGGACCATCACGGCTATATCAACCGTATGAAGGCAGCTTTGATGGCCTTCGGTTATGAGCGCGACGATCTGGAAGTGGACATCATCCAAATGGTTCACCTGGTGGAAGATGGGGAAGAGGTCAAGATGTCGAAGCGTTCGGGCAACGCCGTAACGATTCGCGAATTGATTGATGAAGTCGGCGTCGATGCTGCGCGCTATTTCTTTATCAGCCGTGCGGTGGAAGCGCAGATGGAATTCGATATTGGTCTGGCCAAAAAAGCTTCCAATGAGAATCCGGTGTATTACATTCAATATGCGCATGCTCGTGCGGCAGCCCTGTTGGAGCGTGCGCCGGAATTCAAACCGCAGGAAACTTATCGTCATTTAACGAGTGAAAAGGAAGTCGTTCTTCTTAAGCTTTTGGATTCCTTCCCGGATGTGGTCGCTGAGGCAGCAAAGCTGCGTCAGCCGAACAAGATTACGAATTTCCTGATGCAATTTGCTGGCGCCTTCCATAGCTTCTATGGCGAAACAAAAGTCGTCGATGACAGCGATCCGGAAGCAACGAATGAGCGTGTCGGACTGGTTTTGGCGGTAAAAAACGTATTACACAACGCTTTAGACCTAATCGGTGTATCTTCACCGGACAAGATGTGATATAAAAGGACTGGTGCGTTTTTCTATAGTAAACGCATTGCTGTTCTTACAATATAATGATAAAAGGAGTTAAGTATGCCAATCAATCTGCAAGGAAGAAGTTTTCTCACGTTATCGGATTATACGCCGGCGGAAATTCAGTACTTGATCGACTTAGGTCAGAAATTCAAGGATCTGAAGATGACCCATACGCCGCATCGTTACCTCGAAGGAAAGAACATTGTTCTTCTGTTCGAAAAGACCTCCACTCGTACGCGCTGCTCTTTTGAAGTTGCCGGACGCGACCTGGGCATGGGCGTAACGTACCTGGATCCGGGTTCGAGCCAGATGGGCAAGAAGGAATCCATTTCCGATACCGCTAAGGTTCTGGGTCGTTTCTACGATGGTATTGAATATCGCGGTTTCGATCAGAAAATGGTTGAAACCCTTGCTGAGGATTCGGGCGTCCCGGTATGGAACGGTTTAACCGACGAGTTCCATCCGACCCAAATGATTGCGGATATGTTGACCATTCAGGAAAACTTCGGCTATTTGAAGGGCATTAATTTCGTCTTCATGGGTGACTGCCGTAACAACGTCTCTAACTCGCTGTTGATCACCTGTGCAAAATTGGGTGTAAACTTCACCGGCTGCGGCCCGAAAGAATTGATGCCGACACAAGAGCTTATTAAAAAAGCAGAAGGCTTCGCAAAAGAATCGGGCGCAACGATTCGTTTCACCGAAGACGTAAAAGAGGGAACGAAGGATGCCGATGTCATCTATACCGACATTTGGGTCTCCATGGGCGAGCCGGACGAAGTTTGGGAATCCCGTATTCATCAGCTCTATCCCTACAAGGTCAACCAGAAGGTTATTGACAATGCTTCCGAAGATGTCATCTTCCTGCACTGCCTGCCGTCCTTCCATGACCTGAAGACCACCATTGGCGAAGATGTCAACAAGAAGTTCGGCAAAGACTTTGATCTCGACGGCATGGAAGTCAATGATGAAGTCTTCTTGGGCAAACACTCCAAGGTGTTTGATCAGGCGGAAAACCGCATGCACACCATTAAAGCGGTCATGTTCGCGACATTGAAGTAAGCTTGAACGAAACCCGAATCGGTTTCTGTGTGAGATACAACGATCGATTGTCGCAGATGCATAAAAGAAAACCGATACGAATTACTAAAGAGGGGGGCCCGGCGTGAATCGCCGGGCTCTTTCATTGTTTATCATAGCCATATTTCGTCGCTTAATTTATGTCACAAAATCAATATTTTGTGACAAATGAGGGCGGGCGATTAGTTCCAAGGCTTTCCTTTAATGGACCAGACATCACGGATAAACCATTTCCATTTCGTTGTATTCTCTTTATACTTCATGGTCAGCATGACATACGCCGAATGCAATGTGATAAGAACGTCTTCACTCGGTTCTTTCTGTCCATAACGAATTGCTTCCAGCGCCGCAATCCACTGCGTTTCATTCATTGGTGCCTTTGTAGCCAATTTCCCGAGCGCATAGATTAAATCGCGCAACGTATCACTGGGCTCCAGCACAATTTCATTTTGTCCTGCGAGTCGATCAATGTGATGCCAGACAACCCGAAAGCGTTCCCGCGCATTTTGGCCCGCTAAAGCCAATTTTTCGTCATTCATACGTTGTTTCCACGCCTGATACCGGCCAAATGCTCGTATTGCTACGAGAACGGCGCATACGGCAAAAAGTAGTGCAAGGCATAGGATTATACCTGTTTTGGTGTTTTCGTCGCTTGTAGGCGATTCTGATGCGTCCGCATTGTCGGATCCTTTCGAAGATTGCTCCGGCGGCTCCGTTGATGACGGATTTTCGGTGGAAGAAGACGAATTTGCGGCCGCGTCGGAGGAAGAAGCATTTTCCGATGAATTTTCGGAGGAAGAATCGCTTACGGAAGAAGATTCCGAATTTGTTTCCGAAGACGATTCCTGTGGGCTCATCACATCCAAATCCGTAGGTGGAATAAAGTCCGGTTGCGGATTTTGCGCGCTGTCTTGATTTAAACCGCTGATGTCCGCCACGTGCGAGGACGGTGTCGCTTCAACCGGAACCCAGCCCATGGCGTTCAAATACACTTCGGTCCATGCGTGTGCCTGTTTGGCCGTTAAGCTTCGCGCAGAGATTTCCACAGACGAGTCACTCGCCTGCGGAACGATGAAGCCTTCCGTATAGCGTGTGCTATAACCGATATCCTTCAGCAGAACGGTGTATGCCGTGGCAAAATACACACAGTATCCTTCCCTCTTTGTTAAAAAATGGTCAATAAAACTGGCGTTGTCATCAATTTCTTCGACATCCAAGCGATACCGATAATTTGCATCAAAGTGCGCACGCATCTGTTGCAGCAGCGTTGAAAATTCTTTGTGTTCGTCTCCATAGAGTATTTTCTCCAATTCCGGATCACGGGCATGCACCAGTTGGCGATATTTTTGCTCGCCCTTTCCTTTTGCCGGATTGATGCTCTCCTGCACCTGCGTTTTCCAATAATTGGCCACCAATGGCACAAAGTCAAGATTCACGAGGCCATGGTCATTATAATCGGCGGCAGAAGCAATCATGCCGGAGGGGCTATAGAAAAAGGCTGTGCCGGCATTGTAGGCCGTCAAAAGCTTCTGTGTTTTCGTTCCGGCAGGTACATCCGTGTTGAGATGCACGACAGAAGCCGGCTTTCCACCGTGAAATACGATGCGCGTCGGATTCTTCGTTTTTAAATAATAGAAGGTGGGACGAAAAAGGCCCGTTTGAATGGCCGTATCACGAGAAGCGGCATCGGCAAACCAGAAGGTTTTGGCTTGTTGCGTATCAAATTCATCATAGTATTTTTCGGAAAAACGCAGCGGCAACAGCGTTTGCGGCGAGGAAAGCGACCAGCTTTTGCCGTCAAACGAATCAAAGGAAGAGCCGCGCAGATAGAAAGCCGGCGCTTCTGCATGGATGGTCATATAAAGATCGTCATTCGGTGAAACCGGTCCGCCAACACGCAGGTTTCCCTGCGGATAATAACCGAGCTCCGCCAGCGTAAAACTGGAGATTTCCGTTCCCGCCTGCGCCGGCAGGAATTGGCGAAGTCGTTTGGAAAGAGATTCATGATAGAACAGCTCTGCCGGTAAAATAAGCTGTAATATCATCGTTGCGCTCAACAAAACGACTGCAAAGAACAACGGCGGGCGTTGGTCTCGATGTTGCGGATCCTGACGAAAGGCGTAGGAGGCATACACGCAAAATAATCCTGCCATCAGCCATAGTAACCAAAGCGGATCGTCCGTTAAGTGATCCAGATAGAAAAGCGGCGCGATCAGAAAAAACATATTGAGGATCGGAATGGGCAACGCCCAATTGGAAAGCACGGATAGAAGTGCAATAACCAGCGCGAATAAGGGACGGAAAAGAGACGGCATAGACGCTTTTTCCGAATTCATTGTGAAAGCCCATCGTAGAGCTTCCGATCCTCCGCGCCATACACTGCTCCACCATTCCGCCCCCACGATCGGAAGGGACAGGGACTGATGAATCAACAGCTGTGCACCGATCAGCACGATGAGAACGCCCATGATGCCAAGCGTAATTTTCCAGAAGCGCAGAGCAAGTATGAGTATAAGAACCAAGCCAAGATAGAGTACGCATTCCCTGAGAAGCGGTGCGCTACTCTGGCCGAGCAAAAGCAGAGTGAAGTGGCTGATGACCACGGCAAATACTGTTGTCGTCAACCATGCCTGCAACATCTGTATATGATCTTGTTGCGTTAACCGTTTCATAGGGCTCCTTACGCTTCCTCATCCAACCAAAATATGTCTAAGCTGGAACGGGCTATAGCAGAAAGAATTTCATCCGTTTGTTGCGCTCGTTCACTAAGAATTAGAAAATCAATGCCTAAGCTCTCATATTGTAAAAGACTTCCCAATGTGGATTCATCAATGCATTGAATCCAGATCAATTGACGACGATCCGGTGTCTGACTCAATCGCCAGGGTCGTTGAATGGCGGAAAATGGTAGATGCGCAATCCATACAGCCAACGATTCCGCTTCTGCAGGAGATTGTAGATGAATCAGCTGTGAATACCGATCGCCGGCATCAATACCGACACCTTTTTCCAAAAATGTGAGCGCTACCGTATAAAAGCGATCCAGAAAGGATGTGCGCAAAGCCAAAGCCTCTTCCAGCGCCGGGTCGCTCTTGGTTTTCGTGTTCAAAAAGTGTGCTGATCCATCAAAGGAAACCGGATTAACGTCCACTAATAATCGAATGGGTTGCTGTTCCACGTCGGAATAGTGTTTGATCATCCATTTTTGCAAACGGCTGCTCAATTTCCAGTGCGTATGGGACAGAGGTTCCCCCTGCTGCATCGGATCGACCGAAAACAGCTCATCGCTGACGAGCGTTAGGGACCGCCTCTCAATCACGTTTCCCTCCTCATCCTCCGAGCGGCGAAGGAAAGAAACCCCATCCACCCGCTGCGGAAGGGCGAAGCATTCCGCCGTGCGCGTAGCACGTCCTGCGAATTGCAACTTGAAAAAGCCGAGTAGATCCTCAAAAATGGGCTCTCCGGAAGAAAACGTATAGGTTCCCGTATGCGGTACATAGAACGGAAAGGAAAGACGTTTCACCTCTCCCGGAGCAATCATCACTTCCGTCGTAGACTTTCCCTGTGGAGAGGGAAACGGAAAGTGCAGAAAAAAAGGCAATAAGGAAGAATCATTGCGCAGCTCCAGGATCCATTCCCCCTCTTCCCCATGCTGCAGGCGCAAAGGATCGAGCTCTTCTTTGCGGGAAATATGCCGCCCCGATAAGTAGCTGAACAGCACGGAGAGTATGGGCAAGAGCAACCAAAAGAGCAAGAGAATGTGTGGAAACGGGCGCAATTTTGTATTGGCCAGCAGAAAAAGCACGACCGCGCCAAGAAGCCAAAAGAAAAAGCGCAGGCGAACGCCTTTCATCGCGGAACCGCCGTATTTTTCAAAATGTCGGAAATCACCTCATGCGCTGTAATCCCTCGCCCACGGCTTTGCGGCTTTAAAATAATGCGATGATCCAAAACATCATGCACCAGCGCTTGCACATCTTCCGGCACGACATAGGAACGGCCATTAAGCAGCGCCAGCGTTTGTGCGGCGGAAAATAGCATTTGCCCCGCGCGTGGACTAACGCCCAATTCAATGAGATCTTCCTCGCGTGTTTTCCGCGTGATCATAAGCATGTAACGCTTTACTTCATCGGTAACGGTCACCTGCGGGACCTGATCACGAAGCCACGTGATCACCTCCGCCTCGGCTACGACTTTTACATCCTTTTGGATGCGACGCATGGCGTTCGTAGAAATAATTTCCATTTCTTCATCCTGCGAGGGATAGCCGATGGAAATGCGCATCATAAATCGATCCATTTGTGCCTCCGGTAAGGGATAGGTCCCCACATTTTCCACCGGATTCTGTGTCGCCATAACCATAAACGGATTCGGAAGCGCATACGTCACGCCTTCCACCGTAACCTGTCCTTCCTGCATGGCTTCGAGCAGCGCCGATTGCGTGCGTGGAGACGAACGGTTAATTTCATCCGCCAACAAAATCTGTGTATTAACGGCACCCTCGCGGAATTCAAATTCTGCTGTCTTCGGATTATACATATTAAAGCCTGTAACATCGGAAGGCATCAGATCCGGCGTAAATTGAATACGCTGAAAATCCAGACGAACCGCTTTCGCAAGCGCATGCACGATCGTTGTTTTGCCGATGCCCGGCACGTCCTCCAAAAGGACATGTCCACCCGCCAACAGGCAAATCAACATTTTTTTTGCCGGCACATCTTTTCCGATGACCACTTGGCCGATACTGGCTAAGACATCCTCCCCGAGTTTGCGACAGATCGCTGTCGCCTCTTGGTGTAAGCTCATGTTGTTCTCCATTCTATAAGCGCAAGACATTGGTGCGCCAAGAGGAATTGTGTTGCATTGAAGCAAATGTAACCTTTTTGTATTATATTATGTAGCAGATGGGTTTGCAATTTTCCAAAGGAGGAAGCCGTGGAGTTACCAATCATTTTGGAAGACTATATCAACTACATGAAAACGGTGCGTGGCCTATCTCCGCGGACGATTCGGGAATATGAGTACGATCTGGTGCGCTTTATGCGTTTTCATCTTCGCCGTCATGGACAAGGTACTTCCCGAAAGGCACCCTTAGTTTCTGTGGATATCGCCATGGTGAATGTTGACACGTTAAAAGCCGTGGATATCAACGATCTGTTAGCGTTTCTGGCCTATTCGGAGCAGGAAGAAGGTCTCTCCGGAAGCCGTCGCGCGCGCATGTCCTCTGCCATACGTTCCTTTTTTAAGTATCTGGTGAATATCCAGGAATACTTTGAAAAAAATCCGGCGGAAAAGCTTACCACACCGAAGCGTAAGAAACGCCATCCGGTATATCTTACGCTGGAGGAAGCGCTTCGTCTTATTGAAGTGGCGGCAAAGGAGGACAACCCCTTTTTCCGCACGCGAGATGTCGCTATTGTGGTCACTTTCTTAACCACCGGCATGCGGCTGAGCGAGCTCTGTGGTCTCAATATTACCTCGCTTCGAGAGGGGCGCTTTCACGTCGTCGGAAAAGGAAATAAAGAGCGCGTAATCTACCTGACGGAATCCTGTGAAGCGGCCATTCGTTCCTATCTTTCGAGACGCCCCATCGTTCCAGGAGAAGACGCTTTGTTTCTCTCGACACACCATCAGCGCATTTCGCCTCGTGCGGTGCAACATCGTATGGATGCCTTGCTGCGCGAAGCCGGTTTCGATACATCCGTCTATTCCACGCATAAGCTACGCCATACGGCGGCAACGCTCATGTACCGGGAAGGGGTGGATATTCGCACCTTACAGCGTATTTTAGGACACGAATCCCTGCAGACAACACAGATCTATACGCATGTAGAAGACGAGATGGCACGTGATGCGGTGTCTCGCAATCCTCTTGCCCACCTTCAAATGACGGATGAAAAAAGCGCGCCGAAGGAATAACATCCCCGGCGCGACTTATCAAATCCTTATTGGTTTCAGCCTTTTAAGCCCCGTGCCTGCCGATCCATATCCTCGACAACGATGTCAAAAATTTCTCCTAAGGTGCGGCAATATTCCAATACTTTCCACGGTTCATTGGTATGATAGTGAATTTTGATCAGCGTATCATCTCCCACCGCCAAGAGGCAGTCCCCGTCAAAATGTTCCACAAAATAAGCATTGATCTCATCCTCATCCAAATTTTCTCCCTCGATGAGAAGTTGGGTGTCATAGCGGTACGTTATGGATTGTTCCATGTTTTCCTTCTTTCTGTTTATGAGATTCTATTCCGTTTGAGTTGCTTGTACAAAGAGACCACCGTTTCGACCAGGAACACGCCGAGAGCGATCGATGCTGCCATGATGAATGTCTGAATGGCATATACGCTTGCCTGATCCATGCGTTCATAGAAAAAGGCATTGACGCAGCGATAGATGAGTGCGCCGGGAACCAACGGATAAAGCGAGGGAATAATAATCATCGTCACTGGTGTGCGAAACCAGCGAGCTCCGAGCTGCGCGGCAATGGCTACAACGAGCGTAGCTAAAAAAGTGGCCGAAAAATTTGTCCAGCCGCAATCCAGAAAAATGGCATAGGTATCCCAGCTGAGGAACGAAATCACCGAGTTAAACAGCGCAATTTTTTTACCCGCACCGAGCATGATGGTAAAGGCGAACACGGCAAGGAAAGCGCCGGACCCCTGCATCATATACTTGAACCACAGCGGGTTGTTGAGCGGATAAAATAGGACGGAGAAAAGCGTTGACGTGGAACTATTCATAAGAAGAACCCTCCTGTCAGCGCGAGGGCAAAAAACGTGCCCACGGCAAGCGCCATGCTCGAAATAATGGCCGCCAGAAGATTGCCTACGCCCGTTAAATAATCGCCGCGCATGGTGTCTCGAATGCCGTTCGTAAGCGTCGTGCCCGGGAATAGGCTGATCAAGGCTCCCACAGCCATGCGATCCAGACGTAACATCGGAAAAAAGCGTGCCAACACGCCGAGAACAAAAATCATAACAAAAGTCTGTAAAAAGGAAGGAACAAAGCTGCCTCCCAAGCGATTGCGTACGAGTTTGTTCGTTAAAATAATGCTGCTGGCTGCGAACCCGGCAAAAAGGCTCTCCATCAAATTTGCTCCGGACATCAGCGCGAATCCGGCGGCAGCAATGGCATGATACACGCGCGAAAAACGGATCGGATCATGATTATGCGCTAATTTTTCCAGTGTGTCATAGGCTTCTTCGATAGACAGTTCCTTCTTTGCTAAACGACGCGAAATGGTGTTGACATCACGAATGCGATCCAGACGGAATGTTCGATTCTTAATGCGACGAACAGCGGTTAAACAGGTACTATCGTTTAACGTCAATGTGACATATAGGCCCGTCAGCAAGGCAATAACATCCAGACCACGGTTTTCACTCAAACGTAAAATACGCTCTACGGTATCTTCCACACGATAGGTCTCTGCCCCATTTTCCATTAAAATAACACCTGCATTCAGGGCAAGATCAAAGAGCATTTTATTATGTGCCGCATCGGTATCTTGTAAAGCGACAACCATTGTTTTGCTTTCCGCCGAAGCGTGTACGCTTTCCATGCTCTCCCCTCCTGACTCTTTGCCATTATAGCATAGGCCATTTAATACCATGGAAATAAAAGCAAAAATTTTCGTCGAAATACTTGCGAGGTGGATAAGATTCACGTATAATGTTCGTGTTGTTTGCAGGTGTGGCGGAACGGCAGACGCGCTAGTTTCAGGGACTAGTGGGAGCAATCTCGTGGGGGTTCAAATCCCTTCACCTGCATTGGGAGCGGCCTCGTTAGAGGTCGTTTTTTTTATGCTATCTCTGTACTTCACGAAAAAGGAGGATACCGTAACGGTATCCTCCTTTCTTCTATTTACGAATTTCGAGCGATACTACTTCACATAATTGAGCGTGACGTTGGTGAACGGTGCCATGATCAACGTCGGATCGCCCATTTCTGTAAAGCTCAGGCTCGGGTCGATCTCCGGCATATTTTTCGCAATGCCGTCTTCATCCTTTTGAATCTTCTCGTAGATTGTCTTATAGTCCGCTTCTTTGAACTGCTTAAAGCGGGAGAAGTCGTCCGAGATCTGAACGCCGTTGTCCTTCGCAGCAAGACGAGTAACTTCGCCGCCCTTGAATTCTCCGGATACGATGGTTTTGCATGTTTGATAGACCGCGCTCTGCAGATTCTTCATCGCCGAGGTGATCACCTGCTCGCCCATATCCTTCTGATCCACGTCAACGCCAATCATCTTGCCATTGTTATCCTGTGCTGCCTTCAACACGGAAGAAGCAATGCCGCCGCCGCAGGAGAAAATAAGCTCGGTGCCGTTCTTATACCAGGTGGCTGCCAAAGTCTGAATTTCCGGCTTCGGAGTAAAAGAGCCCGTATAGTTATACATCATTTCGACTTTGGGCAACTTCATTTCTTTAGCCGCATAGTCTGCACCGGCGATAAAGCCGAAGCCGTAGCGTACAACGGCCGGAACGGCAACGCCGCCCGCAAAGCCAAGCTTCGTATAACCATCTTTTACAGCCGCATAGCCGGCTAAGAAACCCGATTCCTGCTCACGGAAGAGGATGGAAGCGGTATTCTTTTCAAAGTAGGTTTCCGTTACCGGAGAACCGTCCGGATTTGTTTTGCCTTCCACCACGCGCTGCGGTTCAAAGTCAACGGCAATAAACTTAACATCCGGATGTTCTTTCTGTGCTGCGCCTACAGCGGTTTCAAAAAGGAATCCCGGCGTAACGACAATTTTGGCACCCTTTTGAATGGCCTGTTCAATGGCCTGTAAATAGACCTGATCGCCTTGATCCTGCGGACGCAGGTAATTGGCCTTTACTCCGATTTCATCCGCAAACTGCTTTAATCCTTCAAACGATCCCTGGTTAAACGATTTGTCATCAATGGTTCCCAAGTCCGTAATCAGATAGAGCGAATTATCATCATACTTGACCTCACCGGTCGTTTCGGACTTCGCTTCACTTGCTGCTTCCGATGCTGCCTCTAATGCCGTAGGGCTTTCCGACGACTTCGTATCCTTGCCGCCGCAAGCGGTAAGAACGAGCGTCAACACGAAAAGTGTACTCAAAAACGTAAATAACTTTTTCATTGTCTCCTTCTTTCTTTCTCTTCGTTCGATGGATTCCTTGGTTCGAACTTCACGCAATTACAGTTTATACGATACAGAAATTTTACACAACAGCACAGGTTGTCGCGCTAGCGTTGTCCCTTATCAAACGGCCTCCCTTCCGCCGCTGGCGCACGGGTTTTCTTGCTGGTAAAGGCCAGCAAAAGTATCGTAATAACATAGGGTAATATCTGATATACAAATTGCGGTATGCCAAGGTTGTACAGGAGCGGAATGCCCGAATAAATCGACGATAGCGCCTTCAGCAAACCGAAGAAAAAGGCGGCGAGTCCAATCGAAATCGGATTCCATTGTCCAAAAATGAGAACCGCGATGGCTAAAAAGCCGTAGCCGGCAACAGTACCGTTAAACTCCGTTGATACCGGCAAAATATAAGCTAATCCGCCGAGACCGCCGAGTGCGCCGGAAATCAATACGCCTGCCCAGCGAATACGTGCGACGGACACACCGGCCGCATCTGTCGCCTGCGGATATTCCCCCGCGGAACGCAGACGAAGGCCAAACGGCGTCTTGTAGAGAACGATGGTTGCGACCAACCAAAGGAAAAAAATGAGATAGGTGGTCACATACACATTCTGAAAGAAGATCGGACCGATGAGCGGAATTTTGCTTAAAACAGGCACCTCTGCGATCGTAAAATGTCCCGTAAAGGAAATCTGCTGAATGCCGATTAAGGAACGGGCTACAAAGATAGCAAAGGCCCCGGCAAACATATTGATTGCCGTACCGGAGATGGTTTGATCCGCGAACATATTAATGGAGGCAAAAGCATGGAATGCCGAGTACACTGTGCCGACAAGAAGGGACAGTGTAATCGCAATCCATAGATGAACCATGGTGACTTCCTGACCGGCTTCGTTTACAAAATGCAGGTAAAGCGTACCGGCGAAGGCACCGATTACCATGATTCCTTCAAGCCCGATATTGATGACACCGCTTCGTTCCGAAAACATAGCCGCCAAGGCAACGACCAGAAGAGGAATCGCAAAATTCAGCATCTGTTGAAAAATAAAGATCACAATATCCATTAGTTGCCCTCCTCCTTTTCTTTACGGCTCAGCAAGCGACGGAAAAGAATCGAAAGGGCGGAAACATACAGAATGAAGGAAATGATAATCGTGATCAGTTCCGGAGCATATCCAAGCGTCTGAATCGCCTGTCCGCCCATATTGAGATACGAAAAGAACAGCGCGGAGAATAAAATTCCGATCGGTTCACTGAGACCGAGCAACGCTACAGCGATGCCGTCAAAGCCCTGCTGCGGTAAGACATCTACAACAGCAATAGCTGTTCCGGCACCGGACAGATAGAACAGTCCGCCGCCCAGGCCTGCCATTGCGCCGGAAATCGCCATGGATTTGATAATGCTGGCATTCTCATTGATACCGGCATATTTGGCCGCATCACGATTCAAGCCAACAGCCTGCATTTCAAAACCGAAGGTTGTTTTTTTCAGAATCAGATGCAATACGACCACCATAGCGAGACCAATGAGAAATCCTCCGCCGGCAAAGGTGCCGGGAAAGAGAACATCAAAGCCGAAGCGAGGCACGGCAGTGTTGATAGCCATGGTCGTATTACGAAAAAGATTATAGATGTTAAATCGCTTAATCAGATCGTTTACCAGATACATTACGGTGTAGTTAAGCATAATGCACGTGATGACCTCATTCACATTGCGATACGCTTTCAACATACCTACGATGGCGCCCAGAAACGCACCGGCAAGAGCAGAGACAAGAAGCGCCACCGGCCACATAATAAAGGCCGGAAGATAGCGTTCCAGGCGATTGCAGAGCAGGATCACCATGAAGCCGCCGAATAGAAACTGACCGGACGCGCCAATATTAAAGAGACCGGTTTGAAAAGCAAACCCAACCGCCAGCCCCGTCATGAGCAAGGGCGTGGCGTAGTAAAACAGGTTGCCAACGCCGGCCAAGCCGTTCAGAAACGGGCCGCGGAAAAAGTTCGGGATGGCCTCTCCCGCAACAGAGGGATTGGTGAAGTAAATAATGGCGATCCCGACCACAAGTCCGATGAGTATGGCTATGAGAGATGGCAATGCTTTTTGTAAACCCAAACGCTTAGTCTTCATGGTTCACCTCCATGCGCTTCGCTCCGGACATGTAGAGGCCCAGTTCTTCTTCCGTCGTTTCTTTTGGATGTAATTCCGCGACAATTTCGCCATGGTGCATGACCAAAATGCGATCGGAAATGCCCAACACTTCGCTCAACTCAAAAGAAATGAGCAAAACGCCCTTCCCCTCATCGCGCTCCGCAATCAGCTGTTGATGAATATAAGAAATAGCTCCCACGTCCAGGCCTCGGGTCGGCTGAACGGCGATTAAGAGATCATGCGCTCGCTCCATCTCTCTTGCCACAATTGCTTTTTGTTGGTTGCCACCAGACATCGAACGCGCAATCGTTCGCGGCCCGCGTCCGGCTCGAACATCATACATGGCTATTAAGGAATTGGCGTATCTGTCCGCTTCCTCAAATTGAATCCATCCGCCTTTTTGGAAGGGCTCTTCAAAATAATTCTGCAGCACCAGATTTTTGCCCAAGTCATAATCCAGAACCAAGCCATACCGATGACGATCCTCGGGAACATGCGCCATGCCATGCGTATTTCGATAGCGAATGGAGCGATTGAGCACTTCTTCGCCATTGAGCATAATAGAGCCGTGCACATTATGAATAAGACCTGTTAGCGCATAAACAAACTCCGACTGTCCATTTCCATCGACCCCGGCGATGCAGACAATTTCGCCTTTTCGCACGTCGAGATGAATATGCGAAAGAGTCTTTTGTCCATCCCGCGGTTGATCCAAGGTTAAATCGCGCACCTTTAAAACGGTCTCGCCCAAGGGACGCTCTTCGAGCGTAAAGGAAAGATTGACTTTACGGCCGACCATCATCCGGCTCATTTCTTCTATGCTTACCGAATCGGCCGGAACGGTATCGACTACTTTCCCTTTTCGCAACACCGTGACTGTATCGGCCACCGCTTTAATCTCATTCAATTTATGCGTAATGAAAATAATCGATTTTCCCTCACGAACGAGCATCTTCATAATATCCAGAAGCTCTTCAATTTCCTGCGGCGTCAGGACAGCTGTGGGCTCATCGAAAATAAGAATATCATTGTCACGGTAGAGCATTTTAATGATTTCCACACGTTGTTGTTGACCGACGGAAATATCCTCAATTTTATCATCCGGATCAATCTGAAAATGATAGCGCTCGGAAAGCTCCATTACCCGCTTACGCGCTTCCTCCATCTGCAAAACGCCCATTTTGGTCGTTTCTACCCCGAGAACGACATTTTCGAGAACGGTGAAATTCGGCACCAGTTTAAAATGTTGATGTACCATACCGATGCCGTAGCGCGTCGCATCGTTCGGATCTTTGATTTTTGTCGGTTTGCCATTAACCAGAATCTCTCCGCTGTCTGCCTCATAGAGCCCAAAAAGAATGGACATCAACGTGGACTTCCCCGCTCCGTTCTCGCCAAGAAGCGCAAGGATTTCACCCTGATGCAGGGCAATGGACACATCGCTGTTGGCAACGACACCCGGGAAGGTTTTGGTGATATGGCTCATTTCAATCACAGTTTGCGACATGAGCTCCTCCTCATCGTGATACCTTTTTATAATTATTATAGCAGACATTTTCGAAGACCCGTGGAAATAGGCGTGATCTCTGTGGAGAAAGAAAATAAAAAACGAGGGATATCGTCCCCCGTCATCTCTTTTATATTTGTCCCAATTCGACTTTGTGTTCCTGGCTGAAAAAGCTGTATAACTCCGTGAATCCAATGTATAAATACCCAAAAGCACCCAGAAATGGGTGCCTTTTTGCTGTCTGTGCATAGTGACTAATCCAGAAATCTATTTTTGTAGCATAGTGACAAAATTGAAGTATCTAATTTTAGTGGAGGTAGAAAAACCGCAGATACATTGTCTCAGCCTTGCTTAATCATTTGTTTCCGTTGCAAAGCGTTCAAGATTTGGTGATACCCGTTGCCCAAGTTGAGCACCTATAAGACCCCACATACTCTCCGCTAGTAAGTATTGAACTTAAAAACAATGAGTTCAATACTTTTCAAAGGAGCGTAGACATTATGAGTGAGAACGTTGCTACTGGCGGATTTGAGTTTAAGCGTTGGAAGTCTGGTACCGAATATGAGAACTGGGTAAAGGACACTCTGACCGAACTTCACTTCAAGGCTGAACGCAAGGGTAAGAATGACAGTGGAGTGGATATTATTGCAGAAACCAAGAACAGGTATGTATCATGGTAGCAGTAGACACGGAGAAGCAGATAATTGCTAAGCCACTGTCAGTCGGCAGACTGGAAACCTCTGATGCACAAAAGTTACTGGGAGGCCGATTTAGCCGCGGGTCTACACTGGTAACAGACAGCCACGGAGCATATCCGACACTGACAAGGCGTGAGAATGTACCTCATGTTCAGATTGAATCTGGAAAGCACGCCAACGGGCCGTACAATCTGGGCGAAGTCAACGGAATACACTCCCAGATAGAGAAGATGCTCCCAGAGTCGGCCGAGAGACTACCGGCAACTAAGTATCTGAACCAGTACATGGCAATCTTCATCTAGACCTGGCAACATAAGGGACTGTCACTTGAGGACAAGGTTTATTTGCTCAAGAAAACCATCGCTGACAGCGCCGACTACAAGCAAAACTATGACCAAATCAAAGTCCGTCCACTGGACATCAACACCAAGGGAGAGTTCCCGACCAAGGTCTAAGAGAAGGGACTATCATTCAGAAATGGATGGTAGTCTTATTCTTATATACAGGGATGGTGGCAGTATGGTGTTATGGAATAGAATAGAGTTGAAATTTTTGATTTTTTGATATAGCAACCAATGGTTGCGGAAGTTTCAATTGTAGTTGATAGTGTGTAACCGTAGATTGTGGCATAGTATTTCCAAGGAGGTAGAGAAAATGTTGTCTGAAAGAATATATAAGTTCAGACGCAAGAGTGGACTTTCTCAAGAGCAACTTGCAGAGAAAATAGGCGTTTCAAGACAGGCCATATCTAAATGGGAAAGTGGAACATCGACGCCTGAATTAGAAAAACTGTTGGTATTAAGCGAGTGCTTCAACATTACTCTTGATGACCTTGTGAAGGAAGAAACAATCGATCAGGGTACAACGGAAGCACCGCCGAAGGTAGAAGATTCCAAAGTTTCAAAAGCCATAGAGATGAAGGTAGGTATTGGCCTTTGTTTGATTGGTACTGTATGTCTAATCCTTTTCGGAGTTTTGATGGTCATGAGTCCAAGCGCAACAGAGCAACTAAATACTGCTTCGACGATTACTCTAAGTGGATCTGGCGTACTCCTCATCCTATGTGTGCTTTCGATGGTTGTAGGCTTAGTACTAATACTACGCAAAAAATGAAATGGAGGTAAAGCGTATGAAAAAGCTGAGTTATTTGTTTATTGCTATTGCAATCCTGCTATCTGACATTATGTGTTTCGTGATTGCCTATAATTATCGTGATATGCTTTGTGGCATTAAGCACGGATGTTATAGTGCACCCGCTAATGTTGCATTTCTTTCTGCCATTCCATTTGGCATTGGAATTATCATATGTGCTATTGTAGCATACACACTTCACAAGAAAGCCCGATAATATGCATCAAGCCCACAGAGTAAATCCTGTAAATTTATGAGAGGCTCCACCAGATAAGGATGGAGCCTCATTTTATGTCCCCTAATGAATAAATCTACATTAGCCTACCCTGACCTATACTCCGGGAACACAAAAGGGAATTGGGAGTTATATTTTTACTATTCCGCAACAGAAAAGCTATTGAATGGGAATGCGTAATGTCTGGCCCGGATAAATACCGGAAGACCAGAGATTGTTGACGCGATAGATATCACGAACGATATCGCGGACGTCTCGCCCGTCGTGTTCGGCAACTGTCTCGGCCAAATGCCATACGGTATCCCCCGCTTTGACGAGTACTGTTTTTTCATGAACAGGAGAGGCGGCTGAAGAGGATTCTCGGGATACGAAACTGAACACAAGAGTCAATGCCAAAGCAAGGATAAAAATGCAAAGGGCAACGAATGTATAAAAGCGTTTTGGTTGTGTAATTACGATGCGTTTCATAAGTCCTCCTAAAACGAACATTTGTTCTTTGTATTTTTAGTATAGAAGAACATTTGTTCGTTGTCAAGAGATTTTTCTCTTGACAATTAAAAAAAAGAGGGTTGCCCCTCTTTCTCTCGTATTTTATTCGGCATGCGCTGCTGTATTTTGGATTGCCTCCACGCTTAACAAACAAGCCAGTTTCGCTTGTTCATAAACTACCCCGCCTTGATAATACACAATATAGGGTTCTCGCATCGGCCCGTCCGCACTAACTTCAATGGAGGAACCGTCAATAAAGCCGCCGGAAGCCATTATCACGGGATCACTGTAGCCCGGCATGTCCCAGGGAAGCGGAACCACATCCGCACCGACACTTGCTGCCTTCTGCACGGCATGACAAAAAGCTTCCACCTTTCGCCCCTCTCCCAGCGTGATGGCTTCGATAATATCGCTACGCGGGTCATCGGAAGCCGGCGAGCACCGATAACCTAAATCTTCAAATACTTTTGCAAACAGCAGTGCTCCCTTTAAAGCCTCAATGGTCACGTGCGGAGCAAAAAAGAGGCCCTGTAATGTAAGACGGGTCGTTCCGAAGCTTAACCCGGTATCCTCGCCCAAGCCCGGCGCAATGAGATGGTTTCGGCATCGTTCGATCCACTCTTTTTTACCGGCCAGATAGCCGCCGCTGACAGCAATGCCGCCACCCGGATTTTTAATAAGCGACCCTGCAATGATGTCCGCTCCCACTTCAAGAGGCTCCTGATCTTTCGTAAATTCGCCGTAACAGTTGTCGACAAAAACGATGGAGTCCGGAGACTTTTCTTTAATAATGGCAATCGCTTCGCCCAATTCCTCCACAGTAAAAGCACGACGATCCGTATAGCCTGTGGAACGCTGCAGTAAAACCAGACGCGGGTGACAAGACACGGCGTCCGGCAACGCTTCCCGATCGATTTTTCCCTTTTGTAGCGGGAGCATTTTATACTGAACGCCCCGTTCCTGAAGCGTACCGATTTCCTTGCCTTGGATGCCGATGACCGATTGAAGCGTATCATACGGATGTCCGGTAACAGCTAAAAGCGTATCGCCGCTATTGGTCAAAGCATAGAGCGCTGTCGCAATCGCATGCGTTCCGGACGTAATGTTCGCGCGAACCAGGGCATCCTCGGCGCGAAATACATCGCGAAAAATACGTTCCGTCTTTTCACGCCCGGTATCCCCATATCCGTATCCGGTCGGCGAGTAAAAATCCGCCTGATTCAATCCGTTCTGTTGCATGGCGTGCAACACTTTCAGCTGATTTGCCGTGCGCAGTGCATGCAAGTCGGAAAATCGGTCCGCCAAAGCATCTTCCGCCCGTTCAATACGCAAGAGCGTCTCCGGACTTAAATCATAATATTGTTGATAGATTTGATTCTTCATAGTTTTCCTTTTTCATCCATTAAGCACAGCCCGGATCAAGCTTGGAGAAATGCAATGATTTCTTGTTTTGCCCGTTCATACCGGACGGATGGTTCTCTTTCTTCAATCCAAACGGCATCTTTCGTCTTACGATACCAGGTATATTGTCGCTTTGCATATTGTCGGGAGGAACGCTGCATGAGTCGAATCGTTTCTTCTAAAGTTATTAAACCGCGAAAATACCAGAAAAATTCGCGATAGCCAATCGCGCGCATAGCCTGAGAGTCGGCGGAAACCCCCTTTTGATAAAGATGGTGCACTTCCTCCGCAAGCCCCCTGTCCAACATGTCCAAGACGCGCTGATTAATCGCCTCATAGAGTTGTTCACGAGGAAGGGAAAGCATGATCACGAGGCTTTTCCACGATGGATTCTCGCGATCTTTTCGCAGCGCAGAAGGCAGCTGTTTCGTTCGCCGTAAAACCTCAATCGCACGAAGGATGCGAGGTTTATCCTGGGGAGTAAGCCGCTTGGCTGTAACCGGATCTCGATCGCATAGCTCCTGATAGAGCCGAAGGCCATGATCCTGTCGGTATTCTTCCTCTAATGTCCTTCGCCACGACATCGCCGTATCCATCCCGCTAAACTGATAGTCCATGAGGAGCGCATTCAGATACAGGCCGGTTCCGCCTACAAAAATCGGCAATTTTCCCCTCTGAAAAACCTCATTCTGCACGTTTTGCGCATCGCGCTGGTAATCCGCTACGGTATAACGCGTTCCCGGATCCACCAGGTCAAGCAGATGATGCGGTATCGCCTTTTGCTCCGCCGGCGTCGCTTTCGCGGTTCCGATATCCATCCCGCGATAGATCTGCATCGAATCCATAGAAAGGATTTCACCTTGAAAATCTCGGGCTAAACGCAGCGCTAAGGCACTTTTCCCCACACCGGTCGGTCCTACGATAAAGACACGTTTCTTTTCACGCGATTCGTGCATTATTTCACCCGCATGAACCATTTTTCAAAATCCTTTTTTTCACGTCGGATGACAGTGGGTCTTCCATGCGGACAAGTTAAGGGATAGCGACAAGCATAAAGCTGCTCATAAAGTGCCGCCGCTTCCGCCTCGCTTAAGGAATCTCCCTGCTTAACAGAAGCCTTGCAGGCCTTCATTGCCATCTGATCCAGCAATTGATCATATTCCTTAGCCTCCGCGACGGATACATCCAACAGGTCCAGAAGCAGTTGCGCATCATTGGTCGATCGAAAAAGTGTCGGGACAGCGCGAAGAACGACCCTTCCTTCCCCGAAAGGAGCAACATCCAATCCGAGATCTGTTAGAGCCTTTTGCCGTACAGAAAAGGCCGTTTCCTGTTCATCCGATAACGCTACGACAATCGGCTTTAATAGGCGCTGCTGCACAATCGTCCCCGCGCTCGCCTGCTTAAGGAAGCGTTCATAATTCACGCGTTCATGCGCCGCATGTTGATCCATAATGAGCAATGCATCCTTTCCCCGTTCTTCAAAAAGAAGATACACGTGAAAAAGGCTGCCGAGATATCGCAGGGTGGAAAAAGCCGGAAGCAGGCTACTTTCCTCGTCCGTTGAAGGAGAAAGAAAGCTCGACTGTTCGTGCAGATTTTCCTCTTCCGAGACGTATAAATCTTTTTTTTCCTGCGGATCGGCATAAGAAGAAGTCTCATCAGGCGAGAGCATAAACTCCAGTGTTTCGTTGACAGCCTCCTCCGCTTCTGCAATAGAGTGCTCGACTTTCGGATCCTTCCCCTCGTGACCTTGTTGCGGTAATAGTGCTTGGTCGTGCGAATACGTCTCCTCGGAATCGACCTTTTTCGTCGGCCAGGCATATTGTTCCAAAATGCGACGATAGCTTTCTTCCGGAGAAGGAAACAAGTCCTTCTTCTCTTCACCGGGAATCGTTGGCTTGCGAAAAAGCGCTGTCTGAACCGCTTGGTGAATCATTTCCTGCATGCCTTCCGAATCCGTAAACTGAATGGTCATTTTGTTGGGATGCACATTCACATCAATGTTTTCCGGATCTGTATCGAGAAACAGCTGAAAGGCCGGGAAGCGTCCATTGGGAATGAGCGAACGATAGCAGGATTCCACGATTTCCCGGACCGGATCCGGCATAATCGCACGACCGTTCACGTATAAAAACTGCATTTGTCGATTGGCACGATAATACGTATTATTGCCGATAAAGCCGGAGAGGCGATATCGCCCATCCCCATGGACGGGCACAATGGATTCGTGATAGCTTCGTCCGTACAGCACCAGCAAGGTTTCTTCCAGGCTCTGTTCTTTTCCGGTCTGTAAGATGCGCTTATCGTCCCGATAAAAACGAAAGGCAATCTCCGGATGTCCGATCGCCATCGTATACAGATAGCGCGAAACGGCATTGCTTTCTGCCACATCGCTTTTTAAAAATGTGCGACGCACCGGAATACCGGCAAATAAATGTGAAACGGTGATGCGTGTTCCTGTTCCCATAGCGACGGTTTTTCGTTCCACCACGTTTCCGTCCACATAGCGAAGAGCAAATCCGGTTTCTTCTTCGGCCGTCTTGGATTGCGCTTCCACTTCCGCCACGGCGACGATGGAAGATAACGCCTCTCCACGAAATCCCAACGAATGCAGACGATAAAGATCCGCAAAAGAGGAAATCTTCGAGGTAGCATGCGGCAAAAACGCGGTCTCCATTTCTTGCTTGGAAATTCCGGACCCATTATCCGTTACCGAAATGAGCGATTTGCCGCCATCACGAATCTGTACCAAAATCTCATCGGCACCGGCATCCACAGCATTTTCCACTAATTCCTTCACAACAGAAACGGGGCGCTCAATGACTTCGCCTGCCGCAATGCGCTTGACGGTTTCTGCATCTAATTGACGAATCATGATTCTTCCCCTTCCTGTTTTGCCTCACGAATGAAGGCATCTAATTCCATAAAGGCTTCCATGGGTGAGAGCGTATTGATATCCATGGATTGCAGTTTTTGTCGAAGCGGATCTATTTTTACGGTTTCGTGATGACTATCAACCGGTTGTGGAGACGAAGCAAGACTTTCTCGCATCCGCGATGAAGAGGAGCGAAGAAACGCGCCTTCCTTCTCGGTTGACTCGATCCGATTTTGATCCAAATCATTTAGAATTGCTTCCGCACGCGCAAGAATCGATTCCGGCATGCCTGAAAGCCGCGCTACTTCAATGCCGTAACTGCGATCCGCCGAACCTTCTTCCACCCGATGCAGGAAGACCAGGTGTCCCGCCTCTTCTTGAATCTGCACACGTCGGTTGGAAAGATTCGGCAGAACATCCGCCAGCTGCGTTAATTCATGATAATGGGTGGCAAAGAGCGTTTTCGCCGGAAGGGATCGTGAGAGATATTCCAAAATGGCACAAGCTATGGAAAGGCCGTCATTCGTGCTCGTACCGCGTCCTACCTCATCAAGAACCAAAAAGCTTTTCGTTGTTGCTTCCTGAAGGATATCCGCCATTTCCTTCATCTCCACCATGAAGGTGGATTCCCCTTTCGCGAGGTGATCCCGTGCCCCGATGCGCGTAAAGATCTGATCCACAATGGGAAGACGACACGATTTTGCCGGCACGAAGGATCCCATCTGCGCCATGATAATCAGCAAGGCATTTTGCCGTATATACGTGGATTTTCCCGCCATATTGGGGCCTGTAATCACCTGAATACGATTATCCTTTTCGCCAATATCCAGGTCATTGACGATAAAATCCACATCCGGCTGCGCCGAGACGACCGGGTGTCGACCTTCCACGATGTGTATGGGCTCTTCTTCCAAAACAAACACAGGACGACAATAGTCATGATCCGAAGCAACCTGCGCAAGCGACAATAGCGCATCGAGATCCGCCAAGGTATCTGCAACGCGTTGTATATGCACCGCCTCGGCTGCCACCTCATCTCGCAAGGCCTGAAACAGCGAAAATTCCATCGCCTCCACCTTGGCGGAGGAACCGATGATGCGATTCGCCTGCATTTCCAAGTATTCTGTGGTATAGCGTTCCGCATTTTTCAACGTTTGGCGACGTTGATAATCCTCGGGAATCTTGTCCAAATTGGACCGGGTGACTTCTAAAAAATAGCCCTGATTTTTACGATAAATAATGCGCAAATTACGGATACCGCTACGTTCGCGCTCCTGTTCCTCATAGGTAACCAGCGCGGATCGCGCCTGCTCCCCTCCGCTTTTCAGATCATCCAGTTCTTGACTGTATCCGTCGCGAATCATTCCGCCTTCGTTGACGGAAATCGGTGGTTCCTCCACAATGGCCGAAAGGATGTGCTCGCGTAGATCCGTCAAGGGATCCAGCCCCTGTAATAAAAGCGCGATACAGGGATCCTCTAAGGCTGAAAGCGTGGCGATCACCTGCGGCAGGGTGGAAAGGGATTGCGCAAAACGCAGCAAGTCGCGCGCATTGCCGCGGCGAAAGCTGAGTTTGCTCAGAAGGCGCTCCAGATCATAGACATTTTCCAATGCTTCCCGCAGGGTCAGACGAGCAGAAAGCTCCTGCATAAATAAAGCAACGATATCCTGGCGAGCAATAATATCTTCTTGATTAAGCAAGGGAAAAGAAAGCCAATCTGCTATCTTGCGCGATCCCATCGCCGTCTTCGTGCGGTCCAAAACGGAAAGGAGCGTATGCCGTACAGTTGCATCCTCTAAATTTCTCGTTAATTCCAAGTTTTCGCGCGTCGCGGCATTCAATCGCAAATAGCGATGCGGCGTCACCCATTCCACACGAGACAGATGCTCCAAGGGCTGTTCCTGGTATGCGTAAACCGTCTCTAAAAGCGCATACAGAGCAATCTGGGCCACCAAATGCCGGCGAAAAATCGAGGGAATCCCTCCGGGGAGCCGAGCGCTTAATCCCTGATGCAGATCCCGGATATGAACCGTTCCGCGCGGCTTACGTGATAAAAAGAGTTTTTTCCCGGACAGGAACTCCTGAATGCCATCATTTATTTCTTGATTTTCCGCTTCCTCGAGAAGAATCACTTCAGAAGGCTGCAGCAATTCCACCCAATCCAATACGGTCAGTCCCCATCGTTTCACCGGGGCGATTTCCGTTGCCTCCAGGCGGCCTGTAGAGAGATCGACATAGCATAGGCCAAGCGTCTGTCGATAGGCATAGACGAGCAAAAGATAATTGTGTTCATTGCGCTCCAGATTTTCTGCGTCCGTCACCGTGCCGGGCGTTACGATTCTCGTGATGCCTCGCTTTACAAGTCCCACTGCCTCACGGGGATCTTCCATCTGCTCCACGAGACACACTTTATAGCCAGCATGTACAAGTTTTGCCGTATAGTTATCCACCACGTGATGCGGAACACCCGCCATGGGGCAGCGTTCTTCCAGACCACAATCCCGCCCGGTCAGAGTCAGCTCCAATACGCGCGAACCGACCAAAGCATCATCAAAAAACAGCTCATAAAAATCGCCCAAGCGATACAAAATGAGACAATCGGGATGTTGCTCTTTAATTTGCACGTAATGTTGCATCATCGGCGAAAGCTTCGTCCGATCAATGTATTCCCAGACCATGGCTCCTCTATTCTTCTTGTAAGCGATGCATTCTCTCGCTTCGTTTCGTTCAATATGCTACTTCACCCTCTCGCCGAAGAGAGCAAAGGAATTGGCTTCTTGAATACGCACGGGTAACATTTGTCCAATGAGCGAAGAATCGCCTTGAAAATGAATCAATCTTCCTTGGGCATCTCTTCCGGATACACGTGTTGCATCGGTTTTGCTGACACTTTCCACCAACACCTGAACCGTATCACCAATCGCTTGTCGATTGCGACGCAGAAAAATGGGATACAGCACATCCAATAATTCCTGAAAACGTCGGCTTTTGGTTTGTTCGTCGACGTGATCACTCCGTTCATAGGCTTTTGTACCGGGACGCGGAGAATATAAAAAGGTAAAGGCGGTGGTAAATTCCACTTGCCGGCAAAGATCCAGGGTCTGCTGATGATCCTCCTCCGTCTCCCCCGGAAAACCGACGATGATATCCGTTGATAGCGCGATATCCGGCATGGCTTCGCGCAAACGATGCGCTAAATCGAGATAGTGCTCTCGCGTATACTGCCGGTTCATTTCCCTAAGCACTTTATTGGAACCGGATTGCAGCGGTAGATGAAAATGCCGTTCAATCTTCGGGTGTTGTTCCATAACCGTGATCAGACGATCGGACAGATCCTTCGGGTGAGAAGACATGAATCGAACGCGCAAAATTCCTGGAATCTCCGCCACTTTTGCCAGCAAAGCCGGGAAATCCGTGTCGTGATCAACATAGGAATTTACGTTTTGCCCGAGTAGCATGATTTCGCGATAGCCTTTATCGGCAAGCGTCCGCACTTCGCAAAGCACTTCCTCTGCCGGACGACTTTTTTCTCGGCCGCGTGCATACGGAACAACGCAATAGGAACAGAAATTATTGCATCCGGTCATAATGTTGACATATGCGAAAGCCGCATCATTTCGAATATAAAGCGCATCCCGATCTTCCTCATCGGAGGAAATATCCACGATGCGCTCTCCTGTTCGCATCACCTGCTCGATTAGCTGTGGCAGTCGTGCAATATTGTGTGTGCCAAAAATCAGATCCACCTGCGGATAGGATCGAAGAATGACATCTTTCGCGCCGCCTGTTTGCATCATGCATCCGCACAACGCTAAGAGACGTCCCGGACGATCCGCTTTCCACTTCTTTAATGCACCGATTTGACCGAACACTTTCTGTTCGGCATTCTCCCGCACAAGGCAGGTGTTCATTGCAATCAAATCCGCGTCTTCGGTTTCCTCTGTTGCCTGGTAACCCATGGATTCCAAAAGATACGCCATGCGCTCGGAATCGTGCTCATTCATTTGGCAGCCGTGTGTAATAATTTTATACTTCATAATTCTCCTCTGCGTTCTCTGCTATTGTATCAAAGAGCGCGAATAAAAAAGAGGCCTTTCCACGAAAGGCCTCTTTTTTTATATGGAATCGAAAATTATTCTTCCGGTTTTTCTTCCGTTACTTCTTCCGGTTTTTCTTCCGTCGACTCATGTACCAAGTCGCCAATCTGTACCTTTTCGGGCTCGTCGTGCTTCGATTCGTCCGCGTCAGCAAGCGGCGCTTCGTCGACGATATTCATCTGCGCAGCAATCAAATCGCCTAAGTTGGTTCCGATATCGTCGCTCTGATCAAAGTTCAGCGTTGTCTGCGGTTTGCGACGTTCACGCGGCTGCTTCGGCTGTTTCGCCTTGGGTGCGGCTTCACGACGCTCAAACTTGGCAGTATCAATGTGGCGCGGCTCTGCTTTCTTCTGCTCGCCTTCTCCTTCCGCTTTCGCTTCGGGAGCCGGTTCTTCCAGAGCGCGTGTCGAAAGCGCGATACGTTGACGCTCTTCATCAATTTCCAAAATCTTAACCTCGAGCTCTTGGCCGATTTCATACTCGTCAGACGGCTTTTCAACATGATGATGTGCAATCTGCGAAACATGAATGAGTCCCTCGACACCATCATCCAGACGAACAAATGCGCCGAAGTCCAACAAATTGACCACGGTGCCCTTCAGCACGTCGCCCGGTTTATGATTCTGCTTGAAAATCTCGAACGGCTTCGGCATGAGTTGCTTTAAGCCGAGAGAAATACGATTGCGCTCACGATTGGCTTTCAAGACGATCGGTTCCACTTCCTGACCGATTTCCAGTACGTCGGAGGGCTTTTCAATACGCTGCCAGGAAATATCGGAAACGTGAATCAATCCGTCTACACCGCCTAAATCGACGAAAGCGCCAAAATCGGTCATACGGACAACCTTGCCCTTAATAGTTTCTCCGACCACGATGTTTTCCCAAACACCATCAAGCTGTTCCTCTAAAACGGCACGAGCCGAAAGAACTACGCGGCGTTTGCGTTCATCCACCGAAAGGAATTTGCATTCCAGCGTCTGACCGATGTATTGTTTGAAGTTTTTGACAAAGTACGTCGCAATTTGCGAGGCGGGAATAAACCCGTTAATGCCCATGACATTCGCCACCAAACCGCCATTGTTATCTCCGGTGATGAGTGCTTCAACCGTTTCACCGGCTTCGTACTTGTCCATTAATTTCGTCCAGTTCTTGAGACCCTCTACGCGACGCGTGGACAGCATGACGTTTCCTTCGCCGTCATCCAGCTTAATCACATAGACATCGATCTCTTCCCCTTCATGGAAGTGCTCGTGCGTGTTTCCACGCTCGTCATCTGTCATCTCATCGGTTTTGATGATTCCGTCTGCGCGATACCGAATATCGACATAAACTTCATCTTCTTTCACACTGATGACGGTGCCTTTGACAATATCGCGAGGATAAATCTTCACCATACTGTCTTCGATTTGTTCCATGAAATCTTCTTTCGTAAAATTCTCCATCCCTCTGACGACCTCCTCAATAATCCAGTCCGGTGTGCTCGCACCGGCGGTTATGCCTATTCTATTCAATATAGGGTGTGTTTGTAAAGCTAAATCCTTGAAAACTTCAATTTGTTGTACATTTTTACATTCTTTTTCGGCAACCTGCCGCAGTTTGTCGGTATTCGAGGAATGCTTTCCTCCAATTACGACCATAAGATCCACTTCACGAGCCAATTGTTTGCAGGCTTCCTGTCGATCCTGTGTCGCACGACAAATGGTTTGCTGTACCGTTACGTCCAGCTCTTTGGGAAGGGCTGCTACGACCTCTCGAAAGTAGTCTTCGCGGTTGGTGGTTTGGGATACCACAAACAACGGTTTTTCGGATCGTACTAAAGCGGCTTCCTCTGCAGAGGACAAGATGAGGGCGTCCGTATCCAATCGACTGCGCATCGCTACCACTTCGGGATGCTTCGCATCCCCCACGATGACACAACGATAGCCCTGTGCCTGTTTCGCATCGAGCAGACGATAGATCGCCAACAGCACCGGACAGGTCCCGTCAATAATCTCCGCCCCAGTCCTTTCCAGACGTTTTCGCTCCTCTACGGTTACGCCGTGCGCACGAAGCAGAAGCATCGCGTCTTCATCCAGTCTTTCCGCTTCGTCTAACGAGTGCAGCACATGCACGCCTTCCGCTTCTCTCCGAGTAACATATTGCGCATTATGTACAAGAGGGCCGTAGGAATAGACGCGTCTTCCTTTCGCTCCGGCAAGGGCTTCGCTTGCTTTGCGATCAATCTCCCGCACACCGAAGCAAAAGCCGGCGTGATCAGCAATCCGAATGTCCATATGTCTCTTCCCCTTCCCTCATCGGTTCATAGATCGTTTCATAAATCAGACGGAGCATATCCTTGCGCTGCGCACGGGAAGAAAAGGCGGAAAGATCTTCTATAGCGAGCGGTTGACGTACTGTCACATGAAAGCGATGGCGAAAACGATAGTCGGAATCGATATACAGGCAGTATACCGGCACCTTTGCTTTTTGCACCAAGTAGGCAACGCCCTCTTTCATGTGCGAAAAATCCGCGTCCTCATAACGATGTCCTTCCGGAAAAATGCCCAGAACACTTCCTTTTTTCAAAACAGAAAGCATGCTTCTAAGCGCGCCGATATCGTTCGCCTCACGATCCACGGGAATAAGATGCACACGGCGAAGAAAGGCACCAATGATGGGAAGGTCGGACAACTCTTTCTTACCTACAATGTAGGTGTCCTCCGGAGAAACCGTGAACATCGCCAACGCATCCCAATTGGAACGATGGTTAGCGCAAAGAATATACGGCCCGCGAGTTTCGCGCAGATCTCCATCCGTCTCGAAACGGAAGAAAAAACGAAGCACGAATCGGGCCAAGCGTTTAGTCCATCGGATAAGCATGATGCCATTCCTGCAAAATACGTTCGACCACCTCGTCAATGGTCATATTGCTCGAATCAATACTCACTGCGTCCTCCGCCTGCCGAAGAGGCGAAAGGGCGCGCGTAGAATCATACGCATCACGACGACGAATATCGGCAAGCACCTCCTCGTAGGCCATGGAGGATGTCGATTTTTTATCTTGCAGACGGCGTCTTGCCCGCTCTTCCGGAGTTGCCGTGAGAAAAATTTTCAGATCTGCATGGGGCAAAACCACCGTGCCAATATCGCGGCCGTCCAAAACAATGTCCGACGAAGCCGCAATTTTCTGCTGCATGGAAACCATCTTTTCGCGTACCGCTCGATACCCGGAAACAACCGAAACGTTGCGCGTCACATCGTCCGCTCGCACGCGTTTGGTGACGTCCCGTTCATCCAAAAAAACGCGGTCCTTTTCGATTTTTAGAGGCAGCTTTTTCAGGCGCGATTCGACTTTTTCTTCATCGTTGACGTCAATCCCGTGCTCCAAAAGATCCAGCGTAATCGCGCGATACATCGCTCCCGTGTCCAAATGCGCCATGTGCAGTGCATCGGCTAAGCGATCCGCTACGGAGCTTTTTCCGGAGCCCGACGGGCCGTCAATGGCAATGGTTCTCGTCATGTTTCCTCCTCTTCCCTACATTCCTCATCCAATGAGGCGGCTGCACCGAGACCGGCCGCATAGCCTGTAGAAAACGCAATCTGTAAATTATAGCCTCCGGTAAATCCATCCACATCTAGGATTTCACCGGCTAGAAACAGTCCCTTTTGTTTACGAGAGGCCATCGTTTTTGGCCATACCTCCTTTACCGCAACGCCGCCACGCGTAATCACTGCTTGCGAAAAGGAGCCCAATCCTGCATAAGAAAGCGGGAAGGCTTTTAAAAGACCGATAAAGCGTTCCTCTTCCGCTTTGGTCCAACTGTGGAAAGGACAATCCTCGTTCCACTCCCCTTTTTGCAAAAATACATCCACACATCGTTTGGGAAGAAAGGACGAAAAAAGCGATTTTAAGGATCGATTCGCCCCGCTCTGTCGTTCGCGAAGCAAACGGTGTCGAAGAGCCTCCTCATCCAAAGCCGGTTTCCAATCCAAGAAAAGGGAAACGTCGTTTTGTGCCGAGCCGCTCAGAAAGGAAGAAAGCGTCAATACAACCGGACCAGAGATGCCGTCGTGCGTAAAGAGCATTTCCCCGAAAAGGGTCTTTTTTTTCTTCCCCCATTTTGCCGTAAGCGCAATATTTTTCAGCGAAATGCCTTCCCAGGAGGCGACAAAATCATCCTGAAGACACAAGGGAACCAGTGCGGGAGAAAGCGGCACAATCGTATGACCAAAAGCCTCTGCAAAGCGGTATCCGTCTCCCGTTGAGCCGGTAGAGGGATAGGATTTTCCACCACAGGCAAGAATCAGACGGGAGGCAAAGAACGGTTCCTGATCGGTAAAGAATAAGGCGAACCGGTTCGTCTTTCCATCGTAGGTGATTTGCTTTACGCAATGATGAAAATAGAGTGTTGCACCGTTTTCGCGCAATACGGTCTCTAAAACACGATTGATGTCACTAGCATGATCCGAGGTTGGAAAAACGCGTTCCCCGCGTTCCACTTTCAGCGGCTGGCCATGCTTCGCAAAAAAATTCATCAAATCGAGATTATTCATACTGGCAAAGGCGGAATGCAAGAAGCGGGGATTGCGGGCAATGCCATCGAAAAAGCTTGGAAAAGGAGCGGCGTTGGTTACATTGCAGCGTCCTTTCCCCGTGATATAGATTTTTTTGCCCACTTTCTCATTGCGATCAAAAAGCGCCACACGCTTTCCGGCGGATGCACAGGCAATTCCGGCCATACAGCCGGCTGCACCCATGCCGAGAATCGCAATGTCCGCCATGCGTTTCATATTTCTTCCTTTCCGTCCAGTGGACGATACGCACCGGGAAGAAGATCCCCCAAAATGATCCGGCCGATGCGTACACGAATCAAACGACGAACTCGATAGTGCAAGGCACGAAAGAGACGACGAATTTCACGCTTATGTCCTTCATGAAGAACCACTCGCACCACACAAGACGGTGCGACAGAAGGAGGCCATGCCGGTAAGACTCGTTCCCACAAAGCGTCATTCGCATTCGCGACGTAGTATTGCACAGCATCCATTCGCATGAGCGTCCCGTCCACTTGAATACCCCGTGTGAGCGTTTCCGCGTCCGTAATTGTAAAGGGTCGATCCAACACCGTAATATATTCCTTCTCGGTCTCTGTGGACGGATGTGCTACGCGATGTCCAAGATTACCGTCATTGGTGATCAACAGCAGGCCTTCCGTATCCCGATCCAAGCGTCCGATGCTGAACAAGCCCTTATTTTGGGGAAGCTGCTCATAGATAAGCGGAGCGCCAAAAGGATCATGATGACTGCAAACAAGCCCCCGCGGTTTGTGATATGCCAACAGAAGACGCTCGGATAACAGAGAGACCATTTCCCCATCCACACATATTCGATCCGCTTCCTCAACAGTCGTCGACAGTTCCCGTACGATTTCACCGTTTTTCGTTACACGCCCGTCGCGGACCAAGGTCTCGGCTTTGCGACGGGATGCGACGCCACATCGAGCCAAATACCGATTAATCCGCATCCGACGTCTCCCACATCGCTTCCACCTCGTCGCGGGAAGGAAGCTCTTCCAAGGAAGATAGCGTAAAGGCGCGCAAAAAGGCTTTGGTTGTGCGATAGAGAATGGGGCGGCCGATTTGATCCAGACGTCCAGCCTCTTCAATTAAGCCGCGATCCAGTAGCGTATCCAATGCACTCTCGCTGCGCACACCGCGAATCGCATCAATTTCAACGCGTGTCACCGGTTGTTTATAAGCAATAATCGCCAATGTTTCGCGAGCGGAATTGGTCAAACGTTTGTTTTTTGCCTCTCCAAAGAGCTGCTCAAAATAGACGGCATGTTCCTTTCGTGTTGTAAGCTGTGCGGCGTCATCCAGAAAACGCAAAACAAGGCCACGCCGCTCATGTTCCATTTCTGCCTGCAATTCCTGCGCCAGACGACGGACGTCTTTTACGGAAATGGAAAGCAATTTCGCCATGTCGCTAAAGGTAAGCGGATCCCCCCAGACATAAAGAAGCCCCTCGATGATGGATTTATATTCACGATCCGTACTCATTCTTCCTCCGTTTCCGCTGCACTGCTCTCTTCTTCTTGGGAAGAATCAGCATCCACGCCGCTAAGAACCTGATCAAAGGTCTCTCGATTTTGCATGCGAATGGCAATCACCTTGCTTTGAGGATCCTGTTCAATCCGCAGAGCATGGCGACGGGTCAATTCCAGCATCAGCAAAAAGGTAACGATCACATTGCCTTTTTTTACATCGTTTTCGTCGAAAAGATCAAAAAAGGTGAAACGTTCGCCCTTTTCCATTTTTTGGTGAATTCGCCTTGCTACGACATCTTCGCTATACTCCTCGCGCACCATCACCTCTTGCGGTGAGAAGGTATATCGACGGGCATTTTGCTGTTCGCGCAGAGCTCGAAGCGCCTGCAGCAGATCCTCGCCGGTTCCTTCTAGCACTTCCTGAGGTTTCGCCTGATAGCGCTGCGGATCTTCACCCAATTTTACAAAAATTCCCATCCCTTCTTCTTCCAGCGTGGCCAGACGAAGGGAAAGTTCCTTAAAGGTACGATATTCGAGCAATCGCCGAATCATTTCTTCGCGCGAAATGCCGTCTTCTTCCTCCTCTTCCTTATCGTGAAGGAGCATGCGCACCTTCATTTGCACCAAGATGGAGGCCATGCGGATAAAGTCACTCAGTTCCTCGGGAGGAATGGCACTGCTCTGCATCACCTCCAGAAAGCGCTCGGTGATAAGCGAAATTTCAATATCATAGATATCGATCTTCGCCTGCTGCAATAACTCCAAAAGAAGATCCATGGGGCCGGAAAAAGGCTGCACGTCGATTTGAATCATGGCTTCCCCTTCCGTTTTTATAACAACGAATACGATAGATCGAGCATTCCGTTTATGAGGGCCTCCGTAATCGGCTGTGCAATACGACTGAACAGGCCGCTAAAGACGAGAATTGGCAAGAGCCACTGCGAATAGCGCTCCAGTCGATAGATTTGATACTGCCACTGTTTCGGCAAAAACGTTAGAATCACTTTGGATCCGTCCAAAGGCGGAATCGGCATCAGATTGAATACGCAAAAAAACACACCATACATCATGATCTGCACGAACAGAAGCTGCAGGTCTGCATTTTGAATGCGCGGAAGCAAAATCGCCGCCATCACAGCACTCAAAAAATTCACCGTCACACCGGCCAGAGAGGTCGTAAGCATCCCCAAGCGCTCATGACGGAATCGATTGGGATTGATGGGAACCGGCTTGGCCCATCCGAAACGGAAAATTAACAGGGATGCTAATCCGATCGGATCGATATGTGGAATCGGGTTGAGTGTCAATCGTCCGGCTTCCTTCGCCGTCGCATCGCCGTTCCAATACGCGACAAGTCCATGTGCACATTCGTGAGAAACAATGGTATAGGTAATAGCAAGCAACGATGTGATGGTTTGTATCAATGAGAAGTTTTCCCCAAACATAGGTTATCCGTTCTATTTCTGCCCCGCCGTGCGAAGTTGATGGGCATATAAGATCGCGATGATAGTTTTGGCATCCACGATTTCAAAATTCAGCACCATACGATACAGTTCTTCTACATTATGCTCTTCAAAGGTTAAAAATTCCGTAGAATCCAAGGGAAGCTTGGACGTTTCGAGATCCTGTGCCAGAAAAAGGCTGAGCTTTTCATCCGTAAAACCCGGAGAAGCGTAGGCATCCATCAAGTACTCCAATTGATTTGCTCTTACCCCAACCTCTTCCTGCAATTCTCGCTGTGCCGCATCACGCGGTGATTCACCCGGTTCAACCAATCCGGCAGGAATTTCCAGAAGCGACTCCCGCACGGCAATTCGATACTGACGTACCATCAGCATCGTGTTTTCGTCTTTTAAAACAATCATGCCCACGCCGCGTTGATGCGATACAATCTCCCGTTTGGCATAAACCATATTGGGCAATTCCACCGTTTCGACGCGAAGATGGACAATTCGTCCGTCATAGATTTCTTCCGTTTTGATCGTGCGTTCGATGTTGTTTCTCTCCTCGCTCATGACCAGCCCTTTCGTTCACGCTTCCACTGGCGTGCCTGTTCAATCATTTCCTTTGCGCCCTTTCGGGTCACCTCGGTAATCTGTACCCCGCCGAGAAGACGTGCTTGCTCGGCAATTCGCCCAGCAGAATCTAATTCGCTTAAAAAAGACATGGTCTCATTCTTGCGGGTCTCCTTCGTCATCGCATAATGCGCATCCGCCAAAGCTGCAATCTGCGGAAGATGCGTGATGACGATCACCTGATGTCGATCCGTTAAGCGTGACAATTTTTCCGCAACAACCTGTGCCGTTCGTCCGCTGATACCCGTATCAATTTCATCAAAAACCAGCGTCGGCATGGCGGTGATTTCGGATGCGATGATTTTTAAAGCCAGCATGAAACGCGACATTTCACCGCCACTGGCCACATCGGAAAGCGAAAGCATCGGCTCCCCCGGATTGGTAGAGATTTGAAAATCTACCACGTCTTGTCCATTCGCTCCGATCGTTTGCGTTTTGGTGATAGGAATCGTAAAAGCAATCTGGCGAATGGCCATTTCGAGCAATTCTTCCTTTACCCGCTTTTCCAGCTTTTCGGCAGCGTTTACGCGAAGCACATGCAGTGCATCCGCTTTTTCCTGCAGCTGCCGTGTAAGGGCCGCCTGTTTTTCCTGAAGCGTTTTTCGCTCCTGTTCAATATGATTGAGCAATTCCAGCCGATGAGCCGCCTGATCGCGGAAAGCGAGAATTGCTTCATTTTGTTGTCCATATTTTCGTCGAAGCATCTGCAACAATTGGAAAATTTGATCCACTTCTTCTATACGCTGCGGGTCAATCACAATCGTATTGCGGTAGTTTTCCAGATCCTCCTGCAGCGCTTCCATATCCGCTTCCATCTGCCACATACGATCACGAAGGAAGGAAGTCCCCTCATCCTTATGGGAAAGCTGATCGAAGGTTTGCGCACAGCTCAACAACGCATCGCGCAGGCCCCGATCACCGCTGATGCCACCGTAGAGACGATTGGCCAATTGTAAGCGTTCTGTCGCCGAGACCAGCGCTTTATATTCCCTCTCCAATTCCTCTTCATCCAGGTTCGGTAAATCGGCGGAATCGATCTCCTGAATTTGATAACGAAGCAGATCCCTTTCTCGCAGCACTTCATCGGGAGAAAGCGCGAGACGATCCAATTGCTCCTGCACATGTCGTTGCTTTAAAAGCACATCCCGCAAATCGCTCTTTTCCTTTTCGGCCTGTGCGCCGATAAAGCTATCTAAAAGAGGCAGATACGTGCGCGGACTCTTTAGAAGACTCTGTGCGTTTTGCGCATGAATATCCAAAAGTATTTCCATGACGAGTCGATAGGACTGTAACGTAACGGTCACGTCATTCAGACGTTGTCGCGACCCTTTAGGAGAAATTTCGCGCCGTGCGATGAGCAGGCGATCCTCCAACGGAATACCCAGCTCTTCAAAATGCTCGCGCAGGGCGGCCTCTGTAGCGCTCTCCTCTTCTGACCAAGTAAAACACCCCTCGACCACAGCCGTTTCGTCACCATGCAATACGCGTTTATCTGCTCGTGCGCCGCGCAAAAAATCCAGAGCATCCACAAAAAGGCTCTTTCCGGACCCCGTCTCTCCGGTTACTACGGATTCACCGGAAGGAAAGGAAACCTTCACCGTATCCAGCAAAGCAAAGTGTCGAATCCGCAGCTCGGTAAGCATTATTGAATGAACTCCTCGATATCTTTTACCAGCTGATCCAACTCAGCAATATCCGTCGGCGCAATAAAGAGTGTGTCGACGCCTGCAACAATACCAGCAACATGATCCAGTTTGGCATTTGTAATCGTCATGGAAACGACCGGTGCACAATAGATTACCGTCTCGATAATCACCATGTTGCCATTATGGTAAACACTGAGTATCGCCGAGCGAAGAATTTTATGCAGACGCTCATTGAGCGAATCATGCACGGAATCCAGAACCGTATACTTGTAATCTCCTTTTACGGTTTGCACCTTGGAAATGCGAAGCTCTTTGATATCGCGGGAAATGGTAGCCTGCGTGGCATGAACGCCATGCCCACGCAAAAGCTCCGCCAAGCCTTCCTGGGTCTGTACTTCCTGTTGTTCGATCAGATCGAGGATCAGGCGCTGTCGATTGTATTTTTTCATTTTCTTTTCCTCCGCCAACCATTATTTATCAAGCAAATCAGAAAATGCATCCGTTAACACTTCACCGTAAGGAAAAAACTTTGTTAAGGAAACAGCCGAAGAATACAGCTCGTTTCTTCGTGAAGCCACCTCATCACCCAGAGCGGTGTAATACGTTTGCTTCTGTTCGCGGATGTCCTGTTCCAGGTCACCCTCATCATCCTTTAGCTGAAAGGCCAAGCCGTACAGGCGACCAAATTGAATGGCCGCATCCGCCTCTTCGGCATTCGCACCGGAAAGAATGGCGCCCATCCCGCAGGAGGCAGAAAACAGCGCGCCGGTTTTTTTCTCTACCATCTCGCAAAGCGCCTGCGCATTCGCAAAGCGCGGTTGCATATCCAAAACCTGTCCGCCGATCATCCCACGTAACCCGGTCATCCGACTGAGCAAAGTGCCGGCTTTCCCCAAGCGTTTTTGGAGAGATTCCTCCGCAGTATCCATGGCGGAAAACAGCACCTCATACGCGCCGTTTAAGAGTGCATCTCCACAAAGCAAGGCTTCCGCTTCACCGAAAGCCGCGTGAACGCTCAGCTTTCCGCGACGATACGTATCGTTATCCATACAGGGCAGATCATCATGCACCAGCGAATGGGCATGAACCAGCTCGACGGCACAAGCACAATCCGCTAGGGCTGACGAAACAGCCGGAGAAAAGGTATCCCCTTGCATCGCAAAAGCCCCTAAATACACCATTTGCGGGCGTATGCGCTTTCCGCCGTCGGTAGCATAGAATACACTTTTAAGGCCGCCTAGGGAATGAAGATGTTCCTGTAAGCGAGGCAGAAAAACGGACGAAATCCATTCATTCTTCTGCATGGTTCGTGTCTTTCTGATCCAAAAGCACCGGAATACTCTTTTCATCCACATCCCGTACCACAAGCTCCGCCTGATCTAAAAGACGGTGCAAGGCTTCGCCCAGCTCTCGTGCTTCCTTATAGAGAACGGTGGATTCCTCCAGCGTCAAATCATCACGATTCAGCTCTTTTGTCAATTCATCAAGACGCTGCAAGCCTTCTTCAAATGTGCCGTTAAAGGACATCCTTCTTCTCCTTTTTCTCTACCGAGACACGATACCGATACAAGCCGGACTCCAAAGAATACGTGGAGCCTACTCGCAATTCGCCGGCTAAAACCGGATGGTTGGAAAGATCGCGCACCTGCCAGGACGTCTGTGCCAACCGTTTTTCCCGTATCATCGCACTTTCTTTGATCCGGCTATCAATCGTGCGGCGTAAGCGCTGCAGCCTTTGCTGAAACGTGGCTTGCAGGCGATAGCATTTTTCCTGCAGCTTTCGTTTTTGCTCTTCGATTTGTCGACCGGGACGTCTGGCTTCCACACGCCGCTGCAAATTCTCCAGGGCCAGTGCACGCCTTGTCATCGTACGCTGCAGATGTAATGACAGCTGACGTAGGCGCTCATCGATGAACTGATGCAACACACGTCCATCCGGTGTAGCTAATATCGCGGCTTCCGTAGGTGTCGAGGCACGACTGTCGGCCACGAGATCGCATAAAGTGGTATCCACCTGGTGTCCGATGGCCGATATCACCGGAACTGGACAAGCCGCCAGATCGCGCACCAGCTTCTCGTCTTGAAAAGCACTGAGATCTTCGGCCGAGCCTCCCCCTCGCGCAATGACGATCAGATCCGGGACCGATTGTTCCGAACCCTGCAGCAATGCTCGAAGAGCGCCCCGAATCTCCTCGGCAGCGTTATTTCCTTGCACGGATGCAGCGGAGAGAACAATATGTGCCAAAGGATAACGGCGGTTCACCTCGTTGGAAAAGTCATGCAATACTGCCCCTCCTGCGGAGGTGATCAGTCCGATCAACCGAGGATAGCGAGGAAGAGGACGCTTTCGTTCCGGACGAAAGAGCCCTTCCTTTTCCAGCTTGCGCTTGCGCTCTTCCAAAGCCAAAAGTGCCTGTCCACGCCCTTTTTCTTCCAACGAAATGGCCCGTAGCTCCAATTTTCCCTGTTGCGGATAGACCATCGTGGAAGCGAGAAGGATCACATGCGCCCCGTTCTGGATGGTTTCCGGCAGAACGCCATCAAAATCCACACAATGTACGAGTGCCTGCTCGTCCTTCAGGTCAAAATAGACATAGCGATTGCGTGATATATTTGCGATTTCGCCTTCCACTTGTACGCGCCGCAGAATGGGATCATCCCGTATAACGCGATCCAAATAGCGAAGCAATTCGGAGATGCGAAGCGGCTTCATTGCTCGGTGTCCGATGAGGAAGATGCTTCGGCAATCTTCTGCGGATGGATCTCGATGCCAAAACGTTTCGAAAGAAGCCCCTGACGCATATCCTTGAGTAACGAGGAAAGCACGCCGTTTATAAACTTATACGCCTCGGCATCGGAATAGCGCTTGGCAATGCCCACACATTCATGAATCGTAACCACGATCGGAGCAAAGTCGGTAAAAAGTATTTCGTTCACCGCAACGCGCAAAATAGCGCGATCCACGGCATGTAAACGTTCCGTCGTCCAGTCATGAAGGTAGGCCTCAATGATATGATCCACCTGCTCCTGATGCAAGTGAAGAAGGTTGAGGGAATCCTGCAAATAGGCATTGTCTTCCGGTAACGCCTGTTCCCGTAAAAGACGCTTTGCATCAAATGCATCGTCGCTATTCATGTCCTGCGCATAAACCAGGCGCACAAGCCACTCTCGTTGTTCTTGCCGTCTCATGTTATACGCGGGAAAGATAATCGCCCGTGCGGGTGTCAATCTTGATCTTATCGCCGATGTTGACAAAGAGCGGAACATTGATGGTCGCTCCTGTTTCGACAGTCGCCGGTTTTGTGGTATTGGAGGCGGTATCTCCGCGAACGCCCGGTTCGGTCTGGGTGACTTCCAATTCCACAAAGTTCTGTGGCTGAACATTAAAAGCCTTTCCCTGATAGAATCGCATGATGGCTGTGTCGCTTTCACGGATAAACTTCATCGCATCCGAAGCCACATCGCCTTCTAAAGCGAACTGCTCATAGGATTCCGGATCCATAAAATAATACAGGGCGCCATCGGAATAGAGATACTGCATTTCCTTTGTTTCAATGCGTGCTTCTTCAAATTTATCATTGGGATTGAAGGTAACATCCTTCGATCCACCGCTCATGACCGAGCGAATTTTAGCACGTACGAAAGCGGCTCCTTTACCAGGTTTGACGTGTTGGAAATCAATAATTTCGTACACATCATTGTCGTAAACAAATGTCGTTCCTTTTCGTAAATCGTTGGCAGAAAGCATAAACCCTCCTCTAGTTTTGATGCTGTAATTATACCAGTCCCGCGGAATCGATACAATTCTTACGGGCATAATTTGAATGGAATTACACCACAATCGCATGTTCATACAGAAAGCGTTCCGTCTCCCCATCCTTCTGTAGCCCGTCGATACTGGAAAGCTTCTACGACCGCGCTTTCCCCCACGTCCTCTTGCCCATCCATGTCCGCAACAGTTCGGGCAACCAGAAGAAGACGACGACGCACACGAAAAGAAAGATGTTCTTTCCGGCATAGCGCATTCAATAAGGACAAGGATTTTTCCGTCGGTCGCAGCAAAGAGATATCGCGTTGATTTCCAAAGCGAGCGTTGACGGTAAAGGGTTCGTCTTTATAGCGAATCGCCTGTTGTTCTCTCGCGTGGCCGATTCGCTGAAGCATCGTCCGGCTGTCGAGCATAGAAGATTTGCTATCGGATGGATCATTCGCCGAAGCCCTTTCCTTTTCCGCCTCCGCAGAGGGTGTCGTAAGTCGATAGATCATGTCAAAGCGATCCAGAATTGGACCGGGAAGGCGAGAACGATAGCGACGAATGTCCGGAACAGAACAGGTGCACGTATGATCCGGATCGCCGTTATAGCCGCAAGGGCAGGGATTTGCCGTAGCCAATAATTGAAAATCCGCCGGCGCTTCGAGACGGCGACGGGAGCGAAACAGTAAAATGCGCTGCTCTTCCATCGGCGTACGCAGACCGTTAATCAATTCCTGTGAAAAAAGGGGCATTTCATCCAAAAAGAGAACGCCTTTATGGGCAAGCGAAATTTCACCGGGAACAGGCGGATTGCCTCCACCCAAGAAGGCTGCGCGCGTGATGGTATGATGCGGCGCACGAAAAGGCGGAAGAGGGTGCTGGGCGCAAGAGGATCCACTCATGGATTGCATGCGAAGAACTTCCATTTCCTCTTCATGGCGCAAACGAGGTAAAATACCGGGAATTCGAGACATCGCCATAGTTTTCCCCACGCCGGGAGATCCTACGAGCAGCAAAGAATGACGGCCGGCGATAGCAATTTCCAAAAGTCTTTTAAGCGGTTCTTGTCCAAGCAAGTCTGCAAAATCCATGGCGATGGGTTCGGTATCGTCTTCGCATGCAACATTTTTTTTACCACAAAGGGGCAACAGGTTGATTTTCTTTTGCAGGACCGCTTCCACTTGGCGAAGGGTTTGTACGGGATAAAGAGTTACTCCCTCTATCGAGCGACATGCCTTGGCATTTTCTGCCGGCAAGTAAATCTTCGTTTTACCACTGTTTTTTAACGCTAAAACCATGGCGAGCGCTCCCGGAACGCTGCGCAGCTGGCCATCCAGCGAAAGTTCTCCAATAAAAGCCGCCGAGGCGATGACCGAAGCGGGAATACGCCCCATGGCGGAAAGAAGTGTAACGGCCATGGGTAAATCCCATTGCGTCCCCGCCTTACGCACATCCCCAGGATATAAATTGATGACAATGCGGCCGAGCGGGAGGCGCACGTCCATCGCATAAATGGCGGAGCGGATGCGCTCCTTGGCCTCCTGTATCGACGTTCCGGCCAGACCGACAATCGTAAATTGCGAAAAGCCTCTTAAGATTTCCGCTTCTACGCTTACCACTTCCGTGGCAAGCCCTTCAAAATGACAAGACGATGTACGTGCGAACATGCCGACCTCCTTTTCTTCAGTGTACAAAAAGGAAAGTCTCAACGTGTTCCTTACTTCGTATCTTCCGTTTCGTTTTCGTCTTGCGAAGGTTCCGCAAAACCATAAAGAGCAAAAGCCCGTTGAAATTCTTCATCAAAGGGTGCGGTAACGGCGATCATTTTATGTGAAAAAGGATGTAGGAAGGACAATTTCCAGGCGTGTAGAAGATGATGCGAAAAGCGATGACGTTGACGGCGATACCCATACACCGTATCCCCTACAACGGGGTGCTTGCAATAGGCAGCATGAACACGAATTTGATGCGTTCTGCCGGTAGTAATCCAAACGTCCATAAGGCTCGCTTCCTCGCACGCTTCCCGTGTCACAAAAAGACTGTGTGCTTCCCGGCCATCCGGTAGAACGGCTTGTTTTTGTGGCTGCGTCGGATGACGTCCCAAGGGCTGGTCGACCACCAGTCCATCCGTTTCCCAACGGCCTTCCACAAGAGCCACATATTGCTTATGCACTTCATGGGTTCGAAAAAGTTCCTGCAATGCGATCGCCGCGCGATCCGTCTTCGCCAAAAGCAGCGTTCCGGACGTTTGTGCATCCAGACGATGCACAATGCCAAGACGCTCCTCGCCCAAAAGAGTGGAGTATGGACGCCCGGAGGCAAGCAGCGCATTCACGACCGTATGGGTTCGCACGCTGGCCGTGGGATGCGTGATAAGCCCTGGCGGCTTATTGATAATCCAAAGATCTTCATCTTCATAGAGTACAGGAAGAGAAATGTCTTCCGGCAATAGAGGGGCAACCGCAAAAAACGTCGGATCCAATCGTATGGTATCTCCGGTGTGAACGATGGTACGCGGTTTGACGCGCTTTTCATTCAACAGAATACGCCCGGCAGAAATAGCCTTGGCAATCTGTGTGCGAGAGGCTCCGTCCCAAAGCGAGGGTAAAGCCGAATCCAGACGCATGCCGTTGACATCGTCTTCATCCCCAATCAGAAAGTGCAAATCATTCGTCACGCGATTCCTCCGGAAGTGTCGGCAATTGCCAATCAATGGGTTCTTCCCCACGTTCGGTATAAAAGCGATTGATACGAGAAAACGGACGAGAGCCAAAAAAGCCTCGATGCGCGGAAAGTGGAGAAGGATGAGGAGATAAAATAACCAGATCGTGAGGATTGGTGATCAACGCCCGCTTAGATTGTGCAAAGCGCCCCCAAAGAACAAAGGCCAGCGGCTTTTCACGTTGTCCCAATAAAGAAATAATACGATCTGTGAGTACACGCCAGCCAATGGCCTCGTGCGAATTCGCCTGATGCGCACGTACGGTAAGAGTCGCATTCAGCAGCAGCACGCCACGCTCTGCCCAGACTGTTAAATCTCCGTGGTTTACAGGCGGGATCCCTACGTCGCTCTCCAATTCCTGATAGATATTCCGTAAAGACGGCGGTATCGGTACACCGCCATGTACCGAAAAAGCCAAGCCGTTCGCTTGGCGCGGCTCATGATAAGGATCCTGACCCAAGATCACCACACGACAGCGTTCAAAGGACACATGCTGAAGAGCGGAAAAAATATCTTCCGCCGGCGGATACACCGTGTAATTTTTGTATTCGTCAAGCAAGAGACGCCGAAGCGTCTGATAATAGGGTTTTTGCCACTCATCGGCTAAAAGTTCATCCCAATCATTTCCGATATGCACGCTCATGGCTTTTGCCTCCACACGTGTTCCGGCAAAAGCAAAAGCAAAAGGGCGAGTGTAAAAATGCCGACCGTAACACCAATATCCGCCACATTAAAAACGGGAAAATGAAGCGCGTCAATGAAATCTACTTGAATAAAATCCACTACGGATCCAAAACGCACACGGTCGATGAGATTCCCTATTGCGCCGCCAAGGATCAACCCCATGGCAAGGATGTAGATCGGATGCACGTGTTGATAACGCCGTAGCATCACCAGTAAAAAAATGATGGCGGCGATAGTAAGCAACACAAAAAACCATTTTTGTCCGCTTAGAATGCCGAAGGCCGCTCCTTCATTTTGCACATAGGTAAAACGCAGCCAATGGCCGATCACATCCATTGAGGGCTGTCCCGATAATGTCGAGGAAGCCCACGCTTTGGTCAGCTGATCCGCAAGGCTCCAAAGCAAAGCAATTCCCATTCCTACAATCATAATTCTCCCATCCAAAAAAAGCTCCCTCGGAACCCCGAGGGAGCGTCATTCTTACAGTTGATACATCGACTGGTCGCTTACGGACTGTTTGACCGCCGCATCGACATCCACTCCCTTTGGAACAATGACGTAGATGTCTTTGGTCACTTTTTGAATATCTCCATTCAAGGCATAGACGCCACCGCTGACAAAGTCGAAAATCTGACGTTTTTTGTCCACCTCCAGCATTTCCAGGTTGAGCACCACCGTGCGAGACTGCGCAATGTTGTCCAGTACCTTCGGACCATCATCGTATTCCAGCGGCTCCTGAATGCTGATGCGCATGCGTGCCGAGCCGGAAGTCATATCAATGACTTTTCCCAGACGCGAGGCAGAAGAGGACGGCTCTTCATAGCTTGCCGAAGCGTAATCGGAAGAGAACGTCGAAGTCTTTTCCTGTTCCGGATGTGCGTCGTAGGAATTGTCATAAGATCCGCGATTGGCATAGTCGTATTCTTCGTTGTAGTCCTCATCTTCGTATTGATCTTCGATGCCAATCATGTTTTTGATTTTCTCAAAAAAGCCCATTCTATCCTCCTCGTCAACTTCGTTTTCCAAATAGTGCGGTTCCGATGCGTACCATCGTTGCCCCTTCTTCTAGTGCGACCTCAAAATCATGGGACATTCCCATTGATAAAATGTCCAGTTGGTTCCTATTATACCCGATGGTACGACACTTTTCGAACAAAGTGCGCATCTTTTTAAACACCGGGCGAATTTCTTCGCAATCCGTTGCCGCCGGAGCGACCATCATCAGTCCACGAATGCGAACCTGTTGCATTTCCTCGGCCGCATCCAGAATAGGAACAACTTCGTCCGGGTTGCATCCGCCTTTTTGTTCTTCTCCGGCAACATTCACCTGAATCAACGCTTCAAATTGACGGTCATCGCGATTGCCGATTCGTTCCATTTCCTGCAAGAGGGACAGCCGGTCGACACTTTGCACCAGCACAACCGATTGCGGCAGCAGACGCACCTTATTTTTCTGAAGCTGACCGATCATATGCAACCGGGCACCGGAAAACGCCTCCTGCTTGCGTAGCATTTCCTGTACGCGATTTTCACCTACATCCAGAATTCCCAGCGAAATGGCCTCGCGTATGCGTTCCTCCTCCACCGTTTTCGTTACCGCAACGAGCGTAATCTCCTCCGGTTGATGGCCGAAACGTGCAGCGGCTGCGTTCATGCGCGCCCGAATCGCCTTCCAGTTGTCGTTTATTGTCATCGGTATAATCCTCCTTCCTTTACTTCCTGCGGTCGAAGAATGACGCGGTCAAAGCGATGCAGCGCTGCCTCGTTTGCGTCGTCATCTCCGCCGGCGACAAAGAATTCTCCTGTCTCTTTATCGCTTCCCATAAGATGGATCGCTACCTTTTTCGCTACGTGGTTTTTATCCAGAACATAACAGAAGGTTTCCGCACCCTCATAGAAAATCGCGGATTCGGGAAGGCGATAGCATTCTGCTTGGGAAAGCACCAGTCGTATGGTGGAAAAGCGTTCCCCCCGCACGCGCAAAACGCCGTCACGAAGAGAAAAAATCAACAAGCTGCGGCCAAGAGAATCGTCGCTTCGCCGTATAATTTTCCCATGCAGTGTCACATCCTTATCCGTCACTAAGGTATAGTCTTCTCCCAATTTCACATCTAACGGCAAAACCGATTGCGGAAGATCCAGCACAAGGTAAAAAAGGCGATTGTCCAGAAATTTTAAGCCCGCATGTTCCTGATTTTTATTTTCGGTTCCGAGATCGCCGGGTTGAAGAAGCGACAGCGACTGCGGCGTAAAGAGCGATTCGTACCCATCTGAAACGAACGAGGCCATGCACGAAAAGGGAGTAAGAACGGCATCCGCCTTCAACATTTTTTGCAGATATTCTTCCTCCGCGCTGCCGGCAAGACGCGTAGCCTGGGATTCCACTCGACGACGAAGTGCTTCATCCAGTTTAAAGAGAGGTGTATCGACGCGATAGCGAATTTCGGTATTGACCGTGTTCATGGTCTCCTTTGGCCAATCCACATGCTGGAAGACATCCGGTGCATATTCGTAGTACACAAACACACCTCTGCCCTCTCGCGATTGTTCCACACGCTCCGATTGCACAAGAGTGACCGTTTTGGAATTCCAAACACGCCGCACAAAAATAAAGAGAAGAAAGGCAAAAAGCAACAAAATAAGCAAGCGTAATACAGGAAAACGACGTTTTGTTTTCTGCTGTACTTCAGTCGGCATGATGTCCTCCTAAGCGAGGCTCTTTGCCCTGCAGAAGACGCTCGATATTTTCTTTATGACGATATATACATACCATCGCACAAAGTAGCAATGCCACGCGAATCACCAAAGGATGCGCGGTAAAAAGCAACGTATGCAAAGCAGCACCGCTGACAGCAAGAATTGAGCCCAGCGAAACGAGACGGGAAAGCACCACGATGAGAAAAAACAGTCCAAGCCAAAACAAGGTCAACACAACATTAACAGCCATCATCGCGCCACAGATCGTAGCCACGCCTTTCCCACCGGTAAGGTGCAAAAACGGCGAATAGCAGTGGCCAAAAACGACAAAAAACATGGCCACTGCTACGGCGAGCGGATCGGAAGGCACCATCATACGAGCCACCAAAACCGCTAAGGCTCCCTTCCCGAAATCGCCGGCAAAGGTCAAAAGGCCGACCTTCCAGCCAAGCGTTCGGAGAGCATTCGTCGATCCGATATTGCCGCTTCCCTGTTTGCGAATATCGGTATGCGCAAGGAGTTTCCCCAAGAGCAGTCCTGTCGGCAGGCCGCCGAGAAAATAGCTAAGCAAAAGAACGGTAAGAAAGCGCATCCTTACTCCTTTCGTTCCCGTACTTCCAGTTGCAATGCCACGCCGGAAAAATCAAAGTTTTTACGCAGCTGATTTTCGAGGTAACGCATATAGGAAAAATGCATCAATTCCGCATCGTTCACATAAAACAAAAATTTAGGCGGACGCGTGGAAACCTGCGAAGCGTAGAAAATTTTAAGGCGATTGCCTTTATCCGTCGGCGGCGGATTCATGACGACCGCATCACGCACCAGATTATTTAAAAGTCCTGTGGAAATGCGGAAGCTGTAGTGTTCATCCACTTCTTCAATGAGAGAAAACAGACGATCCATCCGTTGTCCTGTCTTCACGGAAACGGATAAAATCGGTGCATAATGGTTAAAGGTCAACACCTGACGAATGCGTTGTTCCATGTTGCGCAAGGTATTGGTCTCCTTTTCCACCAGATCCCATTTATTGAGCACGATAATAGAAGCTTTACGCTGATCATGGGCATAGCCGGCAATCTTGGCATCCTGCTCGGTAGGGCCTTCCTGCACATCGATCAAGAAGAGGCAAAGGTCCGCGCGATCCACAGAGGATAACGTGCGCAGAACAGAATATTTTTCGATACGCGAATCGACCGAGCGCTGCCGACGAAGTCCGGCTGTATCGATTAATGTATAACTTCTCCCATTTCGTTCGTAGAAAGAGTCGATGGCGTCCCGTGTCGTGCCGGGAATGTCGGTGACAATCATCCGTTCTTCGCCCAAAAGAAAATTCACCATGGAGCTTTTCCCGACATTCGGCTTGCCGATGAGGGCGATCTTCAAGGAATCGTCTTCCTCTTCGACCTCTACGCCTTCCGGCAAATGATCAAAAATCGCGTCCAGCAAATCGCCGAGACCGTATTGCTGCTCTGCAGAAATAACAAACAGTTCCGGAAAGCCCAACTCATAGAATTCATAGACTTCGTGCGGTGTGTCATGCGTGTCGATTTTATTGACTACCACCAGGCAAGGTTTTCCGCTGCGACGAATTTTTTCCGCTACCATGCGGTCCATCGCAGTGATGCCGGTGCGGCCATCCACTAAAAAGAGAACCAGCTGACTGTCCGACAATGCCAGATCCACCTGAAAAGCGATCTGGGTGGCCATGACATCATCCGAGTCGACTTCCAATCCCCCCGTGTCCATCAGTAAAAAGTAGCGATTTTGCCATTCCACTTCTCGATAGAGTCGATCCCTTGTGACGCCGGGAGTATCTTCGGTAATTGCAGCGCGTTGTCCCACCAATTTATTAAAAAGAGTCGATTTTCCCACGTTCGGGCGTCCAACAATGGATACAATAGGTCGCATTATGCCTCCATTCCCGATTGTCTTTTCGTACAGCAATCGTCCGTCCGCTCCGCTGCACTCGTACGATAGATCATGTGCATCGCCGGAACATTCCCTTCCCTCTTATCCACCGGTCGAATGAAGAGAGGATACAGTGCCAAACCGAAAAATCCGACCAAAACGCTGATCAGCTCATTATTTTTTCCTAAACGCTGCTGAATAAACAGACTTAGAAAAAGACCGCCAAGGAAAAAAAGTAGCGGGAGCACATAGACCAGCCCTATGCGACGAAAGAATTGTTTATCATCCATTTCGATCATTACCCAGTCCCCTTCGGAAACACCTAAGGCGTTTTCAATGCTATAAATGCTGGGCTTGGCATGACAGGCATTGCAAGCTTGACAGGATCCACACGCTTCCGCGCGCATCACCATAATTTCACATTGTGTTCCCTCGCATTTCGTAACAAATGCTTTATTCTTCATGCCCGCCTCCTTTCCAAAAGTTCCGGTTCTAAAGCTCCGATAGAACGATACCTCTTTAATGAGATTTTTTTATTCGTTGCGTGGTGAAATATGGAGCTCCTCATATTGTGTAGCGGAAATAACCGTCGGTGCATCCATCATGAGATCTTGCGCCGTTTGCGTCTTCGGGAAGGCGATCACGTCGCGAATATTGCTGCGGTTGATCATCATCATGACAAAGCGATCCAGACCGTAGGCAATGCCGCCATGCGGTGGCGTGCCGTACTTTAATGCGTCCACAAAGAATCCGAAACGCGATGCAATTTCTTCTTCGCTCAATTTCAGCAGATGGAAGATCTTATCCTGCAGCTCGGCGTTGTTGATACGAATGGAACCGCCGCCGCGCTCATCCCCGTTAATCACGATATCATACGCCTGTGCACGAACACGAAGCGGATCGGTATCCAAAAGCGGCAAATCTTCTTCCAAGGGCTTGGTAAACGGATGATGCATCGCCACATAGCGCTGTTCTTCTTCATCGTATTCAAACATCGGAAAATCAACTACCCAGCACAGCGCGAAATCATCGGGTGCAAAGGTCAACTGTTCATTTGCCACGGTGGTACGTAACGTTCCCAGTCGTTCCAGCGTCTTCGCTTCCGGCCCGATTAACAGGACCGCAACGTCACCATCCTGAAGGGCCAAACGCTCTTCTAAGAAATGCTTCGTTTCTTCCGTCAAAAACTTATTAAAGCTGGACTGTATGCCTTCCTCTGTTTTCTTCACCCAAAGCATGCCACTGGCGCCGATACCTTTTGCAAAGGTCGTGAGGGCATCCAATTTCTTACGAGGATAGTTCTTGGCTTGTCCATCAAAATTAATGCCGGCAATGAGCGCCCCGTCGTCCTTCACCTGTTGGAAGAGGGCAAAATCCGTAGTCTCTTCGATACCATTGAGCCGCACAATTTCAAAGCCATAGCGAAGATCCGGTTTGTCCGTACCGAAGCGATTCATCGCTTCTTCATAGCGTATGCGACGGAACGGGCGTGGCAAATCCACTCCGAGAATATCGTGGAAAACAGATGCCATCAGACGTTCATTGATTTCTAGGACATCTTCCATCGTCACAAACGACATTTCAATATCCACCTGCGTGAAATCCGGTTGACGATTGGCACGCAGATCCTCGTCGCGGAAGCAGCGCGCCACCTGATAATAGCGGTCGGTTCCGCCGATCATAAGCAGCTGTTTATAAAGCTGTGGACTCTGCGGCAGAGCATAAAACTTGCCTTCGGAAACGCGGGAAGGCACCAGATAATCGCGCGCACCTTCCGGAGTGGGCTTTCCTAAATACGGTGTCTCGACTTCAATAAAGCCTTCGTGATACAAAAATTCACGAAACGCACGGGTAATCTCGGCGCGCTTGGTCAGCATTTCCTGCATTTTGGGCTTGCGCAAATCAAGATAACGGTATTTTAGGCGCATCTCTTCCTTCACGTCATCGTCATCACGAATATAGATGGGCGGCGTTTTCGCCACGTCCAGAATACGCAGGGTTTCGCAAATCACTTCAATATCACCGGTGGCAAGATCCGGGTTCTTTGCGGAGCGCTCCACTACGCGCCCAACAGCAGCCAAAACATATTCTTGATGAACCCCTTTTGCCTTTTCATACAGCGCCGCATCCTGCTCCTGATTGAAGGTTAGCTGCACAAGACCTGTGCGGTCCCGCAAATCGATGAAGGCAAGTGCTCCGAGATCACGTACCTTTTGCGCCCACCCCATCAATACAACGCTTTTTCCGATGTCCTCTTTTCGAAGCGCGCCGCAATAATGCGAACGCATCAATCCGTTAAGCGATTCCATAGTCTCTCCTTTTATTTCTATTGCAACACCGCACGTACATACGGATTCCAATGTCTCTCGTTTTCGATGGTTGTCGTTTCTCCATGGCCGGGATAAATTGTCAGGTTTTCCTTAATGGCGAATAATTTCCGTAGCGATTCTCGCATTTGCCCTTCATCGCCGGTAAATAGATCCATGCGTCCGATCGAGCCGCAAAATAGCGTATCGCCGGTAAACAGCGCCTCGCCTAATCGAAAAACCACACTTCCCTGTGTATGCCCCGGCGTTTCCATGGCCGATAAGGAAAGCGAAGAAATATCGTCTCCTTCCACGAACCAACGGCTGGGCACAATATCTCTTGCCGCTTCCCCCAGTATTTCAGAATACTGTCGAAGCGTGTTGGCCAAAACCTCTTTTTCCTTTTCATGCAGCCAGATCGGCGCATCATACTCCTTGTGATAATAGCCGGCGCCGGCAATGTGATCGACATGTCCATGCGTTAACAGAATGTCCGTTAACATCAATCCTTCCTCTTCCAAATACCGATCAAACGAAGGGATCCGGGCGCCCGGGTCAATCAGGATGGCTTGCTTTGTCGCTTCATCGCTTACGAAATAGCTGTTCTCGCCAAAGTACGCGCCCAATGCTGTTCGAATTTGCATACTGCCTCCTACCCGTTCATGCGGAAAACACTGATGGTGTTCGGCACAGAGCGAATTTTTCGCATGACTTCATATACCTCATTCGCATCATCAATCTCCATGGTCATGAGGATATGGGCCGTATTATCATTATCCGTATGCACCTGCAGCCCGGACATATTAATCTCCATCTTACTGAGCAATTCAACGATATTTGCCATATAGCCCGTCTTATTGCGTGCCATAATGCGCAAAGTCGAATAAAATTTCGCTTTTTCGGTTTTGGCCCACTCGACTTGAATCAAACGTTCCGGCTGCTTCGTGTTCACGATATTGGCACAATCGCAACGATGTACGGAAATGCCGCGTCCCATCGTGATGTAGCCGATGATATCATCCCCGGGAACAGGCGAACAGCACTGTGCCAGCTTGATTTGCAGGTTTGAGACACCTTCTCCGCGAATACGAACTGCTTCATCCGCCATTTTCGAGCTGTAACGCTCAACCTTTTGCGGTTCAGACTTTTCCGAAGCCTGCTGCTGTAACTCTTTTAGTCGTTTCTCTTCCTCTTCCTTGCTCTTCTGCTCCTCATAGGCATTTTTTAGCCTTCCGGTAATACCTGCTAACGACTGCGACCCGAATCCGATGGCCGCAAAGAGATCCTCCGGAGAAGAATAACTGGTACGTGCGATCACGCTTCCCAACAGCTCATCCGTCATCAGCTCGTTGGCATGATAACCGTCTTTTTTCAGATCCTGAATGAGCATGTCACGCCCGATCGCGATGTTATCTTCTCGATTGGCGTGTTTGAAGAATTGACGAATTTTCTGCTTGGTAGAGGGATTGGCAACAAATTTAAGCCAGTCGCGCGACGGGCCTGCTGTGTTTTTGGATGTGAGAATTTCAACAATGTTTCCGTTCTCTAAGACATGATCCAGCGGCACCAGCCTTCCGTCCACCTTCGCTCCCACACAATGATTTCCAATGTCGGAGTGAATGCGATAGGCAAAATCTACGGGAGTCGATCCGCGCGTAAGCTCCACCACGTCTCCACGAGGTGAAAACACATAGACCTCATCGGAAAAGAAGTCGCCTTTCAGTGTTTCCATATATTCTTTGGAATCGGTAGCAGTCTTCTGCCATTCCATGAGCTGTCGTACCCAGGTGAGCTTTTTATCGAACGCCGTTTTCTTCCGGCGTCCCTCCTTGTATTGCCAGTGTGCCGCAATACCGTATTCTGCTGTCTGATGCATCTCAAAGGTGCGAATTTGCACTTCAAAGGTTTCCCCGCCCGGTCCAATCAGTGTCGTATGTAACGACTGATACATATTCTGTTTCGGCATGGCAATGTAATCCTTGAAGCGTTTCGGAATCGGCTTCCAAAGCGTATGGACAACGCCTAAAACGGAATAACAATCCTTCACCGTATCGACGATGACGCGAATCGCAGACACATCAAAAATCTGATCAAAGGTCTTATTCTGCTGATACATTTTTTTATAAATGGAATACAGTGTCTTCGGTCGACCGGAAATTTCAAAATGAATACCGATGGCATGAAGCTCTTCGCTGAGCTGATCCATGATATGGCGAATATATTCCTGTCGTTCTTCCAATCGCTTATGAACCAGTGCGGAAATCTCAAAATACGCATCCGGATCCAAATATTTTAAGCAGAGATCTTCCAGCTCGGATTTAATGGTGGAAATACCAAGACGATGCGCAATCGGCACATAGATTTCAATGGTTTCCGTTGCTTTTTCAATTTGCTTGGCACGATCTTTATAGTCCAGCGTGCGCAAATTGTGCAAGCGATCCGCCAGCTTGACGATGATCACGCGAATGTCGTTGGCCATCGCCATGACCATCTTGCGGTAATTCTCCACCTGATTGTCCACTTTGGACTTGGATTGCAGCTGTTTCAGCTTGGTTACGCCATCGACCAAGCTGGTGATCTCCGGGCCGAATTCCTGAATCATATCGGCTTCGGTAATGGGCGTATCTTCGAGAACATCGTGAAGAAGACCTGCACAGATGGTTTGATCGTCCATCTGCAGCTCCGCCAGAATCATGGCAACATGTAAGGGATGAATAATATACGGTTCACCGGAATTGCGCTTTTGGCCCTCATGCGCCGAGGCGGCCATATGATAGGCACGACGAATTAATGCCTCATCCGTTGATGGATGATAGGCTTTTACCGCATGGATCAATTGGTCGATCGTCATGTCATCCCCCTCACCACGTAAAATCCTTCTTCTGAACCGCTTGTCTAACGAATTACATTATTATAGCGCACTGATACGCATATCGGCTAATTTTAATTGAATGGATTTGCGGCCGTTGTATTCATTCCATTCCGGGCAGTACAAAATATCCAGGCGCAAGCCGGACGGCTGACCGCGAAGTGCCGCGACAAGATCCGACTTCCTCTCGTCCGGGCAGGACTGCTGCATCGTTTGTAACAACACGTCTCCGGAAAATGCTACGGCCTGCATCGGCACGCCCTGCGATTCCAGACGAGCCTGCAAAACGTTTTGGTTCTTCCCTACCAATCGCAAGCCCAGAACATTGACTCCCATAGCCGCAAAAAGCGGAGACGGATTGCCCTTTCCAAAGGGTGCGAGAGAAGCAAGCTGCTCCATCGCATCGACGTGAAGCCCGGAAAAAGAAAGTTTTCCATCCGCTTCGATAGAGGGCTCCATATCCGACGCGGATAAATTCGCTTCCCGATTCCATATCGTTCGCAAGGAATCAATCTTCTCTTCTTCGATGGTAATGCCGCAGGCCATGCGATGCCCGCCGAAGGCAACATACTCCTCGCGGTGACGATTCAGGGATGAAAACATGTCATAGGCTTCTACACTGCGACCGGATCCTTTTAGAAGTTTTTTTCCGACCTGCGCCGGCGTAAAGATCAGCGTTGGCCGGTAAAACCGATCCTTTATGCGTCCGGCAATCAGTCCGCATAAGCTTTCATGCACATCCGGTAACACCTCGACGATCACCTGGGGTAAAGGTCGTTTTTCCAGCACGGATAAAGCGACTTCGACGCCCTCTCGTGTCATAGCTTTTCGTTCTTCATTCAGAGCATACAACTCGCGTGCATAGGCGTTGACGGTTTCCGGATCGTGTTCTAAAAAAAGCTCCACTCCAAGGCGGGCAGTCAGTAATCGCCCGGACGAATTAATGCAAGGACCGATAATGAAGCCTACCGTATACGCGCTGACCGGACGATTCCAAGAATTTGCAGCAAGAAGAGCGCGCAAGCCGGGATTTGTGGTGGCATTAAGTGCCTGTAGGCCAAGCGTTACGATGACGCGATTTTCCCCTTTCAGATCCATCATGTCACAGATGGTTCCCAGCGTAGCAAGGCTTAGCAATTCATCAAAAATAGGCAACGGAACATCCGCATAGCGCGATAAAGCCTGCATAAGCTTAAAAGCAATGCCAGCGCCACATAGAGAATCAAAGGGATAGGTTTCGCCGGGAAATTTGGGATTAAGGAGTGCCTCACAGGGCGGACGTTTTGCTTCTCCCTCCACGATGGCCGGTTCGTGATGATCCGTTACGATCACAGGAATCTGCCGCGCAACCGCTTCTTCCAACCCCGCAAAGGCCGCCACACCGTTATCCACCGTGATGATGAGGCCGACTCCCTCTTCCTCGGCTTGTGCGACCAGCGAGGGATTGATGCCATAGCCGTCCTCGATGCGATCCGGAATGGCGTAGCTGACCGCCGTTATCGGATCCTTTCCTTCCCTCTCGGCAAAGTAACGCAGCCCTTTGACCAAAATAGCGGTAGCCGCAACGCCATCCTGATCATAGTCGCCAATAATGCGTATGGGGGTATCGGAAGCAAGGCTTTCCATAATATAAGAAACTACAATTTCCATTTCCGAAAAAAGAAAGGGATCATGAAAATCCTTCTCTTGGGGATGAAGAAATGCGTCCGCTTCTTCTGCTTTTACGCCGCGATTGGCCAATAATAAGCGGGTAAGCGGCGGCAAAGAGGTCTTCTTACTCAGTTCCTCATAAGCAGCTCGGTTGTTCTTCAGGAACCAGCGCATGCACACTCCTTATCGCCACATAACTTATTCTTGATTGCTTTGCTCGTCGTGATCCGCTTTTTGCACCGTATCCGGCTCCGTGTCGGCTTCGCCTTCCCACTGCAGACCATTCTCCTTTTTCTCGTAGCCTTCTACCGGCTTAACGACATAGGAGAGCGCATTGCGCAAAAATTCCATGCGGTGATGATCCCGACCGGTTTCGATTTCAAACGCATCTTCCGTAAGGGACACGACATTACCGCGAATTCCTCCGATGGTCACAATCGTATCGCCAATTTTCAGGTTATCGCGAACCTTTGCCATCTCTTCCTGGCGTTTTTTTTGCGGACGGATCATCAAAAAATACATAGCCCCAAACATCACCGCCAACATGGCAATTGGATAAAAATTATTCGGCATTTTCTTCTCCTTTTTCGTTTACGGCATGGCCGTCTGTTTTTTCCCAATTCGTTTTATTGTATCACAGCACGAAAAGCCAATGAAAGGCTGTGCGGACTGTGCTCATCACTCCTGTTTCGCCATATAGCGGCTTAAAAAGGATTCTTTAAAAGCTAAAAATGCATCGTTCAGAATCGCTTCGCGCATTTCCTGCATCATATGCAACAGAAAATACAAATTGTGCAGACTGAGCAGACGCGAACCCAAAATCTCTCCCACTGTAACCAGGTGACGCAGATACGCGCGCGTGTAATTGGTACAGGTGGGGCAGGAACAATCCGCATCCAGCGGCGTAAAGTCCTCTTTATACCGGGCATTACGCATATTCCGCTTTCCATCATGTACAAGAGCCTGTCCGTTTCGTGCTACACGCGTAGGTAAAACACAATCGCACATATCAATGCCGGCTTCGACTGAATCGAAGAGATAATCCGGCGTGCCGATGCCCATGTTATACCGCGGCTTATCCGCAGGCAAATAGGGCGTTGTGTAACGCAATATGCGCAGAAATTCTTCATGCGGTTCGCCAACGCTGATGCCGCCGACGGCATAGCCATCTAAATCTCTTGACGTGGTTTCCATAGCGGATTCCTTGCGTAAGCGCTCGCTAAAGCCCCCCTGTACGATCCCGAAAAGGGCCTGATCTGTTCGGGTTTTCTTGGCCATGCAACGATCCAACCAACGCAACGTTCGATGCATGGACGCTTCGGTATAGGCCTCATCGGCCTCATACGGTACGCACTCATCGAAAGCCATCATGATGTCCGCGCCGAGCGCTTCCTGCACGCCGATAGATACTTCCGGCGAAATGAATTTTGCGGAACCGTCCAGATGCGACTGAAAGGTAACCCCCTCTTCGGTGATGGACTTGCGGTCGGCAAAGCTGAACACCTGATATCCGCCGGAATCCGTCAGCATGGCGCCATCCCAATTCATAAAACGATGCAGGCCGCCGGCCTTTTGCACCACTTCCGCGCCTGGACGAAGAAACAGATGATATGTGTTGGATAAGAGAATTTGCGCGCCGATTGCTTTTAATTCCGGTGTTGTCATCGCCTTGACGGTCGCCTGGGTTCCCACCGGCATAAAAACCGGCGTTAAAATATCGCCGTGTGGTGTATGCAAAATACCCGCACGTGCGCCGCAATCCTTGGATTGATGCACCAGCTCATACGTTACTGCTCGCATGAAGACTCCTTAAAAATTTCATCCTGCGGATCCGGTCCGTCATGTTCCGTTTCCGCAAGAAATGCGTCGTGATGTACTGCTACCCCCCGCAAGGCGTTGGCGGGTTTGGTATCCTTCCTCGGTAAAATGAGCATGGCATCGCCGAAGCTGAAAAATCGATACCGAAGCGCATTGGCCACTTCATAGGCGTGCAAAATACGCTCTCGTCCGACCAGGGCCGAAATCATCATAATGAGCGTCGATTCCGGAAGGTGAAAATTCGTGATAATGCCGTCAATCACGCGATACGTATAGCCGGGATAGATGAAGATATCCGTCCAGCCGGTATCGCCCTTTAGCGTGCCATATTTTTGTGCGACGCTTTCCAGCGTGCGGGTAGAAGTCGTGCCGACAGAGATCACACGATGTCCCTCTTTCTTCGTTTGCGCGATAAGATCCGCCGTCTCCTGTGGAAGAACGTAAAACTCAGAATGCATGGGGTGATCTTCAATATTCTCTTCCGAAACCGGACGAAACGTCCCAAGACCGACATGCAACGTGAGATAGCCCAGACGAATGCCGCGCTTCTCCAATTCGGCAAGCATGGGTTTGGAAAAATGAAGCCCTGCCGTCGGCGCGGCCGCAGAACCATCCACCTTCGCATAGACCGTTTGATAATCGTCTTTGTTTTTGAGCTTTTCTGTAATGTATGGCGGCGTAGGCATGGTTCCTACACGATCCAGCACTTCTTCCCAAACGCCCTCATAGGAGAAGCGAATCAGGCGTTGTCCCTCGTCTTTAATCGATTCCACCGTACCCGTCATGAGCGTTTCGTCTCCTGCAGCAAAAAAAAGAACCGCGCCTTCGCGCATTTTCTTTCCCGGCTTGACCAAGCATTCCCACAGATCGCCTTTTTCGCGACGTAGAAGTAACACTTCAACACGTTCTTCTTTGCCTTCCCGATGACCGAAGAGGCGTGCCGGAATTACCTTGGTGTCGTTCATGATGAGGGCGTCTCCCGGCTCCAGATACTCAAGAAGGTAGGAGAAGTGGTCATGCGTCATCTCCCCCGTGTCCCGATCGAGAACCAGCAGGCGGCAGTCCTCTCTTTTTTTTGTCGGATGCTGCGCAATCAGCTTTCGATCTAAGGTATAGTGAAAATCCGATGTTTTCATCGTTTCTCCTTTTTCTATTTCGGTACTGCGGTACAAAAAGCACCGGCATTCCTTGCTTTTCATCGGCTCGAACAGCAAGCAAGAACCTTTATTCCAATAAATTACGGGAAGGAATCGCTTTTCCCATATAGCGATAGGCGCTTGTGGTCAGAACTCGTCCGCGCGGGGTACGCGCCAAAAAGCCGATTTGCATTAAAAACGGTTCAATGACGTCTTCAATCGTGCGACTTTCTTCTCCCATGGAAGCAGCGACCGTGTCCAGTCCCACCGGTCCGCCGCCAAAAAGCTCGGCAATCACGTTTAGGAAACGGCGATCATCACGATCCAATCCCAATTCATCCACTTCCAACAAGCGAAGCGCTTCCTGCGTAATTTGCGGCGTAATTTTTCCTTCTCCGCAGACCTCAGCAAAGTCTCGCACTCGACGCAGCAGTCGATTGGCGACACGCGGTGTACCGCGGGATCGTCGACCGATTTCCATGCCGCATTCCGCATCAATGGGTATGTCAAGAATACTTGCCGATCGATTGACAACGCGCGCCAATTCATCCGGTTGATAGGGTTCAAACGTAATCAACACGCCGAAGCGATCACGAAGGGGAGATGAAAGCATGCCGCTTCGAGTCGTCGCACCGATGAGCGTAAAGGGCTCCAATTCCAGGCGAAGGCTCTGTGCGGTCGTGCCCTTCCCCACCATGATGTCGAGAGCAAAGTCTTCCATGGAAGAATACAGAACTTCCTCGATATTTCGATTGATTCGATGAATTTCATCAATAAAAAGCACATCCCCGCGATGCAAATTTGTCAAAATGCTCGCTAGGTCTCCCTGCCGTTCAATGGCCGGCCCGGATGTGATTTTCAGCCGCGATCCCATCTCATTGGCAATGATGCCAGCAAGAGTGGTTTTACCTAAGCCCGGAGGGCCGGAAAGAAGCACATGATCCAGCGCCTCGCCACGTGTTTTTGCGGCATTCATAAATATTTTTAATTTTTCTTTTGTCTTTTCTTGTCCGATATATTCTTTAAGCCAACGCGGACGAAGATTGCCTTCATTAAAGGTGTCTTCCGAATTCGCCTGAATATCGATGATGCGATCCTGTTCCAAAGCCGTTTCCTTCCTACCGCTCTATTATGATCCGAGTCTTTGTAAAGCCATACGCATCAGCGCGGAAAGCGGAAGCGAGGTATCCAATCCGTTTAAAGCGCGCATGGCTTCGCTGCGCTGATATCCAAGATTGATGAGGCCTTGCAGCGCCACGGCAAATTCCGCCTGTTCTTCCCCATCCTCTTGCGGAAGAGGGCTTGTCACAGTCGAAAAAACGTTGATCTGATCCACCAATTCCAACAAAATCCGACCGGCTGTTTTTTTACCGACGCCGGGCGCCTTTGTCAAAATGGAAAGCTCCTGGTGCTGTACGGCATGCACAATGCCTTCTACGCCGACCGCAGATAAGATGGAAATCGCCACCTTCGGTCCGACGGCAGACACCTTCGTCAGCTGATCAAACATCTCCCGTTCCTGTTCATCATAAAAGCCATAGAGAAAAACGCCGTCTTCACGCACAATGTAGCGCGTATAGACCTTTACTTCTTCCCCTACTTGAAAGCGAGACATCGCCTTCGTGGAAGTCGTCAACTCATAGCCGATGCCGTTGTTTTCCAAAATCAGTTTTTCGGACTCCATGGCGGTGACCTGACCGATAATATATGCGTACATGACTACCTCATTCGTTGCTGTTCTTTGAATCGCTGCCCAAAGGCATGCGTGATAGCTACGGCGAGCCCGTCTGCGGCATCGTCCGGTTTCGGAATATTTTCCATGCGCAACAGCATTTTTACCGCATTCTGCATCTGCGCCTTATTTGCACGACCATAGCCGGTGATGGCTTGCTTGATCTGCCCCGGTGTATATTCATAGAGCGGTATATGCAGACGTTCGACAGCATTCACCTCCACGCCACGCGCCTGTGCGACCGTAATACCCGTGGTCTTATTCTGATAGAAAAACAGCTCCTCAAAGGCTGCCTCATCCGGCGCGGCGTCTTTAAGCAGCTGATCCAATTGCTCATCTATTTGTCGGAGTCTTGTCGGAAGCGGCATGTGTGCAGGTGTCTCAATACAGCCGAAGGTCACCATACGAATAAAATTACCGTCAAAATCTACAATTCCGTAGCCCATGCGCGCTAAGCCGGGATCAATGCCCAAGATTCTCATCGCGCATACCTGTCCAAAACGGCGTCGTTCAGGCCCATCCAGAACGCATACCGATAGACTTTTGCAATATTATTGTATAAAAAGTGATTAATCTTTCCATAAATCATATTGAGCTCACTCAGCTCCAGCCCGCTCTCTTCAACGGTGAGACGGGAAAGGTGATCAAAATCGAGTACGATCTGTGTATCTAAAGAACCGTTGAGTTGCAGAATTTTTTTACGCAGTACACGCCGACAGTAGAGATTCGAAAAGCGGCGTACATCTTCATTTCCCTTGGTAGAGGTTTTAATATGATGGAAAACCATAGATTGCAGGCCCATCACCTTCCCCTGCTTGCAATGGTGATAAAGAATCGAGACCATCTCCAGCTGCTCCGGCTCGTATTCCTGAAGCGCCAGACGCTCGAGACGATCCACAAAAAAAGCATCCTGACCGCCCGAGACATAGCCCTTTAAAAAAACGGCCAACTCAAACCGATTGACGTCATCATTGATCAGTTTTTTAATCGCAGAAACAATGTAATCGCGATCTTTACGATAGCGAAGAGAACGATTTAATGAGGTGTTCATCTGCTTCATCAGCCGATACCCCGGCTGAAGATTCGCCAGCTTCTGGCGATGATCAATCATGGAAAGAAGAATATGCATCGAGTCCGGATCATTCTGATATAAGAAACGATTTTCCAGGCCTTCTTCGACTTGAAGCAAGCGATTGTCCATGTCCTTCTCTCCTTTCGCTGATCCCTTCCAGTATACACTATTTCCTTCACAGCAAAAATTTTTTCCCGTCTGGAAGGCAAAAAATGCCGCTTGAAAAACTTCGGTTCTTCTGAAGCGGATTCTTCCTGGAAAAAGACAGGGAGAAGATAAAGCATCTATCTTCTCCCTGTGAAGGCTCTTTGATATTGTCTAAAATACCAACACGATTTGACAAAGAGCCTCTTTTTCCAGCCCTTACTGCTCTTTCAACTTGCGGATTCTCTGCGACAGCAAAACCCGCTCATGAAACCGCTCTACAGCTAGGTCGCACTCCTTTTGGCTGGGGTGGTCTTTGAAAATCTCATACCGGATTCCCTTTTCTTCCGTGTAGGCGTGTGGGTTGTCCGGATTCTCCTGGGCCATCTTTTTAAACCTTTCAATCAAACCGGGAGCCAAGGCTCCATTGGCAATGAAGTTGCCCAGAACTTCCCCGCCGGCCTCTTCGACTAGGTCGATGGCCGACTGCATGGAGTCAAACGCGTGCTTAGAATCGGCAAAATAGGCCAGGGTGCAGAAAAGAAAGACCCTTTTTCCCTTGACCTGTCTGATCCAGTCCTTGACAAGATCATCCGGCCCTCCCTGGATCACATAATAACCCAAGGCGACAATGTCCGCATCCGAGATGTCGGGTCTTTCATTGATGTCCAGAAGCTCTTTCTCCCCTTCGTCAATGCTCTCGTAAATGGCCTCCGCCAACTTCTTCGTGCAACCGGTCAACGAGCGGTAAGCTACTACAAATTTCATACCTTCTCCTTTCTTTTTTTTCGTTAACTATTTACAAGCCCCGCCGCAGCAAATAGGTCATCAACTGTTCTGCCAGAAAGTCCATGCCCCGCAGGCCCATAAAGGGTAGGTGGCTGGCGTAAATCCGGCTTTCAAACCAGGGAAAAGATGTCAAAAGCGGGTAGTTGCTGGAATCCACTAGGTTTAAGGTCTGTTGGTCAGCAAAGACCATCCCTTCCTTCCAGGACCGGATTGCCTGCAGGCGGCTTTTTTCCTCTTCTACCGGCAGCAATTGCTGTTCAAATCGGATGCCCAAAGGGGACATAGCTGCCGCCAATCCCTCATTCAAAAAACTAGGGCCTAGGCTGTAGAAATGGATCTCTGATCCTATTTTTCGAAGGTACATGGGGAAATAGGCAACCTGTCTTTTCCGCTTTTCCAACTTTTCCTGAAAGCTTCTCGACAATGTTCGGCCCAAAATCTGCCCGATGGCTTGGAGCGAAGATCGAGTTGCATCATAGCCGTAGAAGCAAACTTCCAGGTAAGGAATCCCCCATTTTTCCTTCAAGGCTTGGGCTAAGGGCAGGGCTTCTTTTCTCAAAACTAGAGAGACAGCAGCCTGTCGGGCCCGGTCCAGGTCCCGGATTGCCCCCCGGACGACAAAAGTCGATGCGACCGTGATATCCAGAGCTTCTTCTAACATATCCTCCAGCTCTACAAGGTCTGATTCTAGGCGAAAGTGGTCCGGAGAAAAACCCAAGAGATTGCAGGAGGGGGTTCTCAAAGGCTGCGATAGTTCCTTCTCTTCCCAGCCCAAAGCAATTTCCCCCAGCATCCGGTAGACTTCTTCCGTCCCTACGAGGTAATCTCCTGCAAAGCCGCCAGAATTGTGCACGTGAAGCTTGGCTTGAACCTCCTCTTGCAGGTAGTGACAGATTCCCGTCAGGTCGGTCCCAATGGTGGTGGAAACAGAAGAACCTACGACAAAGAGATGGGCCGGCTTTTGCCTCTGATCGATTTCAAGGACGGCTTCTTCTAAGTTCCTAGTATCCCCCATGACGACATCGGACTCGTTCATATGGGTGACAAAGTAGCGACCGTTCACAGAAAGCCCCAGCTCTCCAAGCAAGGAAATCCCGTAGTGGGTTGTTCCCGCCGGCCCGTATTCCAAGACGCAGGCATCCTCCAAGGCGAGAAGATTCCACAAGGCGCCCATCCGATCGGATGGGACCGGTAAAAATCTAGTAACCGCCATGTTTTCCTCCAAAATACTTTTTCCTCAAGTCGATGCAGTCTTCCAAAAAGCAAAGCAAGTCGACCGACAATTGAAAACCGTAAGAGCGACCCAGGCGGTCCATGGCCGCCTGGACAATCCCCTTTTGCAGTAGTCGTTCAAAGAACTCATGACCAAAGTAAAAATCGGGCTGTAATTGATCGTATACCGCTTGCAGTGGACTGATGTTTGCGTTTTTGCTCAAATAGGGGTCGGCGTATTCCAGGATTTTCTCCCGGTTTTTGTCGTCACCCTCCCCCCATTGCGACAACTGGATCAGTTTCGGTTCCATGCCCAACTCACAGAGGTAGGCGTTGAGTTCCATCTGTAGAAGGGGGGAATTTCCGTAAATGTAGGAGTATCCCTGAATCTTTTCTCGGACGCGTTCGTAGACTTCTTCAAAGGCTTCTTTCTTTTCCTTGAGCCAGCCCTCCATCTGCCGCCGTGTCTCCTCCTTCAAAATGCTTTGGAAAAGGCTGCGGTAGGCTCTTTCAATCGTCTCTGGGTGAACGAAGCGGTCAAAGTAGAGGTAAGGGATTTTGAACCGGTCCCTCATCGCCCTGGCCAAGGGGAGCCCAATCCGGTCGGTTACCAGGTTTAGGCTGGCCTGAGGGGCTTTTCGAATCTCCTCCAGCCCGGCCTCGGAGGGGAGAGTGAGAGATATGGGAAGACCTATGGTCTGCAGGCACTCCGCCAGCTCGCTTTTTGAAAAATCCTCGTGGCGAGGACCTAAGATATTGACAGACAGCGTTCGCTCTGTTTCCTCCATCAGGGACAGGCAGGCCAAAAGTGTCGCCTCCATGCCCTGCAGGTGGTTTTCGGAACGGAAATGTTCGGTGTGAACGACAGGGATTTTTGCTCCCATCTCTTCTTCGAGTGCCTGGCAAAGACTATCGAAGTCATCTCCAATGAGCTCCACGAGGCAGGTGGAGATGACGAACAAGATTCGGATGCCGTCTTCTTGTAAAATTTCCTGCACCGCCTGCTTCAGCTTTTCCCCACTGCCAAAGCTAATGTCCGTCTGGGAAAGCACAAGAGAGTAGCACGATTCTGCCATTTTCCCCAGCCTTCCCGCCGACATAGCGGCTGATTTGGCGTAATAAGTACATTCATCCGTCCCCACAATCAGGCAGGCTGCCCCTTGAATCCTCTGAATAAGGAGCATGGCCCCGAAGAGGGGGCAGTGGCTTCCCGGGAATAAGGCTTTGGATAGGGCGGTCACTTCTTCCAGAGATTGGACTTGGGACAGGCGTTTGGCCCGCCCCAAAATGTCCGCATCCCTTCTGTCTTCTACTTTTAGGGTCTCCTGCATGAAAGACTCCTTCCTTTTTTGTATCCAAAACAGGGGGCCGTCTCTGCCTGCTCCTGATCGCTCTCTGCCATCTCATAGGAGATGAGGGGGCGCTCCCGGCCTTCTACTTCCACTAGGTCACAGGTAACCGAATACACCTCGGACAGCATTTTCCCGTGAATGACCTCTTCCGGCTTCCCCTCGCTGTATTTTTTGCCCTGCTTGAGGACCATCACCCGGTCACTGATATCCATGGCCTGACCGATGTCGTGGAGTACTAAGACAATCCCGATTCCCTCCTCCTTCCGCAAGCAGCTAATTAATTCCATCATCTCGATTTGATGGCAAATGTCGAGATAGGTCGTCGGCTCGTCCAAAAAGAGGATGCGGGGCTTTTGTGACAAGGAACAGGCTAACCAAACCCTCTGCAGCTCCCCTCCAGATAGTTGCTGGATATAGCGATCTGCAAAAATTCGGGTATGGGTGCGTTCCATGGCCCAGTCAACAATTTCCCGGTCTTCTTTTGAATCCTTCTTAAAGAGGCTTTGGTGAGGCATCCTCCCGTAGCTGACCAACTCCCGGACGGTAAAGTCTCCCGGGGCATAGTGGATTTGGGGCAGCATGGCAATTTTTTGAGAAATTTCCTTCTTTTTCCAGTCCCTCAGCTCCCTTCCATCGTAGAAGACCGCCCCCTTTTGGTAGGGGATAATTCCGGAAACCGCCTTGAGCAGGGTGGACTTTCCTGATCCATTCGGCCCGATTAGGGTTAGAATCTCCCCTTCTCGGATGGTCGCGGAAAAGTCGACAATGACCGATCTCTGTCCGTAGGCAACGTGGAGCTGATTGATTTGAATCTCCATCTCCCCCTCACTTTCTTCCGGATAGCACTTTTCCCCTGCTCTTTAAGAGGTAGAGGAAGAAAGGCCCCCCGGCCACAGACATGACAATTCCCAAGGGCAGTTCCATGCCCTGAATTGCCACCCGGCCTATAGTATCTGCTGCCAGGGCCGTCACCGCTCCCATAATCATGCCGATGGGTAACAGTCGGCGGTAGTCAGACCCTACAATAATCCGGCTAATATGCGGGACGACAAGGCCGACAAAGCCGATGAGACCTACTACGGCGACCGTCGCCGCTGATAAAAAGGCAGCTAGGGCGGAAATGAGAATCCGGGTGATCGTCACCGGAAAGCCCAAGTTTGTCGCCATTTCATCTCCCAGCTGGAGGGCGTTAGCGCCTCGAATCGTGAGAAAACTTAGGCACAAGCAGGGCAGGCCGTAAAACAAAATCAAGCGGACCTTGGACCAGGTTGACGCCGCAATGGACCCATTCAAAAAAGAGAGTACGCCGGACAAGCTGTCGCTGTAGAGCATTTGCAGGAGAGCGTTAAATCCCCCGAGCACCGTGTTGATTGCGACTCCTGCCAAGACAATCCGCACCGGATTCATCGTCCCATCATAGGCCATCAGATAAATCAGAACACAGGAGAGCAGGGACCCGGCAAAGGCAAAAATCGGCACGCTGGTCGTCAAATTGGGGAAAAGCAGCATAATTGCCGTTGCTGCCGTTCCCGCCCCTGCAGAGACCCCGATAATTCCGGGGTCTGCCAAGGGGTTTCTCATCACTGCCTGGAGTAAGGCGCCCGCCGTAGCCAGGCAGGCCCCCACGATAATTGCCACAATGACCCGAGGCAAGCGAAGGTGGATGAGAATATTGCGAACTGTCTGAGACCCGTTTCCAAACAGGGCATCGACAATCTCCTGCAGGCTGTAACCTGCTGAGCCAATCCGCAGGGAAAGTAAAGAGAGAAAGACGAGGATCATAAGGAGCAGGGCTCCAAAGGCCCAGGCCCCGAGGCGACTGATCTCTTTTCTCTTTCCCATTATTTCCCAACTTCCGCCGACAGCTTGTCAATGAGAGTCAGAAGGTCCTGTGTAATTTCTAGACCCCGGCTAGTCGTGTAGTTTCCGGGCAGGGCGATCACCTGGTTGTTTTTGACGGCGTCAATCTCTTCCCAGACTTCGGGGTCCGCCTTTTTTGCCTTTTCGTAGGCATCGATCAAGCTTTGCGGGTCGTAACCCGTGGGCGGTGCAATCAGGAAAAGCAATTCAGGATTTGCCTTGACTAACATCTCAAGACTGGAAGGGATGATGCCCGACCCTTTCTGGTCCAAGGAGTCTCCGACATTCTCAAAGCCCAACATTTTGAGAATTTGCCCGAAAAAGCTTTTAGAGGTAGAAATCATGGTGCTGTCGGACCCCGGTCCGAAGAGGATCATAGTCTTCTTCGCCGAGTGGTTCTTTGCGTATTCTTCACACGCCTTCTTTACTTCATCGTAAATTGTGGAAACATCTTCCCTTGCCTGGCTGCCGCCAAAAGCTTCTGCCAGGGCCTCCGTCTCTGCCTGGTTCTCGACCAGTCCGATCATGGGACCTTCGGAAGTGTAGTAAACAGGAATCCCTAACTTCTCCAGTTGACTGCCGAACTTCTCTTTCATTCCTCCGCTCATAATGACCAGGTCCGGTTCTAGAGCGATAACCGCCTCCGTGTCCACTCCCCGCATACCAGATTCAATCTTTTGCACATCCTTGTAATACTCTGCTGCCTTGGTGGTCGCCACAGTACGGGAAACAGCCGTCAAGGGGACCTCTAATTTCGACATGAGGTAGAGGGTGGAGGTGGAGAGGTCGACAATTTTTTCCGGGTATTTGTCAAGCTTCAGGGCCTCTCCGTGCTTGTCCCTCACCCCCTCCGGATATTCGATGCGAAACTTTCCGGATTTGTCCAAGTTGTTCCGAATGAGCGGATTTTTGACGTCAATCTCCACTTTTTTTTCTGAGCTTTCCGCCTGGTTGCTTTCCTGCACCTGACTCACCGGCTCCGAGGAGTTTATCTTTTCCGCTTCCTTCTGTGACTGTGACTGCCCGCAGCCTGTTAAAAGCAAGACCAAGGCCAATGGTAAAAACATAGAACGTAATGACTTCATAATAACCCTCCTATTATCATATTTTTCTCTTCCGATGCTTCTTCGCGATCTTGTGACTTGTCTTCGGACCGCATAATTTTTTCTGCCAACTCTGCGTAGACTTTCCGCATCGTCGACTGTCCCGGTGCGAAGGCTTCAAATACCGTCATTCCCTTTGCCTCCGCCTCTTGAATCTCGGGAGACCTCGGGATTACCTGGGTAATTTCTGTCCCGATCTCCGGCAAAGCCGCTTGCACCAGCTCCAATTCATTTTCAATATTTTTTGAATTGAGGATAAGGCCCTTTAGACGGGCATAACCCCTTTTTTTGAAGTTATTGACCGCTCGGGCGATATTGTGTGCCGCATATAGGCTCATCATTTCACCGGATGAAACGACGTAAACCTCGCGAGCGTATCCACCGCGGATCGGCATAGCAAATCCACCGCAGACGACATCCCCCAATACGTCATAGATGACAATGTCCGGCTGGTAGGCCTCAAAGGCTTTCAACTCTTCCAGCTTTTCAAAGGCGGAAATAATCCCCCTTCCTGCACAACCGACACCCGGGGCAGGTCCTCCGGCTTCCACACACAGGACCCCGGTCTTGCTCGGAAAGACCACGTCATCTAAACGCAAGTCCTTTCCCTTGTCTAAAATCTGGTCTAAGACCGTGGGAATCTGCCTGCCCCCCATTAGGTTTTTCGTGGAATCCGCCTTTGGGTCACAGCCGATTTGCATGACGCAAAGCCCCATTGCGTTGAGAGCTGCACTGAGATTTGACGATGTGGTTGATTTCCCAATCCCTCCTTTTCCGTAAATAGCAATTCGTTTCATAATACCTCCCGTCACAATTTTTATGTTAGTGTTAGCTAACATATGATTGTGCTAGCTGCTACAAGGAGCATCATATCACGTCTTTACTTTGCAAACTTTTAATTCATTTCAATAATAATATGAAAATCTATCGATTTTTCCCTCGCAAAATTGCGATTTCTAATTAAAAAAGCCGCTTGAAAAATCAAGCGGCGCGCACGTGCCATTGAGGATTCGAACCCCAGGCCTTCTGGTCCGTAGCCAGACGCTCTATCCAGCTGAGCTAATGGCACATATCGTCGAAGAGCGGGTGAAGGGAATCGAACCCTCGTAGCCAGCTTGGAAGGCTGGAGCTCTACCACTGAGCTACACCCGCGAAAAAAGCGGCAGACGAGATTCGAACTCGCGACCCTCGCCTTGGCAAGGCGATGCTCTACCCCTGAGCCACTGCCGCACATCGCTTTTTAAAAAAGCGCGGATTGTGTACCCGAGAATATTACCATACTCGGGGCTTACCCGTCAACCGAAAACGATCGAGCGGATAAAATTGGGCGAGAGCGGATTCGAACCACTGAAAGCATAGCTAACGGATTTACAGTCCGTCCCCTTTAGCCACTTGGGTACTCGCCCCTATTCAAAACGACCCGGATGGGCTTCGAACCCACGACCTCCAGCGTGACAGGCTGGCATTCTAACCATCTGAACTACCGGGCCTCACCACACCTAACCGGTAACTGACCCTACCCGGATTCGAACCGGGGATACCGCCGTGAGAGGGCGATGTCTTAACCGCTTGACCATAGGGCCTTAAAGTAGCGGAGAAGGGATTTGAACCCATGACACCCCGGGTATGAACCGAGTGCTCTAGCCAGCTGAGCTACTCCGCCGTATTGCCGAAAGTTGCTTCCGGATAATGCCGAGGACCGGAATCGAACCGGTACGATCGGTAAGGATCGAGGGATTTTAAGTCCCTTGCGTCTGCCAATTCCGCCACCCCGGCATAAACGCCTTGTGTAGGACTCGAACCTACGACAACGCGGTTAACAGCCGCGCGCTCTACCAGCTGAGCTAACAAGGCATAGCGATGAAAATCATCGCCGCTACTTATTTTTTACGCTTCCTCTCGACCAAGTGTTGGTCGATTTCGGTAGCGACTTGTACATTATAGCAACGTTCACTTGGGATTGCAAGAGCGAAGTATATTTTTTCCTGCTAGCAGGAAGTTAAATCGATCTCTACGCGTTTTGGCGCTTCGATCCCGATTTTCCCGCCAATCATGACGTCTTCCCCGGATGCCGTTTTCTCCAACGATAGTTCAATCACGCCGCGCGGTTGTTGTAAGAGCACCGGTTTTTCGCGTAGATGCCATACATCTTTTTTGGCCACGCCTACAGCATAGCTTCCTGAACCGCAGGAACCTTCACGGTACAGCGTTCTCGCTTCCGTGACATACACATAAGGAATCATGCTTTTCCGGCTTTCCTGCAAAAAGAGAATGCCGTAGGCTTCGGCAGGATAACGCTCTTCGAGATAGAGAAGTGCGCGACGCACAAAGGCTTCGTCCTCTTCACGATCCGGAACGAGAACATGAAGAATGCCCGGAAGCTGCACCGCCGTATAAGAGCTTTCCTCAAGAAAAACGGGAAATAGCGCGTCCGGTTTTGGCAACGCAATTTTGGCATAAGCATTTTGCGTGTCGACGTGAACTGTAAGCGGATGCGAAACGCCGCTGACGCACACTTTCTCGATTCCTTTTCCCTCTTTTTTCTTGGCAATCGCCTGTAGCAGGCCAAGTGCCCGTGAGGCGTTGCCGCAAAACTCCCCGCCCATCATATCTAGGCGCAGCGGCTCTCCCCGGTCATTCATAGATATAAAGCCGACTTGCTCCACGCTTTGATCAATCTGGTCCATTAGGGCTCGGCCGATTGCGACGCGCTCCTTTACCGGCGTAGGTGTAAAGACGAACGCCGTAATGTTTCCGGCAGGGTCCACACGCTGATATGTAATGGTTTTTTTCATTTCTTTTGCTCCCGATGCTGCAAGAAGACAGGAATCTGCGCGGCATCCTTTCGTCCGGCTTCATACAGCTTGCGCAAAGCGTCTTTATCTTTGCGCAAGGTATCCACGCCAAACGTGTCTTTTGGCGCTACAATCAGCACTTTTCCCTGTTCACGATACGTTTTTGCCAATTTCATTGCATTATTATAACGTTCGGCGCGAGCACAGAACGCCTCCGCTGCCTTAGGAAATTCCTGTTCAATACGACGGGCGATGCGGCGATCCCGATCGGGTGTGCGAATTGTATCTTCAGGCTTCGTTAGAATGAGGACCACGCGATCACAGCCTTCCGCAAACGCCTTCTTCAAAGGAATACAGTCGGCAAGAGCACCGTCATAATAGGCTATGCCTTCATGCATCACTGGTCGACAAAAATACGGAAGCGCCGAGGATGCCTTAAAAATGCCGTAGTGGTCCAACCGAATATCGTTTTTTGTAAAATAACGAGGTAGCCCTGTCTCCGCCTCTGCCGCTACAACAATCAAGTCCATGGGATTCTTCTGTAGCGCCTCATAATCCAGCGGGTCTTCGCCATCGCTGTTGCTCAGCGTCCCATAGACATAATCCAAGTCCACCGCATTACGGTGACGAAGGAATTGCCAAAAACTCATATATTCCTTACGAAACGAATACTCCGTATAAAAACGCAAATTTCGTTTCGGCTGCCCGGCAAGAAAAGAGGCCAGATTGGCACTGCCGGCAGAAACGCCGATCCCGAGGTCAAACGTAATTCCTTCCTGTAAGCAATAGTCAAGAATGCCGGCACCATATATATCGCGCATTCCACCACCGACATCAATGATTCCGATTTTTTCCTTCATCGCTCCCCCTTCCCTCTTTCTTTATTCGGGCAGAGATTCTGTTAACGGCCATACAGCGCATTGAGTGTACGCAATCTCTTGCTTATTTCCGGATCAGCATAGTCGCCCAAAAGACGCCATTTCCAGTTTCCGCCGAGAGAGCCGGGGCGATTGATGCGCGTTCGTTCGTCCGTCCACAGGATATCCTGCATCGGCAAGATGCATAAATCTGCTACGGTCGAGATGGCCCCACGAAGAAGTCCCCAATGCGCTTCTTCCGGTTCATGCAGAGCAAAATAGTCCTCGACGAAAGCACGAATAGGCGGATCTAACTGTTCCCACCACGTTCGAAGAGGAGGCGTATCGTGGGTGCCGGTATAGATGCTTGTGCGACGATCAAAGTGATGCGGAAGATAGTCCGAATCGCTTCCTCCATCAAATGCAAACTGTAAAGGTTTCATACCGGGAAAGCCGGTCTTTTCTCGAAGTGTAATCACTTCAGGAGAAAGCACACCCAGATCCTCCACCAAAATCGGTAAAGGCCCCAGCTCCTGTTGTAACGCAAGAAAAAGGGAAAGACCCGGCCCCGGTTCCCAGTGTCCATATCGTGCCGTCTCATCTTCCGCCGGAACGGTCCAATAATGCGCAAAGCCGATGAAGTGGTCCAGACGAAGGACGTCATAGAGCAGGAGCCCGGCGCGGACGCGTTGAACCCAGAACGAATAGTCCCGTTTCGCCATCACGTCCCAGCGATAGAGAGGATTTCCCCAACGCTGTCCGTCCGCTGTAAACGCATCCGGCGGCGCACCGGCCACCACCGTAGGATTTCCTGTTGCATCGAGGTAGAATTCGTCTCGATGGACCCAGACATCCGCGGAATCATGAGCCACGTAGATGGGCATGTCCCCGATAAAAAGCAGTCCCTTTTCATGCGCATAGTCCTTCAGTGCCTTCCATTGCCGGAAAAAATGATATTGCAAAAAAACCTGAAAAAGAATATCTTCCTCATGTTGTGCACGAAAAACTTCCAGTGCAGCAGTGTCTCGATCCCGATATTCCGGGGTCCATTCGGTCCACTGTACAGCAAAATGCTCAGCCTTGAGGGCCTGAAAAAGGGCGTAGTCCTCGATCCAGTTCCCATTTTTCTCACGAAAACGAGCAAGCGTTTCGCGCGTTCCCCGATCCCCTTCCAGAAAAGAATAGCCGAAAGCCGCTTTCGTTTCACTGGTCGCAAGCGATGTCTTTCCCATGGCGCGCTCGAAGGAGCGGTGAAGAAGACGATAACGCTGCTGATAGAGCAGAGAATAATTAACGTATTCTTCTTTCTCTCCAAAAGAAATAGCCTCCAGCTCCGCACGCTCCAACAAGCCGTCCGCACAGAGATATTCAAAATCAATAAAATATGGATTGCCCGCTACGGTAGAAAAGCTCTGATACGGAGAATCGCCATAGCTGGTAGAGCCCAATGGGAGAATTTGCCAATAGCGCATGCCCGCTTCCTGCAAAAAATCACAGAAACGATACGCTTCCGGACCGAAGGTTCCGATTCCGTATTGTGAAGGAAGTGAAAAAATGGGCAGGAGGATTCCCGCTCCGCGCGGAAAAGAAACCTGCATAAGTTCCGGAAGTTCGACAGTATGATTCAATGTTCCCTCTCTTCAAGCGCTAAATCTATTTCTTCGTTCCGTCACCAAAGAGGTGCAAGGTTTATTACAAAATTAACCTACCTTACGCTTATACTATCAAAAAAAAATTGTCGTGAAAATATAATACTCCTATATAGCTCACAGAAACTGTCAATAATACATTGTGTGCCTATAAATGAAACGTATCATATTCACCATCGAAATGAAATGGTGTTTTCTTACCAAACACTGCGATCTTCTTCCATTCTTTCTTGATGTTCTTGTAGTTCAAATGACCGCTATCGAAAGCAATTGTCTTGCCTTCTTTTGTATACAGTCAAAAATTCACATCATATTCGCGAATACAACAGATTCCATCACAAAGAATGCCGGTGTTTTCCGGTTTACAATAATATTTTCCCCGCATTAGGATCGGCTTCACATGATCATCGAAAAAATAAAGAATGCCCACATTTCTACTCCTTTCCCAATTTCCAGTTTGCTGCTCGCTCCCGTGCCTGAATAAAAGCAGAATAGATTCCGTCTTCTTGCAACAACTGCGCATGGGTTCCGGTTTGCTTCACACGCCCCCTGTCAATGACCAAAATTTGATCAGCATTGCGCACGGTGGACAATCTATGTGCTATAGAAATCACGGTATGCCCTTTGGATAATTCTTGCATGGCCGCTAAAATTTCCGCTTCATTCTCCGGATCTACGGAACTTGTCGCCTCATCGAACAAAATTATCGGTGCATTTTTCAGCAACGCTCTTGCGATGGATATTCTCTGTTTCTCTCCTCCGGATAGAGAATTGCCTCCTTCGCCGACCATAGTCTGATATCCCTCCGGCAGTGCCATGATAAAATCATGACAACGCGCTTTTTTTGCCGCTTCCACGATCATTTCATGACTTGCTGTCGGATCGGCAAAACGAATGTTATTTTCGATGGTATCGCGAAAGAGATACACATCCTGAAAAACCAGAGACAAATTTTTCAACAAAGCGTTAACCGTATACTCCCGTATATCCCGTTTGCCCAACAGAATACGGCCGCCATCTACATCATAGAAACGAGATAAAAGGTTGATAATGGTCGTTTTCCCGGAGCCGGATGGACCCACAATAGCCGTTTTCGACCCCTGCGGAATGGTAAAGGAAATCTCCTGAAGAACCGGATAACGTTTATCATAGGAAAAAAGAACCTTGTCGAAGGTTATATCATAATTTTCCACGACATTGTTCGTACCGTCTTGAATTTCGGGAATATCTAATACTTCCTTCAAATACTGCATATTGGCAGGATTTTTCACCATGAGAATCGCTGCATTTTCTAACGTCTTTAAGCCGCCGAAAATCATAAATCCCGCTGCAGAAACGGTTAGTGCCTTCGGCAGCGCAACTTCTCCCTTTATGTAAAGATAGCAAGAATAGAGTGTGACAAGCAAACTCGACAGATGGATAATGGTCATAAAAATGCGGGAAAATATTACAAACACTATTTCAAAATGCACCTGTGCAAGACGGCATTCTTCTGAGGCGTTTTGTAATTGCGCATGTATTTTTTCTACTACCCCTGCATCCGCCTGTGGAAAACTTCGAAGAACCGGAATGCCGCAAATGCCATCCACGAGCGCGTCGCTTAATTTCATAATCACAGCATGTTCCCGGGCCACTTCTTTTTCCGCTGTTTTAACCATGGCGAATACGCAAAACCAAATCATAAATAGGCAAGCCAGCGTGAGAAGTCCGATTTTATATTGCATACCAAACATCCCGATTACGAGAAAAAAGGAAGTGGAAACACCGGAAATCATAAAATCGATACTCATCGAAGAATAGTTTTCAAGGCTTTTCATGACATGGGTAAAGGCAGCCAAAATACGGGAAAGGCTCTGATCAGCAAAATACCCCATAGGAGCCTTCTTCAGCTTTTGACCTACCTGTAAACGATACTCTTTAAAAATGCCGAAGAAAACACCATCGCTCAAACTGCTTTTTTTCCAACCTGTTAAAAAATGGAAAAAAAACGATGCGAATAGAACGCCCAAAATAATAAAAATATGCCGGCTCGTTATTTCTCCCATCCAACAAAACGAAAGATAGAGTGCAAAAAAGCTCAATAAAATTGAAATGTTTTGTAAAAACACACAGAACATGCCGGCCTTTAGTCGATTTTTATATCGTCCTGCTAATTGTAGCGACGTTTTTATAAAATCCATATTTTATTCCTCCCCTACATATTGTTTCCAGAGGTCTGCATAAAGAGGGTTGCTCATCAATTCCTCGTGCGTTCCCTTTCCTACAATACGGCCTTTATCGATAAGAATAATTTGTTGCGCCTGTTGAATAGTATGGAGTCGATGCGCAACAAGAATCAAATTCTTACCTTTCACAAGATGCGAAATTGCTTCCTGAATCAGCGCTTCATTTTCCGGATCGGCATAGGCGGTCGCTTCATCCAAGACAATAGTAGAAGCCGGCTTCAGAATCGCTCTTGCGAGGGCAATACGCTGCCGTTCTCCTCCGGAAAGCGATCCACCCGCTTCTCCGGCTCTTGTCTCATATCCTTCAGGCAGCGCCATAATAAATTCATGACAGTGCGCTGCCTTGGCTGCAGCAATAATCTCTTCATCCGTGGCATTCGGTTTTCCCAGCCGAATGTTCTCTTTCAAACTCACATCAAATAGGAAATTCTCCTGAGAAACAAAAGAAATTTCTTCTGCAAGTTGCAGAAACGAAATATTTTGCGTGTCGATGCCGCCGATCGAAATGCTTCCGGAACTCGGATCCCAAAATCCTGCCAACAGTTTGGCAATGGTGGATTTTCCACCGCCGGAAGGGCCAACTAGCGCCGTGACACTTCCCGGTACCGTTTCAAAAGATATGTTATGCAATACTTCTCGTTCGTTCGTATAAGAAAAACATACGTGATCGAACGCCACGCCTTTAATGGGATCCAGGGTTGCGCGTTCTTCCGGCAGAGGTCGCTTTTGTTCCGGCATTTGCAACAATTCTTTTATGGGTGCCCAGTTGTTGGATGCAAGCTGAAACAATTCAAAGCTCATCATAATAACAAAGGCTTGCGGCAGTATGGAAAGAGGCAGAATCAGAGAAAGAAGCAAAGTTTGCACATTCATTTGATTCTGCCCGTAAAGGTAGAAGGCTAACGGCATACTGACCAACTGCGGTGTCATGATGGCGGCGACTATCAGAGATTGCCCCAGCCAACTTTGTTCCCACCATTTCATCGTGGAGAAATGATAAAACCGAACCGCTTCAGCAAATTTGCCATACGAAACGGAATCCTGTAAAAATGCCTTGATTACCGGAATTCCACGAACATATTCGGCGCTTCGATCCGCCAGATTGGCATAACTGGAGATCCAAATCGCCATCCGAGCACGATATTTATACATCATCATTGCCATACCGATCAAAGCAATCGGTAAGGGCGCAAAAATGGAGAGACCAATACGCCAGTCCAGAGAAAACAATATAAGAGCGCACAAAAGCGGATGTAATAGCCGACTGGGCAATTCCGGCATGATGTGGGCAACCCAATCCTCCATATCGTTAACACGATCCATAATAACGACTTTCATCTGTCCTACAGAATGCTCTGTCAGATATCCCATCGGAATCTTCTTCAGTTTCTCGAATAAGGTGAGTCGCAATTTAGAAAGTATGGAAAACGCCGTTGTATGGGAAAGAGTCGTGCTGATTCCCGTCAGGCCAAAATAGATCAGCAAGCAAACGATGGCGGAGAAAGCATATTGTAACAATGTCTCAAAAGGCACGGCATTCCCTGTAGCCCTTTGAATCAGCCAACCGGCAGCTCCGGCGCTAAAAAAATATGTAGCAAAACTGAAAATTTCTCCTATGCATGCAAGAAGGATGGAATTGTGTATCTTTTTCTTGTATTCCGGGGCGACACTCAACAGCTCATGACTTAATCCCACCGCACTAACGCGGTTTTGTTTTTCACTCTGCTTTACATCCTGTATAATCCGGTTACGAATTTCGTCCGGAACATCCAAATGTAAGCTCTCCACTTCTTCAAGCAACTCTTCTGTTTTAGAATCCGCTGTCTTTTTTGCAGCCTTATCCGGTGTTATTTTCGTACTCCCTTTTTTCTGTATCATCGATACATCTCTCCTTTGTTATCTATGGCTAACTATAAAATGGAATCTTTCGTCTTAATGGAATAAAAATGTTCCTTCTGAGTGCTATTTTAATTCCAACGTATGTTAGCGTCAACTAACTTCAATTTTCGTTTCTCGTGAATACTTCCTGCCTTCCTACCGCCCCATAACCCACAAAAAAAGCGACCTTCCGGTCGCTTTTTTAATCTGCTATATAGAAACAAATCATATCTTAATACAGTTTCGCCCCCGCCGGGATGTGCTCATCCACCATCAGCAAGTGAAGTTTCTCTTCTCCCTCTTCTTCGTGAATGGCGCTAATGAGCATGCCGCAGGAGTCGATGCCCATCATCTTACGCGGCGGAAGATTGGTAATGGCGATACAGGTCTTGCCGACGAGCTCCTCCGGTTCATAGTAAGCATGAATCCCGCTTAAAATGACACGCGGCTCCTCGGTACCGTCATCGAGTTCAAAACGCAGCAGTTTCTTGGACTTGGGCACTGCTTCGCAGGAAAGCACCTTCACAGCACGAAAATCCGATTTGCTGAATGTATCGAAGTCCACAAAATCTGTAAAGAGCGGTTCAATCTCTACCTTGGAAAAGTCGATCGGCGTCGACGAAGCCGCTTCACCCGAAGCATTCTCCGGTTTTTTCAAAGCCTCCGCCTTTTCCATGCCCAGCGGTTTCATCGTCGGGAACAATAAAACGTCGCGAATCGATGTCTGATTGGTCAGGAACATGACAATGCGGTCGATGCCCAGACCCATGCCACCCGTCGGTGGCAGGCCAACTTCCAGCGCATGCAGGAAATCTTCATCCATCATACCGGCTTCTTCATCTCCGGCTTCGCGCAACGCAACCTGATGCTCAAAACGTCCGCGCTGGTCTTCGGCATCATTCAGTTCCGAAAACGCATTGCCAATTTCGCTTCCGCAAACAAACGCCTCAAATCGCTCGGTCATATCCGGTTTGTTCGGCATACGCTTCGCCAAGGGGCTGATTTCTACCGGATATTCGTAAATAAACGTCGGTTGAATCAGATGCTCCTCGGCATACGCATCAAAGAAATACTGTAAAATGCGACCTTTCCCATCGGTTGGTTGTGTCTCGATCTTATGCGCCTTTGCCACCGCTTTCGCTTCTTCGTCGGAATGAATCTGATCAAAATCGACGTCGGCATACTGCCGAACGGCTTCGGTCATCGTCATGCGTTTCCACGGCGGACGAAATTCCAAGCTCTGTCCCTGATATTCCACGGTCGTGCTGCCGCAAACTTCTTCGGCCACAGATGAGAGCATCTCCTCGCAAAGCTGCATCATGCCTTCGTAGTCGGTATACGCTTTATAGAGCTCAATCGCGGTATACTCCGGATTATGCTTGGCATCCATGCCTTCATTTCGGAACATGCGCCCCATCTCATAAACGGCATCGAATCCACCAACGATGAGACGTTTTAGATACAGCTCATTGGCAATACGCAGATACATATCCAAGTCCAGTGTATTATGATGCGTAATAAACGGACGAGCATTGGCACCGCCCGAAATGGTGTTGAGAATCGGAGTTTCCACCGCTAAATAGCCATGGTTATCCAAATAGTGCGAAATACCGGAAAGGATTTTACTCCGCTTAACAAAGACTTCTTTCACCTCCGGATTGACAATTAAATCCACATAGCGCTCCCGATAGCGCAAATCCTGATCCTTTAAGCCGTGAAATTTTTCCGGCAGTAAAGCTAACGCCTTGGTCAGCAAGGTCACTTTTTCTGCGGAAACGGAAATCTCGCCGCGCTCGGAACGCATAATTGTCCCTTCCACGCTGAGAATATCACCGAGATCCAAATCACGAATGACGGCAAAGATCTCCTCCCCCATGACGTTTTCGCGGCAGATCAATTGAATTTTTCCCGTAGCATCCTGTAAATCCAAGAAGCTCATTTTGCCGTGCCCGCGCTTCGCCATAAGGCGGCCGGCCATGCAGACGGATTTTCCGTCCCAGTCCGAAAAGTGATCGCGAACCTCTGCAGCATGCGCGCTGACATCCACTTTCGTAATCGTGTGCGGGTCGTTTCCTGCTTGCCGCAACGCTTGTAGCTTCTGACGGCGAATGGCAATCATTTCGTTGTCGGATCTCTGCTTTGTCATGTATCCTCCTCTATCGTAGAATTTCGATAACGCGATATTTTATTTTCTCACCCGGTGTTTCCACGACAAGCTCTTCGCCCACTTTTGCGCCCAACAGCATGGCGCCCAAGGGCGATTCATTGGAAATCTTATTCTTTTTCGGATTCGCTTCCACCGTGCCGACAATCGTAAAGGTCATCTCCTCGTTATATTCCGTATCCAACACTTTTACGGTGGAGCCGAGATGCACCACGTCCTGTTCCGTGGAATCGTCTTCCTTAATCACCTGGGCATTTTTCAGTTGCTGCTCAATGACGACAATGCGTTCTTCCAACTGACGCTGTTCATCTTTTGCCGCATCATATTCCGCATTTTCGGATAAATCGCCAAAGCCGCGCGCTACTTTAAGATGCTCGGAAACTTCCGCCCGACGGGTAGATTTGAGATACTCCAATTCTTCCTGCAGCTTGGTATAGCCTTCCTGGGTTAAGATGGTTTGTTCGGTCATACTCTTTGCTCACTTCCTTATAAAAATAAAGCAGGTGGAAACCTGCCTTTGTTTATTATAGCGGCGCGAAGAAGGCATGTCAAAAAACACATTCTTCTTTTCCTTCCGCCTATGCAACTGTCCGTCGACGATTTCTCACTGCAAATCCATGGAAAGCGTTCCGTTCTGCCATGCTTCTTTCATCTCCGAAATGGAGAGCGTGGAGATCTTCTCCTGTGGAATCCCGAACGTTTCATAAAAGGTCTGCAGTTTCTCCGGCGTCGACGCCTCTACCTCAATATAGGGAAACGGGAAGCTCTCTTTATCCCACTCATCAAATTCCACGCGATAGTCTTCAAAAAGATAACGGCGGCGCACCTTGTGCATAGGAATCTGCACATCATAGCCCAGCTGTAGTAGCAAGAGGCCCAGTGCTTTTTCATCCTCGATACGAACGGTATATTCGTCATTGATACGGCAATCTTCCTTTTGCAGGCGTCTTTTATAAGTCCATTCCCGCACCATATCTTTCCCCTCCACTTCAATGAGGCGAATGCGCATATGAGAGGAAGGCGGTAAAGGATGGGAGGACGAGTCGATGTGGATATTGGTCTGATGCTCTTCCACATCAAATACGGCTCCTCGGGAAAGCAAATCCTTTTTCAGCTTGTCGGTATCCACGCCGATAAGCTTCACCTCTACTTCTCTTTCCGGCTTAGTCATGTGCCACTTCTTCCTGCAAAAGCGAAGCCAATATTTCCACTTCTTCTTGCGTTAGCGTGATGCCCTTGCTCATGCGGGTATGATCCGCATTCCAGCTGCGCAAATCATATTTGGGTTCCCTTTCATTCCAGGAAACCAAATTTAACTCCTTTTTCCAGCCTTTCGCATCTTCACTAAGGACGCCTAAGCGCTCCACCACTTCATATTTTAATTCTGCCATGGTATTTCCTTTCTTCTTTCTACAATTTATGAGCTCGTCTTTTGATCGCTTTCATAAAAAGCCATTCCCTTTTCACATCCTTGTGCAGTCTATCACAAATGAAACGTCATGGTGTCCCAACCTCATATGTGCGCATGCTATAATCAGGAAAAGGAGAAATTATGATCATCGTTCGCATCCTCTATGACGACCAAAAAAACGGCTTTGTATTCACCCTGGAAGACGGCCGGGAGCTTCTCATTTCCTATGACGTCTACCAAAAGCTTTGTCTTCATGCCCCCGCAGAGCCGACAGCAGCACAGGAAGAGATGCTTCTTGCGGAAGATGCGCGCTTTCGCGCATTTACTATCGGTCTGCGCTTTGCAAGCTACCAACCGCGTACGACAAGTGAAGTGAAACGACGCTTACGCCAAGAAAAAATTCCTGTGTCGGTGCAGGAGCAGGTTGTCGAAAAGCTTGCCAAAACCGGCTGGCTGGACGATGCAAGGTATGCCTGCCGCTATGCACAGGCAAAGCAGCGCAAAGGATGGAGCCTTCGTCACATTTCTGTTGCATTGCGTGAAAAAGGGGTCGAGTACGGCCTGATCCAGGACGCTATACAAAGCGTGCCGGAGACATCAGAACAAGTGGTTTTGCGTCAGATCGTCCGAAAGAAATACGCGCATCGCGATCTAACCGACGAAAAAGAATTTGAGCGCACTGTACAAGCGCTGTGTCGGCGTGGATTTTCCATCCAAGATGTACTGAGCGCCCTGCGAGAAGGAGAGGAAGCATGAGCGAGGTGCAATTTTATGTCTATATGTTGCGCTGTGGAGATGGCAGCCTGTATACCGGCTATACCAATGACGTCGAAAGACGGCTGCGTGCGCATTCGCAAGGAATCGGCGCAAAATATACCCGTGCGCACCTCCCCGTTTCGTTAGCGGGATATTGGCCGTGCAAGGGGAAGCGCGAAGCCATGCGGGCCGAAGCAGCCATCAAAAAGCTCTCCCGTCCGAAGAAGGAAGAGCTCTTACGAAACACGAAATGCGGCGTACCGCTGCCCGTTATTCTGTCAAATTCACACGATGCATAGCGCTGGGCTCCGTATAAAGTACCTGCGGCTGCGTCAGCTCCTGTTTTGTGAATTGTTCCTGCACCTGTTTTCCCTGTTCATCGTAAAAATACCGTATCCCGATGAGATCCGCGTCTTTTCCGATCTGTATCGACAGCAAGGAGCGATCTTCGATATGGTTGGATGTGGATTGAAAATAGAGCAACTCATCTTCCGTCTTGATCCATAGCCTGTCCGATGCCGGCGAGGACGAAGCCGTCGTGGCCAAGGGCGCCTTGTTGGTAATTCTTGTCCAAGACAGTGATTCCGTCGGGGCATTAAAAATCTTTACCAGCGGCACAAGATCAATGGAGATCGGAGAAGGAAAAATCTTATCCCCGGCACGCCAATTCATACTGGTGATGAAGCCCCAGTTGAGGTTGCGGCGCACTATGCCGATATTGTCTTCATCAATCGGGAAACGCTTGGGATCCACCTCGCCCGCCGGATCCAAAAATTGCAGCTGTGCATTCACCTGCTCCTTCATGCTCTTGGCTTCTTTTTCTCCGCCAATTTCGCTCACCTTAAGCGGACGACCTTCAGCCAATTTATCTAAACGCTGTATTTCATACTTTTTAGGCGTGTCTTTCTGCGCCGGGTATTGCGTCGGCTTATCAAAGGAGATGATGCTACCGTCAATGTAGGTGATGCCCCTTCCGAGCTGATCAACCAAAACTTGGCGGTTATTACCGTCCGTGTCCCGTGTGGAATAAAATTGAAATCTTCCATTCATCACTCCGTTCGTGATATCCGGTTCCAACGGTTCATAGTCCAAAAGCCAAGCAATATTTTCCGTGTTATAGACGAACAGATGATCCATTTTATACACCAACGGACGATCCGTTTCGGGTTCATCGGCCACCAGATAGGTGGCATATTCATAGTAGGGAATGCCGGAATCGCTGTTTTTTTTCATTCGTAAGCTCATAAGCGTAGTGATGGAGCTGGATGAAGACGTATCTTTTTCCAAAACCTCATTGTCCTTCGCCTTCATGCGTATCGCTTCCTTCTCTCGAGCAGGAACCACGCCGTTTTTCTGTTCCATTATGTAGATGTGCGAACCGCTGATATACGCCAATTGATGATCCGGCAATAAAATCAAATCCATGGAAAATACATCCGCATCGCGAATCATCGCAATGAAGACATTGGATTCCGTATCAACCCCGAAATCCTCCTGAATGTAGCGCATCTTCAGATAATCCTGTAATTTTACAGACTTGGACGAAAACGACGGGGAAACGGTCATGGCATCTCCAAAGGAAACGACTTCCGGATCGATATATAGCTTATCACCTATCTGATGTGTAGATTCATTCTTCTCATTTTTATCCCGTTCAATAAGGCGCGTGACCTGCCAAATGCCCTCCAGCGGAAGTGCGCGCAATTCCGGCGGACGCAATACCGATGTCAGATCATTGACGGCGCGTTCCTTAGAAGAAGAGCAACCGACCAGAACAAACAGCAAGAACAGAAGAAGTATTTTTTGCAAACGTTTCATGCTTCCTCCTCCTTCTGCTCGGAAACTTCTTCGTACGGTAAACGCACGGTAACGCTCGTTCCCGTTCCCACTTTGCTTTTAATGGTCAATTCTCCGCCATGGGCCTTGACGATTTCTTCGCAGATGGAAAGGCCCAACCCGGTATGCGAACGCGAAGTCTTTCCTTTCCAGAATTTCTCGGTGACGAAGGCGATTTCCTCTTCGGAAATACCGATGCCGGTGTCGGTTACGCTGAGCACAACCTGCTGTGGTTCGGTGTCAATCGTAAGGTAAATGGTGCCTTCTTCATCCGTAAATTTAATCGCATTGTCCAGAAGATTGAGCAGAACCTGTTTAATACGGCCCTCATCGCCTACAATTTCGATGCAGCTTTGCGAATAACTATAGTTCATGTTAATTCGTTTTTCCTCTATGCGTGGGTGCATCTGTAGAAGAATGTGATTGGATATTTCGGTGAGATTGAAACGACTTTTGCTCAGTTTAATACGGCCAGAAGAAAAGCGTGAAAAGTCCAGAAGGTCTTCCACCATCGCGCCTAAACGTTCCGATTCTTTTTCGATAATCTTCAGCCCCTCCCCCATAATCTCGGGCTTAATGCCTTCTGTCTGTAAAGTGATGGCCCAGCCTTTGATGGACGTGAGCGGCGTGCGCAGCTCATGGGAAACGGAGGAGATGAATTCATTTTTCAGCTCCTCTTTTTCGCGAATATTATCGCTCATCTGATTCATGGTGCGCGCCAATTCGCCAATTTCTCCACGAGGAGTCTCATCCGCACGCTCTTCGTACTGACCGTCCGAAAGCTTCAACGCCACCGTCGTCAGATTGTGTATGGGCCTTACAATAGATCGAGACATCATGAATGAAAGCAAGCCCACCAAAGCGATCATCAGCAATGCAAAGAGAATCGACGGCCAGATGCGGGAAAGAATCAGGTCGTTGATGCCGGATAGAGAGGTGGTCAGGCGAATCATGCCCACCTGTGCCGTTTGGTTGCGCAGCGGATAGGAAAGGGACATGACGGGCTCATCCGAATAAGAAACCCTTCCCACCATAATGCCGGTGGCATTTTTTTGGGCTTCCAGCACGTCCTCCGCATTCACCTTGGTTCCCGGAAGAGCTGTCCCGCGATTATCAAAGAGCACCGTTCCGTCATTATTGAGAATTTGCACCTGCATCGTATTGGCTCGATAGAACTGATTTTTGTTTTCCAGCACAATCGTATGCAAATCGTCATCGGAAACATAGCTCAAAAACAGCTCCGCACTATATCGCGCCTGGGATTCCAAAACACCGCTGACGTTGTCGTAGTAGTAGCTGTAGAGCGACTGAATATAAAACACTTCAAAAACGACGGCAACCAACAAAATGACGGTTATAAACACCCCCATGATGCGTACGCCGATCATGTCCGTAAAATTCGTTATTCGCTCTTTTTCCACCGGTATCCAACCCCCCATACCGTTTCCAAATATGCCGGTTTTGCCGCATTATCCTCAATCTTAGCCCGAATGCGACGAACATTGACATCGACGATTTTACTCTCTCCTTGGTAATCCTCTCCCCAGGCTTGATGCAAAATTTCTTCTCGGCTGAGAGCCTTTCCGGGATGTGTCATAAACATTTTGATGATAGACAGTTCTGTCGGCGTCAGATCGATCGGTTTCCCCTTTTTAGAAAAGGTTCGCGCATAAAGATCCAAGGTAAACGGTCCGTCGGTAAGGGTGCGAGAAGTTTCCTGGGAATTAATCGGATGTTCTTCCAGCTTGAGCCGGCGTATGAGCGATCGCACGCGCAAAACCAGTTCATGAGGATTAAACGGTTTGACCATATAATCATCCGTTCCCTTTTCGAGGCCGAGAATGCGGTCAATTTCCTGTGATTTCGCGGTCAACATAATGATACCGATGTGTGGCATTTCCGTGCGCAAAATGGTACAGACGTCGTAGCCACTGATGCCGGGAAGCATCAGGTCAAGAACTACGATGTCCGGTTGCTCTGTTCGAGCCAGCGCGACGCCTTCTTCACCGCTCTCCGCTTCCACAATCTGAAAGCCTTCGTTTTCCAAATTAATTTTGGTAAACATTCTAATTGGGGCTTCGTCTTCCACCAAAAGAATCTTAATGCCCATTTCTTTCTCCCTTATAAGCTTTATCGCTACGGCGCAATGGTTTCCATCAACGCCTTAAATTCTTCTGTACGCTTCGAGTATACGTTGAACGGTGTGGACAGTGCAAGCGCTTTGCCATTATGAAACAGCAGACGCGACGAGAGCAAAAGATGATGTGGAAATAATTCTGTGCGATACTGAGCCCCATAAGGGCGATCACCAATCAAAGGATGACCGGTTGCCGCCAAATGCGCGCGAATTTGATGCGTTCGGCCGGTCTCGAGGCGTATGGCAAGCAAAGAAAAATCGTCACGAGATACCAGCGGCTTGACGTGCGTGACACAGACCTTTCCGTCGGCGTCAACGATGCTTTTCCCGTTTTCCGTGCGCAAAGGAAGCGTAATGGTCTCTTCTCTCTCGATTTTGCCCTCCACGTACGCTAAGTAGTGCTTTTCAATGTTGCCGTCTTGTAAACCCTGCTGTAAAAGCAACATGGCTGCATGCGTCTTTGCAGCGAGCAATAAACCCGCGGTCTGCATATCCAAACGATTGACTAATGCCGGAACAAAGCTGTTTTCCAGTCGAGGAATATAGGCGCCGGAAGCGATGCAGTCGGTGACAAACCCATCCACCGCTGTTTTTCCATAATCACGCGGATGTGCCGGATGGGAGAGCATGCCTGCGGGCTTATCGATGACACTGAACAGGGGGCCCTCATAGGCGTAAGAAAGTCGAATCGAAGACGCAGTAAACGTCTTGCTTTTTTCCAGAGGAAGAAGAACCTCCTCATAGAGATAAATCTGAACGGTATCGTTCTCGTGCAAAAACGTATGGGCTTCCGCGCGTTGTCCGTTGACTTTAATTTTTTTTTGACGAATCTTTTTTTGTAAAAATGACGTCGTCGCGCGGGGAAACGCCTTCATCAGAAAACGATCCAAGCGCTGATCGGCATCATTGACTCCCACCGTGATTTCACGCATCAGCAGTCCTTTCTGCAAAAAGAAAAAGCGCATTCCTTAAGGAATGCGCTTCGGTCTCTCAGGCTTCCGAAAGATCAACAATTTCGACGCCGTCTACCTTAGGAATATCCTCCGGCTTGAGATCCAATCCGATGATGATATCTGCCTTATTTTCGGATGACAGGGTGATCAGCGCTTCCAGGTTCTCTTTAAAATCTCCGGCCTGCAATAAGGGAGCATGTAAGCCGTCGATGAACACGCGCTCAATATCAAAGTCTCTGGCCAGCATGCCTGCTAACAGACCATAGAGGCGATCCATCGTATGAATGTGATACTGTTTCATATTGATCAAACGAACCGAATGGTCCAAACGGAACATTTGCGAATCGTCATTGTCCACAAAAACCAGATGACCGCTATGCGATTTGTGCTCCTCATTCGCCTGATCAATCATGCGCGTCGTTTTACCACTTCCGCTCGGTCCCAATACTAACTGAATCACCGCTTCCCCCTCTCACTTCTCAGCCTGTGAATGATCATGACCGCAATCACAGTCGCCTTCCCCGTCGCATTCGTCGTCTTCCGCTAACAGACGATCAAATTCTTCCGCCACGGCGTTATAGTCCTCTTCGGATTCAATCTGCGACAGCTCAATCTCTTCGCCGTCTTCGCTTTCGGCATATTCGTAGAGAAGGATGCCTTCGTCTTCTTCGTCCTCATCTTCCTCGGACACCGGAAAAAGGGCGATATATTCTTTATCTTGGAACGGGAAGATGTCTAAAACAACGCATTCCAATTCCGTATCATCATCAAGCGTTAGAACGATATGGTCTTCTTCATCCATATCCCATTCTTCGTCATTCTGTTCTTCCACTTCTAAATCTTTGGTTTTATCCTCCGTCATGGCGGATCCTCCTTATGGTTACTGTGGGAAATGCTCTGCCTCTTTTATTATACACGTTTCACCGCATCGTGGCGATGCGCGCGATCAGTTTTTTCAGGATGTCATACGTGCGTAGCGTCGAAGCAATATTCAAGCGTTCGCTTGTTGTATGCGCTCCCTCAATATCCGGTCCGATCGAAATCATGTCCAATTTCGGATTGTATTCCGCAAATAAACCGCATTCCAAGCCGGCATGAATGTCCAATAATTCCGCCTCTTCCCCGGTTTCCTCCCGATAGGTAGCTAAGAAGAGATCACGCAGCGGAGAATGTTCCGCCAATTCCCAAGCGGGATACACATCCGTGTACCGTCCCTGGCCGTGGAAGGTTTGCACGGCACGGTTAATTTTTTCCTGCAATTCAGAAAGCACTGCCTCCGAGCTGGAACGAACGGAAACCATCACATCGGCATGCGCCTCTTTCGTATCCACAATGGCAAGATTATCGGAAGCTAACACGTTCTTGCCATCTTCCCGCATGCGGTACACACCGTGCGGAAGAATATCAATGAGATTCAGTAAATGGTTGGTGGATTCTGTGGTCAACACATTCCCCTCCACCGAGTAGTCTTCGGTATGCATCGCGATATCCGGCTCCTGCTTGAGCAGGCGTTCCTGCATGGCTGTCCAAGTCTTTTGGATGCATTGCAAAATGGCCTCTTTTTCTTCGGAAGCAAAGCTGATCCAAGCCTGCGCTTCATTCGGAATCGCGTTATGCTTCTCACCGCTGTAGAAACGCGCAATGCGAAGCGCATGTTCCTGCAAAATGGCATGCAGAAACTGCGACATGACCTTGCAGGCGTTATTGGGTTCCGCCAAAATGTTTTGGCCCGAATGGCCGCCATTCATGCCGGTGATCGTGATATGCAAGCCGCTCTGACCCGAAACGGCTTCGCGGGATAGCGGCATGGTAAATTCGCCCGTAGCACCGCCCGCACAACCGCCGGTGACATAGCCTTCTTCTTCCGAGTCGATGTTGATGAGCATTTCCGCATCCAGCCAAGAAGGAGAAAGGGAAAGAACGCCATTCATGCCTTCCTCTTCGTCCGTGGTCACTAAGAGAGAAATCTGCGGCAAATCCATTTGTTCGTCGAGGATCGCTAATCCCATCGCCACGCCAATGCCGTCATCCGCACCTAAAGTCGTTCCGACACCATGTAGCCAGCCGTCGCGTTCTTCCATCGCAATGGGATCACAGGTAAAGTTATGTTCCACTCCTTTGCCTTTGACGCATACCATATCCATGTGGCCCTGCATAATGATGCGTGGAGCGGATTCATATCCGGGAGATGCGGGCTTGGTCAAGAGGACATTTCCCGCCTTATCCTGCTGTGTTTTCCAACCTTTCTCGCTTCCCCATTGAACCAGCGCATCGCTGATGGCCTGTTCCTGACCGGAGCAACGCGGAATCTGGTTCATGCGATAGAAATAATCAAAAATCGGATGGCTTTGAAATATCGTTTGTTCACTCATGTTCTTCCTCCTTTTTCTGCGCCGCTTTTGTGCGCGTGACGCGGTAGGTCTTTTCCAACGAAGCGGTATAGTTCACATACGTAGCCTGTTGCCGAAGCAACAGAAGCTGCATATAAATCTGTGATTTCTGTTTGTCCGGATCTTTTTTCTCTTCTTCACTGAAATGCTCTTCATTGGCCCGATAGTAGTCCTCCACTTCCTGTGGCAGAACCTGTACAGCGGAGAGTAATTTTTGCAGTGCGTATTGTTGCAGCAGCTGTTTTTTGACTAGCGTCATCTGTTCTTCCAGTTGCTTCTTAAAGGCTTCCTCTTCATCAATATGCTTATCAACAGCATCGCGATAGAGTAGCTCCTGGTGAATAATTTCCTCCAGCAGACGAGCGTCGCCTTCTTCCCCCTGAAAATGTTCGGCCTGCTCTCCTAATAGGCGGCGCAGATCCTCCACCTCTTGCCGGGTTATCGCTCTGTCATCGACACGAGCTAATATGCTATCGTCCATGCTTTTCCTCCCTTTTCCCTTTCCTCACCGTTGCTTTTCTCGCGTTTATTTTTGTTCTGGAAGAGCAATTCCATCTTTACAGAATACGATTCGTTTTTGCTTCAGCAATCGGCCTATGCAGCGTTTAAACTGTGCCTTACTCATGCCAAAGAGCATGCGTATGGTTTCGGGATCACTATGATCGTTAACGCGCAAAAAGCCGTTATTTGCCTGCACCATACGCAAAATCGTGATGGCATCGGTATCCATCTGCTCATGTGTGCGCGACTGTAAGCTGAGATCGATTTTTCCATCGGCTTTAATTCGTTCTACCCGGGCACGCACGCTTTGACCTATGCGCAAAGCCCCCCGCGTACCGTCTGCAGGAATCAGGCCGTTATATTTCTGTTCTACAAGAACGAAGGCGCCGATGTCGGGATTATTCGCATAGACCACGCCTTCCACCCAATCATTTTCATGCAGTTCTTCCGGAAAGGCGAAACGATTCTTGACGCGCATGGTCGAACAAAGACGCTCGGATTTATCAAGATAACAATAGATGAGAACGGCTTCCCCCGGCTTGACATGATGCATCTGTTCCTGAAAAGGCAGAAAGAGATCCTTGTCCAATCCCCAATCGAGAAAGGCTCCCTGACGGGAAACGTCTTTTACGGTAAGCAGAGCCAATTCTCCCACCTGAACTTTTGGTCGACGTGTGGTGGCGATGGGTCGATCCTCCGAATCGCGCAAAAGAAAAACTTCTATATTTTCTCCCACCTTCGCCCCCTCGGGAACAAAGCGTTTCGGCAAAAGGATATTTCCCTGCAGAATGGCTCCCGGCGGGGTTATCGACTGAATTTTAAGCGTTTGTGTTGTGCCCAGCTGCATAATTAGCCTCATTCTCTTTTTCATTGTTTTCATACGACCGCTTATCGTTCGGCATCACCGCCTCTTCCTCGGGCGTCATAAAACGATTGGGGGATCGCTGTCCCGGGGCATAAGTAAAGCCTTCTCCTAAGACTTCATTTGCGGAATAGACGAAAACAAAGGCGCCGGGATCCGTTTTTTCTACGAAATCTTTAATGCGAATATACTCATTATTGTGTACGACGGAAACAATCGCACAATGCGGACGATGCGAAAAGCCGCCCTGTGTGTGGTAAATCGTCGTACCGCGATGCATCTTCTCGATAATGTATTGATTCACTTCATTCACCCTGGAGGTCGTAATATTCATCACCATACGACGTCCGAAGCCGGCGATCATGTTTTCCAACATCATCGCCTGCAGATAAATCGCAACGATGGCATAAAGAGCATTTTCGAGCGAGATAAAAATGCCGCCCAAAAGAACCACGATGGCGTCAACCATGAGCAAGCTCTTTGCCATGCCGATATGCGTAATATTATTCAAAATCGCTCCGAGAATATCCGTTCCTCCCGTAGAGGCATTTTGCGTAAAGACAAAGCTCAGTCCGATTCCGCTAATGGCGGATCCAATTAAAATGACTAGCAACTGATCGGCAACAATCGGTCGGGTCACCGGGGCCACATGCTCGAAAAAAATAATCCATACCGAGTAGGAAATCGAACCGACCAACGTCATAAGCCCAAACTGCTTTCCCAGAATCATAAAGGCCATAACAAACAGAAGGACGTTTCCAATCAATATAAGGGTTCCGATGCCGAGAAAAGGAAAAACGTAATTGATGACAATGGCCAGCCCGCTGATGCCGCCGGCGGCGATATGGTTAGGGATGAAGAAGAAATTCATGGCTAAAGCCAGAATAAAGCAGCCCCAAAAAATGAGGAGCATCTTTTTTCCGCTTTCTTTCATTCTCTTCCTCCTTCCGTCTTTTTTGGTGAAAACGCGCAAACCGCGCGAAAAATTTCCTCTGTGGAATGCATGCCGCAGACAGCATGCGCCAGCTGTTGCGCCTCTTTTAGTGTAATTCCTCTAACACGTTCTTTCAACTGGGGAAGAATCGAGGCCGGCGCAGAAAGTGCATCCACTCCCAATCCCAGCAGCAACGGCGTCGCACGTAAATTTCCCGCAAAGCTTCCGCATAGTCCGCAAGGAATTCCATGCGCATGGGCCGCCTGGACCGCTCGTTGTATGCTTCGAACAACGGACGGATGAAAGGGGGAATGCAATTTTGCCACATGATTGTTGCCCCGATCGGTGGCTAACAGATATTGCGTGAGATCATTGGTCCCGATGCTGAAAAAATCACAACAAGAGGCCAAATCCTCCGCTAATAGTATGGCAGCCGGTGTTTCCACCGTAATGCCTATCGGAAGATGGGGATCAAAGGAAAGATGCTTTTCGCTGAGACTTTCCTTTTCTTCTTCCAGTAGCTTTTTGACATGCAACACTTCGGATGGGCTGATGACCATGGGAAGCATAATTTTGACGTTTCCATACGCTGATGCGCGCAAAATCGCACGAAGCTGTGCGCGGAAAATATCTTCCCGATCGAAGCAGAAGCGAAGCGCTCTCCAACCGAGGAAAGGGTTCGCTTCCCGAGGAAAGGCATAATAGGGTAATCGCTTATCTCCACCGATGTCCAATGTGCGAATCATCAGTTCTCGATCGCCGAGCAATGTCGCTGCCCGCTGATAGACGCGAAGCTGTTCTTCTTCCGTCGGAAAGTGATCCTGTTCCATATACAGCAATTCCGTACGAAACAGTCCGACGCCTTCCGCTCCTGCAAAAAGCCCTACGGATAAATCCTCCAGTCCGCCGATATTGACCAACACCTCCACACGATGGCCATCCTCGGTTAACGCTTGTTCCTGTGGCGACGTTGCCCATTGCAGGTTTCTTCGTTTTCCCGCATCCATCTTGGCCTGTACCAGCGCCAGGGTCTCTTCATCCGGATCCAGTATCACTTCGCCATTTTCCGCATCAAGAATCAGAAGATCACCATCCTCCACCATGGAAGAAAACGCAGGTAAACCGACCAGAGCCGGTATTCCCATGGTCTGTGCAATCATCGATGTGTGCGATGTGGCGCCCCCGCGATCGCTCGTAAACCCCAGTACGTTTTTTTTATCCAAGTGCAAAGCATCGGATGGTGCCAGCTCTTCTGTGATGAGAATACAGGGCTCGGAAAGTTGATCCAGCCGAGGAATGGGAAGCCCCTTCAGCTGATAGAGTAAGCCTCGTCCCATATCGCGATAGTCACTCCCTCGCTCGCGTAAATAGGGATCTTCCAAGGCTTCCAGTTGTGCGGCCATCATGCGTATCGTGGAGGCCAACGCCCGATCCGCGGGCATGTGCTTTTGCAAAATGCATTGCTGCACCGTTTCCAGCAGGTACGGATCATCCAACAAGGCAATATGCGCCTCGCGTAAAGAGGAAAGCAGAGGGGACGGTGCGTCCTCCTGTTTCAATTTTATGCGGTACGCGGAAAAGGCGTTTTTCACCGCCTGAAATTCCTCATCCACCTCATCCTCGCTGATCCAATCCGTACGAATGGGAATTTCTTCAGGGATCCAGCGTTTTGCTACCCCGATCGCCATGCCGTATGAAGCGATGATGCCCGGTATTCGTTTTGTCATCTTCGCCTCCTTACCGCATCGCAATGTCTTTGCACGCCGTTTTTCACGATATCCACTACGATAAGGGCGTCCTTACAAACGCCTTTCTTCCCTTTCTTCTTTTTTCAGGCAAAAAAAGAAAGGGAGCATCGTAAGGTGCTCCCTGTCATCGTCAGTCGGTCAGTTGCGAGATGAACTCTACAATCCGATCTACATGTGCCTCGGCATCCTCTCCGTTTACGCGAACGGTGATATCCATGCCTTTGGAAATACCCAGGCTCATCACGTTGAAGATGCTTTTTGCGTTAGCAACCTTGCCATTCTTGACCAATTCCACATCCCCCGGGATGTTTTTTACGAATTGTACCAACGCTGCTGCCGGCCGTGCATGTAAGCCTGTCTCATTGACCACCGTTACCGTTTTCTCTGCCATGTAAACCTCCTTCAGGATAATAAGGGCTCGTGTCTGTTATACCCTACTTTTTTTGCTCTGTCGACTCCCCAATAAGAATTTGCGTTGGTAAATATAAGGTTTCGTCAAGAGTTGTCTTTCCCTGTAGCGTTTTTGTTAAGGCCCGCATCGCCACTGCACCGATGTCATAATAGGGTTCTTCCATTGTCGTCAAGCGCGGGCGAAAAATCTGCACATCGGGAGAGCCGCCGAACCCGGCAATCTGAAAGGCATCAGGAATGATAATCCCGTGATCATAGCAATACGTCATAACGCCGATCGCCAGCTCATCGTTCTCACAAATCAAAGCATCAAAAGAATCCTTTTCACTTCCTTGAAGCAATTCTTCAGCGGCATGATAGCCGGCCTCAATGTTGTCTCCATCCGCATCGATTTTGACGGGAGTAAGGCCTTTTTCGCGCATGGCATCGTCATAACCACCGCAACGCTCTTTGGAAAAATCAAAATTCAAGCTGCTACGCAAGTACCGTACGGAACGATTGCCTAAGGAAAGAACATAGTTCGTCAATTCCTTCATCGCTTCGCGTTGATGAATGGTGACCGTGTGTAAATCCGCCGACTTATAGAAGCGGTCAAGAAGAACATACGGCAGGCGATATTCCTTAATTTTCACCATCGTTTCCGGTTCGATACTTTCCGAAAGAATGATGATGCCTTCCACTTGCTTGCGATAGAGAAAGTCAATCGCTCGTTGTTCCAATTCCCGTTCCCCATACGTGCTGGAGAGAAGAATATCGTAATTATACATACGTCCGATTTCTTCTGCGCCGCGAATCATCTCCGCCATGTAATGAATACCGATATCCTTAACGAGGATGCCGATCGAATTGGATTTCTTCATTACGAGACTGCGCGCCAGTTCATTGGGTTTGAAACCAAGCTTGTTGATGGCATCGATGACCTTACGTTGCGCTTCCGGGCTGACCGGCTTAGACTTGTTCATCACGCGCGAAACGGTGGAGATCGATACCCCGGCTAATTTTGCTACATCCTTAATTGTCGGTTGTGCCATAAGTTCACCTCTATTCCCTGTATCGCTACCTGTGTTCAGAATACCATAAAAACGATTCCATGTGAAAGAATTTCTTTGTTTGCTGCTTGGATCTTGCTGTACAATCCGTTTTCCCCATGTTTTCACATAACACATCTTGAAGGATCGAGCCGAAAAAATTAACCTTTTCACAAAAAAAGAAGCCCCCCGATCGGGGCTTCTTTTCAGACTCCTGTGTTAATGTAACACTGTCCGATGTGCTATTTATGCAGGACATCGCGCACAATGCGCAACACTTCTTTCACATAATTTAGCGTGGAGCTTCCACGGTTGACATTGGTCGAAATAAGATCCGCTGTGTCCACAGCCGCCGTCGCTACATACTGCACCGTATCCGCCACATCACTGCTTAAACGATTGGCATTCTCTAACGTGGTTTTTGCTTGCGCAAGGGAATCAACAATGGATTCAGAGGAATCGTCCAGTATCGTATTCACCTTGTCCAGCGTGTGGTCCAGTCGTTCGGTAAGAACCGGCAACGATTTAATGGTTGCATCCAGCTCCTCACTATTCTTATCGATGAGCTCCTGAAAAGCAGACGTCATCGTCTTCAAATTGTTTAACACCCGAATGAGTACAACAACCGCAACGATAAGAAGTATGAACAGGGCAAACAACAATACGTCCTGTAACGATACGGTTAAGGTCAAGTTGTTCATCGTAAACCTCCTGCCTGTTCGCCGTTATTTATCTGCTTTTTTTGCTGCTTCTTTAACGTCTTCTTTGACGTCTTTGGCCGCTTCTTTTACATCTTTTTTGACGTCCTTTGCCGCTTCCTTCACGTCCTCGGCCGCTTTTTTCGCGCCCTTTCCGGCATCTTCTGCAGCGTTTTTGGCGCCTTCCTTGATCGCTTCGGCTTTATCGGAGGCTTCTTCCTTGGCCTTGGAAATTTCGGTTTTTAAGCCATGAACGGATTCTTCGTATTGTTGCCCCAGATCCTCTAATTTTTCTTGAATGGCGGGACGAATCTGGCTCAGCTTTTCACCAACGTCGTTGCCGAAATCGCGTGCAAGATTGACATATTCATCCGCTTTATCACGAACCACGTCACCGGCCTCTCTCGCCTTTTTCGCGATATCCTGACGTGTTTCTTCCCCAGACTTCGGAGCAGTCAAAATGCCGATGCCAGCGCCAATAGCGGCCCCTATGATAAGACCCAAGCCCACTTTTTTGCTATCTTCACGACGTGCGCGAATGACGCGTTCCCTATTTTTCGCTTCGATATAATCAATAATCCCCATAACAACTCCTTTTCTGTTCTTTCGCTTCGGTTAGATGGGCGCTACAGCGTTGCCATCGTTCGTCGTTCTATCGCTCAACAAACGCTACTTCCTGCGATCTGTTTCACGTTATACCCCATTCGCAACCAAAAAAACTCCCGCCGATCAGGCGGGAGGAATAGACGAATCCTTGGGCCTTACTCGTTTAATACCTTCTGTATGTGAAGGTGGAACAGCTGCCTTGCGCTTCTGACGTCCCCTCAAAGGGGGCTTGCCTTCGGTTGTAGGACTCCGCCGTTCCTTATAAGATGCGTAGGTTTAATTTTCAGGCGTATCCAAGGACAATTTGAGTGTAGCATACCTTTTCCCGTAGTACAAGAGAGTCCGAAATGTGATACCATTACTGCAGTATGCAGGAAAGGGATGCCAGATGGAAACGATCAATCTTTTTCGAAAGCCGGGCATGGAATCGGATGTGGTGCATGAACGTGTGCAACGTTTTTTTCAAGACCATGACTATACGATTTCCCGCCTCTACGATGAACAAGCAAAATATAATGTGGTCATCGGCGGAGACGGCACGTTTCTTCGTGCCGTTCACTCGACCAGCTTTTCTTCCATTCCATTTTTAGGCATCAATACCGGGCATTTGGGCTTTTTTCAAGAAGTCAACACCACCGATCTGGAAGAGCATCTCACGCTGCTTTTGAATAAAAAATATGAGATTCATTCGCAAGCCCTTCTGGGCGTCACCGTCGAGACGACGGCCTGGACCTATACTCTGCTTGCCGTCAATGAGTTTTTGGTCAAGAGTAGCGATGAGCATATTGTGCATCTGGGAGTCAACATCGACAGTGTGGATTTTATCAACACTTCCGGAGATGGATTGATGTTTTCCACGCCGGCAGGCTCCACCGCCTATACCCTTTCCGCAGGCGGTTCCATTTTGCATCAGACGCTCAAGGGCTATCAGATCACTACGCTGCATCCCGTTCGATCCAAAAGCTTTGATTCCCTGCCCACTTCCTTGGTTCTTCCGGCGCCATCCAAAACCGTTGTCACAATCGATCGACCGGATCAAGAACGCATTCAACTGGTTGGAGACGGCATATCTCACCACTTTCACGGCGTAAAACGCTTCACTTTTTTTGTTCCCGAAGATACCATTCGCCGGGTGATTTTCCGTACCAACTGGTATTGGAAAAATTTACGTGATAAACTCTTTTGACCGAAAAAACATTCTCTTGTATTTGCGTTTTTGAAAAAACGCGGCATACATTTTGTTATAGAAAGATAGGGAGACAGAATGGACATTGTTATCGTTGGAGCAGGAAAGATGGGCGAAGAGCTTTGCCGAAGTCTGTCCGCGGAAGGCCACAATATCACATTGATTGAAAAAAATGCGGATCGGCTACAACTGCTTCTCGAATCCTACGACATCACCGGCGTCTTAGGCAATGGCTCTTTCTATGAGATACAATCGCGCGCCGACGTCGGTCAATGCGATATTTTTATTGCCGTCACCGAGCAGGACGAAATGAATATCATTTCCTGTGTGATTGCCAACCGTATCGGTGCGAAATATACCGTTGCACGCATCCGTACGCCGGAATACGCCGAACATCTGGATTTTACTTCCAAAAATCTGGGCATTTCGCTAATGGTCAATCCGGAGCGCGAGGCGGCGCGAGAGATTTTTCGCACGTTGCAATTTCCTACGGCATTAAGCGTAGAATCTTTTGCGCACGGCCAGGTGACGATGGTCGAATTGCTGGTGAAAGAAGACAGTCCCATGATCGGCATGAACATGATTGCTTTTCGCAAGCGCTTCCCGGGACTTATTACGGCTATTATCCAGGAAAATGAACGCTCTGTTATTCCCAGCGGCGAAACCACCTTTCAGGCCGGACAACATTTCTACGTGCTCGGCGAGCACAAGGATTTGCGTAACCTTTATGCGGAATTCGGTGGACTTTCCCGCATCAAATCGGTGCTGATCGTCGGCGGCGGGCGTATCGCCCGTTATGTACTCGACATGCATCGCAAAACTTCCAAACACATCAAGTTGATTGAATCCAACGAATTCATCGCAAATGATCTGGCTGAGGAGTTTCCCAATTTTGAAATCATCTTCGGCGACGGAACGGACCAGACCCTCCTCAAAGAGGAGAATATCCAGGAATATGATTGTGTGGTCGCCATGACCGGAATCGACGAGGAAAATATCATCCTCTCCATGTTTGCCGCTTCGGAAGGCGTCCCGCGCACCATTACCAAAGTCAATCGTCTGGCACTTTTGCCGATTGCTTTCAGCGTAGGTGTGCAGTCCATGATCACACCCGTAAACTTGGGTGCTACGGCCATCATCCGTTATGTGCGCTCGATTGACAATGCTTCACAAAGCTCCAACATTGAGGCGCTCTACCGGGTTCGCAGCAGTAAGGTGGAAATCATGCAATGCTTTGCTCGCCCCACGTTTCACGCAATTAATGTTCCTCTCTCGCAGGTAAAATTTCGAGAGGGCGTGCTCATCGCCCTCATCGTACGCGAGCATCAAATCATCATTCCTTCCGGTCATGATTCCATTCAGGTAGGAGATCATGTGCTTTTGGTCTCGAATCACGGCATGGCCAATGAATTAAACGGATTTTTGCGAGGTGAAGGATGAACCATTCCATCACGCGCTTTATTATGGGAAGAGTCTACGGCGTCTTCTCTCTGCTCTTATTATTGCCTCTCGGCGTGTCGCTTATTTATCAGGAGCCCCTTTTGAATCAAGGGGCATGGCTTGCCGCGATTGGTCTCTCAGCCGTTCTTTTTTTGCTGTTGGGAAGAAAAGAGCCTTCCAATTCGGATTTTTACGCTCGGGAAGGTTTGGTCATGTGCGCTTTTCTTTGGCTTTCCATGTCACTGATCGGCGGTTTGCCACTCTATTTAACCGGGCAGTATCCTTCCGTAGTAGATGCCTTTTTTGAAATTGCCTCCGGTTTAACCACAACCGGTGCATCCGTTTCGCATAACGTTGAGCTGCTGAGCCATTCCGTTCTCTTTTGGCGTTCCTTTACCCATCTGATCGGTGGTATGGGCGTACTCGTTTTTGTTCTTGCTTTAACGCCCCACGCCTCATCCAGCTCGGTACAGATCGCTAAAGCGGAAATGCCCGGTCCGGCCTTTGGCAAGCTGGTGGCAAAGCTATCGGATACAGCGCGCATCCTATATGGGATTTACCTCTCCCTCACAGCGCTCCTTGTCGTCTTTTTACTGCTTGGCAAAATGCCTCTTTTTGACGCGCTCTGTCACGCCTTCGGTACGGCAGGTACCGGCGGTTTCAGCGTGAAAGCTGCCTCCATTGGTGCATATCACTCGCCCTATATTGAGTGGGTCCTTGGTATCGGCATGCTGGTTTTTACGGCGAATATCAATCTCTACTACTTTGTGCTGATCGGACGTGCAAAAAAAATGTTTCAGAATGAAGAATTCCGCTGGTTTTTAGGAATTTTCGGTGTGCTTTTTGCCGCATTAACGCTTTGTCAGCTGGGTTTTGGAGAAACTTCGCCTTCCACCACGATACGAGATTCCTTCTTTTCTCTTTCGTCGGTGCTATCCACCACCGGCTTTTGTACTGCCGATTTTGCGCGTTGGCCGCTTTTTTCACGCTTTATTTTGCTCATCGCCATGGCAGTCGGTGGCTGCGGCGGGTCCACGGCAGGAGGCTTTAAGGTTTCCCGTGTAGCCATTACCGTGAAGTCCGCATTTCGCACCTTAAAGCAGACGCGCCATCCGCGCCGTGTTGTACCGCTTCACTTTGATGGTGATGCGATGGATGGCGCTTCTCTTCGTAAACTTTACGGCTATCTTGCTATCTACTTGCTTTGTATCATGGTGTTGATTCTTATTGTGTGTCTGGATCCGTTTACAGATACCATTGAGACGGCCATATCCACGGTATTTGCCACCTTTAATAATGTGGGGCCCGGCCTCGGCAGTCTGGTCGGTCCAACCGGAAATTATGCCGGATTTCATTCTGTTACGAAATTCCTTTTAAGTGTCGGCATGATTGCCGGGCGCCTCGAAATTTGGCCGGTGCTCATTCTCTTTTCTCCGCGCACCTGGAAAAAACATTAAGAGATGGTGTTCGGCTATTGGTGTAACGCTTGAGAAAGAATTTCCGCGACAACGGGCATGGCGGCTTCCCGGCCAGTGCGGCCATCGTCTTCCATAACCACGCATACAACCACCTTGGGGTTGTCCGCGGGCGCAAATCCGATGGTCCAGGCATTCGTAGAATCCTTAACCGTTTCGGCCGTTCCCGTTTTGCCTCCGGCACTCTGCCCGATTGCATCCGCTAAACCGATAGCATCCCCGGTTGCCACCAGATCTTCTCGCAAGATCGAAGCGAAAGAAGGCGAAATCTGGTGCAGGATCGTGGGCTTTGTTGGCTTTATTATTTCTCCCGCAGGCGAAAGAAAGTGTTTTACGATGTGCGGTTCGAGCACTTCTCCGCCATTCGCAAAGGCGGCATAGGCCACTGTCATCTGTAGTGGGGTGGCCAACATATCTCCTTGCCCAAAGCTATCCGAAACTTTGAGATTGATATCCATGCCTTCCTTGTAATTCGCCGTGGACTTTGCAGTCGGCAACAGGAACGGCAACTCCTGGTTAAAGCCCACCGACTCCATAGCCTCACGCAATACGGCAGGATCCAAATTCTTCGTTTTATCCACAAAATACACATTCGAGGAATGCATCAGCGCTTCTTTTAATCCAATTTCGCCAAACACGGCTCCGTTAGCATTGGTATAGCGTTGTCCGTTCACCGTCGTCTCCCCGGTGTCCTCATACTGTAGATCCACGCCTTCACGAAGCAAGGCTAACGCCGTAATCGGCTTAATCACCGAACCCGGTGTATATCTTCCCAATGTCGCACGGGGAAAAAGCACTTGCCCTTCATCTTCAATCAATTCATTCCAGCGATCATCGACATCATTGACATTGAAGGACGGAAGCGAAACCATAGCCAAAATTTCTCCGGTCTTCACATCCATGGCGATTGCCGCTCCCTTATGTCCCTCCATGGCGGTATAGGCACAGTATTGCAGATCATTATCAATGGTCAGGACGGCATCATTGCCGATGCCCTCATTCAATACGCTTCCGCGCAAGGCTGCAATGGGATTGTCTGTGGAAAGATTGAGCAATTCACTGTTCAATGCTTTTTCCAAGCCCGTTTTGCCGTACAGATCGGAATGATAGCCAATCACATGGGAATACATGTTCGGATGATTGGCATAGCGATAATATCGACCTTCTTCATCCTTTTCGCGTCCGACCAACTCTTCGCCGTTTCGATCATAAAAGCGCCCGCGACCGAAATGCGTTTCGTCCACCCAGTTTCGCATATTTAAAGAGTTGGCGCGCAAAGCCGGCGCTTTCACCAACTGAAAAAACACGAGATAAAGCACGAGTCCTAAAAAAAGAATGAGAAACAGCCCGATTAATAGAGCCAAACGACGTTTACTGCGCTTCATGAACGCCTCCTTTATATGGCATCCGCTCCGAGCAAGTCTGCAAAATGGCCAGCAAAATAAAACTTGAAAGCAAAGAAGAGCCGCCATACGTTAAAAATGGCACCGTAATGCCGGTTAAGGGAATCACTTTTAAAACACCGGCGAACATGATAATCGCCTGTGAAGCGAAGATCGCACTGACGGCAACCGCCGCAGCTGCATAAAAATCCCGCTCTTGCTGCATAGCGATTTTCAGGCCGCGATACAGCAAAAGGACAAAGAGCAAAATGAGACAGATGCCCATAAACGAGCCCATTTCCTCAATAACCGAGGCGAAAATAAAATCGGAATGGCCAAGAGGAACATTTTCAGGATGCCCCATCCCGATGCCGGTGCCGAAAAAGCCGCCCTCTGCAACAGCAAAAAGCGCCTGAATGATCTGGTATCCTTTATCATTAAAATCCTGCCAAGGGTTCCACCACATGGCAAAGCGTACCCGCACATGACCGAACAGGTGGTAGGCCGCATACAAACCTACGATAGCAAAAAGCAGATTGACCACCGGAATCCAACGATGCCGTTCAAATGCAATTTGCAGCGTCAGCAGGGTCGCAAAAAACACGGCTGCTGTACCCAATTCCCGTTGCAAAAGGAACAGTCCCAGCAACACATAGACCATAATCGTCAAGGAAATGCGACCAAAAAACGTCTTTTCATGTTGCTCGTAGTTTTTATACCACGAGGCAAGAAAGAGAACGAAGGGTATTTTGGCAAACTCCGAAGGTTGCACGCGAATGCCGGCAATGGAAATCCAGTTGCGTGCGCCACCGAAGGTCACACCGAAAGCCAAGGTAACGAGAAAAAGCATAAGGGTAACGACGAAATAAAACAGTGTATGCCCTTCCCAAAGCGTGGGCGTGTGCCGCAGAATAACCGTCACCACAAAAAACGCGACCAAGCTCGCGAGATAGATCATCAGCTGTTTTTCCCCTCGAGCGGGATCAAGACGATAGATCATGATGATACCGACGCTGAAAATCATATTGGCAATGAGCAAAAGATAACTGTCTCCTTTTGTTACGACGTGCAAAATCGTCAACGAAAGCAAGGAGACCAGCAAAAGTCCGCCTCCGAATAGGAGGGATCGTTCACTCAGCTCTTTTACCTGAAAAAGGTAGACCAGAAAAATCGCCAAAAACTGAAACAGAAACAGCAGCCATTTCGTCTGCGCATAGGCGAACCGGGCAATTTTCTCGTTCGGCTGCGGGCGATGCAGAAAATCAGTCTTCATGTTCTTCCTCGTTTAAAAATACAAAATGCAGACCGCCCAGCGCAACGATGTCGCGGGAATGAAGCTCCGTCGGCTGCAGAACAATGCCGTCGTTCACGGTTGTCGGATTGGTGGATTGCAAGTCATCAATGAAAAAATGGGAACCGTTTTGAACGATGACAGCCTGATGCTTACTCATCTGCCGATCTTTGATCACGATGGTATTATCGTCCGCACGTCCGATAGACGTATTATCGGAAAGATAATATTCGTCCCGCAAGGGAAAATCGTAATCGTCGGGATTGCTCAAAAGGCGCAGGGAGGCAGCTTGTACCGGCCGACGTGCGGTCGTCTGTTGAATATCCATCGTAATCATGCGCACAATGCGGCTGATAAAGGACAGGACGATGATGACGAAGATAAACTTTAACACGGTGGAAAGAATCATATAAATGGTCACTTTCCCAAATAATTCCGTGAAAAACACTGCCTCTAATGTGTTAAAAAAATCGTTCATAGAACCTCCCCACATTCCTCTGTGCATGATGCAATCATCTTATGGTTCCTCTGTGGTGATTTTTTGTGCAAAAAGCGGAACTCAAAAGGCTATATGAAAGCCCTCCTGCCGACCTGTTCGGCAAGGAGGGCTTTGCTCATTTGACTGCGTGCATTTGCGCCGTAATTTTTTCTGCCAATTCGTCACAAAGAACATCTGCCTGTTGTTCCTGTTCCGCCACCGAATACACATAGAGTTTGATTTTAGGTTCCGTTCCGGAAGGACGAATCGCACACCAGCACTCATCATCAAATTCATATTTGAGAACATTGGACTTCGGCAATCCTGTGTCATCTTTGAGATAATCCGTTACGCGCACGAGCGTACGGTTTCCGGCATCGACGAGTCCCTTTGCTCGGAAGTTTTCCATGATACGCCCGATGAGCGCCTGTCCGTCGGCTCCTTCTTTAACGATGGAGATCAGTTTATTCCCATAGTAACCATATTCCGCATAGATGTCGTGCAAGACATCAAGAAGCGTTTTTTGCTGCGTTTTTTTGTAGAACGCCGCCGCCTCTACAAGCAACATGGCCGAAGAAACGGCATCTTTATCTCGCACAAATTCGCCGTGATTATAGCCGATGCTTTCCTCATAGCCGAACACGAAGGTGTGTTCCTTGGTGGTATCCCACTCGTTGACCGGGGCGGCAATGTTTTTAAAGCCGGTGAGCACATCATAGAGAGCAAGACCGTACTTTTTCGTGATCTTTCGCGCAATATCGCCGGTCACGATGGACTTTATAACGGCACCGTCTTTGGGCAGTTTCCCCGTCGCGGCCATCTCCGAAACAATGTAGTGCGTGAGCAAAGCGCCAATATGGTTGCCATTGAAAAATTGATACGTACCGTCGGGCTTCCGCACTTCCAGAGCCAAACGGTCAGAATCCGGATCGGAAGCGATCAAAAGCTCCGCTCCCACTTCTTTTCCTTTTTTCTCCGCTAAACGGAAACATTCCGGCCGCTCCGGATTGGGATAGCCTGTCGTTGTAAAATCCGGATCGGGCTCGATTTCTTTCGCAACCAGCGCCATGCCCGTAAAACCGCGACGTTTCAGAACCGTGCGAATCGGAATATTGCCGCAACCGTTGAGAGGTGAATAGACGAACGGAATGGTCTTGTCCACATCATCATGAATGGTTAAGGAGAGCACCTTGTCCAAATAGCGTTGCATCAGGCCGTCGTCGATGAGTACAATTTTGCCTTTCGCCACGCCTTCCTCAAACGACATGCGAGAAATCTGTCCATCCGCCTCACAGGCATGAATGTTCGCTTCAATACGTTCCGCCCAGTCGTCTAAAATCTGTGAACCGGCCGTACCATAGGCTTTATAGCCGTTATACTCGCGCGGATTATGCGAAGCGGTCACCATAACGCCTGCAAAAGCGCCCAGATCCCGAATGGTATACGACAAGACCGGTGTCGGCACAATATCGCGATGCAGATACACACGAATACCGTGCGCCGCAAAAATCTCCGCCGAAAGATGAGCAAATTCGCGGGACATATGACGGACATCATAGCCGATGGCCACGCCCTTTTTCTTAGCTTCTTCCCCTTCTTCTGCAATCATGCGGGCAAAGCCTTCCGTCGCCCTGCCAACCGTCACCACGTTCATGCGATTGGTGCCGGCGCCGAGTTTTCCACGCAAGCCGGCGGTTCCGAAGTGCAGCGATTGATAAAAGCGATCCTTAATTTCCTCTTCTTGTCCCCGTATGGCAATCAGCTCTTCTTTCAATGCCGGATCTAAGCTGTCATCTGCCAGCCATTGTTCGTAAATAGGATAATAGTCCACGATAGCCTCCTTATGATTTTTTATCACAAAACTTTTTATAAGCATTCCTCTATAGTCATCACTCGTTTCCATCATGTTAATAAAGCACCTGAACACGAAAAAGCGTCATGGAAATCGGCGCGAGCGGCAAATGTAAATGCTCCCTGCGGCTCACCTCTACACGATTACCCGAAACCAAGCCCCATCGATCAAAAATACGTTGCGCCGCAATGCGCTCGGCATGCAACGCATCAAAAAGCACCGTAATGTCCGCAGAAAAATCCCACCAGCCGTCATGAAACAGCGAAACAAGATAATCCTTGCTTTTTCGTTCCCCCAGACGATAGGTCACGCCGATGACGGAAGGCTCGTCAATGGGAAGAAGCTTGACACGCTCCCGCACTTCCTTCCCGGTTTCCAACCGAAATACATCGTATTGTTTGCGCAGCGCAATGAGCTGCTGCACATAGCGGAAAAGTGATGCGTGCTTCTGTTTTTCACGCCAATCGATCGCATTCACCGCATAGGGAGAACAATACGAGTTGGCATCCATTTTCTTGGATCTGCGAAATGCGTTTCCGGCATGAAAAAACGGAATGCCCTGCGCCGTCAGCAAAATTCCGAATGCTAATTTTGTCGCCGCCTCACGATGCTCCTCTGTGTCCATCGATAGCACGAGCTTATCCTCGAGTATGAGATTGTCATGCGCGTTGAAATAATTGATCGCATTCGTCGGATCCCAAATCCCTCCATTGCGGCCTTTTCCGTCGTTGATGGATCCCAAAAGACCGATTTCCGTTCCGCGCTTTCCAAGCGCATTGCCTTGTAGGAAGCCTCTTTCGACGCCTTCCACGCTTCCGCACAAAGCATCTCGAAATGGGGCATTAAAAAGGGCAAAGCCCTCTCCATTTTGTGTTCCCCATCGTGTCTGTTGCTCCTCCGGCAGAGGCGATGGTTGTGCCATCCAAGGCTCCCCATAGATCACTGCATTTGGGTTTACATGGCGCAAAGCTTTTATAGCCATCCGAACGGTTTCTTGATCCAATAAGGCCATCAGATCGAAACGAAAGCCATCGATGCGATACTCTTTTTGCCAATACAGCAACGACTCCAAAATAAATTTTCGCATCATAGGGGCTTCCGATGCCAGCTCGTTTCCTACGCCGGATCCGTTTGCAAAATTATTGTTTACTTTGCGATAGTAATAGTTCGGAACCAAGAGATTAAAAGGCGAATCCTTGGTACGAAAGGTGTGATTATAGACCACATCCAAAATCACACCGATGCCGGCATCATGCAGCTTTTGTATCGCCGTCTTCAGCTCACGGATACGCACCTTCGGATCCCAGGGATCCGTTGCATAGGCACCTTCCGGAACATTATACAGATGCGGGTCATATCCCCAGTTATAGTTATCCTCCGCACCGAAGCGGGACGGGTGCTCATCGACGGTTGCATTTTCGGCAATGGGCATCAAGTGCACATGGGTAATTCCCAGCTCTTTGAGATGCTCCATGCCTGTCTTCACATTTTGGTACGCACTTTTCTCGACGAGTCCAAGGTATTTTCCAGGAAACTTGGCTCCGCTGTTCGTATGAAAGGAGTAATCGCCAACATGCAATTCATACAGAATCGCATCCTTCGATTTCGTGCTCACATAGGCACTCTGCCGAAATCCCTGCGGATCCGTGGATGAAAGATCCACGACAGCGCTGCGCCTTCCGTTGAGCGATGCGGATACGGAATAGGGATCCGGAACCTCCACGCCATCCGCGACGTAGGTGTAAAAATATCCGTCCCAATCCCCTTCTACACGAGCCGTATAGATGCCTTCCTTCTCATGCATTTCGACGCTTTGATACATTCCGCCTTCTGTGGAATCGAAAAGTCGAAGCTCCACACGACGCTTGGTGGGCGCCCATACGCGAAATACGCTCTCGTCTTTTTTATAGGTCACACCCAGCTTCGCCGCAAGAGCATAGGCGGAGGCAACGGGAATTTCCATGGCTGTTGCACAAGAGGACGACATAGCATCCTTTCGTTCTCTTACTTCGATCATTGTGTATTCGTTCCTTGTCCGAACGGATTCAAAGATTCATACAAGGCCAGATATTGCCGACTGGAAACCTGCCAGCTCAGATCCTTGTTCATTCCGTTTTTCTGCAGCAAGGTAAAATCCTGCGGATGATCACGATACACCTCGCAGGCGCGCTGCATGGTAAAGAGCAGATCATGGGCATTCACATTGGCAAAGCTGAATCCTTCCCCTGTCTTTTCGTACTGATTATACGGTGACACGGAATCGCGCAGTCCGCCGGTTTCCCGTACCAACGGCACGCATCCGTAGCGCATGGCGATCATTTGCGAAAGTCCGCACGGTTCAATCATGGAAGGCATCAAAAAGAGATCGGCGCCGGCATACACTTCGTGGGATTCATGCGTTGAAAAATGGATGCGCGCAGCCAACTTTTTCGGATATTGCTCCGCAAAATAGCGGAACATTTCTTCATAGGTCGCATCCCCTGTGCCGACAACGACAAACTGCACATCCTCCTGGAGAAATTCATCCAGAATATAGCGCACCAAATCCAGCCCCTTCATGGCGTTTAAGCGCGTAACCATGCCGAAAAGCGGAACATCGTCACGAACGGGAAGTCCCACAGCTTTTTGCAAGGCCTGCTTATTTTTCTTGCGCAGAGAGAGGGTGCGTACATCAAACGGCTGCGCGATCTCTTGATCCGTTCGCGGATTCCAAACGTCTTCATCGATTCCGTTTAAAATGCCGGAAATCTTCCAAGAATACGCATTGATCACATTCTGCAGCCCCTCGGCAAAGAAGGGATAATGAATTTCTTCGGCATAGGTTTCAGAAACCGTGTTCACCTTCGTCGCATGCACGATAGCCGCCTTCATGAAGTTGATGGACTCGTAAAATTTCAGGTCATAGTCCGAATAATAGGCCGGATTCAGGTTGGTCCAGAAAAACAGATCCGGCGAAAACTGGCCTTGGTACTTCAGGTTGTGAATCGTATAGAGGGAACGCGTTTCGCGATAAAAATCGTCACCACGACGAAAATCATTCAAATAGACGGGTGCTAGGCCGGCATGCCAATCATTGGCATGGATGACATCCACCTTCCAATCCAAAACACGCGGAAGGCGCACCGCTGCCTTAGCAAAAAAGATGAAACGTTCCCCGTCATCATACTGTCCGTAGATGCTCGGCCGCTTAAAATAATATTCATTATCTAAAAAATAGTAGGTCGCTCCATTATAAGACAGCGCGTAAACGCCGCAATATTCATTTTTCCAGCCCACGCTAACCGCAAATTGTGCAACCAGACGCATGCGGTGCCGATAGGATTCTTCTATTTGTGAGTAAAGAGGAAGAACCACACGACAATCGCAGCCTATTTGGTTCAGTGCCTTTGGCAAGGAGGCGGCCACATCCGCCAATCCGCCGGTCTTAATAAAAGGAGCTGCCTCCGCCGCTACATAGAGAATATTCATTTCTTACCTCGAAATCACTTCTTTCTTTCCCACCACAAACGGATGAGAATATGCGCCTGCAAGCGTAACGCCCTCTTCGATCACCGCCTGTTTATCCGTAATCGTATTGACGACAACGGCATTGGGACCGACAACGGTTTTTTCATTCAAAATACTATTGCGTACGATTGCATCCTTATGCACATGCACGCCGCGAGAAAGAATGGAATTTTCCACTTGTCCTTCGACGATACAGCCATTCGCCACCAGACTGTTGCGCACGTTCGCGCTGGAAGCATACATAGTCGACGGTTCATCCTTGGACTTGGTGTAGACCATGTTATCACGGAAGAAAATTTCCTGGTAGAGATCCTGGTCCAAGAGGCTCATGCTGGCCTGAAAGTAGGAATAGATGTCGTTGATCACCAAAACCGGAGCGGACACCTCATACACGCCAATTTTTAGCCGCTTTCTTTCCTTATCGACGGCTTCGACAAGCGTCGTGGCCGACCCTCGCTCGAGCGAGCGTTTCACCAGCTCCACAAAAACCGTGCGCTTAATAAACATGCGCTCCAGATAAAGCGGAAACGCTTCATTGGTTCCCAGATTGATGCCCATGTTCACGAAATTTCCCTGATCATCTAAAATCAGCTTGCTCATGTTGGTGTAGACGCCGCCCCGATCTTCGATGTTTTTGTAGAAAAGCAAAACATCGTCGCCGCTTTCCAAAAAACGATCATACGCTTCGTCCAGATCCGCTTTAGTAATCATCATCGGATTCATAACATGAATGTTGGACGCTGTGGATTCCTCAAAAAACGTGATGGAATCATAATACGTCTGAATGATGCTCGGATGCTGGTCCCAGTTTCGACTCGGCGGGTTGATAAACAAGCCGTTGTTGCGTCGGTTGAGTTCCCAGTTTTTGCCATCGCCAACATGGTCCAGCGTGGAACGTATATTGTTCCCGCCATAAAGGATGACGCGGGATAAGCTGTAGTTGGAAAGGCTGGAAAGAGCAAAGTCGATGATGCGATATCGTCCGCCGAAGGGAATCATATAGTCCGGACGATTTTCGGAGAGCCGGCCGAAGTCGCGGTAGCCGTGTGTGCCGTCATAACGAGAATAAATAATGCCAAGACAATCTTTCATCGCCTACTCCTTTGTGATTTTTCCGCCGGCAACCAAATAGATGGCTTCGGATTGCTCTTGCCCGATCGTTTGCTCCGCTTTAATAACCTCATGTTCTCCGATGACCGCATGGGAGACTTTTGCGCCTTTTTGGATGACAGTGCCGGAAAGAACAACACTGTCTTTTACCTCAGCCCCCTCTTCCACGGTAACGTTGGTAAACAAAACACAGTGCTCCACTTTGCCGTAAATGCGGCACGCCTCATTGACCAGGGAGTTCGTGACTTCTGCTTTTTCGCCGATATAATGCGGCGGAAGGTTTTTCGCCGACGTGTAAATGCGCCAGTTTTTTTCATAAATATCCAAGCCATTATGAGGATCAATCATATCCAGATTGGCTTCCCAATAGCTTTTAATCGTGCCGACGTCTTTCCAATACCCCTTAAACCGATAGACATATAGCGGCATTTGGGCCTTGAGCATCTTAGGAATGATGTCATGACCAAAGTCGTAGGTGGAATCCTTGTCGTTATAGTCCTCGACCAATGCTTTGCGCAGGGTAGGCCAGTTGAAAATGTAAATGCCCATCGAGGCTAAATTGCTCTTCGGGTTTTTGGGCTTTTCTTCAAACTCCACGATGCGATCGTTCTCATCCGTATTCATGATGCCGAATCGGGAAGCTTCGTCCCAAGGTACTTCCATGACCGCAATTGTCGCTTCAGCGCCCTTGTTAACGTGCACATCCAAGAGGTGGTTGTAGTTCATTTTATAAATATGATCACCCGATAGAATCAGCACATATTTGGGATTCAGATTGTCCAAAAAGGCCATATTCTCGTAAATTGCATTGGCGGTTCCGGCATACCAGCGACCGCCTTCTTCGGAATAGAACGGAGAAAGCAAGCGCAGGCCGCCATATGTGCGGTCATAATCCCATGCGGTGCCGATGCCGATATGTTCATTGAGCCGAAACGGTTTATATTGAGTCAAAACACCGATGTCATGAATATCCGAGTTGGTCGCATTGCTCAGGGCAAAGTCAATAATGCGATATTTCCCGCCAAAGGGCACTGCCGGCTTTGCGGTATCTCGCGTCAGCGCTTTTAAACGCGAGCCTTGTCCGCCTGCCAGAAGCATGCAAACCATGCCACTTTGATTTCTCATTCGTGCTCCCTCCTTTATGTTCGTTGCTCTATCACCGCCTTGCGGCAAAACGTTATCCTTCTTGTTTTATTTTACCATTTCCTGCAGAAAGATGGGATGAAAACGAATGCATAAAGAAAGACGGCATCGAATTCTCGATACCGTCTTTCTTTTCCGACTTTTAAACGTTTCAAAGCTATCGTTCTTTATTCCTGTTCGGGAAGGTTGTAAAAAGCATTCATGCCGGGATATACCGCTTCATCGGCAAACATGTCTTCAATGCGCAAAAGCTGATTATACTTGGCAACGCGATCGGTACGGCTGGGGGCTCCCGTTTTGATTTGACCGGCATTGGTCGCTACCACCAAATCGGCGATCGTCGTATCTTCGCTCTCGCCGGAACGATGCGAAACAATGGCCGTGTAGCCTGCACGCTTCGCCATTTCAATGGCATCAAGCGTTTCTGTGAGCGTGCCGATTTGATTGACTTTAATCAAAATCGAATTCGCTACATGCATGGAAATGCCTTTGGTCAAGCGCTCCGTATTGGTGACAAAAAGGTCATCGCCGACGAGCTGCACCTTATGGCCAATGCGTTCGGTCATCTTCTGCCAGCCTGTCCAATCTTCTTCTGCCAGGCCGTCTTCAATGGAAATGATGGGATATTTGGCAATCCACGACTCCCATAAATCAATCATTTCCTCTGTGGTCTTAAATTCATCGGTCTTCCAGAAGTAATAACCTTCCTTGCCGATTTTTTTGGCCTCTTCGTACAGTTCTGTCGTAGCAGGATCCATCGCAATCATGAAATCTGTTCCCGGCGTAAAACCGGCAGCTTCAATGGCTTTTACAAGATACTGCAGCGGTTCTTCATCATTTTTAAAGTTCGGAGCAAAGCCGCCCTCATCCCCTACGGCCGTCGGATGTCCATCCTTGGTCAATACGCTTTTTAGCGTATGGAATACTTCTGCGCACTGTTCCAGCGCTTCCGACCAGGAACCGGCTCCCACCGGCATAATCATGAACTCCTGGAAATTCACCGAGTTGTCCGCGTGTTTTCCGCCGTTAATAACGTTCATCATCGGTACCGGCATGGTTTTGGCATTGACCCCTCCGATGTAGTTATAAAGCGGCATGCCATACTCATCCGCCGCTGCGCGTGCGCAGGCAAGGGACACGCCAAGAATAGCGTTTGCGCCGAAATTGGCTTTGTTCGGTGTTCCGTCGGCTTCTATCATGGCATGATCAATGCCTACCTGATCGGTCACTTCCCAACCTTCCAAAAGCGTTGCCAACTCATTGTTCACATGATCAACAGCCTTTAAAACGCCTTTACCGCCGAACGCCTTCTCGCCGTCGCGCAGTTCTACCGCTTCAAAAGCACCTGTCGATGCACCGGAAGGCACAATCGCACGACCGAAGCCGCCAAGCTCCGTCGTGACTTCTACTTCCACTGTCGGATTGCCGCGGGAATCCAAAACCTGACGTGCATAAAGATCAATAATTTGTGACATATTCTTCTCCTTTGCTTTGCACCATTTTAATCAATGCGATAATTGACTAAACTAATAAAACTCGCCGCCTCTAAGCTTGCACCGCCGACGAGTGCGCCGTCTATATTTTCCTGTTCCATAATCTTCTTGATATTCTCGGGCTTGACAGAACCGCCGTAGAGAATGCGTACATTTTCCGCTGCGTTGGGAGAAACAATCGTCGCCACTTGACGACGAATAAAGGCCGCCATTTCTTCCGCATCCGAATCGGAAGCGGTTTTTCCGGTACCGATCGCCCAAATGGGTTCATACGCGATGACCAGCTTTTTGAAATCGTCCGGCTTCACATTCTGCAAGGCCGACAGCAATTGTCCTTGTACCTTTTGCTCCTGTTTTCCGGCTTCTCTCTCTTCTAGCGTCTCGCCTACACAGAGAATGGGAAGAAGCCCTTTCGCTAAAGCGGCATCGACCTTTTTTTGAATCAGGGCATCGGATTCTCCAAAGAGTTCGCGACGCTCGGAATGCCCGAGAATAACATATTCCACCTGCAAATCCTTGAGCATGGCGGCGGAGATTTCACCGGTGTACGCGCCGTGATCGGCATAGTGCATATTCTGTGCGCCGAGGTGCAGCTGAGAATCGTCCATCACTTCATTGACAGCCTGCAGATCTACCGCCGGTACGCAGACCAATGCCTCGACGGCGACATCCAGTTCGATGGAATCTATTTGACGCACCAGCATCTGCGCCTGATACGGCGTTTTATTCATCTTCCAATTGCCGGCAATAAGCGGTTTTCGCATAACGTCCTCCTGTTCTTTTGTTCTCTCTTCATTCCGTTTTAACGACGTGCTATTTCCTGTATTCTGTGAGCTCTGCCTTTGTTCTTCTTTCGGAAGCGGCACGAGGAAAATTATCGATCCGAGATGGCAGCAATACCGGGAAGCTTTTTGCCTTCCAGAAATTCCAAGGAAGCGCCCCCGCCCGTTGAAACATGCGTCATTTTGTCTTTTAATCCGGCCTGCTCCACGGCCGCTGCGCTATCGCCGCCGCCGATAATGGTCACGCCGGCGCAATTTGCCATGGCTTTGGCCAATGCAATGGTACCATTCGCAAATTCCGGAATCTCAAAAACGCCCATGGGACCGTTCCAAACCACCGTTTGTGCTGATTCAATAATTTTCACGTAACGCTCGGCTGTTTTCGGGCCGATATCCAAGGACATTTTATCCTTCGGAATGGCATCGATGGAAACGACTTCCGTCGTTTGACCGGGTTTCACCGCATCAGCAACAACGCCGTCCACAGGCAATTCCACGCGCACTCCCTTTTCCTCGGCGCGATGGAGCAGTTCCTTCGCTAAATCGATCTTGTCAGCCTCCAACAGCGAGGTGCCAATCTCTTTTCCGAGCGCTTTGAGGAAGGTATAGGCCATGCCGCCACCAATAAGGATTGTGTCCACCTTGTTGAGCAAGTTTTCAATGACGCCGATTTTATCGGAAACTTTTGCGCCGCCTAAGATGGCGACAAAGGGACGTTTCGGATCGCTTAGCGCCTTGCCCATAATCTCCACTTCTTTTTGCACCAAAAAGCCCAGAGCGGAAGGTAACAAGGCGGCGACGCCGACATTGGAGCTGTGTGCACGATGACAGGTGGCAAACGCATCATTCACAAAAAGGTCGGCCAACGAGGCAAGCTTCGCGGCAAATTCCGGATCATTCTTTGTTTCACCCGCAACATAACGCGTATTTTCCAATAAGCAGACTTCCCCACTTTTCATGGCAGCGACGTTTTTCTTCACCTCGTCGTCCACGACGGATGCAGACGGGAAGAACGCCACGGGCTTCTTGAGCAGCTTCGCCAGAAGCTCGGCCACCGGTTTTAAAGTGAGTGCCGGGTCCGCTCCCTTCGGGCGTCCCAAATGGCTCATTAAAATGACGGTCGCATTCTTTTTTAGCAAGGCCTCGATCGTCGGAAGCGCGGCAACAATACGGCTGTCATCCGTAATACGTCCCGATCCGTTTTTTTCTTGTGGCACATTAAAGTCCACGCGCACCAAGACTTTTTTTCCGTTCAAATCATAATCGTCAATTGTCTTTTTCGGCATGCTCTGCATCCTTTCATCCATTTTTTAAGTCGGCGTTCCAAAGAATAAAAGAAAAGAGGAACGAACCGAAAAAAAGCGAGGAGCTCACTCCTCGCTTTTTGTTCATTTATTTCGCGACTTCCGCGAAGTATTTGAGGGTGCGCACCATGTTGCTGGTAAAGCCCATTTCATTGTCGTACCACGAGCAGGTCTTAACGATTTGTTCGCCGTTCGGACCCTCGACCACGTTTGTCAGTGTGGCGTCGAAAATGGAAGGCACCGGAACCCCAATGATATCAGAGCTTACAATCTCGTCTTCATTGTAGCGGAACCATTCGGCTTCATGCTCTTTCATCGCCGCATTCACTTCCTCCACGGTGACCTTCTTGTTCAGCACCGAATAGAGCTCAACGATGGAGCCGGTGATAACCGGAACGCGCAATGCACTTCCGTCGATGCGGCCGCTTAATTCCGGAATGACTTTTCCGATGGCTTTTGCCGCGCCCGTCGTTGCCGGAATGGTGTTGGCTGCACCCGCACGGTTCTTTCTTCCGCCCGGAGCATCCTGCATACGCTGTGTTGCGGTGTAGCCGTGAATGGTAGACATAATGGAATGATCCACACCAAAGGCCTCATTCAGCGCGTTCACCATCGGTGCCAGGCAGTTTGTCGTGCAGGACGCTGCCGATACGATGAGATCATTATCGTCGAGACTCTTATGGTTAACCCCGTAGACAATCATCTTAACGCCTTCGCCCTTCGCCGGGGCCGAGATCAGCACGCGCTTTGCACCGGCATCGATGTGCGCCTGTGATTTTTCTTTTGATGTATAAAAGCCGGTGCACTCGAGAACGAAATCAACACCCAGTTCTTTCCATGGCAAGTCGGCGGCATTCTTTTCAGCGTAGCAACGAATTTCATGTCCTTCCACGATGAGGCTGTCGCCCTTTAATTCGACGTGATACGGAAAAGCTCCCTGCGCTGTATCATACTTTAATAAATAAAGCAGATCCTCATTGTCCGTCAAATCGTTGATTGCCACTACTTCCAACTCCGGTGCATTGCGTAGCATCTCACGCAAAGCAAGACGACCGATACGCCCGAAGCCGTTAATTGCAACTTTTGTAGCCATGTTTCCTCCTGTTTCTACCCGATGGGTGTCCTGACGAGCCTACGTGTTGTTCTATACCCTTTTTAGATCGTCCCTTATCATAGGAGAATCTGTATTAATTTTTGGATGCCTCACTGCTCTCTGCAGGAGCCGCGGAGGCATCTGCCTTTGAGCTCTGCTCGGAAGCTTCGGCAGAAGACGCGGAGGACGCGCTTTCGCCTTCAATTTTTACGTCTGCCGCCGCAATCTGTTGCTGCAGATACTGCGTATATTTATCAGCGTTGATCTTTTCTACAATCGCATCATGCAAGGCTTCAACGGTATCGTTACGCTTCGTAACTTGAATGATGTGGAAACCGAACTGGCTCTTGACCGGATTACCGATCTCTCCCACCTTCTGCTCCATAACGGCCTTCTTGAATTCCGGAACAAACTTGGAGGGAGAGCTTTGTCCGAGACTTCCGCCATTTTTCGCCGACTCGGTATCCAAAGAGACCTCCTTGGCGATATCCTCAAACTTCTCACCCTTCCCCAGACGCTCTTTGACTTTATTGGCTTCTTCTTCCGTCTTGACGAGAATGTGATTTGCCTCAACGGTGATCAGTTCCTCTTTATGCTTCTCAAAATACTCTTTGATTTCGGCGTCCGTAGGCTGATGTTGCTGGTTGAACCATTCTTTGTGCTTACGCGAGATGGTTTCGTAGCGCAGGCTGTCTTTCAACTGTTCATCCGTGATGCCGAGCGATTTAATGGTATTGCTGTAATTGGCAGCGCCGCCGTAGGCTTTGATCGCATTGTCATATTCCACCGCATAATCTTTATCGGTGATTTCCACCTTGTTCTTTTTGAGCTCCTGGAGCATCACTTGTTCGGCAATAAGGGACTCGCGAATGGTCATCGGCAAACGATATTGGGCAGCGATCATGCTTTTATAAAGATCCAGCTGGGAATCGAACTTCGCCTTTGTGATCTTCTCGCCGTTGACGGTGGCAAAAGTCTCTTGCGAGCTCCCACAGCCGGCCAATGCCAACATGCCGGCTAAAGCCAGCGCTACTACCTTTTTATTGCTTTTCATGAATATCTTCCTCCTTGTTTTTCAACTGCGTCATAAGTAACAGTAATCGTTTCGTATCCTTCAGCTTGTTCGGCGTTGCCGCAATTTTGAAGCGCGGCTCTTTCTGAAAATCGAAGGTCAATGGACCGGTATAGCCTTCGGAAATTGCCTTTAGCTGTTCCACGGAAAATTGTTCGAAACGTTCATAACGCAATTCGATCGCTTCCTCCGTCTCCTTAATACGAGAAAAGCCCAAATCACTTGCCCATCGTTTAATGAGAGCGATGGTAAGCAGGTTTTCGACGCTTTCCGGAGGATCTCCGAAGCGATCAATCAATTCCTCTACAATTCTACCGTAATCTTCTATATTTTCAATCGCAGCGATCTGACGATACATCATGATTTTGTCGGAACTTTGAGGGATGTAGCTCTCCGGAATGAAGGCGCTGACCCGCACATCGACGGTAATGTCCTCCCGATGCGGCTTTTTGATTTCCCCTTTCGCACGCGCGACCGCCTCCTCCAACATGCGCACATAAAGCTCATAGCCGATGGACTCAATGTGTCCGGACTGGCTTTCGCCCAACAGATTTCCCGCCCCTCGCAGCTCCAGATCGCGCATGGCAATCTTATAGCCGGAACCGAATTCGCTGAAGTCTCGAATGGCCTTTAGTCGCTTCTCCGAAATTTCCGAAAGCACCTGATCGCGTTCATACGTAAAATATGCGTAACTCTGCCGATCGGAACGACCGATGCGTCCCTTCAGCTGATAGAGCTGCGCAAGCCCCATACGGTCGGCTCGCTCCACTATGAGCGTGTTCACGTTGGCGATGTCCATCCCGGTCTCAATGATGGTGGTGGACAGCAGGATATCCGCTTTTCCGGAAATAAAGTCTTCCATCACGTTTTCCAATTCGCGTATACTCATCTGCCCATGGGCTACAGCAATGCGTGCCTCCGGCACGAGCGCTTGCAGGCGTTCATAGGCAAAATGGATATCATGGACACGGTTATGCACGACATAAATCTGACCGTTACGATCCAGCTCGCGGCGAATGGCATCGCGAAGAACCTGGGGATCGGCTTCCAACACATAGGAAATGGTCGGATAGCGTTCTTCCGGCGGTTCTTCCAACAAACTCATATCGCGAATGCCGGTAAGAGAAAGCTGAAGAGTGCGTGGAATGGGTGTGGCCGACAGCGTTAGCACATCCACATTCTCTTTGATCTTCTTCATCTTCTCCTTATCCTTCACGCCAAACCGTTGTTCTTCATCGACGATAAGTAACCCCAAATCCTTGAAATGAACATCCTTGGAAAGCAGGCGATGCGTACCTACCACAATATCAACACTGCCCTGGCCGAGACTTTTTACCACCTCTTTCTGCTTTTCCGAGCTCTTAAAGCGTGATAAAAACTCAATTCGCAGAGGAAAAGACAGAAAGCGATCCATCATGGTCTGATAATGCTGCTGCACAAGAATGGTCGTCGGCGCCAGAAATGCTACCTGTTTTCCGTCCATTACGGCCTTAAAAGCCGCGCGCAACGCCACTTCCGTTTTGCCATAGCCGACGTCGCCGCAAAGAAGACGGTCCATTGGCTTATCGCGTTCCATATCCTGTTTGATTTCCTCGGTTGCCCGAAGCTGGGAGGGTGTTTCTTCATAAGAAAAGGACTCTTCAAATTCCCTTTGCCAGGGTGAGTCCGGTGCAAAGGAATGTCCCTTCACTTTTGTGCGCTTGGCGTATAAATCCAATAAATCTTCCGCGATGGCATCCACCGCTTTTTTTGCTTTTTCCTTGGAGCGCTTCCATTCGCTTCCGCCAAGCGAGGAGATGCGCGGTTTCGGACCGCCACTGCCGATATATTTCGTGACCAGATCCATTTCATCGGTCGGCACATAGAGCGCATCCGCGCCCTTATAACTGATCTTAATAAAATCTTTTACCAAACCATCGTACGCAATGGTTTCTGTGCCTAAAAATTCGCCGATGCCGTAAAGCTCATGTACCACATAATCGCCGGGTGTTAAATCCTGATAATTGAGCAGATCGCTCTTGCGCCGTGGACGATGCGCCGCTTTGCGTTTTTTCTCCTGTCCGAAAATCTCTGTGCGTGAGAAGATCACGACATTGCTATCCACCAGCTGAAAGCCATGCAAAAGTGACAAACGGCTCAGGACAATCTTCCCTTCCCCAAGCGATTGTTCCGTATTTCCCGCCTCTTCTCGGAAAAATTGCACATCCGATTCCTGAAGCCGCTCGGCAAGAGATTTTTCCGCCGAGCCGCAGGCAAGCAGCACTTTTTTCTTTTGCTTCTGCATCCAGCGCAAATAGGCCACAAAATCCGTCCATCGATGATGGAAATTTTCCAATTCTCGCGTCCGTATCTGCAACAGTGCATCCGGCGTGAAGGAATGCGCCTTTTTAAGAATTTGCGTAAGATTGATCATGGCGTAGGCGGAAAGGCTTTCGACGACCTCTTCCGCTGTTAGCAGGTGATGAAGATGTTCCCGCAAGAGCTCCGATTGTTCCGCTAACGTTGTTACTGTCTCCAGAACCAAGGCATCCCGCCGTTTTTCGGTTTCGATAATGCGTGCGATGTCGTCAAAGACCACCAGCGCGTGATCCGGAAGATAATCCATCAGCCCCGCTAGGGCATCCTCATTGAGATATGCCTGTGCAAGGTCGGGATTATCCACATGATTCTCGGTCTCCAAGGTATCCAGGAGACGATAAAATTTTTCCAAATGTGATGAGCGATGTTCTTTTTTTGCCCTTTGCTCGGCTTGCGCAATATCTTTTTTTAAACGCCGAATCACATCTTGACAATCCGCATCGCTGAAGAGCAAGTTTTCGGCAGGCGTCAATAGAACCTTCTCCACCGCTTCATCGCTTCGCTGCGTTTCCACAGAGAACGTATGGATACGGTCGATTGTCGTATCAAAGAATTCAATGCGATACGGTTGCGTCGCCGAGGGCGGAAATACATCCAAAATGTCACCGCGCACAGAAAATTCTCCGGCATGTTCCACGGACGTCGTACGCACATAACGCATCGCAACGAGCTTTTGTATCACCGTCTCCGGCTCCACCTCACTCTCCACTGCGAGAGAAACGACACTCTCCGCATAGCGTCTTGGGGGTACGACACGGCGTTTTAAAGCCGTCAACGTAGTGGAAACGATGAGGTTCCCACCGTTATAAAGCCGTTGCAGAACGGCTAACCGTTGGCGAGAAACGGGTGAAACAACGGTATCGGTTTTAAAAAAGCGCCACTCCTCTTCCGGATAGGTAACGACATTCTCCATTCCGGCGGATACTAAGGCATCCGTAAAGGAACGAGCTTTTACCGCCGATTCAAACACGACAAAAACAGGACAGCTTCGTTTCGCCGCCAGAGCGGCTACAAAGGGTCCTGTGCTTTCCTCCACCAAGCCGTGAAGATGGATGCGCCGTTTTCCCGCCTGCAACGTTTGCAAAAGGCGAGAAAAACGGGGCTCCGATAAAAACAGTTCTTCTACTCTATTCATCAATCTCCGCAACGCTTCGCGCTTTTACGGAACGCATCCTGTTCCTCGCGCTCCCGATCCTGCTTTGCCTGCTGCTTTTTCTCTTCCTCGCTTTGCTGTTGAATGGAAGGGGCGATCCACCCGTTCCAGGTGTTCATCGCGGTGGAAACACCCTGGTTCAAAATGTCGAGTACAGCCTGCGTTGCCGTCTCCACTTCCTCATCAATCGTTTTGCGCTCGTCCTCGGTGAAGCGGGCAAGAACAAAATCTGCAAGATCCCACGAGGCGGGGCGATGTCCCGTCGCAACCTTAACACGCGCAAAGGCATCGCTGCCAATCTCCGAAACGATGGAGCGCAGTCCGTTGTGTGTGCCGGCCGAGCCCTTTTCCCGAATGCGAACCGTTCCCAGATGAATATCGATGTCATCTACGATAACCAGAACATCCTGCGGTTGTACATGATAGAAATCCATCACCTGTTTGACGGCTTTTCCGGACAGATTCATAAACGTCTGTGGTTTCACCAACACCAGCTTTTCACCTGCGTGGCGGCCTTCACCGATCAATGCATCCCATTTGTTACGATCCACGGCAATGCCCAATTTTTGCGCCAAGCGATCCAACACTGTAAAGCCTATATTATGGCGCGTTCCGTCATAACGCGCGCCCGGATTTCCCAGGCCAACAATAATTTTCGTGCTCATCGGGTGAATAACCCGCTGACAGATTTGAACGAGTAAATGCGACGAATGGCTTCTGCCAGCAAGGGCGCCATCGAAACAATTTCAATCTTCTCATTCATTTTCTCTTCATCCAGCTTTACCGTATCGGTAACCACGCATTTTTTGACCGTGGAGCGCATAATTTTTTCTGCGGCATTTCCGGAGAGAAGCGCATGGGAAGCGGTGATGTAGACATCTTTCGCTCCGCGTTTCGTGAGATAGTCGGCTGCGTTCGTAATGGTACCGGCGGTATCAATGATATCGTCAATGATGATGCAGTTTTTGCCTTCTACATCGCCTATAATGTCCACCACTTCGGAGACATTGGCTTCCGGGCGATGCTTTTCAATGATCGCAATGGGAAGGCCGAGAAGATGAGAGAAGGCACGGGCGCGAGTTGCTCCGCCCAGATCCGGGGAGACTACCATCCACTCCTCCGGAGCATCCTTGATCAACGGACGGAAATAATCCGCTAAAAGACGTCCTCCCTGGAAATGATCGACAGGAACATCAAAATAGCCCTGAATTTGACCGGCATGCAGATCGACCGTAATCACGCGATCCACGCCGGCGGTTTCGAGCAGATCGGCAACGAGCTTGGCCGTAATCGGTTCGCGTCCACTCGTTTTACGATCTTGGCGGGCATAGCCGTAATAGGGAATCACAAGATTGATATGGCTCACGGAGGCGCGTTTAAAAGCATCGGTGCAGATAAGAGCTTCCATCAGATGATCATTGACCGGACCGGAAGTAGGTTGAATGAGAAAAACATCGTACCCGCGAACCGTCTCATTAATTATGACGCTAATCTCGCCATCCGCGAAATGTCCGACCTTCATGTCGCCAAGCGGCACGTCCAATTCACGACAGATTGCCTGCGCCAACGGCAGATTGGCATTTCCCGAAAACACCTTCATTCCCACACGTTCCATAGATCCCCCTTTGTCTTTTTGTGTCTACAAGCCCGGCCTGCGCGGTTTTATCGAAGCCGCTTCGAGTCCCCCACGCGATACGAATATCTTACAACAGCCCTTTCTCTTTCCGTCGGGCCACATAGCCCGGAATACTGCGCTGTTCCGCCCTCTCCACCGCCAAAGCGCCTTTGTCCACGGGCTTTGTAATGGTCGATCCGGCAGCGATAAAGCTTTCGTCTTCCAATTCCACCGGCGCAACCAAATTCGCGTTGGAGCCGATAAAAACGTGGTCGCCGACGATGGCTTTATGTTTGTTTTTTCCGTCATAATTGCAGAAAATAACTCCGCAGGAAATGTTGACGTCTTTTCCGACTTCGGCGTCACCGATATAGGCAAGATGTCCCGCCTTCGTGCCTTCACCGAGGGTAGCCTTCTTGACCTCCACGAAATTACCGATGTGCACGTGCTCCCCGATGACCGCATGGGGGCGCAGATGCGAGAACGGACCGATATTGGAACCTTTTTTCATAACCGATTCCTCAATGACGGAAGAACGAATCGTCACTTCGTCGCCAATTGTGGAATCGATGATTTCCGATCCTTCCGTGATGAGGCAATGCTCCCCGATAACGGTTTTGCCCATAATACGAACCGTACCGCGAATCCATGTGCCCTTACTGATCTCTGCCTCAGGGGAAATGCGTGTAAGGGTTGGCTCATCAATGCGCACGCCTTTTTCCATCCAGGCATAACAAATCTTTTGCGCCAGATGCTTTTCGGCCAACTGCAATGTCAAAAAGGAATTCACAACCGGAATGTCGAGGAAAAGTTCATCCACCACGGGATCCGCCTCGTCCGGCTTCGCAACATCCATCCATTCCTCAAAAAAGGTGTCAAAGTCGTTAGCGAAGGCATCTTGCAGCAGTTTGCGTTCCTCCTCGCTCACCGTAACCGCCGCCGGATGTCCGTCATAATCCGTCAACACGCGCTGTTCATCACTGTAGAACCGATACAGCATCGTCTCATCCAGTCCCGCTGCCGCTTCGTGGAGGACGAGGAGATCGCCCTGACACGCGTCAAGTCCGTCCTGAAGAATCGTCCAGGACGGACCTGCTGCAGCTTGCATAACCAATTCGCGAATCGGATGACCCAGTATTCGCGTTTCCTCTTCCTGCGCGCGATGCGCATTCAAAAAGGGTGAAGATAAAATCAAAATAGAAGGCATGTTTTCTCCTTATGGATCCCTGTAAAATCAAAATTATTATACACAAAGCTCGCCCGGAAACCAACCGACGTGCGTTCTCTTCTCGCGTTCTCTTCTATGGTATAATACCGACTTGAGTGATCGTGAGGAGGAAACATGTTTCAATTTACTTTGCAGCCAACAAAAATAAAAAAAGTCCATTTTATCGGCATCGGTGGTGTCAGCATGTCCGGCATTGCGGAGCTTCTGCATGACAAAGGGTTCACCGTCACCGGATCAGATATTCGCGAAAACAAGTATGTCCGCCATCTGGAATCGGTGGGCATCCCTGTTATGATCGGACAAAAAGCCGAAAATATCACCAATCAAGAATTTTTTGTCTACACGGACGCCATCCTTCCCACCAATCCGGAGCTGCAGGCCGCGATTGCGACGCGCAAGCCCTGTGTGACGCGTGGACAGTTTTTAGGCGCTTTAATGCAAAATTTTCCTTCTTCCATCGCCGTTTCCGGTTCCCATGGCAAATCTACCACCACGTCCATGATTTCGGACATCCTTATTCGCACCGATGAATCGCCCACCATTTTGTTGGGCGGAACATTGGATGATATCGGCGGAAATGTTCTTTCCGGGGATGGCCCGTTCTTCCTGGCCGAGGCCTGTGAATATAAGGGCAACATTCGCTATTACTATCCGCAAATCGCTATTGTTCTAAATTTGGATGAAGATCATCTGGATTATTACAAGGATATGGATGATATCGTCAATGCCTTTGAAGGCTATATGGAAAATATTCGCCCCGATGGCGTAGCCATCATCAACGCGGACGATCCCCATTCCATCACGCTTCCTTCTCATGTTCATGGAAGAGCGATTACTTATGGCATCAATACAACCGATGCGGATTATTATGTGACGGATGTCACCTTTGATCCCGTCGGACATCCGGCATTTACGCTGCGTTTTCCGGATGGCACAAGCGAGCACTATCAGCTGGGCATTATCGGGCGCTTCAACATTTATAACGCGGTCGCTTCCATCATCGCCTGCGACGTGACGCACGTGGATCGACGCATTATCAAGCAAGGAATAGAAGAATACCGTCCGCTGCATCGCCGCATGGAATACGTGGGAGATTTTCGCGGCGCACGGGTGCTCACCGATTACGGCCATCATCCCGTCGAAATTCGCGCGACACTGCACGCGTTGGCAGAGCATAAAACGAAGAAGCTGTGGTGCGTTTTCCAGCCCTACACCATTTCGCGCACTAAGACGCTTATGGATGATTTTGCAAAAGCCTTCGGGGATGCGGATGAATCCGTCATTACTGCCATTCAGGTTGCACGCGAGGTAGATACCGGTGAAGTCACCGGGGAAGATCTTGTGGAGCGCATTTATGCCCATGGCGATAAGGCTGTTTTTCAAGAGACCTTTTCCGATGTATGCGAATATCTAAAGGATCGCGTATCGAAAGACGATATTATCCTGACCACCGGTTGCGGAAACGTCGACGAATTGGCGGAAATGCTGGTTCGCTACTGAGCGGAAAGCTGTTCGCGCAGGCGCATCACTTCATTGAATAATTCGTCCGAAAGGTCATCATAGGAAAGGATCTCATCGATATCTTCCTGTGCTTTTTTCCTTTCTCCTTGATCTACGTAGAGCACCGCACGGTTGAACAGCAGGCGAAGCGCATCCGGATGGGCTTCTAAGCCTTCCGACGCAGCAGCGATGGCTTCCTCCACTTTATTTTGTGCATTGAGCGCATACACCAGACCGTTATAGATATCTTCTAAATTCCCGCCTTCGTCCAGTGCCGTACGAAAGGCTTGTTCGGCTGCTGCAAAATTGCCTGTATTCTGATACACCACGCCGAGATAGTAATCTGCGTCGTATCGCTTGCTCTCGGCCTTCGCCTTCATCAGGGCTTCGCGGGCGCGATCGTAATCGGCGCGGCGCAAATAGTAGATGGCATTCTCCATCGCCGCATCGGGTGCAATGCGCGTGATGCTCTGTCGCAATTCTTCTTTCATGGTTTCGTGCTCACAGTGCGCCAGCGCATGCGAATAGTAGGCAGTTGCTTTCAAATAGCGGCCCATATGTTCCTGTAACTCGCCCAAGGCCGTATTGGCAGCAACATCGTCTTCCTCTTTACGAAGCACCTCTTCGAGCAGATGATTGGCTTCGACAAGAAAGGCGGACTGCGGGGCACTTTGCCAAAGCAGTCGAGCATATTGCACGGCGGCAACCGGTTCGTCGGGATTGAGCAGATACGCCCCACGAAAAGACAAAAGAGCTGCTTCCCATTCTTCGTTCACTTTTTGATCCCGCTCATCCGGGTGCGGTGCGTTTTCGTGGAAATGCGCATCCTGATCGATTTCGTCCTTCAGGGCATAGGCCTGTTTAACGTGTCCCATTCCTAAATGGAGCGCATACCCAACGGGATCCTTGAGCGCTTCCTGCAAAAATTGGCGGTACACGGAAACATAGCGAAATTCGGGATCAATGGCGAGCATCCACACCATCCCGCTTAAAATCGCTCGCATGGGAATTTCCTGATCGAATGCTTCTTCTACGCCTTCCAGAAAATCGCGCAGACGAATGGGAATCGGCACGCCCAGAAGCGATGAAGGAGCAGAGGACGCCTGTTCTTTTAATTCAATAAAGGCAACTCTTGTGTTTTTCGCTCGAAAATAGGCCTCAATGTCCGTTGTTTCTTCGGTATTGTGCGAATCGCAGCATGCTCCCTGCGAGTCGTGATGATGTTCCGTGTCATGGTCATGACAACAGCAATTTTCATGGCCGTTATGGTCCTGTTCCGCATGGTCCGGATGATCGTGTCTACATTGGCAATCGTGATGGCTCATCGTTTTTCCCTCTCTTTTTCTATCAGTGCATGGAATGCATTAGGAGCGCTTCCGGTCAAATTGATGATGAAACGCGCGGGAGCGCGGCGTAGAAAAATACAGGATACGGAATAAGATTCCTTTTGTCAGCGCATAGGATGAATAAAGAACTGCCTGTAACACGACCGCTCCAATGCCGTAGAAGGTAAAACCCGCCATGGAAAACATCGCCGGATAGAAGAGCAGCGTTAACCCGGCGCATACCACGCTGTAGAGAAAAAGCGGTTGCCAGTTATCCCGCCAAAACTCCAGCATCGCGGAAAATACGCGTGCAGAGGGCTCATGGGCAAGATAAACCACTTCAAAAAGCGGCGCTGTAAATACTTTCCAAACCAGGCCCAGAAGTAAAAGCAAGTGCGCAGGAAGAAGAGGAGAAAGCACGCGGGAAGCGAAAAGCTCGACCACGAAGAGCAGGAAATACGCCTGTGTCAAGGGCGGAAAAAACGCCCCATCCAACTGAAAAAGATCGTTGGGTCTCAACGTTTCACGTGCAAAAAGGGTGGTCATGATCGTTGCCAAATGCGTTCTTATGATCATTTCAAGAAGCCAGGCAAGAAATCCGCCGGCCAAAACGCCGGTAACAGCCATGACCGGCGTAAGCAATTTTTGCGCCACAGCATACGCCAAAGCTGCCAACAGCAAGACCGGAAAAGCCTTAATTAGCACCTTTAAATCTTCCCAAAATGTCGAATAGACGTTTTTGATGTCTTCCATCATTCCTCCTATTTCAATACCACATCCGTGGCTCCCGTACCGCCTTCCCGGACATCCGCAAAGGCGAAGGATACGACCCGACGGTCGCGTTTTAATCGTTCCTGAATGCCCTTGCGAAGGGCACCGGTTCCCTTTCCATGGATGATCCGTACTTTATTGTACCCCGCCAGCACACAATCATCTAAATACTTATCCACCGCATGCATGGCATCATCAAACCGCTCGCCACGCAGGTCCAAATACGGTAACGAATCCTTCGCCGTATTGACGGAGACAAAAGAGGACGGGGCTTTAGGCGCCACAATCCGGTCGGGTTCCGATACGCGCGCAAGATCTCGTACATTGGAGCTGACAGTAAGAATGCCCATCTGCACTTTTACATCGCCATTGCGATCCGGCCCCTCGACCAGAATGCCGGTTTGGTTAAGCGAAAGAATCTTCACGCTCTCGCCCATCTGCAGGTTCTGAGGACCCGGACGATAGGCATCCGCTTTAACCTTTTGATGTTTCTTCTCAAATGCCTTGGCCGATTCCTGTACTTTATTATACGCACGATCCAGCGCCGGGCGCTCTCCTTTTAGCGCATCTTTGGCATCGCGGAGCATATTCTGTGCCGTTTCCCGCGCCTCGTTTATGATATCGTGCGCTTTTTGTTCCGCATTTTGCATTTGTCTCTCGTACGTCTGCTGCGCCTGTTCCAGCTCCTGTTTCATATGAAGCAATTTTTGCTGATAGGCTTCCCGTTCTCGGCGAATCTGCAGGCGCTCTTCTTCCGAGGCCTGTCGACTTTTTTCAATGTCCGCCAACACATTCTCGAAGCGAATGGTGCCATGATCCAAATAACTCTCCGCTTCCCGAAGGATGTTCTCCGACAGGCCGAGGCGCCTGGAAATCTCAAAGGCATTAGATCTTCCCGGCAAGCCGATCACCAAACGATACGTCGGAGAAAGCGTCTCGACATCAAATTCCACAGACGCATTTTGTACGCCTTCTTCCTGGATGGCAAACAATTTTAATTCCGCATAATGCGTGGTCGCCACGGTACGAATATCCTGATCGCGCAGTTGCTTGAGAATCGCCATAGCCATGGCCGCGCCTTCGGTGGGATCCGTTCCCGAGCCCAGCTCGTCAAACAGCAAGAGGGCATCACGATCTGCGGAGGCTAAAATATGGACAATATTGGTCATCGAAGCCGAGAACGTAGACAAGCTCTGCTCAATGGACTGCTTGTCGCCGATATCGGCATAAATGGACGAAAAGATGCCTACAACAGACGGCGCACGTGCCGGTATTTGCAGGCCGGATTGCGCCATGGCCTGTAACAGACCGAGGGTTTTGAGCGTAACGGTCTTGCCGCCCGTATTCGGCCCGGTAATGATGAGCGTCGTATAGTCCTTGCCGAGGCGAATATCGATGGGCACGACATTTTTCCCAAGCAAGGGATGTCGCGCCTGCTGCAGAGAAAGAGAGCGATCGGTGGAAAAGGTCGGTTGGGAGCAGCCGGTCGCCAGTGCATACTGCGCCTTGGCGAAGGTGAAATCCATGTGAATCAGGATCTCTTCGTTTGCACCCAATTCCTCTTGAAATTCGGCCACCTCCTGCGAAAGATCCGCTAAGATGCGCTGAATTTCCTCCTCTTCCTCGCCTTCCAGCGAGCGAATTTCATTGTTCAGCTCGACGATGGCCAACGGTTCCACAAATGCGGTCTGTCCGCTGCCGGAGGAATCGTGGACAACGCCCTTCACCTGATTGCGATTGGCCGCCTTTACGGGCAAAACATACCGTCCGTCGCGCATCGTAATTAAATTTTCATTGAGATATCCCGCCTGTGCGGCGTGCGCCAAAATCTCATTGAGACGTATCTTAATTTGGTCATTTTTTGTCCGCAATTTTTGCCGGATGGTATACAGCGTACGCGAAGCGGTATCGGCCATCGTGTCCTCTGTTACGATGGCATCCGAAATCGCCCGTTCGAGACCATCCTGCAAGAAAAGGCTCTGAATGGTGCGCACGATGACGCCTTCTTCCGCTTCCGAAACATAGCGTTGCAATTCCCTTGAAACACGAAGCGCATCGGCAATGTGCAGCAAATCCCGCATAGACAGTACGCCACCCAGCGCGGCACGTTTGAGCGAAGCACGAATCGGATAGATGCCGAAAAGCGGAGGATTGCCAAAGGCCAACAAGAGCCGCACGGCATCCGCCGTTTCTTCCTGCGTGCGCAATACCGTCTCGCGCTCTGTCGAAGGACGCAAAGCCAGTACGCGATCGCGTCCAACAGCGGATTGCGCATGTTGCGCAACAAGCGTCAGTATCTTATCGTATTCCAGCGTTTTTAATACGCTCTCCTGCATGACTTCTCCTTACCGTTTTTAGTACCTCGTAGGTCTCTTGCCCGACATCCACTACGCGGAGCCAGGAAGGCTTGATCCGGGAAAGCAGCGTCGTATCCTTGCGTAAATCGATTCGTGTCGGGGAAAGCAGTTCTGTATACCCTTTTCTCCGCACCATCGGCCGTTTGCCATACGAATCGACAAGAAGCACATCCTGCCGAAATGTACAGGTTTTGCAATGCTGCTCATCATGACATCCCTTCAGCAAAGCACAGGGACATTGTCGCAAAAGCATGCCGGGGGCCGGGCCGAAATAGAGCATTTCCGCCTCCAATGCAGAGGAAGGAAAAGAAAAGGCTTCCTCTTTTGTGCATTCGACAGAGATCGCCGTGCGAACGATGGGAATCTCTCTTGCCCACCGGGAGACTTCTGAAAACGCGTCGCTATTGCGTAAATTGAAACCGAACCCCAGGGCGATCGATATGGGATGTGGCAAATTCTTCATGGCCCGCAAAACATGTCCCAATTCGTTAAGGGTGCGCACGGTAATACCATCAAAAGGATGCGATAGAGCACGGGCCTCTTCCCAGCAGCAAAGCGCCGCGTCGCTCTCCTGTAAAAGCGGAAATGCCCAATCGACCGAAATTCCCACATCTCGCCAAACCCGGGCATGGGTCAGATCCGAAAGCAACACGCGATCCACGTTCTCCAACACGCCGGAGAAAGCGTCCGGATCGCGATCCGTTTCCAAAAGAATGCGCGGTATTTTAGTCGCTCGGGTTTTCTCTTGGGAAGGATACGCACCGAGGACGGATGTTTGCTCTTCCATGCGTTGCGAGTTTTCTTTCGAGTAGAAGTCGCTTGCAGGCGTCCCATTTGCAGTCGTCGGCCTCTCGCGTAAAGTCGAACGACTCAACGCATGGGACAAGGTATTCAATGCATCGCGTCGTGCCGCATTTAATTGGCTGACCGGTACAAAGGCTCCGTCTTCCAACGAGACCATGAGCTTCTCCAACTTAAACGCCGTATTTCCCACCTTGCGAAAGGCACGTTCCACCGTTTCGCGGTCCAGAGCGTGCGAACGTGCAGGCGAAACCACCGCCCCCTCCCATACGATCTCTTCCCGTCCGCTTCGGGCGATCACGTGAAGAGGCTTTTCCGGCGCAATCGAAACCGAAAGCGTAAGCGGCATTCGCTCATCCTTTTCCCTCTCCTCCGCTAACGCTTCCTGCAATTTTTTTCGCACCGTTTCGGTATACACCAGAAGAACGGACGAGTTCCGGGGAATATCGCGCATCGGAAACAGCAGCTTGCTTCCCGCCGGGTAATCCTCGGAAACCGTATAGGGAAACGTGCCGCGTTTCCCCTGCAGCATGAGCATATCCCCCGCTACTAAAGATTCTTTCGTAAACACATAGCGCTGACCGTCGTCCTGTACATCAATGGTTCCGATGCATTCGCCTCCGGATTGTTTCCGATCAAACGCCATGTCCGTTCCGAAGGCATGAAACATCAGGCCCTCCGTAAACGGACGGTTCGTCATCCGTTGCAGTCCTTTTGCATCATAGGGTTGCTTTAGAAGAGCATTTCGATAGGCCGATACCGCAGCAAAGACATACTCCGGCTTTTTCATGCGTCCTTCGATTTTTAACGAATGCACGCCGATGCGTGAAAATTCCGCTACACGGTCAAGCGTCATCAGATCGCGCGGACTGAGATAGGTGTTTTCGGCACCGAGGATTTGACCATTCGGACGTTGCAACGTGTACGTCTTTCGGCAGGGCTGCGCACAAGCACCGCGATTTCCACTTCGCCCGCCGGAAAAGGCGCTCAAATAGCATTGTCCCGAAACCGACATGCAAAGCGATCCATGTGCAAACACTTCCACTTCCAAATCGGTTTGCTGCACGATGCGTTCCACTTCCTCTATACTTGTCTCCCGACCGAGAACTACACGGGTATAGCCAAGGCCTTGCAATGCCAATGCGCCATCCAATGACGTCACGGACATCTGCGTCGAGGCGTGGCGTTCCAGATTCGGAATCTCCCGTTTCAGTCGGGACATTAAACCGAGATCCTGCAAAATGGCAGCATCCAGCCCGGCATCAGCAAGCGGATGCAATAAAGCAAGTACGTCATCCATTTCTTGTTCCATGATGAGCGTATTGGCTGTGAGAAACACGCGAACACCACGGCGATGCGCTTCTGCGATGAGCGCAATCAGTTCGTCCACTTCAAAATTTTCCGAATAGGCGCGTGCACCGAAGCGCTTTGCACCCACGTAAATGGCATCGCACCCGGCAGCAAAAGCGGCACGAACCATCTCCTGATTGCCCGCAGGGGCAAGAATTTCCGGTCGGCTCATTGATCCATCCCGGCACTTCCCTTTGCCTTGGGTCGCGTGGGACGACTGCCGATCGTCTTTTTGAGCTGCTGTATCTCCGCCATTAAAGCATGATTCTTTTCAAGGCATTGATTTGCTTCTGCTTGTGCCTTTTCCGCTTGCTCCTGCGCCTTTTTCACCTCGGCATGCGCCGCTTCCACTTCCGCTTGCGCTTGCAGACAGGCATCGGCTAAATTCATACAGGCCAAGGTCGCTTGCATCGTATTGTTGTAACGCGTCTGTGGAGAAGCGGAATCCTGGATCGCTTTGGTTGCCAGAGAGACCACTTTACGCATTTCCGCCTCGTCGCGCGCACTGTGTAACACATAACTTTGTCCGAAAATCTTGACTTCCATTCGATTGCGTGATGCCATGACAACCTCCTTCTCTTTTCCTCTCGATACCAATCTTCTTCCTACTGTGCTCGTAATGTGGCGCCGGCATCGGCCAGCACATCACGGATTTCCTTCATGCGCGCATGGATCTCTTCTGCCGTAAGCGTACCCGCATCCGAGGCTAATTCCACACGCAATGTGACCGATTTATGCCCTTCGGGAATCTGCTTTCCGCGATATTCATCCACAAAGGCAATGGACACGGCGCGATCGCCGATGGCTTCTTCCATTTGTTTCCATGTGGTCTCTTCACGAACCAGAAGCGAGAGATCCTGGAAAACATGCGGATATTGCGGAAGCGCTGTAAACGTATTGGTGCGCGAATCAAAGGCCTTCAGTTTTTCCATATTGACGACAAAGAGACATGCATCCTGATATTTAATGTCGGCGCGAGCCTTGGTACGTGTGGAAAGAAGCCCCATTACACCGACGGCCTTTCCGCGAACCATAATCGTCAACCAGGCTTCGCGATCCGCCCAATAAGGGCGTTCTTCGCGTGTAAAGGTGAACGTATCGGTCTGCACCGCTTGGCCGAGTGCCTCCAGAACCCCTTTTACCGTGTAAAACAGTTCTTGCGGGTTATTGCCCACCACGGCACCGACCAATTCGCGATGCATGGCCGGCAACACTTCATCCGGGGAGGAGGGACTTTGGGCACCGACGGTATAGACTTGGCCCAGTTCAAATAGACGGAACGCATCATAGAAGCGCACGTTCTTCACTATCGCCTCGATAACATTGGGCACATGCGACGTGCGTAAGGTCGCCTGATTCGGCGCCGGCGGCTGTTCCAGACGAAGCATTTCCTGCGACGTAATACCGCAAAGCTCGGCGTATTCGTCTTTTACCCAGGGATAGGAAAGAATTTCCTGAAAGCCGAAAGAATATGCGAGCGTTTCCCGAATCCTGCGCTCCAAGTCCATTTGCGGCTGATGCAGCGCTCCCGTGAGTGTCACTTGGGGAGGAATCAGCGTAAAGTTTTCATAACCGATCATGCGCGCCACTTCTTCCAGAATGTCATCCGGAAGAGAAATGTCACCGGTTGAGCGCCATGTCGGCGCGGTCACGAGTAGCTCCTGCTCCTTTTCATTTTTTGTAGCAACGCAGGAAACCGTAAAACCGAGCGGTTCCAGCATTTTCGTAATCTCTTCCACGGAAAGCGACCGACCCAACCGTCGGGAAAGCCATTCGCAAGTAACGTGTACTTCGGCTTTTTCCGTCATTCGTTTCTGTTGCTCTGCAAAGGCAACAAGACGCGCCTCCGGGAAAATGTCACGCATGAGCTTCTGCCAAAGGCCGAAGGTGGGATCCATGCGTTGGGCATCAATGCCCTTTTCATTGCGCGATGAGGCTTCCGTGCGAATACCGAACCTCTGCGCCGTCTTTCGTATGGTTTCCGGCTTGAAATTTGCGATTTCCAAAACCGTTTCACGCGTTTGCGTAGAAATGGAGTCGTGCTTACCGCCCATGGCGCCTGCCAGCCCCAAGGCCTTCTTATGATCCGCAATGACCAGATCTTCCGTACTGAGCGTGAGCTGTTTTCCATCCAGAAGCTCCAGCGCTTCCCCCTCTTCCGCACGACGGGCAAGCAGTCCGCCCTCAATATGATCGGCATCGTAGGCATGCGTCGGCTGCCCGTAGACCATCATGACGTAATTGGTCATATCGACTAACGCATTGATGGGGCGAATTTCGCATTTCATGAGCAATACCCGCATCCAGAGCGGCGCTTTTCGACTGTCCACCCCGGTGTACTGTGCGGCGAGCATGCGTCCGCAAAGCTCGGGATTCACCAATTGGAGCGGATAGGCCGGCACATCGACCTTCTCCACTTCATCCATCGGCGTCAGTTCGGCATGATAAATGGCGGAAAGCTCACGCGCAATGCCATAGTGTCCCCATAAATCGGGACGATTGGTGATGGATTTGTTTTCAATCTCTAAAATCTGATCGTTCAGGCCCAGGGCCTCGGCAATCGGCATGCCCGGCGCAAGCGTAACTTTCTTATCGATGCCTTCTTCCGTCAGATCGACGATATGATGCACATCATTCGTAGGAAAAAGAGTTTCCAGACCGATCTCCCCTGCGCCGGCGATCATGCCGTACGAATCCATGCCGCGCAGCTTTGCCTCTTTAATCTCGACCGGCTCGCCTTCCCCATGCCAAACGGCGAAAGAACCGGGAAGCGTAACGATCACGTAGTGTTCTTCAATGAGGTTGTCGCCGCCACAGACGATCTGCCGAGTGCCCTCTTCGCCGAGATCCACCTGCACCACGCGCAGGCGATCCGCATCCGGGTGCGGAGAGACCGTTTTAATTTTGCCCACGACGATGCGTTCATACCGCTTCGCCAAATCCGTCGTCCCCTCCACCTCCACGGTGCGCATGGTCAAATCATAGGCGAGCTGCTCCATGGTAAGATCTTCCGGAAGTGCGACGTACTGTTTCAGTAAATTATAGGAAAGTTTCATGTCTTTCTCCTTAATGGAACTGCTTCAAGAAACGCAAATCATTGCTGTGGAATAAGCGCACATCGTCCACCGCATAGCGCATCATCACAAGCCGGTCTAGGCCGATATTAATGTAGAAGCCCGACCAGATCGTGGGATCCAATCCCGCGGCCTTCAGCACGTTGGGATGCGGCGATCCACCCGGCATGACTTCAATCCAACCCGAATGATGACACGTCCGACAGCCTTCTCCATGACAAACTTGACACTCCATATCGATTTCAAAGCCCGGTTCCACAAAAGGGAAAAAGCCGGCGCGCATTCTCGTACGCACGGGATGGCCGAAGACCTTTTCGAGAATGGTATCAATGAGCAATTTTCCGGACGCGAAGGAAAAGTCCTTCTCGACAATAAGTGCCTCGTACTGCATGAACGCACGTTCGTGACGGGCATCGGTCGTTTCGTTGCGAAATACGCTGCCGGGATAAATGAAACGAGCCGGCGCACCATGTTTCAACAAATAGCGCACCGAAGCCCCGGTCAAATGCGGGCGCAGTGCCAGCCGTTCCGCGCCGTGCTTCTGTTCCGTTCCGGCGAGCCAATAGGTATCCATGGATTCGCGTGCCGGATGATTCGGCGGAAAATTCAGATTGTCAAAGATGTATTTTTCACTGGAGATTTCGTCTTCGCTAAACAACACAAACCCCATGGACTGGAAGGCATCGTTAAGGTCGTACATCATCTGGATGCTCGGATGCAATCCACCGAGAGAAGGAATCGTTCCCGGACGGGTAAAGTCCAGAGGATGTTCCACCACGCTCGCTTCGTCCATCAGATCTTCTTTTCGTACGCGAATCGCCTCATGAAACTCCTGCTTGATCTCGTTGGCACGTTGGCCGACGGCGCGACGCTCTTCCGGTTCCAAGGTGCGCAGATTCTTCAGCAACTCCATAAGCGGGCTTTTCTTTCCCAAATATGCCACGCGTTGTTGTTCCAGTTCTTCTGCGGAAGAAGCCTCTTGAATGCGCTGTAGCGCTTCTTCACGAAGGGTCTCCAGTTTTTCTAACATCATTTCCTCACTTCCTATTCTGCGCTCTGTCGAACGTTTCTATTTATTACGCCCTGTTGGCGGGTTTGTTTCGGCTGTTTTGGCCATCCTCGGTTGTGCCATCGCCATGATCACCGATCCCGAAACGGCGGCATTCAGCGATTCCCCCTCCCCCTGCATGGGAATCGTGATGGGATGGTCAAGCTCCTTTCGCACTTCCCGGGAAATACCGTTTCCCTCATTTCCTACCGCTAAAATAAAGTGCGCCGGCCAAGGACAAGTATGGACCGATTCGCCTTGCAGGTCCGCTCCGTAGAGCGGCAGAGCCAATTGCTCTTTCCAAGCGGAAAAAGTGCCTTCCTTTACGCTGGTTACCGTCAGGCGAAAGGTGGAACCCATTGCGGCACGAAGACACTTGGGACTAAAAACGTCGGCCGAAGCAAGCGTAGCAATATGCGTAAAGCCGAAGGCTTCTGCACTGCGTAAAAGAGTCCCCACATTTCCCGGATCCTGCAGATGATCCAGCAAAAGCCATCGAAAGCCCACATCCTCTGTATGGCTTTCTTCAGGAATGCGAACCACCGCTAAAATGCCATCCGGATGTTCCATTGTGGAGAGCTTTCGGAAAAGGGGGAAAGGCAATTCCACAATTTCCGCCGGGTTCGTTTCCTCCGCTTTTCGTCGATAGGAAAGCATCGCATTCCACGCTTCCTTGTGCTCCTCGGAGAGCAGAACCGCGAGGACTTCCCCCCGCGCATCAAAGACATCGGCGACAAGCTTTCGACTTTCCACCAGACAACACCGTTCTTTTTTCCGTCCTTTTGTGGAAAGAAGCGATCGCCAAAACTTATAACGCGCATTTTGCGCGCTTTCTAACCGATTTTGTTTTGGCGTTGTGCGACCCATCTATCCAATCCTTGAAAATCTTCGTTTGATCCCAGCCCATACAATACATCATTGCGTTGAAAGGCATCCTCCGGACCGGGGTTGATCTGCACCTCTCCGTTGCGCTTAATGGCGATAATGCTGATATTGAGCAATTGGCGAATGTTCAGATCATTCAAATTGGAGCCGATCCAAGTTTCGGGAACCGGAAACTCCTCAATCGAATATTCTTCCGACATCCGCAGATGCTCATAAATGGAACTTTCCGTCAGTAGATGCGCCAGACGTATGCCTTCTTCCCGTTCCGGAAGGATCACTTTCATGACCCCTATGCGATGTAAAATGCGGCCATGCCGTGAATCCTTCGCTTTGGCAATCACCAAGGGAATGTTCTTTTCCCGACAGATGGTTGCCGCCATGATGGAGGATTCAAAATCGCCGCTCATGGCAATTACGGCAACGTCCACATCTTTTAGGCCGATCCCGTCCAACGCCCCGTCCTGCGTAACATCCGCCTGAACGGCGACGGTTACGTCTTCAGCAAGTTCATTGACCACTTCCGCCGAAGCATCCACAGCCAGAACTTCCATGCCCTGTTTTGTTAATTCCAACGCTAAGCTGCGGCCGAATCGCCCGCAGCCAATGACCGCATAGGATTTTTTCTTTCCTTCCATCTTTTTCTCCTATCCTACTAAAAGGTGTTCTTGCGCCAAACGGTTGTTCTGTACGCGCGCTTTTGGGATCAACGCGTGCAGAAGCGTTAAGGGGCCCAGCTTTCCGTACAGCATCGTGAGAGCAATGAGCATCTTACCCGTTACGCTCAGCTGTGGAGTGACGTTCTGGGTCAAACCGACGGTGCCGAAAGCAGAGATCGTTTCAAACAATAAGCCGCCCAAGGGAATCGCCTTCTCCGTGATGCTAAGGAAAAACAGAACCAGAATGTTCCAGATCGTCGCCAATGCGAAGAGTACAAACGCGTTGTGCACCACCTCCTGTGCAATGGTCCTTCGAAAAACCGACACATCACGCGACGAACGCAGTGCACTGGACAAGCCTAAAAGCAAAGCAACCATGGTTGTCGTTTTGAGGCCTCCTGCTGTTCCGGCCGGGGATCCCCCGATAAACATCAAAAAGATACTGCCCAATCCGCTTGCCTGTGTCATTTTATCCTGCGCAAAAGTACAAAATCCGGCTGTTCGTGTCGTTACCGACTGGAAAAAGGCGTTCAACCCTTTTTCCGGCAAGGAAAGGGCACCAATCGTTTGTGGATTATTCGCTTCCATCAGAAAAATGAGAACCGTTCCGCCAAGCAATAAAATTGCCGTGGAAGACAAAACGATTTTGGAATGCAGATGTAACCGGTCTCCCTTGCGCATACGCCATAAATCCAGATAGACGGTATAGCCGATGCCGGCAAGGATAATAAGTGTGGCAATCGTCAAGAGGACGAGCGGATCGTGTTGATACGCTGTGAGGCTCTCCGGCCCCAGGAGGTCAAATCCGGCATTACAGAAGGCAGAAATGGCATGGAACACGGAAAACCACAAGCCCTTTATTACACCAAATTGCGGTACGAAGCGTAGGGCAAGAAAGAACGCCCCCACACCTTCCAGGACGAAGGTCGCCAGAATGATAAATTTGATCAGACGCACCATGCCCGTCAATTCGTTCTGATTCTTCTCTTCCATGAATCGCTTGCGATCGGCGATGGAAAACCGCTGATTGGTGAGCAAGCCGAAAATGGCCACAAAAGTCATGATGCCGAGTCCACCGATCTGAATCAGCAGAATTATGACGATCTGTCCGAACAGCGTCCAATGCTCGGCTGTAACAATGGGAGAAAGTCCCGTCACACACACGGCGGATGTGGCCGTAAACAAGGCGTCCGGCATCCCGGTGATCTGCCCATCCTGCGCCGAAATTGGCAACATCAGCAAAAGCATGCCCAGAAAGATGACCCCTAAATAGCCCAATAGAAAGTACAACGGCGTGTTCCCTTTGAGCGTATCCAAAATCGTTTTTTTTGGCTGTTGTAAATGATCCACAATAATTCCCTTCTTGGTTGCCAGCGTTTTTCTTTCCGTTTGCCGACACACGCTATTTATTATAACGCACTCCGTGATTCAGCGCTTGACCAACGGAAGAATGTGCGCTATACTACCTTCGGATCAAGAAGAGCTCCCACTCTCACCGACCGACAACGGTTGTTCGGTTATTTCTGAAGACAAATTCAGCAGAATTTGCGTGTTGGAGTGGGCTTTGCCCGCTTTTTTTATGTTCAACAGGAGGTGCACTATTAAGGAACTGGCTATTAACGAGCAAATACGCGCAAAAGAGGTTCGTTTGATTGACGTCGAAGGCGAACAACTCGGCATTGTATCGATTCAAGATGCCAACGCAAGGGCGGAAGAAGAACATTTGGACTTGGTGCTGATTTCGCCGAATGCGAATCCCCCCGTCTGTCGTCTGATGGACTATGGCAAATTTCGCTACGACACGCTCAAAAAGCAAAAAGAACAGCGCAAAAATCAGAAGAACAGCGAAACCAGAGAAATTCGTCTGAGCCCGCGTATTGATGATCATGACCTGGAAACCAAGTCGAAGAAGATCTATGAAATTCTGGACGCCGGAGATAAGGTCAAGATCAGCGTTCGCTTTCGCGGCCGCGAATTGGGGCATACGGAGCAGGGACGTGAAGTTCTTGAACGCCTGTTCGCTTTGGTGCAGGATGTTGGACAGATGGATCAAAATCCGAAAATGGAAGGCCGCAGCATGGTTATGCTGGTGGGGCCGAAAACAGAAAGTTAAGGAGCGATCATGAAAGCAAAAATGAAAACCCATCGCGGTTCGGCCAAGCGTTTCAAACGCACCGGATCCGGTCAGCTCAAGCGCTTTTTCTCTGGAAAGAGCCATATGACCGGTAAGTACACCGGCAAGCGCATCCGTCATCTGCGTCAGTCGACGGTCGTAAGCAAAAGTGATATGAAGCGCATCGACAAGATGCTGCCGCGTTAAAGGAGGCGCAAACCATGGCACGTGTAAAAGGTGGCGTAAACGCCAAGAAAACACATAAAAAGGTCTTAAAACAGGCGAAGGGCTATTTCGGTGCAAAATCCAAGCTCTATCGCGTGGCGAAACAAGCCGTTATCAAATCGCTGCAGTATTCCTACATCGGACGCAAACAGCGTAAACGCCAGTTCCGCCAACTCTGGATTGCCCGTATTAATGCGGCCTGCCGCGAAAATGGCACCAACTATTCAACCTTTATGAGTGGACTGAAAAAACAGAACATCAACATCAACCGCAAGATGCTTTCCGAGATGGCCATCCATCAACCGGAAGACTTCAAGGCGTTGATCAGCCAAGTGAAATAAGTTTTTTCCTTTCCGATGTAATAGGCCTCCCCAATTCGGGGAGGCCTTTTTGATTGACTTTTTTTCCATTCCATTAGTGTTCCGAGAGCCGGCTTTCTTCGCAGGAAAAAGCTTCCTCTTCGATGGAATTGCTCTTCGAAATCGCTTGGCTCCCCCGACCTCGCAAGTGAAGCATTCGCTGTATCAAGAGCGCGATAAGAAATCCGGCGATACCGAGAAGAACAATGGTTCCGCCCGGTTTCCATCCCAAATAATAGGATGCCGTTAAGCCGCACGTTACCATGATGACACCGCTTACCATGGAGGAAAACACAGCCTGCCGATAGCTTTTCGCGAAAAGAAGCGCCGTTGCAACCGGTAAAATCATGAGCGAGGAAACCATTAACGCCCCGATCGTACGCGCTGCCATCGCAATCGCAATGGCTAAGATAGCCGTAAACAGATTATCCATGCGCCGTATGGGAAGACCGGTTAAACGCGCGCCGTGCGCATCTACGCTTACATAAAGCAACGGATAGTACAGCGTAAAAAACAGCACCAATACCACGAAGCTGATCGCGACGCTGATCCACATCTCTTCCGGACGAATCGTCACAATCGAGCCGAACAGATACGTTTCAAATTTCATCGTCGTGGGCACCACATCCGATAACACGGAAGCAAGGCCAACGCCGATGGACATGACCATAGCCGTCGCCAGATCCCCGCTTTTCGGGAAACGATAACGCACCAGCTCAATCGCGAACGCGCCAAGAATGGTCACCACAATGGAGCCTACTAAGGGAGATAAGCCCAATAACAGCCCGAAGCCGATCCCTGCTAATGACGAATGAGATAAGGCATCGCCGATCGTAGAGGTGCGTCGATTGACCACAATCACGCCCATGAGCGGAATGATAAAGCCGAGCAGAATACCGATGATCATAGCACGCTGCATGAAGGCATAGTTCAGCATAAAGGCACCTCCTCCAGCCGATGATGGGAAACGCACGCCAGTCGATTCCAATAGCCCTTCCCGATATCCATTTCATGCGTAACGAGAAGAATCGTAATCCCATGTACATGATTCATGTGATCCAGGGTTTGATAAAGCTGTTCCTTGCTCTCTAGATCCAGGGCCGCTGTCGGTTCGTCAAAAAGCAATACGTCCGGCTGATCCACGAGCGCTTTGGCAATCAGCACCCTCTGTTTTTGTCCTCCGGAAAGGTCATGAAAATTACGGTCGGTAAACGCCAGCATCCCCAGATGACGAAGAGAGGCAGCCACTTTCTCCCGTTCGGAGGCCTTCAAAAAAAAGCGCGGTACAAGGGAGCGTGTCAAACCCAGCGACACCATCTCCTGACAGCTGATCGGAAATGTCATCCCGCCGGACGTGTTCATTTGCGGCACGTAGGCAATGCGATGCATGGCTTTCCTCTGTATGCCTTTTTCGCCGAAAAAGAACAAGTTTCCTGCATCGGGAGAAAGCTCGCCCGTGAGCAGTCGAAGAAGGGTGCTCTTCCCTTCTCCGTTCGCGCCGACTATGCCGACAAAATCCCCTGCATGCACGCAAAAGGTGACATCTTCCAGGATTCTCTCCTGCTCATAGCCAAATTGTACGTGTTCCAGTCGATAGACTTCCTGCATTAGTTTCCTCCGAACGAATCGACAAGGGCCTCCAAGTTCTTTTGCATGAACGTGAAGTAATTTTCGCCTTTCGCACGATCATCTTTCGATTCCGCCTCCAACGTATATAACGGCGCGGTCTTCGCACCGATCTCTGCGGCTACGGATTCTGCTTCTTTATCATCACCGTATGCTTCATAGAATACGGTCTTAATGCCTTCCTTCTTTGCCAGATCCACAATTTCTGCAATTTTTTTCGCACTCGGTTGTCCATCGGCAAGCATTCCTTCTAGGCCGATTTGCTTGAGTCCATAGGCGTCAAAGAGATAGCCGAAGGCCTCGTGCGGAACGATAACACTCCGTCCGCTATACGGTTTGAGCTTTTCCGCATAATCGCGTTCCAGCGCCTCAAACTTATCCTGCAGTGCTTTGTAATTGGTGTCGTAGACTTCTTTCCCATCCGGATCTGCCGCTACTAAGGCATCATAAATATTCTTTGCCTGCCTTGCTGCCGCTTGTGGGCTCAGCCAATAATGCGGATCGAATTCGCCGTGATGATGGTCATGGTCGGCATCGTCATGGTCGGCGTCGCCCTGATCGGAATCGTCATGATCGGCATCCTCATGATCATGGTCCTCTTCCCCTTTACGCAATGCCACCCCGTCGGAAAGATCGACGCTTTTGACCTTTCCCGTCAGGGATGCCTGTACATCCGGCAGCCAACTTTCCAGCCCGGCGCCATTGAGCAGAAATAAATCCGCTTCATTAATCTGCATGAGCAGCTTCGGCGTCGGCTCCCAGTGGTGCGCATCCGCATCACCTTCTATGAGATCCACGACCTCCACCCGATCTTGGCCGATGAGCTTCGTAAAGTCATAAATGGCATCCGTCGATGCGATCACGCGAAGCGCTGCTGTCGTTTTTTCCGTACTGTCCGACGACATCGTGGAGACCATGCCCTCGCTCGTATCGTTTCCTTTCTTTTCTTCCTTCGACGTGTTGTTGCAGGCCGAGAGTGCCACCAGCAGGCTTAAAGAAATTGCCGTGATGCGCATGGCGCGACGCTTCTGTTTTTCGTTGTTTCTGTTCATGTTTTCTCCTTATCCGATAACCAGCCGACGAACAACCGGCTATATTTTGATTTGCCGCCTTCAACATGACGGCTCATTTCCAGTATACAAAACGATGCAACCCCCTAAGAGGTTGCATCGTTTGTCGAAAAAGCTTTTGACTGCGTCCTATCGAATTCCAAGCAGCTTCTCGTTAAGCGCGTTTTTTAATCTGCTCCGTAATCCAGTTCTTGAAGTCTTCCCAAGCGTAACTCTTGGCTTCTTTTTCGCCATGGATGCGGACGCTAACGGTATGCTCGGACATTTCGTTGTCGCCAACCACGATTTGCAGGAAGGATTTTTTAATCTGGGCATCACGGATCTTTTTGCCCAGTGTTTCTTCGCGCAGATCCACGTCGACATGAACACCGAGATCTTCGAGTTCCTTTGCCATCTGTTTTGCAAATTCACCATGCGCCGCATTGTTCACCGGTATGAGTTCGACCTGTACCGGGGCCAACCACAGGGGGAAGTTGCCCGCAAACTGTTCGATAAGATAACCGATGAAGCGCTCAATGGATCCGTAAATCACGCGGTGAATCAGAACCGGCTGGTGCTTTTCACCATCCTTACCAATGTATTCCGCGCCGAATCGCTGCGGCAGCTGGAAGTCCAGCTGAATGGTCGCGCATTGCCGGGTACGACCCAGCACGTCTTCAATCTGAAAGTCAATCTTCGGGCCATAGAAGGCGCCGTCGCCTTCATTGATCTCATAGGGTTTGCCCATGGAATCCAAGGCATTCTTAAGACCGGCGGTAGCCACTTCCCAATCCTCATCCGAGCCCATGGAATCCTCCGGGCGCGTCGAGATTTCCATCGAATACTTGAAGCCCAATTTCGAATAGACACGGTCAATCAAGGCCACAATCTTACGAATCTCGTCCTCGATCATTTCCGGCGTTAAGAAAATATGCGCATCGTCTTGCGTAAAGTTGCGCACACGGAAAAGCCCGTGAAGAGCACCTGAAAGCTCATGGCGATGGACATTGCCCAGCTCCGCCAAACGCAGTGGCAGATCACGATAGGAACGCGGCTTCGAATTGTACACGAGCATAGCGCCCGGGCAGTTCATCGGCTTAATCGCATAATCTTCCCCATCGATCTTCGTGGTATACATGTTTTCACGATAGTGATCCCAGTGACCGGAGGTTTCCCACAGCTGGCGATTCAAAATCGTCGGTGTAGAGATTTCCAGATACCCTGCCTCTTTGTGCAATTCACGCCAGTAATCCAGCAAGGCATTCTTCAGGCGCATGCCGTTGGGCAGGAAGAACGGAAAACCGGGACCTTCTTCCATGAAGGCAAAGAGCTCCATGTCTTTACCGATCTTACGGTGATCACGTTTTTTAGCCTCTTCAATGCGTGCTAGATAGTCATCCAGCATGGATTGCTTTGGGAAACTGGTACCGTAAATGCGGGTGAGCATCTTATTATGCTCATCGCCACGCCAATACGCGCCAGCAAGGCTAGTCAGCTTAATCGCCTTAATGCCGTGGAAATTCATCAGATGCGGGCCGGCACACAGGTCTACCCAATCGCCCTGCTGATAAAAGCTGATGACCGCATCCTCGGGCAGATCTTCGATCAGCTCCACTTTGTACGGTTCCTGTTTTTCCTTGAAGAAAGCAACAGCATCTTCATGCGATTTTGTAAAGCGTGTGATGTCCGGATTTTCCTTCACAATTTTTTTCATTTCCGCTTCGATTTTCGGCAGATCTTCATCTGTAAGCACTGTATCGCCAAAATCGATATCGTAGTAGAATCCTTCTTTAATAGCGGGTCCGATGGCTAAACGTGCCTCGGGGTAGAGACGCTGCACGGCTTGTGCCATCAAATGCGAGGTGGAATGACGGAAGGCCAGACGGCCGTATTCGTCATCAAAGGTGCAAATGGCTATTTTATCGCCTTCGTGCAAAACGGTGCGCAGATCCGCACCCTCGCCGTTAATCTCCGCCGCCAGTGCATTGCGAGCCAAGCCCTGGCTGATGGCCTTGGCGGCATCTAATGCGTTTGCACGCTCCTGTAATTCCAGGGCGCTGCCGTCCTTCGTGTAAACTTTCATTCGTTCCTCCTTCCACTCGCGTCGCGCATGAGATCAATTGCTTCCGCAAGCGTCATTGTCGTTTGTTCGCCACTTTGCATATCCTTAAGGCTTACGACACCGGCTTCCCGCTCGCTCTCTCCGATAATCAGAACGTAACGTACGCCGATGGCATCCGCATAAGAAAATTTCTTTTTCATTCTTCCCGATTCGGTATATAGCTGCACCCGAACGTTTGCATCACGCAACGCGTGCACGCATTCCAGCGAGAAATCCAATTCAGCGTTGCTCATCGGCAAGACCATCGCCTGGATGTACTCGCCTTTTTTGGGCTGAATGAGGTTCGCCTCGCGCAACTGATAGAAAAGTCGCGTCACACCGATGGAAATACCGACGCCCGGCATTTTGAGCTTCGTAAAGTTGGACGCCAGGTCATCGTAACGGCCGCCGGAAGCGACGGAGCCGATGGATTCATACCCTTCAATGAAGGTCTCATACACCACGCCTGTATAGTAATCAAGGCCGCGCGTAATGGACAAATCAAGAACGATGGCTTCCTTCGGCATACCGAAGCCCTGCATTCCCTTCATGATGAGCTGCAGATCCGCCCAGCCCTGTTTGAACTGCTCGGCACCCGGCGCATCCGCAGCAAGCGCCTGATTATAGGCTTCGAGGCGTTCTTCCGCCGGACGATCGTCGGTTAAGCCGATGAAGCGGAAAATCTCTTCCTGTTGCTGTTTATTCACTCCGCTCATCTCCAGCAGATCGGCTACGGCATCCGGGCCGATTTTCGCGAGCTTGTCAATCGCGTGCAACACTTCCATGGCATCGCGAATGCCAATGGAAGTAAAGAAGCCGTTGAGCATGCCACGGTGATTGATATGGATATGCACTCCCGGAATCTCCAGCGCGCGGAAAACCTCATAGATGACAGCTGGGCATTCGGCATCATTGATCACCGAAAGCTCATCGAGCCCGATGACATCGACGTCGGCCTGATAAAATTCGCGATAGCGACCTTTTTGGTTGCGCTCCCCGCGATACACTTTACCGATGTGATAGCGGCGAAACGGGAAAGACAGCTCCGACGAATGTTGCGCCACATAGCGCGCCAGCGGAACCGTCAGGTCGAAACGCAAGGACTGATCAACCGAATTTTCTCCCTTTTCGATATGATAAATCTGTTTTGTTGTCTCGCCGCCGCCTTTGGCAAAAAGAATCTCATTCTTTTCAATTGCCGGTGTATCCAAAGGCCAGTATCCGTAATGCTGATACGTTTTTTCGATGGCTTGCTTGACATGCTCAAACAGCACCTGTTCTTCGGGCAAAAGCTCCATAAATCCCGCCATAATACTCGGTTGAATCATTTTGGTCCCTCCTTTAGTGATACTGCCTCTATTGTACAACTAAAACGCTGGAAGAGGGATACGGAAGCAGCTCTTCCGGCACAAAAGCCTCGGTTTCGTTACAAATTTCCTCTAAAACGCGCATGGCATCCCGTACGTCATCACGATAAAGGAAGCTCTGGCGATGCGGATCCTCTACCGTTTCGGCTTTTCCCAAGCATTCCTGAAGCGTTACGCTCGCCGCATCCAAAGCATCCATCAATCGTGCGTTTTCCTTCGCTTTTGTCTCCAACGAGGAGCTCAAACCGCCGGCGGCAGCCTTTTGCAAACGAATCTGATATTCCATAAGCGCCGGATATATCCCCTTTGTCGCCATGCGTGCCAAAACCTGCCCCTGCAGGTCCACCGAATGGTTGAATCGCTCGATAAGGATTTCGCGGCGTGCAACGAGCTCTTCACGACTCAAAACTCCGAAGCGCTCACACAGTCGCACGGTTTCTTCCCGCGTGGCGGCATCAATGCTTTCCAGATAACTTGAAACCTGTTCCAAGCCTCTGCGCTTGGATTCCTCCACCCATTCCTGCAGATAGCCATCCCCTGTAAAAAGAATGCGCTGATGTTGCTGCAGAGCATGATGGCAGATCTGCATGGTCGTATCATGTAATGCTTCCGGGGTTGAGGTGTCAGAGGATTCCAATTGCAACGCGATCTCTTCCAGCGATTCCGCCATGCCGGCAAACAGGAAGGTGTTCATGGCGGAGGCATTCAGCGAAGATCCCAACATACGCAATTCAAAGCGATTTCCGGTGAAAGAGACCGGAGACGTGCGATTGCGATCCGTGGTCTCAATGGACAGATCCGCCAAGGTCACCACCGGTTCCAAAATCGAGGTGAGCTTCACCTTGGGAATTTTCGTGGTCTTGGCCAGCTCCATAAACAGAGAATGCAGTGTTTCTCCCAAATTAATGGAAATAATGGCCGGCGGCGCTTCATGGCCACCCAATCGATGATCATTTCCTTCGTCGGATGCTGCCATACGCAGCAACGTCTGATAGCGATCCACCGCCACGATAAAGGCTGTCACAAACAGCAAAAAGCGCAGATCGTGCGGCTGTTCATCGCCGGGGTCAAATAAGTTCTCGCCCGTCGATGTGGTCAGGGAAAAATTGCTGTGTTTGCCCGATCCGTTCAGCCCGTCAAATGGTTTTTCATGCAACAAGCACTGGAAGCCATGATGTGGTGCCACGTTTTCTAAAATGTCCATTACAACCATGTTTTGATCCACGGTCGTAATGGCATCGCCAAATACAGAAGAAAATTCGTATTGTCCGGGCGAAACCTCGTTATGTTCAATGGAGGCATAGATGCCTAAATTCCAACAAGCTCGATTCACTTCATTCATGTATTGCTGTACACGTTCATTCATGCCCTGAAAATACGTATCCTGAAGATGGCCGCCTTGAAGCATTTCACGCCCATACAGCGCACGCCCGCATAACTTGATATCCGGACGTTTTTCCGCCTGCTTTGCATCCACGAGGAAAAATTCCTGCTCGAGGCCCAGCGTGGGCTCCACCCAATTCACATCGGTTTTCCCCAGATCGTGCAACACGCGTACCGCTTGCGCACTGAGGGCATCCAAGGCTTTGATCAACGGCATTTTGAGATCCAGCGTATCGCCACGATAGCTCATGAATACGCTCGGAATGTAAAGCGTCGTTCCCCGCACAAAGGCATAAGAATTCGTATCCCAAAAGGTGTAACCCCGCGCTTCAAACGTATCGCGCAGACCGCCATTTGGAAAAGACGAGCCATCCGTTTCCCCCTTCATGAGCGCCTTGCCGGAAAGGCGAGCTATGGGCATCCCGTTGTGATCGGGTTGAATAAAGGATTCATGCTTTTCTGCCGTTCTCCCATTTAAGGGCTGAAACCAATGACAAAAATGGGTTGCGCCCAATTCCATTGCCCATGTCTTCATCGCATGGGCAATCGCATCGGCTGTGCTTTGATCGATAAACTGTTGATGTTTCATCGCTCCTCTATATTTTTCATAAACCGGTTTCGGCAGTCGATCACGCATCACGCTACGATTAAACTGGTATTTTCCAAAGGTTTCAAAAGGATGTCCCATACCACACCTCTCTTTCTTATCAATGTTAATCATCATATCAAAAAATATTTTGCCTGTACGAAAAACAATACAAGAAAAAAGAGATCCGGAATCGGATCTCTTAGAAAAAGGCGACACCCAGATTTGAACTGGGGGTGAAGGTGTTGCAGACCTCTGCCTTACCACTTGGCTATGTCGCCACAAAATGAATCGCGCGGAAAAGATTGTATCATGCCTCGGTGTATCCTGCAAGAAAAGATTCCCCTCGCCCGCGAGAAACGGACGAGGGGTTCGTTTTTTATTTCCAAAAGTCGAGTTTGCTGTCATCCAGACCGATGTTTTTCGCCAAGAAGATAGGATTTTTTCCCTCTTTCTTCTGTTTTTCATAATCGCGCAGAGCAGCAATGGCGGTTTTGCCGAGAATCAGAATGGCCGGCAAGTTGATCAACGCCATAACCCCCATGAGCAGATCGCCCAGATTCCAAGCGTAGGTGGATTTCTGCGCCGCACCGAGGAAGATAACCGCAACCGCGAGAATACGATACACGATCATAAAGCCTTTGCTCGGTTTCTTTCCCTTAATGTAGGCTAGGTTGTTATCTACATAGAACAGGTTGCCGATAAGGGTCGTAAACGCGAACAACGCTAACGAGAAGGTGATAAACGGCGCACCGAAACGACCGAGGAATGTACCAACCGCTTCTTGTACATACGGTGCACCATCCAGCGCTTCCGCGGGTTCAACGCCCGAGCTCAAGCACATAAACGCGGTGGCGGAGCAGATGAGAATCGTGTCGATGAAGACGGAAAGCATCTGAACCAGACCCTGCTTCACCGGATGGCTGACGCTGGCTGCTGCAGCAGCATTCGGGGCGGAGCCGATACCGGCTTCGTTGGAATACAAGCCGCGTTTTACGCCGTACATCAGGCTGGAACCGGCAATGCCGCCGAAGATGGCCTTGAAATTGAACGCATCCGAGAAGATACGGCCGAAAACGGTGGGCATATAGCCGATGTTTTTAATGATCATGATCAGCGAAACGATGACGAAGACGATGCCCATGATCGGAACCAAGGTGGATGTGAATTGAATGATACGCTTACCGCCGCCGAAGATGCAGTATGCCGTAATCAGGGCCAATACGCCGCCGATAATCCACGGGGTGATCTGCTTATTATAAAAGCTGTACGCCGAAAAACTCGTCTGCAGGTTGAACGCAGCGAGCATATTGAAGCCGACCGCATAGGTGGCAATCAAAGAAATGGCGAAAATAATACCGAGTGTACGACTGTGGAGCGCAGATTCAATGTAGTACGCCGGGCCACCGTAGCTGCCCCCGTCCGGATCCTTGCGTTTATAGATCTGCGCCAGGGTGGATTCGATAAAGGCCGACGCGCCCCCGATAATGGCGACGATCCACATCCAGAAGATGGCGCCGTAACCTCCCAAACAGAGCGCACTGGACACGCCGACGATGTTGCCGGTGCCGACGCGGGACGCCGTAGAAACCATTAATGCCTGAAAGGAGGAGACGGATTCCTTATCGGACGGTTTTTCCATGACGACATTGATGGATTCTTTAAATAATCTGCCCTGTAGAAAGCCGGTGCGAATCGTAAAATACAAACCGATGCCGAGCAGCAAAATAATCAGCACGGGATAGTAGATAACGCCGTTAATTTTGCCGATAACGCCAAACACGGTTTCCAGCATAGTTTTGAGCATAGTTTTCTCCTTAAGGTTAGTAAATGTGCAGATTGAGCAACGTGGAGAGTCTTTCCAGCATACGAACGCCGACGTAGGAGTTGCCGTGTTTATCCAGTTTCGGACTGAACACACCGATGCCGTAACCGGAGCGATTGGTCGCTACAATTCCCCCGCCTACACCGCTCTTTGCCGGCATACCTACCAATAGAGCAAATTCGCCGGCATAATCATACGTACCGCAGGTCGCCATGACCGTGCGCAGGATGGCTGCATTTTCCGTGGATAACACCTGTTCTCCTTGCGCATTTTTCCCATTGTGTGACAAGACCGCACCGATTGTTGCAAGATCCAGCGTATTGACCAGAAGAGAACAGGCGCGAAAATAGGAATTCAGGAGATCTTCCACGTTCTGCGTCGTGGATATAATTCCGTCATTGAGCAACATATACGTGAGTGCGCGGTTTGCATAGGCCGAGTTACTTTCCGAAACGTAAATGGCATGGCAGTAATCGAGATCGCTGCGATTAACTACTTCCCGCGCACGTTCGCGAATTTTCTCGAACGTATTCTCATGGTAGTGCTGCATCAGCAGGGACGTCGCCACAATTGCTCCAGCATTAATAAACGGATTCACCGGAATGTTTTTATGGCTCAATTCCAGTTCCAGAATGCTGTTGAACGGCTTGGAAGACGGCGTCACTCCGATAAATTGTCGGACATAGTCCAGATCATACGTTTCCAGCACACAAAGATAGATAAATATTTTTGCAATACTCTGCGCAGAAAACTTGTAGCGAGCATCGCCGATGGAACATACCTCAAAATTGGGACTGATGAGTGTGGCGCCAACTAAATCCGGATTCTGTTTCGCAAGCTCCGGAATGTAATCCGCGACGCTTCCCTGATCCGTATACTCGCAACCATATTTATATGCTTCCTGCAGTGCGCTTCGAATGTCCATTGTTCTTCCTCCTTTCTTCAGGATAGTGAAGAAGAGCATTGATTCGTTTCACTTCAAAATTGAGTATACAACAATCGTTTTCCATTGAAAAGAAGGGGTGCATCATGCCTTAAATTCGTATATCATTACACAGAGATGAATTGTTTTACAAGAACAAGGAAAACAGGAGGTGGCCATGAACGTAGCAAAACGCGTAAAGGAACTACCGGTATCTCCGACTCGGCGATATCTTGGCATGGCGAAAGCGGCAGAAAAACGGGGTCTGAAAGTCATTCGGCTGAGCATCGGCCAGCCGGATTTGCCGACACCTCGCGAATATTTTGAGGCGCTAAAACAGATTCCGGAAGGAACCGTACGCTATCCCAACGCGACGGGCATCGACGAAATGCGTACAGCGCAACAAGCATATTATGCGCGCTACGGAATAAACTATTCCGCCGATGATATTTTTGTCACAGCCGGCGCGATGGAAGGCATTCGCTTTGCCATCACCGCCGTATGCAATCCCGGCGACATCATGCTTCTGATCGAACCGTTCTACACGAATTACAACATGATCACGCATCTGTTCGGCGTCGACGTGCGCGCGATCACGACGCGCGCCGAGGATCATTATGCAATTCCTGACGAGTCGACCTTTGAAGCGCAGTATGACGAAAGGATGAAGGCGATTCTGCTTTCCAATCCCTGCAATCCAAACGGGCGCGTCTATCGTCGGGAAGAACTGGAAACCATTGCGCGCTTCGCAAAGAAGCATGATTTGGTCATTATTTCGGATGAAGTATATCGGGAATTCAATTTTACACCGCACCCCTTCATTTCCTTCTACGAACTGGAGGATATTCGCGAGAACCTCGTTTTGTTAGACAGCGCCTCCAAGAAATATGCCGCCTGCGGCACCCGCATCGGTACCGCGGCAACGAGCAATACCGAACTCAAACAAGCCTTTACGAAGCTCTGCCAAATGAACCTGGGTGTCTCATCCACCGAACAGAGCGCTGTTGCCGCTCTTAGTCGCGTTGACGAGCGCTACCACGAAGGAGTGCGCGAAATCTATCGCTCGCGCCGAGAAGCGATGTTACACGCTTTTTCCAAGATGAAGGATATTCGCTATTCCGAGCCGGAAGGCGCCTTCTATTCTCTCGTCAAATTGCCGGTCGATAATGCTGAAAATTTCATCCAATGGCTACTTAACGACTTTTCCGTGGACGGCGAAACCGTTTTGGTCACGCCGGCAGCCGACTTTTACTACACACCGGGCCTCGGTGAAGATGAAATTCGAATTTCCTATTGCGTAGAAGAAGATGATCTGGTGCGCGCGCTGCGCATCATTGAAAAGGGCTTAGCCGTGTATCCCGGGCGAAAATAATGCATAGCCCATTTATTCTTGTTTCCTGTGGGGGATATGTCTACTGAAAACTTTTTTGATTTTGAGAAAATCTTTCATTACAAAAGTTTCTTGCCCTTGATTCTGTCGAAGTTACCCAGATAAGAGAAAGTGCCTTGCAGGGGGCTCAAAGTTCTGCTATAATTCTTACAATTTTGGGCTAAGGAGCGCTCGGGGAAACCCGGGCGTTCGTACAGAATGGAGAGAATATGGAACGCAAGAAACCTTCGGAAAAGGCGGGAACAGAATACGTCACACCGGGAGAAAGCGCGATTTGGGACATTCGCACGATGGCGGTGCCCACAAGACTTCTGCTCGGTCTGCAACATCTGTTCGCGATGTTCGGCGCAACCATCTTAGTGCCGTTGCTCACCGGACTGGACATCTCAACAACCCTACTTATGGCCGGACTCGGTACCCTTCTGTTTCACCTCATCACAAAGGGACGCGTACCGGCTTTTCTTGGCTCTTCTTTCGCTTTTTTAGGCGGTTATGCGGCCGTAGCTCCTCTCATTAACGGGCAACCGAATACAGAAATGCTTCCCTATGCAGGGGGCGGCGTATTCGCCGCGGGACTGGTCTACGTCGTATTGGCGTTCTTTATCTATCGTTTCGGCGTGGAACGCGTTATGCGATTTTTCCCGCCCGTAGTAACCGGACCCATTATCATTTCCATCGGTCTGACTTTAGCGCCTTCTGCCATAGGCAATGCGTCCACCGACTGGTCTTTGGCCCTTATTGCCATTGCCACCATCATCTTTTTCAACATCTGGGGCAAAGGCATGCTGCGCATCATTCCGCTCATCCTCGCCGTTCTGGTTTCCTATGTTTGTGCACTTTTCCTAAACCGCGTGGATTTTTCGACCATCGCAGAAGCGGCCCCCATTGCTCTGCCGTTACATCCTGAAGCCTTTATGAAATTTGATCTCTCCGCCATCATTACCATTATGCCGATCTCTCTTGCGACCATGATGGAGCACATTGGCGATATTACAGCGATCGGGGCCACGGTCGGAAACAATTATATCCGTGAACCGGGGCTCCACCGCACGCTGTTGGGCGATGGCCTTGCCACGTCGCTGGCGGCAGCATTCGGCGGTCCCGCCAATACAACCTACGGGGAAAACACCGGCGTACTGGCGTTGACACGCGTCTATGACCCCAAAGTAATGCAGATTACCGCCGTCTTCGCCATTCTTCTCTCCTTCTTCCCCGTTGTCAGCGGCTTTATCCGCTCCATTCCGACAGCGATTATCGGTGGTGTCTCCCTCATTCTGTACGGTATGATTTCGGCCATTGGTGTTCGCAACCTGGTGGAAAATCATGTGGATTTCACCAACAGTCGAAACCTGATCGTCGCCGCGGCTATTTTCGTTTCGGCTTTAGGTTTTACGGGAGAACATTCTGGAATTAGCTTTACGGTCGGCGGATTAACCATCTCCCTCTCCGGTCTTGCAATAGCGGCCCTCCTCGGCATTCTTCTCAATGCGCTGCTTCCCGGCAAGGATTATGACTTTAAGGTTGAAGAACCGCAGGATACCGGCGTGAACTTCTCCGGAATCACAGACAGAGGATCCAAGGAAAATTAAGACCCATAGAATACAAAAAAGACCACCGGAACACGATCCGATGGTCTTTTTTTTGTGATCAAAACGAGCTTTTATGCTTCACCGCTTTCCAATTGGTACTCAATCCCGTCCACAACAATACTGGATGTCGCCGGATTTTTCTCCTGTCCGGCGAACCAGACTTCGGCCCAGTATTCTTCCATGGTCAGTTGAGGTGGATTCCCTGCAACATGGCCGCCTTGTCCGTCTACAAAGGCAAGATAGATGCGATCATCGCGATAACCGATGTGCTCAATGCCGTAGGTTTTCGTAATGGCTTCACTCAGATCAATCAGTGCACGAACAGGAGAGCCCAGTTTTGCTTCATAAAGAATGCCGCTCTTCTCATCCAGGAAAAGAATGCGATCTTTATAATATGCTGCATGGGTACGCTTTACCTGACGAATTTCCTTTACTTCTTCCGATGTCTTCGAAGAGGTCTCGTCGGAAGAAAGAAGGGATTCTTCGATTTCAAATCGACGTTTTCCGCCCGGGTGACCCAGCAGCTGCATCAGAACCAAAAGGATGATCACTCCAATCATGAGCGCGCCGACAAGAAGCAGAATGCGATTTTGTGACTCGCTTAAACGCGAAATTTTGTTTATGGCGCGGTGGTAAAGCACATTGCCCTGCAGATCATTAACAATCTGTTCCTCCATTTCCGGCGCGAAAATATGCGTATCCAGGTGTGACACGGCCTCAACGGAATTGATATGGCTCTTGAGCCAAAGATGCAATGCTGTCACAAAGGAGGGGTGTTGCGGAAGCTCCTTTCTTTGCTGGGGAGAAAGATCGTTTTGCTCCCCGATAAACGCTAAAGCGCGCGTGCGGCGCGAAATGACCGCGCTACGCTTCATGCGCAAAAGCGAAGAAATGCGCTCATCCGGCAAGGAAAATAGAATGCTCAGCTGTAACACAATGCGATCTCGTTCAGGGATGCGGGCAATCTGTTCGCCGAAAACGCTCACCTCCGCATCGCCCATCAACGAAGGAATAGGAACATCCTGATTGCGTTCGGCTTGGACATTGGGGCGATTGGATCTTGCAGCGACCAAAGCGCGATGGCGTGTCACCAACACCAAAAGTGCCTTCTTTTCTTCCTTGGTCCAATCGCCATCAAGGACGCCGCACTCGTGAAGGATGTTCATCACCTGGCGCACCACTTCCTCTGCACGACCTTCCTCCTGCGTAAAGGAATAGGCGATGTGATAGGCCAGATTTTTTTGTTGCTGGAAAAATTTCAAGTCTGCCTGCGAAGCCGCTTCGTTTTCTTTCGGCATTTATCCCTCCTGTCCGTATTGCAACTCGTACAGCACGCGGAAGAGGCCGTTTCGGGCAATCAATTCATCTTTTGTTCCCTGTTCCGCTATGCGTCCGTGATGCATGACGATAATGTGATCGGCGCCGGCAATGGTGGAGATGCGGTGCGCAACCGCCAGCATCGTGCGGTTCTTGGCCATGTTCTGAATGGCCTCCTGAATCAGCTGTTCCGTTTCTGTATCAATATTCGCAGTGGCCTCGTCCAAAATCAGAATCGACGGATCCCCCGCGATGGTGCGTGCAAAGGAAAGCAATTGGCGCTGTCCGGCGGAAAGGGTCGCCCCTCGTTCCACCACCGGCTCATCATAGGTCTTGGGCAGACGATCGATAAAGCTCGTCGCATTGACCAGCTCTGCGGCCCAGATCGCCTGTCGACGGCTCACATGGGGACGCCCAACAGCAATATTGCTGAGAATATCGCCTTTAAAAAGGAATACGTCCTGCTGCACCGTACCCAACGCCCGACGAAGAGAAACCAGATCATAATCGTTCACGTTCACATCATCAATTAATATTTCACCACGTTCCACCGTATAAAAGCGAGCAAGAAGGCTGAGTATCGTGCTCTTTCCGGCACCGGTTGCGCCGACAAACGCCACAAACTGTCCCGGTTCAATGGTAAAGGAGACGTCTTTTAATACCCATGGCATTTCTTCGTTTTCCGAAAGCACTACCGGCAAAACATCCTCCGAATCCTCTTCTTTCGCCTTCGGTTCCGGTTTGGGATATCGGAACCAGACGTGACGGAACTCGATCTTTCCGATAAATCCCTTCTTCCCCACCGTTTTTCCTTCCTGATAGAGCTCTTCCGGCGCATCCAATAGTTTAAATAGGCGGTCGGAAGAGGAAAACGCAGACTGCATCACATTGAAGATTTCCGCCATTTCCTGAATAGGCATGAAGAGGCGCTGCAGATAATTGATGAAGGCATAGAGCACACCGAAGGTGAGCGCTCCACGCAACTGCGCTCCGCCGCCAAACCAAAAGAGAATGGCTAAGCCGCCGGTACGCACAATTTCAATTGCCGGGCGATAGATGCTGTAGTATTTCACTTCACGACGCGATGCGCGATAGTACGATTGATTGGTTTCATCAAATTCACCGTAGATTTTTTTCTCCCGGAAGAACGTCTGAATTACGCTAATTCCGCTGATATTTTCCGCTAATTTTGTATTAATGACCGAGCGAATTGCCCGTTGCTTATCGTACACCACGCGAATCTGTTTCTGAAAAATGACGGAGATCAACATGACAAAGGGCGTCAGTAGTGTAACCAGAACCGCCAGACGCACATCCAGCGAAAACATCATCGCCAAAATGCCGAAAAACAGCACTAAATTGCGGAACAGATTGGTTAAAACATACGTATACAGCTCCAGCACCGATTCGGTATCATTCGTCACGCGCGTCACGATGCTGCCGATAGCATGGTGGTCAAAGTAGGTCATTGGCAAACGTAACACGTGATCATAAATTTGTTGGCGCATGTCCGTCACAATATACACGCCGGTTCGCTGCGTCAGCATTTCGGCCGCATACATCACGAAAAAATGAAACACGATCGTGACCAAATAGAGCAAGCCAAGCTGCAGGGCATGCGCCATCTGTGTATCTGCAACGCTGCTTGCAAGATCCCGTTGCTGCAGGGTAGACAGCGGTCCATCAATCAATACCTGAATAATTTTCGGACGCAGCAGCACCACGGCGGTACTTAACAACATCGTAATAAAAATCAAGGCATACCAACGCCAATACGGCATCGCATAGGCGGCCAAACGACGGAGGGGACGTTGTTTTTTTGACATCATGCTCTCCCTCCTATCGGCTGTACTGGGGAAACGGGTTCCACGGATGTATAGGAATCATCGTCAGAGCTATTGACCTGACTTTCCAATAACTGACGATGATAGAGATCGCAATAGAAGCCCTCTTCGTTCACCAGCTGCTCATGATTTCCGCGCTGCGTAATCTTTCCTTCTTCCAAAACCAGAATTTCATCGGCATGTTGTACGGTCGAAACGCGCTGACTGATCATGATGAGGCCCTTATTATGTTGCTTCAGGCCGGATAAGATGCGACTCTCCGTCTCCGTGTCAACGGCCGAAAGTGCATCGTCCAACAGCAAAACCGGCGCTTTACGATAATACGCGCGCGCAATGGAAATACGCTGCTTCTGTCCGCCGGAAAGGGTGACGCCGCGCTCTCCCACGACGGTGTCATAGCCCTCTTTCATCGCTTCGATGTCCTTGTCCACTTGCGCAAAACGCGCCGCCTCCACCACAGCATCCCGATCTTTCTCGTCCCCGCTGAAGGCGATATTGCCGGCAATGGTGCGCGAAAACAGAAAGCTCTCTTGCGCCACCACGCCAAACGTTTGATACAGACGCGCAAACGAGCACTGGCGAATATCCACGCCGTCCACGAGAATTTGCCCTTCCGTCACGTCATAGCGACGAAGCAGAAGCTGTACGATGGTTGATTTGCCGACACCGGTTTTGCCCAAAATGGCCAGGGAATGTCCCGGATGCAAAGTAAAGCTGATGTCCTGCAAAACCCAGGGAAGATCCGGGCCATAACGGAAGGAAACGTGGCGAAATTCCACTTTACCCTGCCAATCGCCGTCATCCACCGGATTCTTGACTTCCTGTACCGTAGGCTCCATACGAAAAATTTCATTTAATCGCCCCATGGACGAAACCCCTCGCTGAAATTGCGAAACAATCATGCCCATCGCGATGAGCGGCCAGACGATCATATTGAGATACTCCATCGTTGCCACAAAAGCGCCGATGGTGAGTGCACCGCGTCGAATCTGCAAGGCTCCGTAAAGAATAAACACCACAAAGCTCAACCCCGAAATGAGCGTAACGGAAGGGTCAAAAAGCATGTCCACCAAACTCCAGCGGATGAACTTTTGCGCATAGTCGTTGTTGACCTGCCGAAAGGACGCGCTGCGGTTGTCCTCGATGGCACAGGCCTTGATGACACGCATGCCGGATAAGTTTTCCTGCGTTTCGCTTGTCAAATCGGAAAAGGCATTCTGGAGTGCCCGGCTTCTGGTCTGAATAGGCCCCATCAATTTGGCAATCACAAAAGCAAGCATCGGTAAGGAAATCAACGCCACCAACGAATTCACGAAGCCAATGGTGGAAAGGAGCATAATGACGGTAAAAATAGTCATAAACAAGCTGTCCACCAGCATCATGACGCCAAAGCCCATCGCTTGGGCCACCATCATCACATCATTGGTGGCATGTGCCATCAGATCCCCCGTGGAACGGGTGGTAAAAAAATGCTGATCCAGATGCAGATACTGACGAAACAGCTTATCGCGCAACCAGTATTCCAGATGCCTGCCGGCGCCGAATATGGCATTGCGCCAGAAATAACGTCCCACCGCCATAAACAGTCCCAAGCCGGAGATCCATGCCACCAGCTCCAGAATCAGTCGATCGGTCAGTTGGCCGGTCTGTGCCAGATCAGCAAAACGGCGAACCACCTGCGGGCTATATAAACTGGCAGCGTCCACCAAAATGAGCATCAGAATGCCAAAAAAATAGTGACGACGATTTTCCTTTATGAACGGAAGGATGGTTTTGAACTCGCGCATGTCGTCTCCTTTCAGCAAAAATGTTCGACACGTAGAGAATAAACGATATAATGCTACGTATGTTGTGGACGGATTTCGTACGACCGTCCTATTCATTATACATTTCTCTTATTATAAGGGAAAACGTATGGAAAGTCCGCATGTTATAAACAAAGAGGAACCATCTGTGAAGGAAAGGAGGGCACATGAATCCGTCCGACTCGCTTTCGAAAAAGACCGATTATCTGGAGACGCTTCAGAGCGTCCGCGAGAACGGTCTCTATCCCCTGCACATGCCCGGCCACAAGCGCAATCCCCACTATGGCGACGCGTTGCCCTATGGATTGGATGTCACGGAAATTGAAGGCACCTGGGATCTTCATCATCCCGATCGCGCCCTGCGTGAACGATTGCAAGAAGTCGCCCAATCCGTCGGTGCCGCCACATCGTTTTATATGGTACAAGGCTCCACCGGTGGAAATCTGGCGGGAGTGTATACCCTCTGCCCGCCCGGATCCTATGTTCTGCTTTCCCGTGGAAGTCATCAAAGCCTCTATCACGCAGTGGAACTGCTGCGTCTCAAGCCGGTCTATCTCATGCCGGATTTGGTGCCGCCGGGCATTCCCGGGCCAATTCGTCCGGAACAGGTGCAAGCGGCGCTAGAAGCTTTTCCCGGTATTAAAGCGGTTCTATTGACCTCCCCCACATTTGAGGGGCGACGCTGCGACATCCGTGCGATTGCCGAGCTCTGCCATGCACATGGAGCGAAACTCATGGTGGATCAGGCACACGGGGCGCACCTTCGCTATCTGGCAGACTTTTTGCCGCACTTTTCGGATGCCGTAGCAGACGGAGCGGATCTCGTTGTGGAAAGCCTGCATAAAACCTTGCCTGCATTAACCCCGGCGGCACTGGTCCATGCGGCGAAAACCGTAGATTGCACGGAGCTTGCGCGGGCGATTTCTATTTTTGAAACCAGTTCGCCCTCCCACATCCTTTTGGCCTCGATCGATCATTGCCTTCGTCTCATGGAAAAGGAAGGCGTGAGCCGCCATCAGGAAGTTCTGAACGCCTGGCTTTCTTCGGCAAAAGGATTGGATGCGCTCCAGGTTCTGGAATGGATGGATTTTGATGAACCTTCTTCCCTACCGGATGATCCGTTTCGTGTCGTTCTTTCCACGGCACAAGCCTCCATTTCCGGCCCGGAACTTGCTAATCGCCTGCGAGAGAAAGGCTTTGAACCGGAAATGGCACAAGCCGAACACGTGCTTTTGTTGCTGTCCATCGGCGATGATCCGGCCATTTTCCCTTCCCTCGTTGAGGCAATCCTCGCGATTGATGCACAGTTGACGAAAACGCCGAAAAAGCGTCCGGTCGCTACGCTCCCGTCTTTGCCGGTGCAGGTGCTTTCGATTGCGCAGGCAAGACGCGCCCCCAAATCGGACGTGTTGCTGTCGGATACGGCAGGCTATGTCGCGGCAGAAGCGCTATGGACCTATCCGCCCGGCATTCCGCTTTTAATGCCCGGAGAACAGATCCGTCAGAATACGTTGGATGCCCTGGAAGGCATGGCTTCACGCGGCGTGCGATTGCGTACCGACCGCCGCCCGGAGGGCGTTCCCTTCCAAAAGCTCTCGCTCTACGTGGTGGGTGCGCAGCTGGCCGAATCCATTTCCTTATCCGAGAATAGTTGACGCTTCGCCCACTCGCACGTAAAATGAAAGAAACCCATAGGGGAAAACTATAGGACCATCGGTCATAATCCTGAGGAGGACAAGATGAAACATATTATCAGTTTGCAAACCCGTGATCTCCAAAAGAGCGCACAAGAAGGCGGCTGCGGCGAATGCCAGACATCCTGCCAGTCGGCATGCAAAACGTCCTGCGGTATTGCCAACCAGGACTGCGAACACGCGTCAAAGTAAGAAACGACGAGTATTGATGATTCATTATTTTCAATCGCAAGGCCATAAAATCGCGCTGGATGTGTATTCCGGCGCGGTTCATATTTTAGACGAACTTTCCTACGCGCTGTTGGCCGAGTTGACAGCATTGCAGAAGGAAGGAGTGTTCCAGCCCGGCAAGGGCATCGACGACGTGACGCGAAAAGAAGCAAAGGCTCGCGTGCTTTCCTCCTCCCCTGCGTTTTCCGCAGAAGAAGCGGAGGAAGCGTTAACGGATCTGGCCACGCTTATTTCACAAAAACGCCTGTTTACGGAAGATCCCTATGCGGAGCTGGCGCTGAACTTACGCGACCGCAAAACCTATGTTAAGGCCCTCTGCCTAAATGTTGCCCATACCTGCAACCTGGATTGCGACTATTGCTTTGCCAGCCAGGGAAAATACCACGGCGAGCGGGCGTTAATGACCCAAGAGGTTGCGGAGCGCGCCATTGATTTTGTGCTGGACACGTCCGGCCCCCATCGGCAAATCGATGTGGATTTCTTCGGTGGAGAGCCCATGCTCAATTGGTCTCTTGTAAAGGACACTGTTGCCTACGCACGGGCAAAAGAGGCCGAAACCGGAAAACACTTGCGCTTCACCTTCACGACAAACGGAATGCTGCTGGATGACGAGGTGACGGACTTTCTGAATCGAGAGATGCACAATGTGGTGCTCTCCTTGGATGGACGAAAGGAAGTACATGATCGCCTTCGCCACACCATTGACGGTCGCGGCAGCTATGATCGCATCGTTCCCCGTTTTCGCGCCTTTGTTAAACAACGCGGCGACAAAGAATATTACATGCGCGGCACCTTCACAAAGAACAATGTTGACTTTTTTCAAGATGTGCTGCATATGGCCAATCTTGGCTTCTATCGTCTTTCCATGGAACCGGTCATCGGCGACCCGAAAGAACCCTACATGCTCGGTCCCGATGATTTACCAACGCTTCTTGGCGAGTACGATACACTCGCCGGGGAAATGATTCGTCGAAACCGTCTGGCACGTAAGATCACGCAAGAAGGCGGCAGCGTCGACGATCTTCCTTCTTCCGATCATCCCTTTGTGTTCTATCATTTCATGATGAATTTGGAGGGCGGCCCCTGCATCCATAAACGGATTTCCGGATGTGGAAGCGGTGTCGAATATCTGGCCGTAACGCCGCAGGGCGATCTGTATCCCTGCCATCAATTTGTCGGCGAGGAAGCCTTCGTCGTAGGAAATGTATGGGAAGGTATTACAAAACCGGAAGTGACCGAACCGTTTAAGGAATGCAACTGCTATTCCCATCCGGAATGTGCCGACTGTTGGGCCAAGCTCTACTGTTCCGGTGGCTGTGCGGCCAATGCCCTGCATGCTTCCGGTTCGCTGACGGGAACTGTACCCTTCAGCTGCACGCTTTTCCGCAAGCGCATGGAATGTGCGCTTGCTATCCAGGCGGATCGGGCTCTCGCGGCGATGGAATAAGCGCATCGTCTCCTTCGCATGCCATTCTATGCTCCATAATCCTATACACTATAGAAAAAAAGCGGCATTCCTTCCTTTCGGAGGAATGCCGTTCTTTTTCTTGCCATTTTTCCGTTTAGCGCCTAAAATGAAAAGCGGGGTGCCGAGCACCCATGAATTCTCAAGAAGAAAGGAGTTCAAAATGGGACCTGTGAACCATTCGGACAATGCAGAAACGCCACCGACTGAGCCTCGAAGTTCGATGAATGAACGCCTTTCGGGAGAGGATGTCATTTTTTCTCGTTCTGTTTTTCTCGCCTGAGAAACGCTCATTTTCCTGTTTAGTAGGAGACGTTTGCATTGCCGTGCGAACCATGACGGAGGTGCAAAATGGAAAATAAAACTTTTTTAGAGAAACTCAATGAATTAATTGAAAAAAAAGATGTGGTTGGTGTCCGCAAGCATATTGAAGATATGCACGCGGCAGATATCGCGACGATTTTGGAAGAGGAGCCGGCGGAAGAGGCTGCCATGTTCTTTCGTTTCATGACGAAAGACAAAGCGGCCCATGTCTTCTCCTATTTAAGTCTGCCCCGCGCACTGGATCTGGTTGCTCTGTTCACCACGGCGCAGACGGCCTCGATTTTTGAAGGTCTATATGTTGATGATGCGGTTGACCTTCTGGAGGAAATGCCGGCCAATGCCGTGCGAGCCGTTCTACAAAATGCAACGCCAAAAAAGCGCGAGCAGCTCAATCGCTTTTTGAAATACAGCGATCAATCCGCCGGAAGCGTCATGAGCGCGGAATTTATTCAGATTTATCCTTTCATGACGGTGCGAGAAGCTATCGATAAAATTCGCAATGAGAAGCAACTTCTGGATTCCTTTTCAGAAGTCTATGTCACCAGCAAAGATCTCAAGCTTTTAGGCGTCCTCTCCGTTCGGGAGCTTCTTTCCGCCGATGATGACCAAAATATTGTGGATGTCATGCACGATCACATCATCTCCATTACAACAGACACCGATCAGGAGGACGCGCTGGATATTATTTCACGCTACGATTTTAGTGCTCTTCCGGTGACGGATTCGGAATCGCGCATTGTCGGCATCATCACCGCGGACGACGCGTTGGATATTTCGGAACAGGCTGCGAGCGAAGACTTTCAGATCATGGCCGCGATTAGCCCCAACGACAAAGAATATTTTGATACCAGCGTATGGGATATGGCCAAAAGCCGCTTGCCTTGGCTGCTGTTTCTCATGCTTTCCGGGATGCTGAACGGTTTGATTTTAGGTTCGTTTGAACATGCCTTTCTGGCGTTGCCCATCCTTGTCACCTTTATACCAATGCTTACGGACACTGGCGGTAACACGGGTGCGCAAAGTTCCACCCTCATCATTCGCGGATTAGCCACTGGCGATATTGATATGAAAGATGCGCCCAAGGTCCTCTGGAAAGAATTTCGCGTCGCCCTCTGTGTCGGCTTTGTATTGGGTTTCCTTTCCTTCCTGCGTGTGGCCTTCTTCCCGCCGAATGATCCGATTGTCGGCATCGTCGTCGGCTTAGCCGTCATGGTGATTGTGCTTTTTTCCAAGCTTCTCGGCGGCATGCTGCCGCTTCTCGCGGAGCGCCTCGGTGTGGATCCGGCCTTGATGGCGGCGCCGCTCATCACTACCATCATCGACGCCAGCGGATTAGTGGTCTTCTTCTTATTGGCCAAAGCCATTCTGCAACTCTGACAAACAAAAAGACTTCTTCCCCGTCTTTCGACGCTCGGAAGAAGTCTTTTTTATCGTTATTTTAACTCGCTACGAAAGATCCTCCGGTCCAAAGGAATGCGGAAGGAGCTCATTCAACGTATATTCCACGACGTCATCCGCGCCGTTCGCTACATAGACCGGCATTTTTTTTGCGCAAAATTCGCTTAATACCTGACGGCACACTCCACACGGCGTCGTAAACGATGCGGTAAGGGTCTGCTCGCCTTCCTGCCGGCCCACAATGGCAATGGCTTGAAACGAGCGAACACCTTCCGAAACGGCCTTATAGAGTGCCGTTCGTTCGGCGCAGGTTCCGGGAGAAAAGGCAGCATTCTCAATGTTGCATCCGCTCCAGATGACCCCATGATCATCTAAAAGTGCCGCACCCACCTGAAAGTGTGAATACGGTGAATACGCATATTCCAGCGCATCCTCTGCGGCATCCACAAGCGCTTTTTGGGGACAATTTTGCCTAGTCCATTTTTGCATGCTTTTCTCCTTACGCGTTTTTCTCGGTACGTATCACACCATCTTTACGCACCACGGCATACACCGGCGTATGTGCACGTTGAACCGATTGCGTTGTGAGGGTATAGGCCGATTGGGCAAGAGCTACGGCCTCGGCTCCTCTCGACTCGTCATTGGCCTCGACAGTAAAGAGTATCTCTCCCTTTTTGACCGTATCGCCTACTTTTTTGTGCACGTACAGCCCCACCGCGGGATCAATCCGATCTTCGGTGCGCCGTCTTCCCGCGCCTAAAAGGAGCGAGCTCTTGCCGATGGTTTCCGCGTTGATGGCGGACACCACTCCATCCTGCTGCGCTCGACCGGCCAGGGAATATTGCGCTTTCGGGAACAAAGAAGGATCCTCGATGTAGGACACGTCGCCACCCTGATTCATAACCATGGCTTTCATTTTGGCCAGTGCCTTTCCGGACGTGATCGCGTCGTGAACAAGGCGTTGTGCTTCTTCCTCGTTTTTAGCGCGTTCTCCCGCCATCAGCATGGCTTCAGCCAGTGCATAGCACTCTGCACGGAAATCGACAGGTCCTTCTCCTCTAAGTGTGTCCAGCGCCTCTTTGACCTCCATGGCATTGCCCACGGCGCATCCCAAAGGCTGTGTCATATCCGTCACCAGGGCGATGGTTTTCTTACCGTTCTCTTCACCGATGCTTACCATCATCTCTGCCAGCTCAATGGCCTCTTCCGGCGTCTTCATGAAGGCTCCGGAGCCGAACTTCACATCCAGCACAATGGCATCCGATCCATCTGCCAATTTTTTTGACATGATGGAAGCGGCGATGAGCGGAAGGGAATCCACGGTACCGGTGACATCGCGCAGGGCATACAACACCTTATCTACCGGGGCAATATCGGCACTCTGGCCGATAATAGCGATCCCGTCTTGCGAAACAAATTGTGTAAACTCTTCTTCGCTGATTTCCGTGCGAAAACCGGGAATACTCTCCAATTTATCAATGGTTCCACCGGTAAAGCCGAGTCCACGTCCGGAAAGCTTGGCAATGGGCAAGCCGCAGGCTGCCACCACAGGGGCAATGACCAATGTGGTTTTGTCCCCCACGCCGCCGGAGGAATGTTTGTCCACAATGGGATGACGAAGCGCCGGAAACGAAAGGCAGTCACCGGAAAGCGCCATTTCACGGGTGAGACTTGCGACCTCATGACCATTCATGCCGGAAAAATAGATTGCCATGAGCAATGCGGAAATCTGATAGTCCGGCAGCGTCTTGGTTTTCACCCCGTCCACAAAATAATGAATTTCTTCGTCCGTGAGGGCTTGTCCGTCACGTTTTTTCAGGATGATATCGACAATATTCATGCTTCCTCCTTGATTAGTGAATGGACTGTGATGTCAGAGTAATGATGACCAGCTCTTGGTCGTTAAAAAGGCGAAATGGAAATTTCGTCCCACCCATTCCGACTGAAACCACCATGCTTTGTTTGCCGCTTTGATAAACGCCCTTGCTGTAAGCCGGAAAAAAGCTGCGCTCCGGCGATAATACGCCGCCAATAAAAGGCAGGCGGATGACGCCACCATGCACATGACCGGAAAGAATCAGGTCCGCGCCCCAATCCACATAGGTTTGAAACGGCAACGGATTATGCGCCAGAAGAACGGTGTAGCCGTCACCTTTTTTTCCAAGCAACTCTTCCATCTTCGGCGGCGAAGAGTATTCATAGCATCCCAAGGGTTCCGTTAAACCCGCAAGATGAATCGTCGCTTCCCGATGCAAAAGCGTGACCGTGCGGTTCTCCAATCGAACGACGCCAATGGCGTCCAGTGCCTTATAGAATGCCTCGGCGTTTTCCATATTTTGGTCTCGGTAGAGCTCGTGATTGCCGCGGATATAGTATGTGGGATACTTTTCCGCAATCGGTTTGAGTTCTTCGATCACCGCATCCGTATTTTGCGTGCGGCGAGAAATGATATCGCCTGTAAGCACAACAATATTAGGATTGGCTTCCTCAATCGCTTCCTGCAATTTGCTTCCATTTTTTCCAAAAACGTTATTGTGCAAATCGGAAATCTGGGCAATGCGATAGTTGTTAAAAGCGTTAGGCAAGTATGGGCTTGCCACCGTATATTCCGTCGTTTTAAATGTCATATTACTCCGATAAAAAGAAAAAAGCAGTCCCAAAATAACGAGCGCGCTGAGTACGAGCAGGATCACGCGATGCCATTTCACCATCAGGTCACTGAACAGGCTTTTCTTCTTTGGTTTTCTCTGGGAGGTCATGCTTGCTCTGTTCCCTCTCTTTTATTTTTGATCCAAATAGCGCCCTGCGTGAATTGCCGCAGTCGCACCGTCCGAAAGAGCACCGACAATTTGACGCACGGTTTTTGTGCGCACATCCCCCGCGGCGAAAACGCCTGCTACATCGGTGGTCGTATCCTCTCCCGCGACAATATAGCCGCCATCATCCAGCTTGACCTGTCCGCGGAAAAGTGCTGTATTGGGAATCATGCCGATGTAAATAAAGAGACCAAAATCGCCTTCCACGGTTTCTTCTTTTCCCGTTACGTTGTTGCGCATGACAAAAGACGTCAACATCGGATCGCCACCCAGGCGCACCACTTCCGTATTCAACACAACATGAATTTTTCCGGAGGCTTGTGCGCGCTCTTGCAATAATTTTGCAGCACGGGGCGTGTGCCCGCGATAGAGTATCGTCACGTTATCGCTTAGTGTGGACAAATAGAGACTCTCGTCAAAGGCGGCATCGCCGCCGCCCACCACATAGATGGGAAGACCCGTAAAGAACGGTCCGTCACAGGTGGCGCAATAACCCAATCCGCGTCCGACATAGGCATCTTCGCCGTCGAGGCCGAGCTTGCGCGGATTCGCACCCGTCGCGAGAATAACGGCACCGGCATCCCAGATGGTATCTTCTGTCTCAATGCGCTTTGGTGTCGTATCGAGACAAACTCGGATGACTTCACCGCGCGCAAATAGCGCGCCGAATCGTTCCGCTTGCTCCTGCATACGAGTGGCCAGCACGCTCGGATCGCTGTCTCCGCCGGGCACATTCTCAATGGTAGCGGTGCTCATCATTTGACCGCCAATGGTTTCTTTTTCTAAAACCACGACCGATTTTCCGCTTCGCGCTGCATAAAGAGCAGCGGAGAGCCCGGCCGGGCCGCCACCGATAATGAGGATATCCACTCTTTTATTTGCTTTATCGCGTTTTTCGGTCATGACCAGAATCCTTCTTCCTGTAACGTTTCCAGTGCCTGCGCTACGCCGTACTCCGAGGAAAGACCAGTCACGCGATCCGCGACCTCTTTGACAGCCGGAAGCGCATTGCCCATGGCGATACCCATGCCAGCATGGGCAATCATCTGACTGTCATTGTCGTAATCCCCCATGGCACAGATTTCTTTCGGAGAAATGCCCAGTGTATCCGCCACCACAAGGATGGCATTCCATTTGTCGACGTCTTCCGCCATCACCTCTACCATTCCTTGACCGGACATGGTCACGGCGACATGGGAAAGCCCCCGCAGTTCACGAAGAAGTGCATTTTGCAATTCGATGTCCTCTCCCGCAAAATATTGGATCTTTAACATTTCTTGCGAACCCATTTCCAGATCGGCGCGCTCTTGAATATGGATATTGCATTGCATGCGCGTGCCATACTTGGTCTTTGAGGCGATCAAATGATCAAAGCGTTCGGGCCAACAATAGGGCGAGAACAGCGTCTCCTGGGAATAGAAGTGAAAATAGACTCGATGGCGAATTCCAATTTGAATCAGCTGCACAGCCGTCTGGGAATCAATCGCTTCTTTATAGAGCACTTTCCCTTCGGGGGTCGCCACCACGGCACCATTCGATCCGATGCAATACGCACGCAGCCCCGCCTAGGCCGCCAGAAATTGCGGAGAACGCAGTACACGACCGGTTACCAGCACAATCGTCTTTCCCGCATTTTGCAAAGAGCGTAAACCGTTCCGATTGCGGCCCTGAATGCTGCCCTCCACCAATAGCGTATTGTCCAGATCAAATGCAAATAAATTTAGCATGCTTTTTCCTCGATGGAACGCACCGTATACCCCGCGTCCTCTACGGCCTGCTTCAGAAGCGTATCGCTAATTTCTTTCGTTGCCGTCACCTGTGCGACCGCTTTTTCCAAGTCGACCGTAGCTTGTACGCCGTCTATCGCATTGAGAGCATCCTGCACATGTTTTTGGCAATGGGCACAAGACATGCCTTCGATAAGAATTTGTTTTTTCAAGGTCTTCTCCTTTCTTGTAGAATGCGCTATGTCTCCCGGAACGTCCTCGGAACTTGGCGCATTCTTCCCATGCGGAGCAAAATCTTCCTCCTCTTTTTGCTCCTGCACATCGCTGTTCTCATTGTACCCAATCCTCTTCGTCAAGGGGCGAATATTGATGGCCTGTTTTTTCTCTTTCGTCGAAGATAAAACAGAATCCTGCTGAATGCGAAAGCGTTGCAGGGTGAGAGCATTGGTCATCACAAAAACGGAGGAAAGCCCCATGGCAGCCGAGGCAATCATAGGATTGAGCGTAATGCCAAAGAAGGGATAGAGCACCCCGGCAGCCACCGGAATGCAGAGCACGTTGTAGAAAAATGCCCAAAAAAGGTTCTGACGAATTTTGGCCGTTGTACGAGCGGAGAGCGCAATCGCCGTTGCTACATCCCGTAAATCCGAACGCACCAGCACAATATCGGCCGACTCCACCGCCACATCCGTTCCGGCACCAATCGCAATGCCCACGTCGGCACGCACCAGTGCAGGCGCATCATTGATGCCGTCGCCGACCATGCCCATATATCCTTCGTGTGTTTCCTTCCAGGAACGTAAAACCTGATCCTTTTCCTGCGGAAGAAGCCCCGCAACAAAGCGTTCGATCCCGAGTTGCTCAGCAATCGCTTTCGCGGTGCGAGGATTATCCCCTGTGAGCATCACGGGAGTAATGCCCTGTTCGGTAATTTCCTGTATCGCCATGCGACTTGTGGACTTGATGACGTCCGCCACGCCGAAAATCGCCGCCGGCTTTCCGTTCAGAGCGAAAAAGATCGGCGTTTTCCCTTTCTCTGCCAATCCTTCCGCCATGGCGGAATACGCAGCAATCGCGATACCTTCTTTCTGCATCATGCGCACATTGCCGGCGATGAGTGAAGATGTCGTTCCTTTTTGGGTGATCGAAGCGCTGACGCCCATGCCCGGAACCGCTGTAAAATCATCTACGGGATCCGGGGATATCCCATACGCTTCCGCAGCCTCCATGACCGCCTGTGCCAGCGGTTGCTCCGACTGTGCTTCCAGGGATGCCGCAAGTCGGAGAAGCGTCTTGGTATCCATCCCTTCACAAAGAAGAATATCCGTCACTTGCGGACGTCCTTCGGTAATGGTGCCGGTTTTATCCAATGCCAGAATCTGCAATTCATGTAGACGTTCCAAAGCTTCCGCGGATTTAATTAATAAACCGTGCTCCGCCGCCTTTCCGGTAGCAACCATGACCACAACGGGCGTCGCTAAGCCGAGCGCACAGGGACAGGAAATGACCAATACTGAAATAGCAAGACGGAACGCGAACGTAAACGGCTTTCCGATAGCAAGCCAGATCACAAATGTCAAAAGGGAAAGGCCGATCACGGTCGGAACAAATACAGCAGAAATTTTATCTGCCAACGCCTGCATCGGCGCTTTTGTCGCCTGCGCCTCTTCCACCAGCGCAATGATTTTGGACAGCGTCGTCTCCTCGCCCACCGCCGTCGCACGGAAGCGGAAGGCGCCAACGGTATTCATGGTGGCGCCGGTCACTCGATCCCCTACCTGCTTTTCTACCGGAATGCTCTCGCCGGTAATCGCCGATTCATCCACGCTGCTTTGCCCCTCGACGAGAACGCCGTCGAGTGCAATGCGCTCTCCCGGCCGCACGCAGAGAATATCTCCTTTTTCCACTTCTTCAATGGGAACAACCACCTCTTCCCCGTCTCGCCATATACGCGCGGTTTTCGGTTGTAAGGCAATCAGCGAGCGCAGGGAATGCGTGGTTTTGAGTTTGCTCCGGACTTCCCCATACTTTCCCAGCGTAATCAGGAATAAGATCGTTCCCGCTCCTTCAAAATAGAGATCGTGACGAAAGTGTAGTGCGCGTTCGGCCTCGCCAAAGCCCAGTCCGTAGCTGATCTGAAACAGCGCAAACACGCCGTACAGAACCGCGGCCGCTGCGCCGACGCCAATGAGCGAATCCATATTGGGCTGCCCGTGACGAAGGCTCTTGAAACCGCTTGTAAAATACGTACGGTTCACAAACACAATGGGCAAGACGAGCAGAAACTGTGCCAGGGCAAAGTTCATGCTTCCTTGCAGACCGAGAAAAAAGGTCGGAAGTGGTACCCCCAACATCGGCCCCATGGCAATGGTAATCAGCGCCAAAAGAAAGGGGGCGGAGATTATTAATCGCTTGCGCATGTCCTTCGCCTGAAGGACAAAGGGGTTCTCTTCGTGCGCCTGGCCGTCCACAGAACCTGCATTCTTTGCCGACTCTCCTTGCTTTGCCGAAGTGCTTTGTTTCTTATGCGCGTGATAGCCCGCCTTTTCTACCGCCTCTTCGATGGTCTGCGTACTGACCGATTCCTTGTCGAACGCGACCTCCATGGCATTGGTCATGAGGCTCACCCTCACATCCGCCACACCATCGATAGCGGAAACTGCCCGTTCCACCGCGTGCTGACAAGCTGCGCAGGTCATACCCTCCACAACAAAATGCTCTTTACTCTGCTTTTCGTTTTTATGCTGTTCCCGTTCCTCCCCACCTTTTTTCGTCGGCGAAGAGTTGAAAACGTGAGAATGGTTGTCGTTCATGCTTTTCTCCTTCTTTTTTATTTCTTTCACTCTATGGATACCCCTAAACAGAACAAAAAATTTATCGTAAATAAACACGGGAATGACGATTTTCGGGTATAGTGAATCTGCGAAATGATACGGTTCAAAACGGCTAACAACAGTCCCGTTTAACCAGTGGGCCCCTGCGGAACCGGGCTTTCCGCCGGCGTCCTCATCAGAAAGGAGCTTTTATGCCTACAGATTTCTACGGATCGTTCGGTACGACCTCTCCAACGAATCCTTTCCTAGAAGAATCATCGGATTCCATCGCCGGATTCCTCGCCTTTATCGGCGCATTTTACCTCATTTTTGCGCTTGTTTTCCTGGTCTTTGCGATTGTCTCTATCATCGCCCAGTGGAAGCTGTATCAAAAAGCGGGTGAAGCCGGCTGGAAATGTTTGATTACCTTTTACAACGAATGGGTTCGCATACGCATCGCTCTAGGTCGAACTTCCGTCGGTTGGTTCATCGTGAGCCTTATTCCCGGTTTGAGCATCGTCGAGCATTACTATGTCAGCTTTTATTTTGCGAAGCGGTATTCCGGAAAAGACAGCATCGCTCTGCTTTACTTTGTGCTTCCCCTTGTTACGGCGCTTCTGATGGCCTACAGCAACCGCTATCAGTACATCGCCAACCGCGATCGGGTGGACAGCGGGCGCGGCGGCATTGACGGTGATTGGCCTCTCTGGGCGAACGAGGAAAGCCCCTATCGCGCAGAGGATCTCTTTAGCCGTCCGGTCGGTCCGGAAGGACGAGCGGAAGAACAGGTACGCTACGATTCGCGCTATGCCGGGCGCGATGAACAAGCGCGAAAGCCCTACTATTCTTCAAGCGATGCGCCAAATGGCAACGAGGATTCCGGTGCTTCGGAAGAAAAAAACGAGTGAGGAATAACAACTTTTAGAACACATAAAAAGTTTAAAAGGACAGGAAGATGTCTTCCTGTCCTTTTTACGTCTTCAAAAAAGCCAAGCGATAACTGCATGCACCAGGTATTTGTGAATCCGACCATATCTCATAATTCCATACTGTTTATGATAAAACCGAGTAGGCACAAACGTGATTTCTTAAAAAGGACTTTTACAAGCCTTGCGCGATGAAAAGGCCATTCATCTTTCTGGTGGCCTGTATCATGAATTGCAAGTGCGCATGACGTATAATTCAAACCATATTGTTGGAAGTCAGCTCAGCGAAGAACAGACCCGTTACATTTTTGAAACGAGAACGCTTGCCGTCGAAGGAAGTGTTTCCGTTGACGATATCATCGAAACCGTGAATCACTTTCGGGCCATTGATTTCGTCATTGAGCACGTTGTGGACGGACAGGATGTCTTTAAAGCGCTCATGGCTATGTTCCAATCGTAAACAGTTCGTTTACCGTTTCCAGATCCTCTTCCGGACAAAGCACAAGAATTTCATCTCCACCCTTTAGCGCGGTTTTTCCGTTCGGCGTAAAGGTATGTCCTTCCCGCGAAATGGAGGCGATGAGCATCGACGGCGGAAGCGCCCAGTCGGAAAGCGTGCGCCCGATATACGGTGCTTCGTTGGGCACCAAGTAATATTGCATCGTCATATTTTCTTTCTTGCGATCGCTGGCTTCCTGCGAAGGACGGCCAAAACTCATAGAGAATAACGATTCATACACCGGATTGGTGCGGCAGATTTTTGCGACCAAAAAGGCCACAATGGCACAGGTGGTCATCGGCAACATGATATTAATCGAACCGCTCATCTCCATGACGAGCATAATGGACATTAGGGGCGCCTGCACCACCGCGGTCAACACGCCAACCATGCCAAGATAGAGAAAATTCGTGTAATAGTCCGGGGCAAGCCGGCCTGAAAACGCAGTGAAAAACAACGCGCCGACCAGTGCTCCAACGGCCAGAACCGGAAGAAAAATGCCGCCCTGCGCTCCGCTTCCATAGCTGAGCCAGACAAACATCAAGCGAAGGCCGAAAAAGGCAATCAGCGGAAGCACGTCCATGGAATGCCGGGAAAGCTGCTCAATCAAGGAATGTCCACCGCCCAAAAGCAAAGGCTCCCTGCGCCCCACCAGAAGAAGCAGCGCCATGATGATAAAAATAACGACGTAACGCGGAATCGGCACTTTTTTCATCGTCTTACAGGCATACAGCAGGCCGCGATTGAACACGACGCCAACCAGACCGGCCAAAACGCCGATGAGAAGCACAAAGAACAGTGCCGTCACCGGAAGGGTTTCATGAATCTTAAAGGCAAAAGCAGTCTGCAAGCCGAGTACCGAGAAGCTGAAATAATTCGCCACAAGGCAGGCCGCAAGACACGGCAGCAGAAACAGATGCGACAGGCTTTTATGAATTTCTTCCATCGCAAAAAGAGCACCGGAAAGCGGCGCATTAAAGGCTGCGGCAAGACCGGCCGCCGCACCCGCGGTAATGAGATAGCGCTCTTCCATTTCCGACACGTGAAAGGTCTTAGAGATCTGCTTCGCCCACATGCCGCCGAGCTGAATGGACGGGCCCTCACGTCCAAGCGTCAATCCCCCGGCATTGCCTAAAATGCCGCCCACGAACTTCGACGTGATCGTCGGCGCAACCTCCATATGAATCTTTCCCAGAAGCTCCGCGCGAATTTGCGGAATCCCGCTGCCGCCGCTATAGGGTGCCCAAAGGAGCAGTCGGTGCATAAGGTACGCACAGACCAAGAACAACCCGAAAAAAAACAGCACGCGGGAAAAGCCGGCGTCGGCAATCCAAGCCGTGCGCAGCTGGTCGACTTTCGTGAGCAGAACGCGATAGCAAACCGCTACGAAACCCGAAGCAAGCCCCACCAACAAACCAAAAAGGGTTAAACGCCAAACCAGGCGTTTTTTTTCATAGGATTTTTTATTGTGGATTTCGGTCATTCCTCAGCTCCCTGTCCTGTTTTGTTTTCTTCTGTTTCCGCCCTGCCGTCATGCAGAGAAATACAATGGATATCTTTATCTTTTGCCCAGCGCAGAAAGCGACGATGCGCCGTAAACAGCAAAATCTGCTTCTGTTTTGCTTTGGCATAATGGACGAGAAAATCCATCGCCCTCTCGGCACGTCGTTCATCATAATACGCAAAGGCATCGTCAAAGAAAAGCGGAAGATCCTGTTTTTCAGCCGCTACCTCCGCCAACGCAATGCGCAGCGAGAAATACGCCTGATCAATGGTTCCCGTCGACAGCACACGCCAGTCCAAAAAGCCCGGAAAAGTCGCATCTTCCATGCGCATATCCATGTCCGTATCCACACGCAAGGTGGCGTCTTTGCCGCTTATCTCCTGAAAAATAGCCGATGCACGCGTGTTGAGCACCGGGCTGAATTGATGACGTGCCTTTTCGGTTGCTTCCTGCAACGCCTCTTGCGCCAGCTGCACTGCCTGATATTCCTCTTTCATTTGCTCTTCTTTTTCTTCTTCCTGATGAAGCGTTTGAAGGAGGCTGTCCGCCAGCGGAACGGATTTATATTTTTCCTTGCTCTTGGCCTGCTTTGCCGCTAACGCAATAGCAAGCTCCTCACGCATTTTTTGCTTGGCAGCATATTCCTGCTGCGCTTCCTTTAAACGATCCGCCAAATGGGGATCGGATTCGGTGGAAAGGCCTTCCTTCAAAACGGCCGCATCCAAGTCCGCAAGAGACCAATCCGCCCATTGGGGAAAGGCTTCAGCAAATTGCTTTTCTTCGCGCGAAAGCGCCCATGCCAGTTGCTTATTATCATTCAGACGCTCTTGCCAGAGCGAAATCTGAGAAACTGTCGCATCCAGATCCTCCGCAGCGCTTTCTAATAGCGTCGTCAGCTTCTGCTGTTCCTTTATGCAACGCGCTTGCAACTCCTCACGTTGCTTATTGCGCTCTTCGCGCTTGGCCTGCAAGGCACGAAGGCGAGATTCTTCCTCCTCCAGAGCGCTACGCGCACGGGAAAGTGCTTCTTCCTCACGCATCCAAGCGGCTTGTTCGCCTTCCAGCTCTTCCATGAACTGTTGTCGGACCGCTTCCTGTTCGCGAAAGTGTTCCGGAGACAGCGCCGCTTCTTTTTCCGTTAATTCCGATAGGGTCTGTTTTCGACGGGACGATCTTTCCATGAACAGTGCTTTCTTTCCTTGCTCTTCTCGATTTTTCCGGGAAACCTGCAAAAGCCATGTAATGCCGAAAATACCCATCATCGCCGCTGCGCCATAAAACAGCGAGGATGCCGTATAGCCGAGTACAGCAAAAACCAACGCCAAAACAAGAGGCAGAAAGCGCAAAGCTCCTCTGCCAAAGGAAGTGGCCGATGCGACCACCATATGCGCCTTCTCTTCCGCTTCTTCCTTCTCCAGCCTGGTGCGTTCCACCAAGATTTGCTGCAGGCGCTCCTCTGCCAGCAGACGCTGCTGTTCCAAGATGATCCGCTCGCGCTCCAGTTGCTCTTTTTTCTGCTGCCCCTCCGCTTTTTTTGCCTGCAACGCGTTTTCTTTGCGCACAAGAGCATCACGGCGTACCGTCAAGGTTTCTTGATTTTCCGTTTCCGGTTCGTCCTCTTCGCCGTTCTTTTCTTGCAACGATGCGGCTGCCTGCCAGGAGGAAAAAGCGGCATTCGCCTCTTCCCAGCGCTCCTCGGTCATGGTGCCTTCCTGCATTTGGAGCGCTTCTTTTGCACGAATCAGCGCTTCGCGCATCGTCTGTTGTTTTTTTCGCTCGCTTTGCGCCCGGCGCAGATCGCCTGCTTCCCATTCTTTCTGTAAACGCGCTAGCTCCTCGCGCTGTTGGGTAAGCTCGCGATCACAGGCCTCAAGGGATTGCTGTTCCTCTTCCAGTGCCCGTCGTTCCCGGCGCATTTCCTCTTCCTGCAAAAGAGCGCTGTTGCGTGTATTTTGCAAAGCGCGAATGCGCTCTTCCTGCTCGAAAAGCAAACCGCCCTTTCCACGACTTTTTACAAATTGATGTTCCACATCCTGCAGTTTTTTGGCAACGGCTGTGGCGGAGGTCGTCTCTTCCCCCGTGGTTTGCAGATTTAACAGGCGACTCATCAGCTGATCGCCGTTGTTTCCCGTAACCGGCGGCAACACGGTGCCGGTGGAGCCAATATACACGCTGCGCTTAAAGGCATCCATATCCAAGCCGAAGGCCCATTCGCCCACCGATTGCTTGCGCGGCAGAGCAATCTCTTTTCCGGTATCCTCTTCCGCTAATTGAATATCATCTTTTCCATTAGTTGCTCCAAAGCGCCGCGTAAGACGATAGCGCTTCCCGTCCTGCTCGAAATGCAACACTCCGACAGGGCGTTTATCATTATCTCCAATATAACGTTTACGGATATATTCGCGAGGATCATCTCTCCTTTTGGATGAGCCGTAAAAGACAAGCTGTAAAAAATCCATAATCGTAGATTTACCCGCCTCATTTTCACCGTACACCACGGTGAAGCCTTCCGGCAGCGGACAGGAAAAGCCTTGAAAGCGCCCGAAATTGGTCAAATCAATCTGTAAAATGCGCAATGCGAAGCTCCTTTCCGTCAAAGGCATCCAATCCCAAACGCAACGCCCGATCAATCCGACGCTTCTCTTCGTCGGTGGCTTGTTGGCGACGCATATACAGTGCCTCCACAAAATAGCCCTTCAGGCTCTCCTCTTTTCGTAATACGTCCCAGCGTACCGCCGCCTGGCGAGCATCGCGAAGGGAGAGCGCATACAGCTTTTCGCGCAGGGCTTCTTCTAAAAGGGCCACATCCACGGCATCCCGCTCGGCAAGCGACCCCGTTAAGGTCAGTCGCAAGGCGATATCCGACAAGGCAAATCCCTCGATCGTTTCCGTAAGCGCTTCCAAAATATGTTTTTCCGCTTCGGCTGTCGTCTCGATGCCGGTGCAATCCACCTTAGCATGTTGAAAAAGTCTTGAGGAAAGCGGATAAAAGGAAAGATCACAGGAAAAAGGCGAAACTTCTCCGCCATAGACCCCTTTGATCCCGGTCTCATCAAAGCCGGAGGCATCCGGGCATCCGCTGTAAGCGAGGGTGGTTTTCCCCAGCGTCATCAAGGGGCTGCGCTTATGCACATGTCCCATGGCAATGTACGTGAAAAAATCCGCAGGAAGATCCTCGGCAAGCAGCGGATGGTACATGCTTTTCGGCACATTCCAGTCGCCGTGTATCACGAGAAGGCGCAAACAATCCGTCGTTTCCCTACGTTCTTTTTCCCAATCGGCGCAAAGAAGGGAAGTAGGCTGATAGGTGCCGGTAAAGGCGGCGCCATAGACAACCGTGTTCCACTGGGGAAAATCCAGGCGTTCCATTTCGCCCGTAAAAATATGCATATTGGATGGCCACGCACCGGCATAGGGACTGTCCGGCGAAAGATAATCGTGATTACCAGGCGCCAGAACCACTTGTAGATCGGGCATGGCGGCAATGCCATCCTTGACGGCTTGGACCTGTTGCGAAGTGATGGTGGAAAGCTCCAGAAAATCGCCAGCAAGCAATAGTAGCTGCGTCTGTTCTTTCACACAAAGAGCAAGCAGGCGAGAAAAGGTGTGTAAAATCTCCGCACTGCGCGCGACACTTTGGGAACCGAGCCCGGTTATTTTCGCCCCGAGATGCAGATCGGCGGCATGCATAATACGTAAGGTCGACATGTTCTTTTCCTTTTTTGTTCGTATCCGGATCTGGATAGCCGGAACAAAATGCGTTACCATGACGAGCGGGAGGATGTTATGGCAAAAAATCATCTTGTGCTCATCGAACCGGAGATCCCGTATAATACGGGAAATATTGCACGCACCTGCGTCGTTACCGGCAGTGCGCTTCACCTGGTGCGGCCTTTCGGCTTTCGTCTGACCAGCCGTCAAATCGAGCGCGCCGGTATGGACTATTGGGACCAAGTGGACGTAACCATTTGGAACAGCTGGCAGGAATTTGCCGCTTTTGCGGACGAAAAAGAGCGCGCCGGCACACAGGTGCTGTATGTAGAAACGCGAACGCCCCATTCTCTCGGAGATCTCACCGCCGCGAACGAGGTCATGATGGTTTTCGGCAGCGAATCGTCCGGCCTTCCCCACGCCATGATGGAGGCGCATCCGGAACGTCTTATGCGCATTCCGATGCTTCCCGGACAACGCTCGCTCAATCTCTCCAATTCCGCAGCCATTGTGCTGTATGAAGTATTGCGCCAGCAGGGTTATATCGGCCTGACGCAATAATTGTCTTCTCTATTGTAACGCAAGAAACGGGAGCATCAAAGGATGTTCCCGTCTTCGATATAAGCTCCCTCGGTATCCATGCGGACACGACGCACTTCCCAGCCTTCCGGCAAGTCGCGCGCAAACGCGGCATCCAAGGCCTCTGTCTTTTGCGCCTCGGCCAGGCATAAGAGCGTCGACCCTGCGCCGCTGATCACGACGCCAAGTGCACCGGCATCCCGCGCTATCTTTTCCAGTTCGGAAAAGCCCGGAATCTGTACGCGTCGATAGGGTTCATGCAGGCAATCCGCAAGCCCGGATCGCAACACGCGACCCTCTCCTGTACGCAAGCCGGAAAGCAAAAAACCAAGCGATGCCAGATTCGCTACCGCATCCGCTCGAGAAACCGCCTCCGGCAAGAGCGTGCGCGCTTTTTTGGTGCTGGATGAAAAATTCGGAATGAGTACATAAAACGCAAGGCGATCCGAAACCGGACAGGAACAGGCACGAACGGTTCTGCCTTCCTTTTTGGAAATTTGCAGACCGCCGTGAAGTGCCGGCGCAACATTATCCGGATGCCCTTCCACCTCGGTCGCCACCTGCAAAATCGAGGAATCGCTGAATCCACCGGCCTGCTCTTTCGGCGTCACTACGCGCGCAAGGAATCGCGCCGCTTCCGCTCCGGCAACGATACAGGCTGCGGACGAACCCAATCCCCGTGTCGAAGGAATGTCGGATGCGATGTACACGCCCGTGTCCGGCAGGGCCACTTTCAAGGCCTTGCCATAAGCCCAGTAGGCATCCAGCACGAGGTTAGTTCCCGAAGCGTATCCCGCCTCTTGGCCGGAGTGATACCGCGGAAGATGCTCGAGATTTCCTTCCCCGCGCAAATGAAAAGAAAAACGTGCATAGATATTCCAGGCGATACCGAGGCAATCAAAACCCGGCCCGAGATTGGCACTCGTTGCCGGCACCCGCACCGTAAACGACATATCAGACTCCTTTCGAAAAAGACAACACGGCATCGGCTGCATCACACAGGCGAATACGTTGCGGTTGTCGCGCCTTACACTCGGCAAGATGCAAAAACGGAGCGGGAATAGAAGTGCCAGAAATTTGGGAAAGCGCCATCCACTGCTCTTCCAATGTTTTCGGCACCTCCCGATCCAGCGCGGAAAGCACGGTTTTTGTAAATTTGTAGGGACTTGCCGTGGAGAGAATGAGCCCGTAGGACGAGCCGTCCCCCTCGCTTTCGCGCCGATAGGTATCATAAACGGCCACGCCGCAGGCCGTATGCGGATCAATCACGATGTGATCCCGTTTTTTCGTCTCAGCAATCGTTCGGAACACCTCTTCTTCGTTCGCAAATTCCCAATACAGCCCTGCCATTTCTTGCGAAACCGAATCTTCGGTTTGTTTTTTCCGTGATTGCTCTTTTGTCGGAAGCACAAAACGCCGATCCTTTTGCAACGCCTCCATCAGGCCTTTTACGGTTTCGGCACTTCCCAGCTCATGATAGAGAAAGCGTTCCAAATTACTCGAAACCAGAATATCCATGGACGGACTTGTGGTTAAAACGAGCGGCCGATTGCTGTCATAGACACCTGTTTTTCCGAAATCGCTTAGCACATGGTTGCTGTTGGACGCGACAACGAGGGTTCCCAGCGGCAGCCCCATGCGTTTTACGTAATATCCCGCCAACAAATCGCCGAAATTTCCGGTCGGCACGGAAACATCCAACAAATCCCCGTATGCCATCTCTCCCTTTTTCACCAGCGCATGATAGGCCGTTATGTAATAGATCATCTGCGGCACCAGCCGCCCGATATTGATGGAGTTGGCGGAAGAAAGACGGATTCCGCTGCTTTTCAACGTCTTGGAAAGTGCGGCATCCTGAAAAAGGCTCTTCACAGCACGCTGGCAATCATCAAAATCGCCTTCCACGGCATACGCGAACACATTGTCCGCTTCCGTCGTGCACATCTGTCTTTCCTGCGCATCGCTGACCCCATCCGCCGGATAAAAAACCAGTACACCGAAGCCGGGAACGCCGCTGAAGCCTTCCATAGCGGCCTTGCCGGTATCGCCGGACGTAGCCGTCAAAATGAGCACGCGCTCTTGGTCTCCGACCACTTCCTGTGCAGCGCGCATCAGGTACGGAAGGGCAGAAAGCGCCACATCCTTAAACGCCAGCGTCGGTCCGTGCCAGAGCTCCAATAGCGCGCGACGATCCGACAGGAGCCGAACAGGGCAAACATCCGGGTCACGAAATCGATCCCCATAGGCGTTTTTTACAATCTGTGCAATCCGTTCTTTTCCCAGCGAAGGAAAATACAGCGCAAAAATGCGTTCCGCCACGTCGGCAAACGAAAGCTCCTGCCAAGATGAAAAATCGCATGTCGGGATTGTTTCCGGTACAAATAAGCCGCCGTCCGGTGCAAGACCCTGTAAAATCGCCTGCGCATCGCTCACGACAAGTGATTCGTTTCGTGTGGAGTGATAGTTCATGCCCATCGCAATACCATCCTTCCGGATTCTGCGAGCGCCACGGCACGTTTTTCCGTTACGTGCGCCCATTGCGCGCCGCAAGGAAGAACAAGCGCATCCACGTTTCTCTCTTTTTCCTCCGGCAAAAGGCCCGTATCCGGTGCGGATCCTGCACGCACCAAATACCGAGCGGCTTCTTCCCGCTCCGCTACCCCTTCTCCAGCCAGAGAAAGAGCGGGTGTCTCACGCGTAATGCGTAAGAGATCCGTCCATACCGCGTTCGCAGTTGCCTCCTGACCGCCGCCCAATCCCGAAAAACGCAGTGTGCCGCTGTGAGTGCCCTGCCATTGCGCCATATTGTAAATGCCGTCAACCTGCGCAAAGGGATCATCGGACGAAATGGCTTCCGGCATGACGCGAAGCGCCGTCAACGTCGGTGCAGGTGACGAGAAGCTGTCGGTAGAGCCATAGACCAGTTCCGCTTTCCCTCGTTCACACACCGCCATCAGCTTGATCACGCGCCCTGCCTTTTTAGCCAGTGCAAAATCCTCCGCATCCAGCGAAAGCATGCCGATGCGAGACACATTTTTGGTGGTCACGCTTCGATGCAACAGCATGCTCGCGACAATGGCGAGTTTTCGTTGTGCGTCGATCCCTTCCAAATCATCCCGGGGATCTTCTTCCAGAACGCCCAGCGTCTGCGCTTCTCGAATCGCCTCCTCGCGCGTTTTCCCATTCTGCATGGCCGTCAGTACATAGTTGGAACTGCCGTTAATAATGCCGCGAAACGCGATCACATCATTCACCGCCACCTGCAAGGTAAGCGGATCCAATAGCGGAATCCCGCCGGCAACCGCCGCTTCAAAGCGCAACCGTCCGCCGCCTTTTTCCGCCTTGGAAAGAAGATCGGCAAGCGAGTCCGCGAGTGCCGCTTTATTGGCCGTCACCACGCGCTTTCCCGCCGAAAGCGCCGTGGAAATGTACTGAATGGACTCTTTCGAGTCACTGGAAACTTCCACAATGGTATCAATGGAATCGTCGGTCACCAAACGCATGGCATCCGTGGTATAAAGCTCTTCCGGCGCAGGGATCGCACGCGGACGAATGGAGCGAACCGCAATGCCACCAAACGTAATCCCTTCGCCCGCGGAACGTTCGAGCGCCTCGCGTCGTTCGGTATAAAGGCCATACACACCCTGTCCAACCGTGCCGTAGCCAATCATGCCGATGCGCATCTTAGGCCTCCTTGACGTTACGCGAGAGCCAAGCTTCCGCAATCTGCACCGTATTGGTCGCCGCGCCTTTTCGAATATTGTCTGCCACACACCAGAGATGAACCGTATTGGGACGGGAAATGTCCCGACGAATACGCCCGACAAAAATGGTATCGCGGTGCTTGCAATCCAGCGGCGTCGGATACACGAGATTCGACGGATCGTCTTTCACGACCAGACCCTCCACAGAAGCGAGTGCCCGACGAATTTCCTCCACCAAAAAGTCCTTCTCCAGCTCCACGTCCATGGCCACACTGTGGCCGTAATCTACCGGCACGCGCACACACGTCGCCGTCACGGGAAGCTCGGGAAGATCTAAAATCTTTTGCGTTTCATGGATCATCTTCCATTCTTCTTTGGTGTATCCGTCCGGAAGGAAGACGTCGATACGGGGAATCACATTCTTCAGTAGCGGCACATCAAAGGTTGTCGTCGTTCCATTTTCCAGATCGTGCAAGCCCTTAACACCTGCACCGGCAGCGGCCTGATACGTGGAATACACGACGCGCTTTAATCCATAGGCATCCCGCAACACGCGCAATATGGCCATGCACTGAATGGTCGAACAGTTGGGGTTGGCGATTATCCCGTGATAGCCGTCGAGCACCTCGGGATTGACTTCCGGAACGACCAGCGGAATGCCTTCCACCTGTCGCCACTGCGAGCTGTTGTCAATCACGAGCACGCCCTGCTTTGCCGCGATGGGCGCAAATTGCGCGCTGGTAGATGCTCCTGCGGAAAAGAGGGCAAAATCGATTGGCCGAGAAAACGAGGATTCGGTCAGCTCTTCCACCACCCATTCCTGCCCCTGAAAAGGAAGCTTCTTGCCGGCGGATTTTTTCGTTGCCAAGGGAAATAGCTCTTGCACGGGAAAATGACGTTCCTCCAACACCTTGAGCATCGTTCGTCCCACTAAGCCCGTCGCACCGACGACCGCTACGTTATAGCGTTTCATAGTTCCTCCTTGAAAAATTCGCGATACAAGGCACCAATCGCCTTCGCAAAATCATCTTTGGCCACGCCAATGATGATGTTAAGCTCACTGGCCCCCTGCAAAATCATGCGCACCGAAATGCCTGCCTTGCCAAGAGCGGTGAAAAGCCGAGCCGCAACGCCCGCGCGCTTGGCCATGCCTTCGCCGACCACCGCCAATAAGGTGATGTAATCCTCCACGGCGATGGCATCCGGTTCACAGAAAATTGAGATTTCTTCCAGTATCTTTTTCTGCTTGCTGCGGAAGGGATCTTCTCGAACGATGACCGACACCGTATCAATCGAAGAGGGCATGTGTTCCACGGCACAGCCGTTCGCTTCAAAAACGGAGACCAGACGACGTAAAAAGCCGGAATCGCCGGCCGCATGGCGTTTTTCCACATGCACGAGCATGAAGCCGTTTTTGCCGGAAATACCGGTCACGATGCGCGGCGAATCCTCTTTTTTCGGTACAATGCGCGTCCCCGGCTCATTCGGTGCATTGGTATTGCGAATATGAATCGGCACCCCGGCATGATGCGCCGGATAGACCGCATCTTCATGCAAAACCTGCGCGCCCATATAACTTAATTCATGCAATTCTTCGTAGGTGATGACTTCGATGGGTTTCGGATCGTTTACAATGCGCGGATCTGCCGCCAAGAAGCCGGAAACATCCGTCCAGTTTTCATATACCGGCGCATGCAGCGCGGCTGCCAAAATCGATCCCGTAATATCGGAACCGCCACGCGAAAAGGTGACAATATCGCCATTCTCTTTGGCGCCGTAAAATCCCGGCACAACAAAATGACCCTCTTTTAACACTTCTGCGGTCAGTGCCAAGCTGGTTGGTAAGTCCAGACTGCCGGATTCATCGAAGCGTATGATTTTCGCTGCATCCACGAAATGAAAATTAAGGGCTGCAGCCAAGAGCTTGGCCGAAAGATATTCGCCGCGACTGGCAGCATAATCCGCTGACGCACCGGCAAAGATACGCCGCTTTACTTCTTCCAAATCTCTTTCGAGCGGATAGGCCAACCCCAAAGCATCCCGAATCGTCAAATAGCGCTCCGCAATGGAGGAAAACACCTCGTTGCCGCCCATATCAATAGTTGCCAGCTGATGCGTAAGATAGAGCATGTCGGTCACTTTATGTCCGCCCGGCGTTCGTTTCCCCGGAGCCGAAACCACGATCACGCTTCGCTCCTTCTCTGCGCGGATAATGTCCATTACTTTTCGAAACTGGGCAGCATCCGCCAACGACGAACCGCCGAATTTTGCAACCTTCATGTATCCTCCTTATTGCCGGCAAACACTTATTCCGCTTTCCGGCATTCAATCTGCCATAGGAAAGTACTCTCCGTGCGCAGGCATCCGCTCGCATAGCAAGGACGCCTTTTCTATTCCTACAGTGTATCGGTTATTCGTAGGGGCGTCAATGGATTTTCATTCGCTTTCCCCGATTTTTATTCTATTATTTGCTCTTGGAACCCGGCTTGCATCTTACGCATTGGGCAAATCTGCTTTTTGCGGTAGAATAGCGACAAGACGGATTGCCGGGCCTACGCGAAACGGTTCAGCGCACCTATATCTTATGCAAGGTAACAGAGGCCTCTACGGACGCCATAAAGAAGGAAAGTAACGAATGGAAAAGGTGAATTACCAAAAAAAGCTGGAGAAAACCCTGGAAGCCCTGGAACGCACACAAGAAGTGCCACGCCTCCTCTTGCACAGCTGTTGCGGACCGTGCAGCAGCTATGTGCTCGAGTATCTGTCCCGCTATTTTGAAATCACGGTGTATTATTTTAATCCGAATATCTATCCGCCGGAAGAATATGCGTTCCGCGAACAGGAGCAAAAACGGTTGCTTTCAGCCATGCCTTCTCCCCATCCCCTTCATTTTCTGCCGGCTGCCTATCATCCGGAGGACTATTTTGCGGCTGTAAAAGGCATGGAAGACCTGCCGGAAAAAGGCGACCGCTGCCGTGTCTGCTTCACACTGCGTCTGGAAGCCACGGCGAAGGTCGCCAAAGAACAAGGTTTCGATTACTTTACCACGACGCTTTCGCTCTCGCCGCATAAAAATGCAGAATTGCTAAATGAAATCGGGGGCACCTTAGCCGAACAATATGGCGTGTCGTATCTCTTTTCCGACTTCAAAAAGAAAAACGGTTTCAAGCGTTCCACGGAGCTGAGCGCCCAATACGGCATGTATCGCCAGGACTATTGCGGGTGTCTCTTTTCCTACCGCGCACGGCACGTCGAAAAGCCGAACGCATAATACTTATTTTGCGCGCCAAGTCCCCTCTTCCGTCACCACAACGGGAAGCGGCACATCCCAAGGATCCATGGGCACGCTCTCCGAAAGCAGTTTGTGAAAACAGACCAACGCCGTATCGCCTGTGTAGTCGGCTAAAAAGCGATCATAAAAGCCGCCGCCACGCCCCAGACGTTCCCCCGCAAGCGTTGCACTGAGACAGGGTACCACGGTAAAATCTACGTCCTGCGGCGATACCGTGGGAGCATCTTCCGGCGGTTCCGGAATGCCGAAACGGCTTTTCTTCAATGTATCCAACGAGGTGATGGGATGAAGCGCCATCTTCCCCATCGCAAGAACACGCGGAACCACAAGGGTCTTCCCATCCGCAAGAATGGCATCTAACAAGGTCGACGTATTCAACTCCCGTTCCATCGATACAAAGCAAAAAACGGTTTTGGCCTTTTGATATTCCGGCAATTGCCGGATCGCGTCGCAAATGGTCTTACTGGCTTCTTGCAGATAGGTTTCTTCCAAAGCCTTCCAACGATTCTTAATCTCCTGACGAAAGGCCTTCTTTTCTTCTTTTGCCCGGGAAGGGGCGGAATGCATATCGTTCATGTGCTTCTCCTTTTTTCCGAAGTATGGTTCATCTCATGTTAAAATGGTAGCACAACCGAGCGGCAAGGAGGATTCTATGGCACGCAAAAGCTGGAACCAATACTTTATGGAAATGGCACGAACCGTTGCGGAACGCGGCACCTGTGACCGAGCTTACGTGGGCTGTGTGCTGGTAAACGCGGAGCATCGTATCGTCTCCACGGGGTACAACGGCTCTGTTGCAGGCAATCCGCACTGTGACGAAATCGGTCACACCATGCGCGACGGTCATTGCATTGCCACCATTCATGCTGAAATGAACGCGCTGCTCTATTGCGCCAAGTCGGGCATTTCGGTCAACGGCTGCACCTGCTATGTCACCCATTTCCCCTGTCTCAACTGTACGAAATCCTTAATCCAGGCGGGAATTCAAAAAATCTACTATCGGGAATGCTATCGCATGGACGACTATGCGATCGAACTGTTGGAGCGCAATCATATTCCGTATGAACAGCTGAAAGACGAAAACGAAGAAGCGGCCGACCACCGGTAGGTGTTCGACCGCTTTGCGGTATTATGCCGTCTTGTACATTACGCTTCGATTTCCGCGATGACCTCAATCTCGCAAAGGGCCCCTTTTGGAATATCCTTCACCGCGATGCAACTTCTGGCCGGCGTGTTCGTGAAATAGTCCGCATACACCGCATTAAAGGCGGCGAAATCGTTGATGTCGGCAAGGAAGCAAAGGGTTTTTACAACGTGCGTCATATCCGTTCCCGCCGCTTCCAAAATCGCTTTTACGTTCTCACAGCTCTGTTTTGTCTGCTCTTCAATCGTCTTGGGCATCTCGCCGGTTTCCGGATTGACCGGCAGCTGTCCCGAAGTATATACCAGATTTCCGGTAATTTGTGCCTGCGCATAGGGGCCGATGGCTCCCGGCGCTTTTTTCGTATCTACAACCTTCATCATAATCTCCTCTCTGTGTGCGTTCACACATTCGTGATCACTTTCAGCATAACGAGAAGGATATGGAATGTAAAGAGCGTTCTACTTGCTGTCCGGATGGACGCTTTCTTCCAGACGATTGGTATCTTCTTGCTGCGATTGGTTGTTCCCCCCTTTGTTGGAATAGTCTTTCCAATAGTCACTGCTCGGATTGACGCGACTCGTCATCGGAATCACCGCAACGGTCTCTCCGAGGCGAGGGGTAATGGCTGCAAAATAGTCTTGGGATTCCTTCTCTCTCTTGGCAGCTTCTTCTTCAAAGAGAGCGGTAATTTTTTGATAGCGCTCCTCAATCAGCGTCCGCAGTTTCTTTTCCACCTGACTTCCGGAGGGAAAAAGGCCCACATCCGGCGCACCGGCATAGGAAAGTAGCGTGGTCAGAGAATTTTTCTCCGCAATGGGTCCATTTTGTAAGTGAATTTTGTTATGGGATAAGCACCCCGTATGAAAACCCTTGAGCGTATTCAACAGCGCTGTGTCCAGCTCCTGCCATTTATAGGTAGAATAGGCCAGCTCATGGATGGTTTGCAATTCTCCGGTCAGACTTGCCGCGTCATTTGCCGAGGCATAGTATCCTCCGGCAGCATCCGCAATCTGTTTTAGTACGAGATTTTGGTTTGCATCGACGTTAAAGCCGATGATACCGAGAACGATATTGGTGTGATCTCCTTTCAACTTCTTGGCCATGGCGACCGGATCGCCGCCACACGTTTCGATGCCATCCGTGACAATAAAAAGAATATTGAGATCTTTTTCTCCCTTAAAGGAAGATAGATCGTTCACCCCTTCTTCAATGGATTTGGCAATGCAGGTCCATCCGGTCGGGTTGATCGGTTTCAGCGACGTCTCCAATTTTTTCTTGTCCAACGTTTCCATCGGATGAAGAAGCTCACACGCCGCACAGGATTCCTGTTTTCCGCTTTCCTCATTATTCCCCTTGTGGCCGAAAACGCGAAGCCCCACTTTTGCCTTTTCCGGCATTTTGGAAAGCACGTCGCCAATGGACTGCTTAGCAATCTCCATCATGGTTTTTCCATCAATGGTATTGGCCATGGAACCGGAACAATCCAGAGCGATTTCGAGATTGACATTGACATTTTCATTGATTTTTTTATGGGTGAAAGGGTCTTCCCCATCTTTCTTGAACACCACGTAGGAATAGCGTTCAATCGGTTCAAAAACCGGATAATCATTGCCGGCAATATAGAGGAACTGTTGAAAAAGATGCTGTATTTCTTTATCGCTTGCATCTTCGGTCAGCTTCGGCGCAATCTTTTTGACTTCTTCTTTCACCTGCTGATTCCAGGTTTTAACATTTTCCTGGTAGTGTTCTTCATAGACGCTGGGAAACCTGCAAATCCCACCGGCCGCATCGACAATGGCATCATAGGTATAGTTCACCGCAGGTAAGGGCCCATTGACCCCTTCTTTTCGCTGGTAATCCTCTTCCGATTTTCCTTGTTGAGCAGAGTCCGTTTCCTGCTCGCCTTTGTCAGAGGAAGATTTTGCAGTGTCCTCCTTTTTTTCTGTCGTAACTGCCTTCTGCGCGTCGTCGCTGCGGGATTCCTTCTTATTTGTGCAGCCACTTGCCAGGAGCAAGAGAGCAAGCGAGATGCTTATGATGGAAACAAGCTTTTTTTTCATGATCGTCACCCTTTCTTCCGCGTGGAACGTCATTGCTAAGCCCTTGGATTTTCTGTCTATCCTTGTTTAGAAAATTCTATCGTTATCGTCGTCTTTCCTTGTTAAGAATTTCGCCTTCTCTTTTTAATTTTCTGTAAAGTTTCTCGTGGAAAATTCGCCCCTCGAAAAACAAAAAAAGCGGCCGCCCATGCGACCGCTTTTTGGATATTCATATAGAAACGACTGCTTTAGAATGCCGGAACGATAGCACCCTGGTACTTGTCGTTGATGAATTTTTTCACCGTTTCGGACTGCAGTTCTTCCATCAGAATTTTGAATTTTTCTTCGTTCTCTTCCCCTTCGCGCACCGCAACGATATTGGCATAGGGGCTGTCTTTATCTTCGATGACCAAATTGTCTTTGATCGGATTGAGGTTTTCTGCCAGCGCAAAATTGGAATTGATCAGCGCGAGATCAGCATCCTGATAGGTGCGCGCCAAGGCAGCCGCTTCCATCGGAACAAAGGTCAATTTCTTGGGATTTTCCGTGATATTGGCTTCGGTCACGTTAATGTTGGTCGGGTCATCCAATTTGATGAGATTGTGTTTCGCCAGCAGCAGCAGCGCACGCGCACCGTTAGAAACATCATTCGGAATAAGAACCTTGGCGCCTTCCGGCAGCTCTTCCAACGATTTGTATTTGGTGGAATAGGCAGCCAGCGGTTCCAGATGGACGGCGCCGATGCTGACCAATTTCAGGTTGTTTTCTTTCTTGAAGGCATCCAGATACGGCAGATGTTGGAAGAAGTTGGCGTCGATTTCGCCACTGGCAAGAGCCTGGTTGGGAATCACATAGTCATCAAACGTGACAATTTCCAGGTTAATACCGCGCTTGGCAAGATTGTCTTTCACCGCTTCCACGATTTCTGCGTGCGGAACCGGGCTGACGCCGATTTTAATGGTCTGTTGTTCTGCGCCGCTCGAGGCTTCCTGTGATACGGAGGATTCCGGTGCAGCGCTTTGCGCCTCTTTCGAGTCGTCCTTCTTCGGAGCGGAATTTCCGCAGGCCGTAAAGATAAGGGCCAGTGCAAAAAGCAGTGCTAAAAGTGATTTTTTCATGATGTTCTCCTTTTTGTTCAGCAGCCGAACGGCGGCCAGGCCGCTCGGACACTCTTTTGTTTCGTTCCGTTTTGTTTTCCTACAATTACCGTTTATCAATAGACCGGGCAAGCTTGTTGCCCGCGAGTTGGATGATCTGTACGAGCAGCACGATGACAATGACAGAAGCCCAAAGCAAATCTTCCTGACGTCGATAGTAGCCGTAGCGTTGCGCTACCGCACCCAAGCCACCGCCACCGAGCGCACCCGCCATAGCCGTATAGCCGATAAGGTTAATGATGGTTGTGGTCATGGCTTGAATGAGGCTCGGAAGCGCCTCCGGAAGCAGTACCTGAAAGATAATCTGTCGATTGGTGGAACCCATCGCCTTTGCCGCTTCCACAATTCCGCCTTCCACGCCGTTTAATGCCGTTTCCACCAGCCGCGCGAAGAACGGCGCCGCAGAGGCGGCCAGCGAAAAGATCGTAGCTGTCGAGCCGATGGTCGTGCCGATGATCGCGCGCGTCACAGGAATGAGCAGGATCATCAAAATAACGTATGGGATGGAGCGAGCGATGTTGACAATGACATCCACCACACGGTAGAGTACCGGCTTTTCCGACAGCCCGCCCTCTTGCGTCAGATAGAGCAGAATGCCTATCGGTGTGCCTATGATAAAGGCAAAGGCGGCTCCGAAAAAGACCATGTAAAACGTCTCCAATGTGGCCTGCGTGAGAATTTCCGTTATCATTTCATCACCTCCACATCCACTTGTTTTCGAAAGGCATCTAAGGCGCACATTCGATCCGCCTCCTGTCCCGTCAATTCAATGATCGTATAGCCGATCTCGCCCTGACGGAACGTATCAATGTTCGCCGACAGAATAGAGATGCCGACCGGAAACTGTTTCAACACATCGGCAATCAGCGAATGCTGAATGGTTTCCTTCCGGTATGTGAGCTTCACCACGTCCCCTGCAAACTCTCGATTGCGCAAAAAGCCGAATTCGTCGGCATCTTGCAATTTGGAAATGAAGGACTTGGTCACCGAATGCTTCGGTTGAAAGAAGAGATCCCGTGTGGTGCCCATCTCGACGATTTCTCCATCCGCCATAACTGCGATACGATCACAAATTTCCTTTGCCACTTCCATTTGATGCGTAATCATGACGATGGTCGTTTTGTAGGTCTGCGCCAAGTCACGCAAAAGCTCCAGAATGGATGCCGTATTTTTCGGATCCAGTGCGGACGTTCCTTCATCGGAAAGCAGGATCTTGGGTTGCAGCGCCATCGCTCGGGCAATCGCCACGCGCTGTTGCTGCCCTCCGGAGAGCTCCGACGGATAGGCGTTTGCGCGATCGGCAAGGCCGATAAACTGCAGCAGCTCGTCCGTTCTGGCCTTCGTCTTCTCTTTGCTCCATCCTGCAATCTGCATGGGATAGGCGATGTTCTTGCGTATGCTTTTCTGTCGGAAAAGATTGAATGACTGAAAAATCATTCCGATCTCTTTTCGCGCCTGCAACAGCTCCTGCGCATTTAACTTGGTTACCTCCACATCGTCGATGGCAATGTGTCCGGATGTCGGTTCTTCCAAACGATTCAATAGTCGAACCAATGTAGATTTTCCGGCGCCGCTCAATCCGATGATGCCGAAAATTTCGCCTTCGCCTACTTCAAAGGAAACATCGCGAACGGCATGCAATACGCCGTTGTCAGCGCTAAATTCTTTACTGACGTGTTCTACGCGAATCATTCATTCCTCCTCTCTTTCTTCTTTTTTTTAGCCATATGGTATTGTCCGTAGAGCAATAAAAAACGCCCCTTGTCAATGACAAAGGACGAAAAAAATTCCGCGGTACCACCTTACTTCGCATCCAACGATGCGCACCTTCAAGCACAAGCATGCTCTAACTCTATAACGGGAGTTCCCGTACAACCCTAAGATCGAATTGTCCCATCCGAGGCCATGTTCCTCTCGACTCCCACGCGCCCTTCTCAGCTACCGGGCTTCTCTGTAACGCTTCTTTCGAAAGTACTCTTCTCTTCCGCTGGTTTGTTATGAAGTTGTGGATACTATACGCGAGGGAAAATCATTTGTCAAGCCTATTCTGCTTTTTTTTCTGTTTTTTTTCGAAGACGCCCACAGGCCCGTCCGACACACGGTTACGCCCATTCCTAACCGAGAAAGAGCGCATTCAAGCAGCAGGCCCATGCGCTTGCGACCACAACACCTATAAGCATTGCCAAAAATCCATAGCGCATCATCTGACGCGTCGTGGTCCATCCGCTGGATCCCGCAATAGCGACACAGGGCATGGCGGGAGGAGTGGCGAAGGCGTAGGCGCTGAGCATCCCGATCATAGAAAGCAGCAATTCCCCGGAGATGCCTAACAGTTGAGGCAACGCACCGATCGCAGCAGCGCTGACGACGGTTGCGGTCACCATGTTGGAAGAAAGATTGGTCTGCAAAGAGGCCCAGAGAGCGAAAAAGAAAAAGAGCAATGCGGGAGAAAAGGAAGAAGCAAGAGACGACAAATGGGCTGCAAGCCAATCGCTCCACCCGATGGTGGGCTGTGTCAGGGCCCAACCCAATGCGCCCGTTCCGGCACACATAAGAATCGCCGGCCAGGCGATGCCCTCCCGGAATGCTTTGTCCAAGTATAGTAAAGGCTTGCCGTCGTCGGAGAAAAGCGCGAGCATCACGCACCCGATCAGCGGCGGAAAGGCAGGACCGAGACGATGCAACGTAGAAAAAAGTTGCTGCACGCCTTGGAGCGGGATCAGGCGAACAAGGAGATCGGGCGCAATCCACAAAAAGAGCACAAAGAGAAAGACGCCGACAACTTTACGCGCACGATGCATTTGGCCATCGGTATACTGCGATGTCAAAGCACGCTCGTCCAAAGAATCAACCGTAGAAACCTCCTCCGCATTTTTCTCTTGGAAAAGGCGTTCCTTCAAGCGTTCCGCCCGATCCGGATGAAAGGCGTTTGGATCCGGGTGCAATAGAAGACGAAAGAGCAGAAGCATACCGGCTGCCGTCACCAATCCGACGGGAACGGCAAGCAGAAGGTAGCGTCCCACGCTGACGGGCACGCCGGCATACACTTCATAGGCATTCATGGCAATGAGCGGAAACACATGGGCAATCGGCGTCATGCCGGAAGAAATGCCCGTCATGATCACGGTGCCCATCATGAGCAGGGCTGCCGCGGGATCGCCCTTTTTTAAGCCCAATACGGCATACATTTCTTCCAACATAGGCAGGTATAAGAAGAAAAGCACGGTCGGAGAGATGAAAGAGCCGAGAAAGAGAATGCCTGCAAAGTAGAGCGCTACAAAATGCCACGGCCCTCGCCTTGCCGGCCGACAGGTAATAAACGCCACGGCAATGCGACGAAGAACGCCGGTTTCCGCCAGCGCGTGCGTCAAGACAAAGGTAAAGAGCAAACAGAGAACGGTCGGACTGCCGAACGAGGCGGCAAAAACATCCGCCGTCTTCCATTCCGGCACGGTCATGAGGCCGGCAAGGAGAACCAGAGATGGCCAGTCGATGGCCACAAAGAGCCAGAGCAGCAGAACGCCGATAAAAAGCCCCAACACTGTCATCGCGCTTTCGGACATGCCCGAAAACGGAGGAAGAAAATGAAATAAGAGCATTAGAGCGAGGGAACATCCAATCCAAAATTTTCTTCGTAACGAAGTGTTTTGCATAATCGATTTTCCCCTTTCCGCCTATCGCGTTCGCGCCCGTTTTTTCTGTGTTAACAATGCTATAATAAGCGAAAACCCGGAAAGAAAAAAGGAGACGACATGGCGACGAGCAAAAAGAGCACAAAGTCGAGCGAACAGAAATCGAACGCTGCGCTGGCGTCATCTTCCTCGGATACGCTGGAATCACTGCGTCGTCAAATCGATGCGATCGATCGGCAAATGGCCCGTCTTTTTGAAGAACGTATGCGGCTCTCACGGACCATCGGCGCGTGGAAAAAGGCGACGGGCAAACCCGTCCGCGACGAAAAACGGGAAGCGGAAATGTTGGCATCCCACCGTCAATGGATAAAAGATGTCTCGTTACGCGAAAGCTATGGCACATTTCTACAGGGTATTCTTCAACTGTCCCGTGATACACAACACCATGATCTTCTCGAACAGCGTGATCATGAGGAAGGAGATTGCCCATGATCACCTTCCTTTGCGGCTTATTGATTCTTGTCCTCGGTGGTGCCGTATATGCACTTTTTATCGAACGCCTGTTTTCTCCGGATGATCGACTCACGCCGGCGATTGCCCGTGCGGACGGCATTGATTTTACCGGTATGCCGACGTGGAAAAATGCACTGATCGAACTGTTAAGCATCACGGGTACCGGGGTCATTTTGGGTTCCATTCAAGCCGTACTGTTCGGGCCCATTGCCTTTTTGCTCATTCCGCTGGCCAATATCTTCGGTGGCGCCGTACACAACTATCTCACCGGTATGATTGCCATGCGCAATCGCGGGATGCAAATGCCCGGCCTGGTGGAAAAATATCTCGGCCTCGGCGTTTCCCGCATTTTTCTCTTTTTACTGATGGCGCTTCTGTTTTCAACCGGTGTGGTGCTGCTCTACACGACCGGCGATTACATCGGCCAATCCTTCCCCACATCCCTATCACGCGAAGCCGGACTTTATCTCTTGCTTTATGTAGGGCTCCTCGTTTACTTCATCGTGACAACGCTCTTTCCCATTGATCGCACCATCGGGCGCATCTATCCGCTCTTCAGCATGGTTCTCTTTGTGACAACCCTGGCGCTTTTCCTCGGCATTCTGCGGGACGGTCTCGGTTCTCTTCCGGAAATCACCAAAGTGACGGCGATTCCCTCTCTCGGACAGGGGCGCGTGCTTCCGGTCTTTTTTATTACGCTTGCGCACGCCATTCTTTCGGGTCTGCATGCGAGCCAAAGCACACTGGTCGCTCGCACGGTTTGTAAAGAATCGGATGGCCGCGCCGTCTTTTTTTACACCATGTTGGCCGAAGGCTTTCTTTCTATGTGTTGGGCGGGAGGTGCCATGATCCTCTTGGCTCGTCATCCGAATCTCGTAAACACGCTGGAGCCGGTCGCGCTTGTCGGTGCCGTCTCCCGCGAATTTTTAGGTGGCTGGGGCGATTTTTTCGCCCTCCTCTGCCTTTTCGTTTTGCCCATCACAACGGGCGATACCGTATTTCGTGCCATTCGTCTGATCTTTGGTGAATTGTTTCACGTGAATCAGCGGCTCCCATGGAAGCGATTTGTCACGACCGTTTGCGTTTTCCTGCCCGCTCTTTTTCTTCTCGTTCTGGCCAAAACTAACATCTACGGTTTTTCTCGCTTATGGCGCTATTACGGCTTTCTCAGTCAGGTGGTGGCCACGTTTGGCCTCGCCATGGCGAGTGTATATCTCCATGCGCACTATAAAAATTATTGGGTGGCCTTTTTGCCTATGTTGGCCACCTGCTTCATTGCCACCTCCTATATTTTGCACGCGCAGGGTGGACTGCAACTGGACGCGCTGCTCGGAAATCCGGAAAGCTACCGCGCATCTTATACACTGGCTTTTCTCTTTACCCTCCTGATCGGCATGCTGGTGCGCCGCCATGCCGTAGAACATTCGCATGCCATCCGCATACGCGAAGAGGAGCGCTGATAACAAGAAAAGGAATTCTGAAGTAAAAGAAAGGAAATTAGGATGAGTGAACAGAAAACGTTGGACACGAAGCGCTATTTAGTCGATGGAGACACTTTTTCTCTAGCCAAACACGATCCCGGTGATCGACAGGGATGGAAGAAAAAAGAAGGGCAAGCTGCCTTGCATGCCAATCAGGAAGAAATGTTCATCTTACAACAAAAACTCTATGCCGAGAACAAACAAGCGCTCATTCTGGTCTTTCAAGCCATGGATGCCGCCGGAAAAGACGGATGCATCAAGCACGTTATGCGCGGCTTGAATCCCCAAGGAACCCACGTGGTGTCGTTTAAGCAGCCCTCCAGCGAAGAGTTGGATCGCGATTATCTTTGGCGCATCAACCGCGCGCTTCCTCGACGTGGCGAGATCGGGATTTTTAACCGTTCGCACTACGAAGAAGTGGTGGTCACGCAGCTGCATAATCTGGTCGAAAACCAGCAGCTTCCCGATTTTGTATTGGAAAAGCCGATCTGGAAAGAACGCTATCGGCAAATCGGCGATTGGGAACGCTATTTATACGAGCAGGGCTACCACATCGTAAAATTCTTCCTGCATATCTCAGAGGAAGAACAGCGCCAGCGTCTCCTCGCGCGCATTGAAGAAAAAGATAAAAACTGGAAATTTTCCGCCGGTGATATTGCCGAGCGAGAGCATTGGGACGAATACCAGAAGCTCTATGAAAAAGCATTGCAAAAAACCTCGACCAAAGCGTGCCCCTGGTATGTCATCCCCGCGGATCACAAGTGGTTCTCCCGTCTTCTCGTATCCCAAATCGTACGGGAAACCTTGGAACAGATGGATCCGCAGTATCCCCGCCTTTCTCCGGAAGAGGAGAGCCGTTTAGGGGAGTGGCGCGAGGTCCTGGAGTCGCAGGCGTAGAGTTCTCTACGCTTCCAGCATTTTTACCAAACGCCCCAGAACGGGTTCAAAGCGCGCACCGTACCAGTGGTCGGGATCCTTATGCGTTTCTTCCAGGGCGAGGCAAGTGAAATCAGCGGCGAGCCTTGCCGCTTCGCCCAGCGATTTCCCGCGCACATGCGCACCAACGAATACGGATGCAAATATATCCCCCGTGCCATGCGAGCCGGGTGTAAGAAGAGCATGTGTGTACCATTCTTCTCCGGCTTCGCCCATCACGAGCACACCGGTAGTATCCGGCTTTGTGCTGACGCCAGTTAACACCACATTTTTCGTGCCGAACGCCAGCAGCTTTTCCGCCAATGTATGCATCCATGCCGCGTCCCCCTCTTCTCGATACGGGGTATCGGTCAATAAACATGCCTCGGTGATATTGGGCAGAAGCACATCCGCGATGGGCAACAGGGTTTTCATAGCGTCCACAAAAGCCGAATCAAAACCGACGTAGAGTTTTCCGTGATCGGCCATGGCCGGATCGATATACGTTTTAGCGCCCGGTACAAGCACGTTCTGCGCGAGCTCCTTCACCAGCTCGATTTGTTGGACATTGCCCAAATAGCCCGTATAGAGAGCATCAAACAGCAGCCCCTGCTGTTTCCAGTTTTCCATTATCGAAGGGATGTCCTCGGTCAGGTCTCGAAACGTAAAGGTGGAAAAACCCGTATGTGTGGAAAGGACGGCGGAAGGCAGCACGCACGTTTCCATCCCGCAGGCGGAAAGAATGGGCAATGCCACGGTCAGCGAACACTGCCCCACGCAGGAGATATCCTGCATCGTCAAGATACGCGGGGTGGGCGCACTTTTTTGTGGTTGCTGTTTCATGCTCTTTTTTTGTTGCATAGCTTTCCTTTCTCGTGACGGGTCACGTAGCGATCACAACCTCTCGTCGCTGTGCCATAATGCTCTTTTTTCCTGTCGTACTTTGGATTTTCTTTTGGCGATTTCTCCCATTTTCAGGAATCAATGCACCAACTTGCTGCCCCCGATAAATTCGCGCAAAATCGATGTGTTCACCACATCGGAGGTATCTGTTAACGCAAGAAAATACTGCAATAACGAGAGGATGCGTACCGCTTCAATGCGTTCCGGTTCGTCCTCACCAATTTCCCGAAGATGGGGTTCCAAAATCGGCTTGAGCGCTGCGATTTCGTAGACAAAGGAAGAACTAAACATCACATCGGCCAACTCGGAATATGGGAAGATGTTGCGATTCTCGCCGCGACGCACATCCGGCCATGTGCGAATGGTTTGGCGCACGTCCCGCCCGCGAAATTGCAAGTCACGCGCCATGCGTCGCATGAGACGCAGATCGGTCGTGGGAATGCGGTTGTGGGCATCCAGATTAATCTGCGTAATGACGCTGAGCGCAATGCGATATTTATACCGATTGTCCACGTCCGAACTTAGCTTGGGGTTGAGCGCATGGATGCCTTCCAGCAGAATCGGCTCCTCTGCCCCGAGGCGAATCCGCTCCTCGGTATGCACGCGCTTGCCGGCCACAAAGTCAAAGCGGATGCGTTCAATTTCTTCGCCGGTGAGTAGAGCACGCATATCCGCGTTAAAAGTTCGTAAATCAATGGCTTCAAGCGCTTCAAAGTCCGGCTCGCCCTGTTCATCCAGCGGCGTATTTTCGCGATCCACAAAATAATCGTCCAGCGAAATCGCCACCGGCCGTTTTCCCAGCACACGCAGCGACGTCATGAGCTTATAGGCAAAGCTGGTTTTCCCGGACGATGACGGTGCAGCGATGAGCACAATGCGCTTGTTTTTCAGCACAATGTTTTCCGCAATGTGCATGATTTTATGATCCTGCAGCGCCTCATTCATACGACAGACGTCGCCAATGGTTCCGTTTTGAATGCTGCGATTGAGCTGTGCCACCGTGTAGATGCCCTGGCGATCCGCCCAGTCCTCCGCTTCGTTATAGGTATCGGAGAGCAAATACGTTGGAACAAAATTGTTGACCCGTGTCTTGTCTTGCCGATCCACGCCGAGCAGCACAAGCCCATGGTCAAATAGCTCCAGGTCAAAGACGGTGACATAGCCGCTCGAAGGCGCCATGTAGCCAAAGAAAGAATCCACCGCATTGCCCATGCGATACACCGCCACATGGTTTCCCGTCTGTTGCGCATAGAGCTCCACTTTATCCGCACGCCCCAGCGTGCGAAACAGCTGCTTCGCCTCTTCGTAAGTCATGTTTTCGCGCACAATCGGCATGTCGGCCTCTATGATCTTGCGCATTTCCGCTTTCAGCTCGTCGCGCTGTCTCGTATCCAGCATAAAGACGTGTCCCTTGCGATGCAGCACACAATACAGGCCGCCGGAAATCGAATGTTCAATCACCGTATGCGTATCCGGAAAAAGGCGTTCAATCGCTTCCAGAAAAACAAACGAAAGCGTGCGCATATACACCCGATAGCCGTCCGAATCCGTCGTGTCCATCAGCACGACCTCTTCCGCTTCCTCCGGAATCGGCTGCGCCAGTTCAAACAAGTGATTCTTCACCCGCGCCAACACAATGCGCCCCTGCGCTTGCTCTTCCATTTTTTGGGCGCACTCCGCAAACGTCGTCTCTTTCGAAACCGCGACCTCTTCCCCTTCTCTTCTCGTATAGAGCCGCATCGTACACATCCGCACGGTGGCCTCCTTTCGTTTACTTCCGTACCTTACTGTTTCCGTATCATGCTGTTATGTTTGTTTGTAAGCAATGGATGGCGTTTTGCCCGCCATCGCGTTCTGTATCATCTGTGGTTGGCGTCTTGGTGGCCTTTTGGTGGTTGGGATGGGCAAACCATGCACCGTCTGGCGTTATTTTATCATAGCCGGGTGAGGGGCGGAGTTGGGGGCGTGGGGTGCACAAGATGAAAGAGGAGCGCAGGAAGGAGCCTTTATTTTCGATATTGCAATTTGGGCTTCTCCTTTCCGGTCATTTCGTTGAGAAAAAGGAGCCTTTATTCGCTTTTTTACTTTTTAGGCTCCTTTGCATAACACTTGGCATCCCCAAAAGGAGTCTTTTTCCACTATTTCGAATTTTAGGCTCCCTCCTCAGAGTCCTTGTCGTTGAAAATAAGTGCCCTTTCTTGCAATTTCGCATTTTAGGCTCCTTTTTTCGTCTTTTCTTTGCGAAAAGCGGGAGCCTTTTTTTGCTATGTTGTGTTTTAGGCTCCTTTTTTCGAGTTATGGACATTGAAAAAGGAGCCCTTCCTTGCAATTTTGGATTTTGGGCTCCTTTTTTCGTTTTATCTTTACGGAATGTACCGACCCCCAAAAGTTAGACCAAAATCTAACGATTGGGGATCACATCATTAATTGTTAGGATGCTTTTCTTCGTATCAAAACAAATTGCAAAATGCTTGTTTCAATTCATATCGTAACCTGATCTTTTTTGCTTTTATGTTAATTTTTCTTCGCCGTAGCGCTTCTCTATGCCTTATCGTCGCTATTCTATAAACTTCGTCATAATAATGCACCTTTTCGATAAAATGCTCCGGCAACTTTTGTACATCAAACTCCTCTTGGCGAAAGTCTTCATATCTTGGATATGGATACTCTTTATATGGATTATACTTCGCCCATGCATAATATGCCTTTTTAAAGGCCTCCCACCTCTCCTGGAAAGGTGCTTTTTCGACGATTTTATTTTCTTTAGTCATGATGCACCTCTCTTTCATGTAATCCGTACATATCCATCTGCAAGACTTTTTCCTGTATGCGAAAAAACAAGACCACTCAAGCTCTTTTGTCAAAGCCACAAAATCGGCAGCCGGTGTAGATAACGATCTTTTCAAAGCACCGTTTCAATATGTTTACTGATATGCGATTTTTCACCTCATCTTTTTTTCTCGTCTGCCAGCGTCGGTTCTTCCTGTTCTTCCACTTGTTTCGTTTCCTCAGTTATTTCTGTCTCCTTGTTTCTCAAAGTTATAATCTCCTTCGCGACTCCCCACAGTTTTACGTCATAAGGCTTGGACATGGAATTCCTCCCAATAAAAAAGCAGCGGCCGTTTGTGCACTGACCCACTAAAGTTGGACCAAAAAATCCAACTTTAGGGGATCAGTGCAGATGTCCTGTTATGAGGACAACAAGGCACATTTTGTGATACTGATTCAATATCGGCGGAAGTATGAGCCGGGCATTGAGAACAAGATGGAGCGGTTATAGTCATTCAGCAATAATACTTTGCAAGTGTGAAATTTCTCCTTGGTTGATAATATCTTCACCAAGTGAGTTGAGGACTTGCAACCTCTCTTTATCGTCTGCATTGATGTCTAAATATGAAGTGATAGGCTTAAAATGATAGATTCTTTTACTTGTTGACTCAGGCATTAATGACGCTCTATCCCCGCCATACCACGATGCAACTCCACGAATAATTAGAGGCATCTCTGCAGGGCCAGATAAGCCAGCCGTGATTTTGTAGGTATATGGGTGCCATTTCTGTTGGCATTTGACCAAAAAAGCATAAGCCTCGACTAAGGCATCCTCAATAAAACGCTGAGATGCCTGGTTCTTAGTTCCTGCAGGGTATTCAGACCAGTCTTCACAGCCTATCCAGCCACCTAATTGAATTGCAATGCGAAGAATGCCGTTATCCTTTAATTCCAGTCTCCAGAAGCGATGTTGATCCATGTCTCGTTCATTACGCAAAACCCATGAACGTAATCCGCGTCTGCTTCTTGCAAATTCATCGCCAAAATTTCTTAAAAGCCACAGACCGTTATTGTCATAGCGATACTGATTTGTTTTGATTCCATCTAATGATTGGTTAATAGTCACCTGATCAAGGCGATTCTCTACAAGATACTCTGGAATCCCCATAAAGATAAACGTCAAGCCATCGTAAATCTGCCCATATTCTGCAAATTCGTCATACAGTTGTTTCTCATTAGCCTCTTTGTCTTTTTTTAACTGATAAGACTCTCTGTAAAGGCGACGAAGCTCTGGTTCTGTCAAACCTACGGTTGAGGAACCATTTCGTATAGGCGCATAGAACGGATAAGACTCATTCCCTTTTTGATATAGACATAAGTGTGGGAACAACTCGGAGGGAGGGACTTCTATCGCATAAATCCACTTCTCATCAGGAGATGAAATAGCATGAATTTTTACTTCTGACAGCGAGGGCTGAACGTTTGTCCAAGCAATGCGGTAGATATTTTGATCTGTATTTTTATCAATAGTAAAAGGTGTTAGTTCTTCAGCAATGTCTTTCTTAGGATCAGTTCTTATGCCGCAGATGATCCATCCTCCCCCAGAGTTTGCCATCGCACATAAATCTTTTGCTAATTCAGACGCTGAGTGTGGATCTTGCGAGTTGTATCCAATCATCTTAAAGTCAAGGTCTCGTTGCTCGTGCATTTTTGCTTCCACAACACGTTGCATTAGCGACCAGTCCAAGGGAATTGATGCCGGCAAGCCGAGCTCTCGATGTATAGGTGTATACATATTTGCCCTCCATTTTACTTAATCCATGGTTTGCACATTTTTCTCGATAAACTCGATTTCACTTGTTTTCAAATGATACTTGGCATAGAGCTGGCGATCAATCTCTGGAATGGTCTTAGACCAATTGATATCTGAAATACTAGTAAAATCCTGAGTAGGTACGTTTTTCCATACAGCTTTTTTTGTTATCTTGGGTAACTTTTAAAATCCCAAGCATAGTGCCTGCAAATTTTGTTTTTATGTACTTTAACAAAGCTTCAGCTTCAGCTTCCTCTTTGATTTTGAAAGTTCCAATGCTCATAAATGTCTGAGTATGGCCGATCAGGAGTGTGCTCAAGACTTCTCCAATTGCTCCTGATCCATTTGATATCGGCAAGAAAACTTTGTTGTATTCAAAGTTTTTCGGCCATTTTAAGTATTATTTCTTAATCCATCTATAAGTGCGAGCATTTCCAAGACAGCCAAGTATCTGTACTGAATCCTCTGTTTCTTTGTTTTTAGTAAAAACTTCAGGCAAAGTTTCGAAATCCATCGCCATCAGCGATTAACTGTTTATATTTCTTGTCGAATGCCGTAGAAATATATTTCAAGAAAATCAATCCGATGATGACATTTCGATATTCGGATGCTGGTATATGCCCCCACAGAACACAGGCTGCATCCCAGATTTGTCTTTCAAAACCGATGTTTGCTGTATTTTTTACAACCATTTCTTGGCCTCACTTTCTGTGCGCAAAGGAATTTCTACTATCATATCATGTTCCCTTCCGCACACTCCGCTCTACTTAGCCCCCCTCCAAACAACTCTATCTTCCCATTTGAAACGAAGAAACACAAGGCGTATCTCCTCCCTATGCTCACCTCTTCCCTTCAAAACGAGCATCGTTCATCGCAGTAATGAAAGCTTTCCCTAACACAAAAAAGCTGTGGCAGAATATGGATCGTCCTGCCACAGCCCCTTTTCTTGCTTCCGTAACAGCCCATTGGCCTTCACCTTGTGAGCTTCCCTTTTTGGATAGCGTTAAATCGTACGATCTCACCGATCGCTTCCGGCTTTCACCTTAGCGTGGTTTACGCTTTGTTTTTTGCTTTGCCGCGTAAAGATACGTCAGCGACAGAACAGAAATCCCAAGCAGCGCGCTCCAGAACAGAAGACGATTGCTATCGCCCGTTTTTGGCTGCGGCTTCACCGGCAACGTCGGCGTCGGCTTCGGCTGAGGCTTGGGCGCCGGTGTTGGTTCTACCGGCGTCGGCGTCGGTGGGTTCGGCGTCGGCGGATTTGGTGTTGGCGGCTCTGGTGTCGGCGGGTTGGGCGTCGGCGTGAACCGATGGGTGTTAGTGATGGTGACCTGATTACCCGTCGTCGCATACTTTACCGTAAAGCGACGATTCGACAGCGTGATCTTTGCGCCATCGTCAGCCGCTTGGCCCTTGTCATCGAGCTCTTTTACCGTGTACTGATTCGGCTGACCTGTTAACAAATCGGCCGTCAGCAAGTCCGTAAACGTCCACGTGAACTTGTTCTGTTCATTTAAGGTGACCTTTGTGGAAGTCGGTTGTCCATTCTTGTACAGAACGACCTCTACGGAAGCCGTTTTCAAGAAGCTGGGCGTCACGTGTTTCCAAACCTTCTGCACGGTGAGACTTGTTCTGGGAACCGGATTATGTGTATTCGTAACGGTCGTGTCTTTAACGGTTGTCGTGTAACCGGGTACTGGATCTTCTTTTACGGTATAAGCAATTTTCTTTCCATCCACATCATATATGTTAAGATTATCGAATTGGTATTTCCATTGGTTTTCTTTTGTCGCCTTCGCCGTTTTTCCGGTTTCCTTACCATTCGCAAACAAGGTAATGGTCACCGCATCGGGGCGAATGCCATCCTTGTCAGCCCCATCATCCCATACTTTTTGTCCGCTGAGGCTTGTGGTAACCAGCTTGAGGGTAACTTCCGCATCTGCAGTGAGCGTCCGCACGGTATCGCTGGCCGCGGCTGCAGTGAGCCTCCGCACGGTATCGCTGGCCGCCTCTGCAGTGAGCGTTCGTACGGTATCGCTGGCCGTGGCCTCTGTACCGGAGAACGTTCTCGTCTTGATTGTGCACGAATTAACAGCTTTTTTTTCGTTGAACGCAGGATCTGTCGGCGCGACAAGATCGACAAACACAGAGAGACTTGCTCCCTTCTCCAAAACGAAGTTGGTATCGGTTGTTCCTTTTATCGCCTTTCTGCAATCGATCGCAATGGCCTTTACCTGCTTCATATCCTGGGGCTTGGTCGTAGACCAAATGGATCCATTATCCACGTCGAACTGCTCTTGCGTTGGAATCGTCGTGGCATAGTAGACCACCGGAGAAAGTGTTCCCCCGTCTTTGCCAGCGCTTTGCTTCCCTTCGATTGCCGAAATGTCAATGGATTGTAATGTTCCTTGCCATGCAGAAGGTTTGGCGGTTGTACCGTTATCTAAAACGTCATAAAATACGAGCTGATCCGCATTTGTCCCCTTTTGGGTCTGATAGCGCAGACGGTAGGTATAAACTTTCTTTCCTTCTACGGTTGTGCTCTCCACGTACAATGGCTGATTCGCCGTTTTTACCTTCTTTGTCAATCCGGACTGATTGACCGTAACCATTTGATAATGAACCGTAGCCTGGTTGAACATTATCTTTCCAGCATTCGATTTTCCCAAATTGGTGAAAAAATTCTTGTCGGCAAGCTTATCCGGCATTTTAACGGCATCTCCCGGATGGAAGGGAATCTTATCATTCCCGTTCACAAACGCAACCGAATGGAGCACATCTGTTCCGCGGTCAACGATGTTTTCATAGGTATTGTAAAGATCATAGGAAAATACAACCCGTGGATCGCCTCCTCCAAATTCCAAGAGATCGTCAGGGATCGTATAGTTCACGATCATCATCGTTCTGCCGGAATGCTCATAATCATCCACGAAAGAAACGGAATAATTTTTTTTCGGAATGACATTTCCCACGCCATCAGAGTAAGACCAATTCAACTTCAACTCTGTCGTCTTCGGATCAACATAGGTGTCTTTCGGCAGAAGATCATAGAATGTCCCCTTATTAAAGGCGAAGCGTTTGACGAGCTCTTTGTCACTTTTTCCGCCACCCGTAATATCCATAAAAATAGCGTATGCCCCGTTATAATTCGAGTCAAATACCCGTCTCTTCTGTTTGCTTTCGTCTGGATAGTCGGTTAATTTTCCTTCTTTACTAAAAACAGAAGAGGATACGGACAGGTCTCGCAGCGTATACGCGGTAACTGCCAAAGGTTGCCCCTTCGTGTTGTCTGTCATCGTTCCTACGGTTCGTTCAGCAAAAGCGGTAACCATGCTGTTATTTCCTGCAGTCTTAGAAGCTGCTAAAAGCGTTTTTACCGCAGCTGTTGGCCGAAGCACCACATTTTCATAGGTGGTCATATCGGTTTGAAAAGTGTTTTCCCCATTCTTGTGGCGATATTCTATTTCCGCTACATCGCTCGGCAGAGCCCAAAAAGTTCGATTCAATCTTCTTGAGGTGGCTAACGGTTTTTCATTTGTATCTGTCGCGATATAAGCGCCGTCCTGTCCTCGTTTTACCTGGGCATATTTTTCAAAGGCAGGCTGCTCCTTTTTTCGGATCCAAACTTCAACCGGCTGATAGGATGCATAATCGCGAATGGGGTTTCCGGTGTCTTCGCCAAAATGCGTCTGTGCCGCATCATATTCTGTCCAGGTGAGGTAAAAATCCTTATAAAAATAATCCGCATCGCTAAGTTGGGTCATTTTCTTTTGATCAAAGAGTTCGTTAAGAGTGGAATTCGTAAGATCGTTTCCTTTCCCTTCAATGTAATAGGGCGAAGACTGGGTGATCTTCATCTCCCATTTCTGATCTTTGGCCGTATTCGGTCGTCTGGTAACCGATGAAGTGTGCCAGCTGTGATCACGGGCATTCCAATTACCCGCCAGTCGAATGGTTTCCCCGTCTAAAAGGTACGTCCTCGCCATGGGTAAGGATGTCTCTGCATTGTTTACATTGTATTTTCCAAAAGACCCTTCCCCTAAATAGAAGTAAACCGTTTCTGTCGCTTGGGCGGTCACTTGATCCTTTTGCCCATTGTCGGCAATTTCGTCAACCTGAACGGAATTGGACAGTTCAACCCCCTTCTTTCTCAGATCATTTGCTGATTTTCCTTCAAGTAGAGAAAGAGGATACCGTTTTAAGATCGCCTGCGAAAGACAAGGCCGCATATCTTGAAGAACCAGATGGCCATTCAAATAATTGGGCATGCCCGGGAGTGCTTTCGTCTCGCTACCCTGATATTGACGATACGTCCGGCTTTCAGTGATTTTCGCAATGGATGGATAGGTCGTATTTAGAGGATATTGGAAGGTATTGTCATGCCAGGTAAAATATCCCGTGCCAACTACTTTCCCATCGGTTCCCGTATCGGTAACCGTTGCGGAGAAAGGTAGGGATGTCCCGGAACCACGCATATAATCGGCAAACCAAATCACATAAAAATAGGTTTTTCCGTCATCATCGGTAGGTTTCGGCCCCCAGCTCTTCTGCCAGGTCAGGTAGGCCCCCTTTGCGTTATCCTTTCTGGCAACACTGAGCTTAACGTCGCCCGGCTTCAGCCGATTCTGTAACTGAAGGCTCAGTTTTTTGGTGTCATCTACTTCATTTTTGCCGTTGCTATCCGCATCAATCTGAAGCGTAATGGCATAGTCCTTCTGGAGTTTTCCATTCTGATCGACTTTGACAAAGGCCGGTTTGAACGAAAATTTCTGCTCAAAATCAAAGGTGAACCCGCCGTTAAGATCCTTATAGTTTGTTAACGTATAGGTACCGTCGCCATTATCGCTATAGTTAAAATCAATAGAAGTGCTTTCTTCCGGTGCTTTTGCGACCTGCCAAGTCATATGAGGCAATTTATTGCCATTATTATCAACATTGACTCTTTTGGTATCACCGTCTTGTTCCCAATTTTCAACGATGAAATTGGGAACCGTAATCTTCACCGTACCTTTAGGAAAATTTGCTCCTTGCGCTTGTGGAACACCCAGATGAACCGCCCAAGTGACGGTCTTTTGTGTATTGTTTGAGGAGGTAACAGAAATGGAGGTCGGATCATTGTTCGGATAGGAGTAATCTCCTGTCGACTTTGTTGACCAGTTTGCGTTAAAGGTATAGTTTACGCCGCTACGGTTCGCCGAGGCCAACGCTTTTTCTGGTTTTGCCTGCGCCGCCTGTGCATCCGCCGTTTCCTTCCCCTCTTCCACGGTTTTCGCTTTTGTAATAGCTTCTGTTGTTTCCTCGGGGTGCTCTTTCCTCTCGTCCAGACTCTTTTCGCCCGTCTCCTTCACTGGCATGGCCGTATCCGTTGGCTCAGGGGCTTCTGTTATCTCACCCGGACTCTTTTGGCCCGTCTCCTCCACTGGCATAGCCGTATCCGTTGTCTCCACGGCATGCGAAGAAGCCTTGTCCTCTGCGAGAACAGGGCGGCTATCTGTAATGACGGCGGTGACGAGCATGACGAGTGCGACAGCACCGGCCAATACTCTATTGCGTATGTGTTTCATGCTTTTATCCTTTCTTCTTTCGTGCTCATGCCTACATCGGATGTACTTTTGCATCAAAATGAAAAAGGAGACTATCCGCTTGGATCAAAACGTCGATCAGCGAAATGCCTCCATAAATAGAAAATAAAATAAAAAAACAAACGAAATTAGCAGGCGGCAAATAGGTCTGTCTGTCTGTCTGTCTAAGAGAGTGTCCATCTTGTCTTCCCCCTTGTCAATCCAAAACACAGCCTCGAGACTATTCTAACTCCTTTTTTCATTATCTTCTATCGAAAATTGCCAAATTAACACGATCCGGCGGTGTATTTCAAAAAGTGTGCCGCTCGAATGCCTTTGGTGTCGATGTACCAAGGAAACCAAGTCCATGCCGTTTCTGTTTACACAGACAGACCCTTTTCCTCGTTATTATCTCCGCCTCACCCTGACCACCGTCTCAATCTCCGGCGTGTTGGGAAACATGTCCGCCACACACAGGCGATCCAGCATCCAGCCTTGTTGACGAAAGTCGCGAAGATCGCGGGCCAGGGTTTCCGGATAGCAGGAAATATAGACAAGCTCATGAAGTTCGATGGAAAAAAGCGAGCGACGCACGCTTTCGTCCAGACCCTTGCGGGGCGGATCCACGAGAACGCAAAGGCTCTTCTCCGCGAAGTCAGCTGTCAGGGATGGAAGAATTTCTTCAGCTTTGGCTGCGATAAAGGAAACATTGGTTAGAGCGTTTCGCGCAGCATTCTGACGGGCATCCTCGACGGCAGCCTCGACCATCTCGACGCCGATGACGCGCTTTGCCTGCTGCGCAAGAAGCAGCGAGGTAGTGCCGGTGCCGCAGTAAAGGTCGAGAACGGTGGCGTCGGGTAAATCGGAAAAGAAGGAAAGAGCCTTCGCATACAACGCGGGTGTCAGAAAGCGATTGACTTGAAAGAACGAAGGCGGAGAAACGGTAAAAGAGAGGCCGCTCAATGTCGTTTGCAGGGTTTTCTGCGGGGTGGCGTAAACGAGGGGTTCGCGAAGGCGCACGTCGCCTGGTCGATGATTCTGTCCTTGGCAGAGCACCGTAAACGACAGAGGTTGCAGAAGGGCAAAGAGAGCCTTGCGTTGTGCCGAGGAAAGCGGATCGGTAATGAGAGCCGCGAGCGTCTCCCCTTTCTCGTTCGCACGCAAAACGACCATACGCACGGCGGAGAAGGTCTTGGCCCAGTTCGGGGTCTGCAAGGCCAGCACATTCCACTGCTGTAGTTTTTGTTCCAAAATCGGCGCGGCAATGACATAGGAAGAAAGTGGACGCACCTTCCCGTCTCGCGCGGTATCGCCAAGACGTCCGTCCGGCGTCAGACGAAGATTGATCTTATTGCGGTAGTGCGTTTCTTCCGCAGCAATCCAGTCCATTTCCGGCAAATCCGAGGCGGCAAAACCGCCGACACGAACCAGCGCCTCCCGCACACGGCGCATCTTCCACGCCTTCTGTTCCGTCGGATCCCAGGCAAGAAGCGGGAATCCGTCATGCGGGGTCATCGCATCGTCTTCCGGCTCGTCCGGCAAAAAGCCTGTATGGCTATTTTCGGCATGCGGATGCGAAGAAATTGGGCGCCGTCCTGGCGAAGGCGTAAGCAATTCCATCGCCTGTGCCTCGAGGATATTCTTTTTCCGTTTATGCACACGAAGGCGCACGACATCCCCCGGCAGCGCGCCGTAGACAAACACGGTCCGTCCGACGTCTTCTTCAGGAAGAGGAACGGTACCATGCGGCGCAAAAAGGACATCCTGCGCTTTCAGATGCCCAATGCCGCGACCATCCACCGTAAGGTCGGTCATGGTCGCGGAATATTCCCTTTCGGCGCGATTATTTTTCATCGTTCAAAAAGGCGGTTAAGGTGCGAATCATGGCGTCGTGGTCGGCCACGCCGCCCAGTTCGCGCACGGAATGCATGCCGAGAACGGGGTTTCCGACGTCGGCGTTTAAGATGGTTGTCCACTGCTCATCCATCGCGCCAATCGTAGCACCGCCGCGCTTATCGGAATGATTGTGGAACGTCTGGAAGGTCACGCCGGCTTTTTTCGCGTAAAGACGCACGCGCGCGCCGCCTTCCCCGTCGGTAATGTAGCTCTTGGAGGCCGCATATTTCAAAACCGGGCCGTGATTAAGGAGCGGACGATTGGTCGGATCCGCGCAGTCCGTATGATTGGGATGTATGGCATGCGCCATGTCGCAGGAAATGGTGAAGCTCTTGGCTAAGGCAACCGCGAAATCTTCCTCGTCGCCTCCCAGGCTGCGGACGATACGCGAAAGGACATCTCGAAGCGTCGCCGAATCGGCCCCTTTCCGGCTCATCGAGCCGATTTCTTCGTGGTCATGCAACGCAATCACCTGATGGACATCTGCGGGATTGGCCTTGGTCAGCGCCGTGGTCGCAGCATGGCACATGGCCAGGTTGTCCAGACGTCCGACGGAAAGAAATTCTTCGTTTTCCCCGAGGAACATACCTTTTTGCACATCATAGAGGAACAGATCCGCGTCCAGAATCGATTCACGGGCAATGCCGACTTCTTGCGCCACGACGGCCAGAAAATCGCCTTTTTTATCCGGTTCATCCGCCATGCACCAAATCGGTGCCATGCCATTCTGCGGCTTGATTTCGCCGTTTTTGTTCACCTCACGGTCCATATGAATGGCGAGGCTGGGGATGATGAGAAGCGGTCGGGTAATGTGTATTTTCTTCACGGAATAGCCGCGCGGAGAGTCGTCTTTTACCAGCAAACGGCCGGCCACGGAGAGCGGACGATCCAGCCAGGTACGCAAAATCAATCCGCCATAGGGCTCGACATTCAGCTGGCCATATCCGTTGCGCGGCATATTCACGTTCTGTTTCAATTGAAAACCGGGCGAGTCATTGTGCGCGCCGATGATATGAAAGCCGGCATCCGCCTGTTTAGCCGTGCGAAAAGCAAAAATCGTGGCATCCGAAATTTCCACGTAGTACGTTTTTTCCGGCTCCAATTTCCAGCGGGAAGTCAGGGAAAGCGGCGTAAATCCTGCTTTATCCAGAAGCGCTTTTTCTTGTTCCGTCGCCTGGTAGGCGGTCGGAGATCCATCAATGAACTGCAACAATTCTTTTGCACGCTGACGTGCCTGTTTCGTGATTTTCATGCTTTCTCCTTATTTTCTATTCCTCGTGGAAGGCCTCGCGCTGTAACGCCTTGGATCCGGTATGCATTATATGCCTTGGATCCAGTGCGTAATGAATACGCGGAGACCGATGAACAGCAAAATCGCTCCGCCAACGATGCCTGCCGGTTTTTGATAGCGCTGTCCGAAATAGTGACCGATATACACACCGGCAAAAGAGAACAGCCCGGTGCATACGGCAATGAGCGGAATCGCCATCCACAAATCTATCTCCATCATAGCAAAGGTCACGCCCACCGCAAAGGCATCAATGCTGGTCGCCACAGCAAGCGGAAACATGGTGGACCAGGAAAAATCTCCCGTCGGGCACGATTCCGGATTCCTCGCCTCTCGTACCATCTGGATGCCTAAATAGCCGAGTATGAGCAGGATCACCCAGTGATCAATAGCCCGCATGGACTGAGCAATCCACGACCCCAATAAGAAGCCCAAAAGCGGCATCAGGCCCTGAAAACCGCCGAAATAGGCTCCTACAACAAGCCCGTGACGCACGTGGAGCTCTTGTACTGCCAGCCCTTTACAGATCGCCACCGAAAAGGCATCCAGCGAAACGCCCACCGCCAGCAGTAACAGTTCGAAAAATGTCATCGTCATCCTTTCCGGTTTTTCGTAAACCGTTTCCATCCCATTTCACTCTTTACAATATGTTGCTTTTTTACCCATAATAAAATGTTTTTTCTGCAAAATAGAAGATTTTTTCAAAATGTCCCGCATTTTCCCTAGAATTATTCTCTTCTTCTTGTTGTTTTTTTTCGTTTTTGATAAACTATGGCGGAAATCGGAAAAAGAGAAGAGAAATTTCGATTTTTTTGAACCAATGGGAGGATGTTATGCTCAAAACGAAATATATTGTACAGTATCAAGGTCGTGAAGTGGATATGGAAGAGCTGGTAAAACAGGCGAAAATGTACTGGAAACAGGACGGCCATAAATTAAGCGAGCTGAAAACGCTGGATATTTATGTCAAGCCGGAAGAATATGCCGCCTATTACAGCATCAATGACGAGGAACAAAAAGGACGTATCGCCTTCTAAAAGGCCTACTGCCGAGAGAATGCTCTCTGCCTGACGTTTCGGCGTTGCGGAAGACGACAACCTCGCAAAAACAAAGACGAGCTGCACAACAGGTGTAGCTCGTCTTTTTCTTTGTTCTATTCGCTGGAAAGCTTGTTAGACCAGCCGGTGAAAAATTTAGGCTTCTGCCTTCCAGAGGCCGTGCTTGTTGCAATGTTCATAAACGGTAACAGGGCCATCTTCCACCAGGAATTGTGCCTTCGGCTCTTGACCCGGCTTCAATGCGACGCTTTGGAACTTGTCACCCTGTACAACGGCAATCATCGTAATGTAGTGATCTTCTTCCATGGGATGAACGACTTCGCCTACGACAACCGAAATCTTGTTGCCCTCACGCGTAACAGCCGGAACATGCTTTTCCACTGCCGCATCTTTTGTGTTGGCTTCCATCTTCTTTGCCGGCTCGCCACAGCATACCGGCGTTACCTTGCCCACCTGATTGGCTTTGATGTACATCGCACCACAATGCTCACAATAATAAAAATCCATAGTTCCTCCTTCATTTTATAGACCATCTAAGGCTTCCGAAATGCGTTCTCCCACATCGCAAAGCCCTAACAGGCGTTTTCGCCCTTCGTCCGCTTTCATACCCTAAATTGGTCTTGTCACACGTCTTTTTGCACGCTATAATGAAAGCGAAAGTTTGTTCGTTTTCGAAATCGATTCCCATAACGGTCGAGGATGGCAAGGCCCTTTGCCCCATCCATCGGTCGGCCAAAAAAGGAGGCGACGATGCAATCCCCGGCACAAAAAAGGCGTTCCGCGATGGTGCGCTACATCTCTTCCTACTGGATGGAAAACGGCATTGCGCCGACTGTGCGTGAAATTCAGGAGGCCTTGGGCATTCGTTCGACCTCGACCGTTTCCAAAGACCTACACGCCCTGATCGATGCCGAACAGATTACCATGACGAAAGGCTCCTACCGCTCGATCCGTCCGGTGGAAGATCTTTCTGTGCAAGAGACACAAGATACGCCCTATCGGGAAGATGTCTTGGATATCCCTGTCTATGGTGCCGTGGCAGCCGGGCAGCCGATTTATGCAGACGACTATACCGAGGAATCCATTCCCCTGCCGACGGCGTTTTTCCATCAGGATGGCAGCGACTACTTCATTTTGAAGATACATGGCGAATCCATGATTGAAGCCGGCATCTTCGACGGCGACCACGTCATCGTCCGCCGTCAGCAAACCGCCAGGAATGGACAACAGGTTGTCGCTCTCATCGAAGATTCGGCGACGGTAAAGACGTTTTTCCAACGTGCGGGCTATGTGGAACTGCGGCCTGAAAATGCCGCTTTAGAGCCCATTATTGTAAAGGAATGTCGCATTTTGGGCGTTGTCTGCGGGCTCTATCGTCTCTATTAAATATGGATGAAACATCGATCGTAAAAAGAGGAGCCGCGGCTCCTCTTTTTTCTTGCTTTGTTTTTATTTCTTTCGCGAGGGCGCCTTTTCCAGCCAACGGCTCGCACCATCCAAAAGATACAGCGATCCGGCCGCCACAAACAGTGCATTCGGATGGGCAAGATACGCCGCATCCAAAGCCTTTCCCATCGCCTCGATGACCGCATCGTCTTCTTCATCTTGGACGGGAATGCGATACACAGCATCAAATGCCGCAAAAAACTCCTGTTGCTCTTTTTCACTCAGCTTTCCGTCGTGCATACCAAACAAGAGAACGCGTTCTTTGCCCTTTGCCGGAGAACAGGAGGATAAGGCATCCAGATTCTCCACCAGCATTTTAGCAGCCTGGTGATTGTGCGCACCGTCAATAAAGACCATGGGATCGTACGAGAGCATTTCCAGCCTTCCGGGAAGATACGCTTCCGCCACGGCGGCATGGACGGCCTCATCTATTTTCTCCGGACGAGGAAGTTGTCCCGTTGGAAAAAGCGCGGCCGCGACCGGCGAATCGGGGGCAAGCATTTCCTCCAGGGCTGTTAAGGCCGTGCCGAAATTCTGCAGCTGATGGCGTCCGATGAGCCGCGCTGCATACGCGCCGCTTAAAGCGCCACGCGTAAAGGTAAAGTGCAAGGCCGGACGCTCGCCCTTTTGCCAACGCAGCGCAGCGTCGGTGATCGTTTGCGGCGAATAGAATACCAGCGAAGCGTTCTTCGCTTCGGCGGTATTTCGCAGGACCGTCTCCGCTTCGGGACGCTGGTCGGCCGATACGGCAAAGGAACCCGGCAGCAGCACTCCGGCTTTCGCACGGGCGATTTCCTGAATGGTATTTCCGAGCCGATCACGATGATCGAAGTCAATCGTGGTAAAGACCGTCATAGCGGTGGAAAGGAGATTGGTACAATCATCCAGACCGCCGATTCCGGCTTCCATAACCAGCACACGAGCCTCCTCCCGGTAAGCGAGAAGAGCTTCCACCATACTGCGCGCGAAATACGGGATGTACGGCAGATTTTCCGCCTTTCCTTTTTCTTCCATCGCCTGTTGGATTGCCACGGATCGCTCGTGGGTAATCGGTTGGGATTGCAGCATGATACGCTCTTCATAGTGATGCACATGTGGCGAAACGAAGTGGCCCACTTTTTCGGGCAACAGCTTCTCTAAGGCCAGCGCAAGGGTGCGCCCCGTTGAACCTTTTCCGTTGGTACCGATGAGATGAATGATGCACTTGTTTTTTTCGGGATGATCGAACGCTTCCAGCCAACAGTAGGTGGCCTTCTGCAACGCATTCCATTCCTTTTGAGGGCGCATGGTTTCCTCCTGTTATTGCTCGCTTCGCTTCGACGGCGGCATCACCCAGCGATCGGAAGCGATGGGCTCTTCACTGATGTCTTTTGAGTGGAGAGAGGCGATATCTATATTTGCCGCTGCACATAAAATCGCTTCCCATGCCTCCGGAAAATCCAAAAAGCGCGGCGAAAAGTGCGGATGCAGCGTAAAGGTGCGCTGATAATGGACGATAATTTCCCGGTTGCTTTGCGCATCCATCAAGTGCATGAGAGCAAGCATCATGGCAAAAAAGCGGAAGGCATCCGGCTGATACGTCGGTGCAAGCTTTTCCATGACGCACTTGTCTTCCTTCAGCACCGCACAGCCTTCCGAAAAACGGCGATTGGATAACCGGCCATGATGCGCACAGGTATTGCGCAATTTGGATAGGCAGGTAAAGAAAGAATATAAGACGTTTTCAGACAGCACCCCATAAAAAGCGGAAACTCGCTTTTGTTCCGGACGACGCATATTGTTAAAAATTTTCGTAAGCGTTCCCAACGTGATCACTTCCATGGCCACATATACGGGAACCTCACGCGTTTTTCCCTCTTCGGGACAGAAACGGCGCACAAAAGGTTCATTGGCTCGCGTCAATTCATTTTCCAAGTCATTAATAAAGTTTTTGTGGTACTCGTCCTGGCGAAAATGACCGGAATCCAAATACCCATACTCCCCAAAGCTTTCAAGAAGCACGGTACCCAGGACATGACGAAGCTGCACCTCATAGTCGGAAAGATAGTCGAATAAAAAGTTTTTGATACGACGATCGGCAAGATAGCTGTCTACCAGCATTTCCAGCGTGGTTCCCTCGCGATAGGTTCCGTCCGCTTTTTTCCAAGTCAAACCGAAATTTTCCAGATGAAAAGGACTGACCCGCTGAAAAACCTTTCGGGCATAATCCATATCCCGGATGATGAGCTTGTCGTTCACCACCATATCATAGAGCTTGGCATCGGAATGCATGAGTTGTACGGACATCAGGTTTCACCACCTTTGCGATAAAAAGGCCCGCCGTTTTGCACATCGTAGAGAGGTGTGGCGGGATCAGTGCCTATAGTATAGCACATTTGAAAAGCAAAAACGAACGATCCCACTCAGTAGCCATGATCGAAAAAGGCATTCTCTTCATATTACGAACAAAAGGGACGGATAGGATAAAGCCGTTTGATACTCGGCGAAAGCCTGTGGGATAAGGAGAAATGATGAAACAGAAAAAAACGCTATGTCAACGCTTTTTCGCTACCGTGTTGACCTTGCTCTTTGCACTGACGAGCCTTGCGCAACCGGCTAAAGCGGATAATTTAAAACAATCGGTTTACTCTTACGGTCAGAGTCTTACCGCCGAACAAAAACAGGAAACGGCGCGTTTGCTCCGTGTATCCGATAAAGCGTTGGAAATGCAAGTCAATATCGACGAAATGAACAGTTTGCTTCATGATCACTATGATTATTATCAGGTGTATTCCTCGGTCTACCTGGAGCCTACCGATAAAAATACGGGGGTGAAGGTGGAAATCGTGACACCGAAAACCATTACGTCCATTACGGCAACGCAGTACGCCAATGCCGCCATCACGGCCGGCGCAACCAATATGACCATTCGTGTGGCTTCGGTGAAAGCGGTGGACGGCTCCGGGGCGCTGGCCGGCGTCTATAAGGCATTCAGCGGTACGACGGGTACGCTTCCGGAAGAGAACGTCAAGACCGCACAGGAAGAACTGGAAATCACCTCGAAAATTAATGAGGAAAACAAAGGAAAAGACGGCTATTCCGACGAGCTGCTCAATGCCGCCATTGCGGAGATCAAGGCGCAAATCGCCAAAGAAAAGGAGAAAAACGGCGGCAATATTTCCGTAGGAGACATTACCACCATCATCAATACCGTGGTCAATAATTACCACCTGGATGGCGTTCTCAGCGCCGAAAATATTTCCTCGTTGCAGGGGTTGATGGAGAACTTCTCCAAAATCCGGCTCACCGACGAGCAAATCGCGAACTTGCGCAATTTAGGAGAAAATTTGCTCAAGCAGGGTGGAAATCTCATGGAAAAGGTGCAGACGGATTGGGCACATCTATCCCCCGAAACAAAAACCGAATTAGGCGGTTTCTTCGGCAATCTTTTCCAAGGCATTATCGACTTTTTCTCCAATCTGCTCAAATAGAAACGCCCGAATCGAGCGATTCGAGCGTGTTCCGGATCGACGGTGAAAAACGTCGCATGTGAAAAGCAAATGGAAATGGTAAGCGTCATTCCCCGCTGAGGGAATGGCGCTTATTTTCTTTTTCATCAAACACTTCCTGTGGGACGTTAGGTGCAAAGGATTGTGATAGACGCATTGCACGCGCCATGGAGGGAAATTCCGCCGCATAGTGGCCAAGATCAATGAGTGCCAATCCGTTTTGTAGGGCAGATTGTGCCTCGTGGTATTTGATGTCGGCGGTGACAAAAACGTCACAGCCCGCGGTCAGCGCATCGGGCATAAAGTCCATGCCGGATCCGCCCAGAAGACCGACCCTTGTAATATTTCGTTCGCCTTCTCCGTAAAACACCACCGACGGCGTCGAAAATGCTTGGGAAAGGTTGCGAGCAAAAGCCGCCAGCGTCATGGGTTCGATATTACCATAGACACCGAATCCGGCGGAATAGGCTCGCTGCGGATCGATCTCTTCCCGCGGTCGAAGCGCTCGGCACTCTCGAAGCGCCATGCGTTCCGCGATCTCGGTGTTGACGCCTCCGTCCACCCAATCCCACGGCGTATGCGTCGCATAGACTGCAATCCCCTGCTCCAATGCCCGCATGACGAGATTTTGCAAAGGCACGTCCTCGTGCAAGGTGTGTACTCCCTCAAAAAGTACCGGATGATGCGTAACAAGCAAATTTGCGCCCATCTCCACCGCCTTCTGCAGTGCACCCGCTGAAAAATCCAAAGCGAAAACCACGCCGCGAAGCGGTTGCGCAAAGCGGCCGAACTGTTTGCCGCTATGGTCCCATGCTTCCTGCAATGTTAGCGGTACTCGCTTTTCCCATTCCTCTACCCATTTCTGTATCTGCATACGAGATCCTTTCTCTTTTCTAAAACGGCCGTTGGCGTCATTCGTTGCCATCGTATCGCTTCCGCAGTCGTTGCAGAGCCCGAAGCGCACGTTCCGCTTCTTCTCGACGTTTCGCAGCCGCAGGGGAAGACTTTCCTTCTAAATGGATAAGGAGACTTTGCCAATGCTTCTCGTCCCGGATAAGCTGTTTTTCCAACACGGGATGTCTCTTACGCAAAAGCTCCGGGCCGTACTCCGCTTCCTGTTCTGTGAGAGAAAAGGCATAGCCGTTCCCTTCCGGACAAGCCTCTTGTGGAAAAACCAGAAAAAGCGGATACCACTTTCCATCTTCTTCGACGAGGTCTTCTTCAATTCGACAGGATAGTGTTTGTAAAAAATGCCGAAACGCCGCGATACCGCTCTGCGGCGAAAGCACCCATGTTTTTGCATTTTTGGCAAAAGCGAACGAATCGCGAAGAATACGCGTGATGAGCGGGCCTCCCATTCCGGCGATCACGATGGCATCCGCAGATGACCATGGAATGTCTTGCAGACCGTCCGTTACAAAAAGCGTAATTTTTTCTCGGATGGGCGGATTTGTCCGTTTCAAGGCTTCTTCCAACTTAGACAGAGAGGCGGAAGAAATGTCCGTTGCCAATACCTGTTGAATATCCTCCCGTTCTGCGAGACCGAGCGATACCAGTCCGTGATCCGCCCCCACGTCGATCACACGCTTGGACGGCGGAACAAGACGAATGAGGGTTTGAAGTCGTTGCATACTTCCTCCTGAGCCAGGAAACGTGGCGCTTTTCCAACGCATACAGATGTGAAAGGCGCCTTTGCCGAGCATACGCACATGCCGGGCCAAGGCGCCTGTTTCCGTGTTTGATTATTCGAGAAAATCGCGTACCTTTTGGCTTCGCGTCGGATGCTTGAGCTTGCGGATGGCTTTCGCTTCAATCTGGCGAATGCGCTCCCGCGTGACGTTGAATTCCTTGCCCACTTCCTCGAGTGTACGCGGTGTACCGTCATTTAAACCGAAGCGCAGCTCCAGCACCTTGCGCTCTCTTGTGGAAAGCGTACCGAGAATATTAGCCAGTTCCTCGCGGAGCATGATGAAGTTCGCCGCCTCATCCGGAGAAATGACCGTATCATCCTCGATAAAATCGCCCAAATGCGAATCTTCTTCCTCGCCGATCGGCGTCTCTAAGGAAACCGGCTCCTGTGCAATTTTGCGAACAATGCGCACTTTTTCGACATCAATGTTCATTTCGGCGGCAATTTCCTCGTTGGTCGGATCGCGGTTCAGCTCCTGCAGCAGCTGACGCTGTGCGCGCGAGAGTTTGTTGATGGTTTCCACCATATGCACCGGAATGCGGATGGTGCGCGCCTGATCCGCAATGGCACGGGTGATGGCCTGGCGAATCCACCAGGTGGCGTAAGTAGAAAACTTGAAACCGCGATGGTAATCGAATTTTTCCACCGCCTTCATCAGACCGAGGTTACCTTCCTGAATGAGATCCAAAAAGCTCATGCCGCGCCCGACGTAACGCTTGGCAATGGAAACAACCAGACGAAGGTTGGTTTCCGCCAGACGCTGTTTGGCAACGGAGCCTACGCGAATGGCCCGCTTCAGTTGTTTCTCATTTTCTTCCGACAGCGGCAACCCCACCAGAACACGTCCGGCCGGATCCGTCTTGACCAAAAGCTCTTGCAAAGCCTCGCGCTGTGGAGTGAAATCATTTTTATAATGCGCCATGCGCTTATTTATGGTTTGCAGGGCTTCCAGCAGCACTGCATAATTTTCGGCTTCCTGTTCCGTTAAGGCATCCTTCAGTTGCCGCTTCCGCAAGGTCATGTTGAGCTTATCGACAATGGTATTGCGTTCAAAAAGTTCACGGCGAAGCTCTCCCGGAATGGTTTCTTCTTCCGTAAACGGTTTGACTTGAAACTCCTGCGCCAGGTCCAGCAACGTGCCACACGGTTCCTCGTTTTCCACATTCTTTTTATACAGCTGATCCACCGCACGAAGGATGCGTTCCTCATTTTCCAGCGCAAGGTCTTTCCAGCTTTTCTGTTTTGTCGTTAAGAGCTTCGGCGTCAGCACGAAGGTAACCAGCGCTTGCTGAACCTCCACACAGAAGGCCAGCTCACACGCTTCCTGTTGTGTCAGACCCAGCCGACTCAAACGGCGACGGATGTAGCGTTCCACATGGGCAGCGATTTTGACCGCACGATACGCCTCATCCTCTTCGCTGAGGACGACATCCTCCGGAGAAAGGACGATGGCCAGTAAACGACGAAACGCCCTGTACTGTCTTGTTTGTGCCGTGCGGAAACGCTTCCTTGCGTCTTTTGTCGCCATCAAATCCAACAGCATGGCGGCTTGCGTATTATTGAGCGACTCTTTCGCGATCTCAATCTCTTCCCGCAAAGAAGCTTTTTCGCCTCGAAGCACTTTTGCTGCCGATTCCGCCAACTCCATGCGACGCGCGAGGAGCACCTCTTCGTCTGCGGTAAGCAAAGAAACGCGGCCGATCTCCTTGAGATACATTTTTACCGGATCATCCACGGCGATGTTTTGCAGCATTTCCTGATCGCTCAACTCCGCCTCGGGTTCTTCCTTTTCCTCTTCAAAATGGACACTTAACTCGGATAAGGCATCCAGATCGCTTAGCGTCGACTCGTCCTCTTCTTCGTCAAGCAGCTCATCCTCTTCCTCATCCTCTTCTATGCCTTCTGTGCGCACGGCATCCGCCATAGTGATGCCGTCGTCGGCCAAAATCTGCAAAATATCACGACGATCCTCCTCGCTGAGTTGGTCCATATCTTCCAGATTTTCCCAATCGTCCCGTTGAAAGCGATCATGATGCGCAACGGCAATCTTGCGCAACTCTTCCACCATATCCTGTTTTATCTCTTCGATGTCCAGGACATCGTCTTTTAGTCGATCTTTGCGATCCGTCATCTAAGCCCTCCCCCAGGCGCACGCAAGCGTTGCTCAATCTCCTGCAGTTCTTTCAACAAAGCACTTTGCGACGACACATTTTCCATCTGATCCGGATGATGCATGGCATAAAGCAACTCTGCCTTGCGTTCTCGCAGACGAAAACGTTGAATTCGTTCTCGAAGTTCTTTCGCCATAGCGACATGAACCGGCAAATTTTCCCGGTCCAGCGACTCCGCAAGCTCTCTTGCTTCGTCGGATAAATCCGATTCTTTTAGCCAGTCCTGTTGCGGTGAAATGCCCGCATCCCGTAAATTATGCACGGCCAAGAGCAATTGTTGTAGCCCCGGATTTTCAATAAAATCCTGCTCCGCCGACAGCACATCCTCACAGGCGCGATCGCCTCGAATCAGCCGCACCATTTCGCGTTCGAGTCGAAAACGTTCCGATGCCATGCTCCTGTCGGCATACATACCCAAACTGTCGCTTCTGCTCTCATCTTGGTCTGCATAATCCCCAAAGGCTTCCGGCGGCAGTTCCTCTTCTTCCGCGTAATAATACGAGGGGCGATCCGCTTCCGTATCGCGACGAGAAGAGAATGCCTCTCCTGCATAACGACCTTTTTCCGCTCTGTGCCGATTCTTTTCGCTCTGCTTGGCAAGAAGCTCTTCGCGGCGCTTCGCGGTATCATGCTGTACGCTTTCCAAGCTAACTTGTGCCAGCGTAGCCACCTGCTCTGCCATCACGTCACGGAGCGTCTGCTTTTCAATGCCGGCTAAAAAATCCAGTGCGCGTGGCAGAAAATCCATGCGCCCGGCCGGTTCCGTCAGATCATAACCGGCGGTAAGCAATTTCAGTTCAAAATCCAGCGGATCCATCGAAATGGACAAATAGTGCCGAAACGCCTCTGCTCCTTTCGTTCGCACCACATCGTCCGGGTCCTTTCCTTCGGGAAGGACGACCAGCTTCGGCGAAACGTCCGCCTGTTGAAACACATCAATGGCACGACGCGCTGCTCGGATGCCGGCAGCGTCGCCATCATAACAAAGATACACACGATCTGCATAGCGTTTGACGAGCTTCGCCTGTTCTTCCGTAAGAGACGTACCCAACGAAGCGACGGCATTGGGCACGCCGTGAAACGCCAGCGCTGCCACATCCATATAGCCCTCCACCACGATCACTTCGCGTGAATTCGGAATTTTACGCACTTGATGCAGATGATAGAGATGCTCTCCTTTATGAAAGATTTCGGAGTCCGGCGAATTCAAATATTTTGGTTTGCCATCGCCAATCGCCCGTCCTCCAAAACCGATGATTTTTCCTTTGACCGAAACAATGGGAAACATCAGCCGGTCACGAAATTTATCATAATACCCTGTGCCGCGATGAGACCGTGCAATGAGACCGAGCGCCAGCAGATCCTCCTCGCGATAGCCTTTTTCCGTTAAATGGCGCAGTAGGCTATTTCCCTTCGCATCCGCATAGCCGAGAAAGAAATCATTGATGATCTGCGCTTTAAACCCGCGACGGGCTAAGTACTGGAGCGCCGCGTCACTGGTTAGAAGCTGCTTATAAAAAAAACGTGCCGCTTCTTCATTGATGCGATAATACAAATCGCGCCGCATCCGTTTCTCTGTATCCTCGGGATGATCCGCTTCTATGGGAATATGATAGCGTTCCGCCAGCGCCACAACGGCTTCCTGGAAGTCAAGATGCTCCATTTTCATCAAAAATGCGATGCCATCGCCGGATTCGCCGCAGCCGAAACATTTGAACGTTCCCCTCTCGGGACGGATAAAAAAAGAAGGCGTTTTTTCCTGATGAAACGGACAACAAGCCTTCTTCTGTTTGCCGGCCGGTTTCAGGGTGACATAGCTTGCGACCAGCTCTTCGATGTCGATCGCATCGCGCACCTGCTGAATCGTTTGATCGGAAATGCGCATAACTCCCCCTTCCCCAATACCGTTTACCTTTTCTTATGTTTCTTCTACCGTAGGATTTTCGAGCGTCCGCTTCATCGTTCTCTGCACGTTGTACGAAAAATTAGAGAATGGACCATGCCTTGGGAATAAAAAGATTGCGATAGGTACGAATGAGAAAATCATCCGTCATGCCGGCGATATAGTCGATGGCTTGACGGCGAATATCCCCCTCATCGGCCGTGTTCTCGTAAAGATGACGATGGTCTTCGGGCATGGCGTTCGGATGGGCCACGAGATAGGCCAAAAGATCCGTCATAATGTGCTCCAATTTTGCGTTCTCGCCTTTGACCATTTCGTTGGTATACACTTCACGAAACATGAAGGTGCGCAAATTCTTGGATGCCTTATAGACCGTTTCTTCCATGAGAATATCGGGCTTGTCGAGGCTTGCCTCGATAATGGCCGTCACCATGGTGCTGATGCGTTGCGAATGCGTTTCGCCCAACACCGCAATGCTCTCCTTCGGCAAATCCGCCATCGAAAGAACTCCGGCGCGTAAAGAATCGTCGATGTCGTGGTTCACATAGGCAATGCGATCGGCATATTTTAACAAACGACCTTCCAGCGTCGCCGCCAGCTGTTCGCCGCTGTGGTGCTCGATGCCGTCAAGCACCTCCCAGGTAAGATTGAGCCCCGGAATAACATGATCGCGTCGATTTTCCAATAAGCGCAAAACGCGCACCGATTGCTTCGCATGATGAAAGCCCGGATCCAGCATCTGTAAAATCTTTTCGCCGGCATGGCCGAACGGCGTGTGGCCCACATCATGGCCCATGGCCATGGCCTCAATCAGATCTTCATTCAGTCGAAGCGCCCGCGCCATGGTTCGCGCGATCTGGCTGACCTCCAGCGTATGCGTCAGCCGCGTACGGTAATGGTCTCCTTCCGGAGCGATAAATACCTGCGTTTTATGTTTGAGGCGGCGAAAGCACTTGGAATGCAATATCCGGTCCCGATCACGCTGATAGGCCGTTCGGATGGGATCCTCTTCTTCCTGCCGCTCTCGGCCCCGCGTGGCATCCACGTGTGCCGCATACGGAGAAAGCCACTCCTTTTCCCATTTTTCCGTCTGTTCCCGAAACATGGCCCCCTCCTTTCGCCTCGCGTTGGAAACGTTCCTCGATGACAAAGCGTCGTCCTCTATGCTAACCGATACTTCGTTACTCAATCTTCCCGCACAATGCGACGGGCAATCAGAATCTCATGAATCAGGTCATTTACCTGTGCCAGCATGCCCAATCGCGACGCTTTTAACCTGGCATCATCCACCAGAATCATGGTCGCATCCAGATACTCATGAAGGATCGGCATCCATTCCCGGAAAAGCGCCAACGCCTCTTCATAGTGGTCTTTCTGTAATTCCGCGCGAATTTCCTCCGCTCGATACAAGGAGGCAAACAGCTTCTGATCTTCCTCCTGTAAACAGTCCGCATCCACTGCGGTCGATTCGGCATGCTCCGCCATGCTCTCGATGCGAACAAAACCGGTGATGAGCTCATTTTCGGGGTCTTTCTCCGTTAGCGCCTGTACGGCCGCCGCCTTCTGCATTAAGCGCAGATAATCATTGTCCTCGGTGGCCAACACGGCATCCGCCACATCGTAGCGTATGCCCTGTTCTTGCAATTTCGTGCGCAAACGGCCGCGGAAAAAGTCGCTGATGCGGGAAATCACATCGTCATAATCAAAAACCAGCCCCTTTTGTTCCACATAGAGCAACAGCGCATCACGCAGAGCATCGGTCATCGACAGATGCAGCGAATTCTTCTGCAGAATATCCAGGATGCCGATGACGGCACGACGCAAGCCGAAGGGATCCTGTGAGCCCGTCACGTTGACGTCGATCGCAAAGAGACCGGCCAGCGTATCCAGCTTGTCGGCCAAGGAAAGCACCATGCCCGCCGTCGTCTGTGGAAGTTCTCCGCCGGACTGTCGCGGCAAATAGTGCTCTTCAATCGCTTTGGCAACGGCGAGTACTTCGCCATTTTCGGTGGCATAAATGCGCCCCATGGTGCCCTGCAGTTCCGTAAACTCCACGACCATCTTCGTGACTAAATCCGCCTTGCACAGATGCGCCGCACGCGCGATATTCTGCTGAATCGACGGCCCGCAGACCAATAGCTTCGCCAGAGAAACGCCAAGCGATTCCAGGCGTTCGGTTTTCTCGCGCATGGTTCCCAGCTGTTCATGAAATACCAATTCATCCAGCTTCGGAACTAACTCTTCGAGCGGACGCGCCTGATCCTGTTGATAAAAGAACTTGGCATCTTCCAAGCGCGGAATGAGCACTTTTTGATTGCCTTCAATGACATTTTGCAATCCCACTTCATTCCCATTGCGCACGGAAAGAAAATACGGTAACAGATGGTTTTCGTCATCCACCACCGGAAAATAGCGCTGATGATCCATCATCGGGGTAATGATCACTTCCGGCGGAAGCGTCAAATATTCACGCGGCACGTCTCCACGGAAGACCGTCGGATACTCGACGATATTCACCACTTCTTCCAACAGCTCGGCATTTTGCATGGGCACGCCACCTTTTTCGCGGGCGAGGCGATTCAAGCCGCGTAAAATGCGATCACGGCGCTTGCTTTCGTCAATGATTACATAATTTTCTTCCAGTTGGGATTCATACGTATGCACGCTCTCGATTACGAAATTCTTTTGTCCGAGGAAGCGATGGCCATTTGTATGGTTTCCCACGGGAATGCCTTCCAGATCGATCGGCAAGACCTGATCCTCCAACAGCGAAACAATCCAACGGATAGGACGCAGGAAACGCAGATTCTTGCCGCCCCAACGCATGGCGCGAGGATTGGAAATTTTCCGAACCGCTTCCGCAATAATGGTCGGCAATGTTTTTTCAATGGAAATGGCTTCTTTTTTCAGGCGCGCAAAGACATACTCGCTTTTGCCTTTGTTTTCGATAAAGGTATCCGAAAGAGAAAGACCCTTGGAGCGTAGAAAGCCGAGCAAGGCCTTTGTCGGCTGTCCTTCGTTGTCAAATGCCGCCTGTTTGGAGGGGCCGCGAACCACTTCTTCCGCTGCGCTTTCCTTGGCCTGAATATCCTCCAACCAAAGGGCAAAACGCCGCGGTGTGGATTGTACACGTGCGTCCGTAACGGAAAGTCCGGCAGTAACTAAGCCGTCCAAAACATTTTGCTTAAGCTGTTGTTTCGTCGAGGCTATATAGCGCGAAGGAAACTCTTCCACGCCTAATTCCAATAGATACGTTGTCATGCCCGCTTCTCCTCTTCCTCTGCCGCGTTCTGCAAGGGGCGCTGTGCATCCACTTCGTTCGCCTCGGCATGCAATAGCGGAAATCCCATCTCTTCGCGTTTTTCCAGATAACATTTGGCCACAGCGCGCGCCAGATCACGCACGCGGGCAATATAGTGACTGCGTTCGGAAACGGCGATGGCGCCGCGCGCATCCAAAAGATTGAAGGTATGCGAGCATTTCAGCGCATAATCATACGCCGGGAATACCAGCTTTTCCTCGATCTGTCGTTGCGATTCCTTTTCGTACAGATCAAAGAGCGTATGCAGCATGGCGACATCCGCCGTTTCAAAGGAATATTTGGAGTTTTCGTATTCCTGCTGATGGAAAATATCACCATAGCGCAAGTGTTCATTCCACTGCAGATCAAAGACGTTGTCCACCCCTTGAATATACATGGCAATGCGTTCGAGACCCATGGTGATTTCCCCCGCTTCCGGGTTCAGTGTCACGCCGCCCACCTGCTGAAAATAGGTAAATTGCGTGATTTCCATGCCGTCGAGCCATACTTCCCAGCCCACGCCCCACGCACCGAGCGTCGGGGATTCCCAGTTGTCCTCGACAAAGCGGATGTCATGCTGCAGCGGGTCGATCCCGATAGTTTTTAAGCTGTCCAAATACAGATCCTGAATATTGTCCGGGGAGGGCTTCAGAATAATCTGCAGTTGGTGATGCTGATACAGGCGATTCGGATTCTCGCCATAACGTCCGTCGGCCGGACGGCGTGACGGCTCCACATAGACAACCTTCCACGGCTCGGGACCGAGGGCGCGTAAAAAGGTATTCGGATTCATGGTTCCGGCCCCTTTTTCCGTATCGTAAGGTTCCAAAACGGTGCATCCCTGCTGCGACCAATAGGCCGTCAGAGTGGATAGCATTTCCTGTAAATTCATTCAACCTCCTCCGCTCGTTATGAGCTACCGGCTCCCGACCAATACAGGTAGCCGTGAATCATTTCTTTACAGAAGATGGAGTTCCTCCATCATCGATAAGGTACCCAGAGTATGCCGGCCTGTATGCGTCGCATAGTAACGAAAACAGACCCTGGCCAAACGCCGGGCATCCGCAGACGAAAAATCATGCGCGTCCATTATAACACGAAGCGGAAGGCGGAGATAATGGACAATCGCGGCGTATTCCTCTCCGGAGAGCACGTCCGCTCCCACCGACGGAGCATGCAGGGCGCATGCAATTCCGCCTGCTTCGGCATCGAAAAAGAACCGGTCACCAACAAGCGCTTCCCCACCGTACACACAGGTGGACACGCGTGGCCGGAAGCCGGAAAAGCTACACAGTTTTAAGAGAAAGGCGCCGATTCCATGCGAAAGCTGCGCCGGATTTCCCTCTTCGATCGCTTTGAGAAAGGCCTGGTACAGTAAAAACAAATTCTCTTCTTCCCCGTCCACCAAAACGCCCAGCAGCGCCTCGGTGCCGAAGCGCGCCGTTGTCAGCTGCGGAAGAGAACGGCGCAAGCCCAGGTGCGCATCGGTAATGGCGCCTTCCTTCAGATAGTTTGTGGTTCGTCCGAAAATCAGGTGAAACTGTCCTTCCACATAGGGCGCGGAAAGATTTAAAAATCGGCTTTTATTGCGTTTAGCCCCACGCACCAGAACAGAGACTTTGCCGCGTTCCCGTGTAAAAAGGTCAATCATGCGCGACGACTCGCGCACATCGTAGGCCTGCAGCACAATTCCTTGTAAGCTTTTATCCTCGTCCATACGCTCCTCTTGGTCGGTCCCTCTCAATCAAAGCCCAGGCGGTCGACCTTCTGTTTGTTTTTGCGCCAGTTTTTGTCCACTTTGACCCAAAGCTTCAAATTCACCGGGCAGTCCAAGAGCGCCTCAATATCCTTGCGCGCTTCGCGACCGATTCGGCCAAGCTTCGTTCCGCCTTTGCCAATCACCATGCCCTTATGGGAAGGTTTTTCGCAATAAATGGTGGCGTAAATATCATAGAGCTCACGATCCGGTCTCTTTTTCATGGCATCCATGCCCACATGAATGCCATGCGGAATTTCTTCCTGCATGTGATAGAGGCACTTTTCACGAATGATCTCTGTAATGATAAAGCGTTCGGATCGATCCGTTACCATATCGTCCGGAAAATACTGCGGGCCTTCGGGAAGAAGGCGGTAGATAAGATCGAGCAGCTCGTCCATATCCGTCTGCTCCTTGGCGGAAATCGGCAAAACGGCGCGAAAAAGATCCAGTTCTTCGTATCGGCGCTTTTCCGCTTCCACCGTTTCCGCCGGAGAAAGATCCGTTTTATTGAGCAATAATACCAGCGGAAGAGTATCGAGCGTTTTTAGGCGTTCCAGGATCTGGCGATCCAGGGGACCGATGCGGGAAGACACATCGGTCACAAAAAGGCAGAGATCCACCCCGTCCAGCGCCTCGCGCGAAAGCTTAAGCATCGTTTCGCCCAGCGCATTTTTCGGTATCTGCACCCCCGGCGTATCCAGAAAAATGGCCTGCATGCGATCATCGGTCAAGATGAACTGTAATTTATGTCGCGTGGTTTGTGGCTTGTTGGAAATGATGGAAAGTTTTTCTCCCAACAAGCGGTTGATGAGCGTCGATTTTCCGACATTCGGACGCCCGATCACCGCTACATAGCCGGAATGAAAGGGCTGTAAAAAACCGAGTGCGCGCATAATTCGTTTTTCTTCGTGACGCATCCGGCGTTTATCGGCTTCTTCTTCGTGATCATAGCCTAACAAATGCAGCAGCGAATGTACCGCCAAATAGACGGTTTCACGCTCTTCGCTGTGGCCGAATTCTTCCGCCTGCGCCCGAACCCGTTCCATGTTGATGACAATGTCGCCCAGAACATCGAGGTTTCCTTCCTTGCGGAGCATGGGAATTTGCTCCGCTTCATAGACGGGAAAACTCAGCACATCCGTCTCGCTGTCTTTCCCGCGATACTGCGCATTGAGCTCACGAATTTCTTCCCCGGTGACGAACGAAAGCGAAATTTCCACGTCGTCCTGCACATGTTGCGTATGTAAGGCAACCTGCAAGGCGTTTTCCAGCGGCTTTGCCTTGGTTTCGTCCCAAACGAGGGTCTCATCTCGATTGTCCACGAGCAGATTCATGCGTTTCTCCTCTTCGCATCCGTTTTCTCTGCAGACGCTTCGCTGCGGTTGTTCCGACTTTCCCCTGCGTGGGGCGATGCATGTGATTTTCCATTTTCCTGCGCATCTTCATAGCGTTCAAACGCTTCAATCACGCGCTGTACAAGCGGATGGCGCACGACGTCGGCATGATGAAACATGCAAAACGCCACACCGTCCACGTGTTGCAAGATGCGCTGAATGGTTTTCAAGCCGGAGGTTTTTCCCTGGGGAAGATCCACCTGCGTGACATCTCCTGTGATGACCGCCTGCGAGCCGTAGCCCATGCGCGTCAAAAACATCTTCATCTGGGCGCTGGTCGTGTTCTGCGCTTCATCCAGAATGATAAAGGAATTGTCCAGCGTGCGCCCACGCATGTAGGCAAGAGGAGCTACCTCGATCTGTCCGCGCTCCTTGAGCTTGAGATACGCATCTGCGCCTAAAATTTCATACAGCGAGTCGTAAAGCGGACGAAGATAGGGATCGATTTTTTCCTGCAAATCGCCGGGCAAAAAGCCCAGACTTTCGCCGGCTTCCACCGCCGGGCGCGTAAGGATGATGCGCTGGACATCATTGTTTTTAAATGCCTTGATGGCCATCGCAACGGCCAAATACGTTTTTCCCGTGCCGGCAGGACCGATCCCGAAAGTGAAACCGTTATGCGCAATCGCATCCACATATTGTTTTTGTCCGATGGTTTTCGCACGAATGGGTTTTCCCTGGGCTGTTGTCGTAATAATGTCGGTCAGCAGTTTTTCCACCGGCACATCTTCATGTTCTTTCTGCATCTGCAGAAGATAGGCAAGCTCTTCGGAAGAGATGTAACCTTGTCTGGCGATCACTGCGAACATCTGCTCCATGACCGCCTGCGCCGCTTCCATTTCATATTCTTCTCCGCTGAGCTGCAGAGCGTTATCGGCCAGCTTCATCTTAATGCCGAAGGTATTCTCTATCGCCTTCGCGTGGGCATTCAATTCACCGAAAAGAGCTGCCCAGTCCTTGGCAGAGTGTTCATTGTCCGTCCATAGCAATTTTTTCATGCGTTCCTTTTACTCCCCTCTTTGGCGGCGCAAACGCCTTAGCATCCTTTCGTGCCTAGCTTTTCGCCGCTCAGCCGGCGTGCTGAGCAATTCTTTGGCCACAACGGCTTGTGTTAACCATGCCTTTTGTTTCATCCTATTCGGCGCCGATAATTCCCGGGCAAGTTCGGATAACGGTGTCGAATCAGTTGCTTTTTCTGTTTGTTTCGACGCCGGTTTTTGTTGTTTTTGCTCCGTATCCGCAGGCGTCTTATCCTCGGGCGGACCTTCCATGGAAATCACCGACGGTACAACACCTTCCCCTTCCATGGAGATCACCGGCGGAACGACACCTTCCCCTTCCATGGAGATCACCGGCGGAACGACACTTTCGCCTTCCATCGTACGGACCGGCGGTACAACGCCTTCGCCTTCCATGGAAATCACCGGTGCGACGACACGTTCGCCTTCCTGGACGGAATGAGACTTTGTCGAGGGAGGGCGAGTAGCCTTCGAAGAAATGTTCCGTTCCTTTTTCACCGCATAGGTGTCCCATAGATTTTCAAAAAGATCCAGCAGAAAATCCCCTTGGTTCATCCCGTTCATATTCCGCCTCAAGCATTCTGCGTGGTATCCCCCGGCTTCTGCTCTTCACCGGCGAGGGATTGGCGCATCCGGGTGTCGGAAATCATATTCTGCATTTCATAATAATCCATCACTCCCATGCGGCCTTCGCTCAAGGCCTTGGCCAGTGCTTCCGGCACAAGGGCTTCGGCTTCCACGACCTTCGCGCGTTGACGGCGAATCTCGGCAAGGTTCTCTTGCTCGGAAGCAACCGCCTGCGCACGGCGTTCCTCGGCTTTAGCTTGGGAAATGCGCTTGTCGGCCTCGGCCTGTTCCATCTGCAACTTCGCCCCGACGTTGCGCCCGATGTCGACGTCGGCGATGTCAATCGAAAGAATCTCAAATGCCGTACCGGAGTCAAGTCCTTTGTTCAGCACCGTCTGTGAAATCAAATCCGGGTTTTCCAGCACGGCGGAATGCGTCTTGGAAGAACCAACCGTAGTGACAATACCTTCGCCGACACGCGCAATAATGGTCGCTTCGCCGGCGCCGCCGACTAAGCGCTGAATGTTCGCGCGCACCGTAACCTTGGCTTTCACCTGTACCTCGATGCCGTTCTTCGCGACGGCGGCAATTTCCGGCGTTTCAATCACCTTGGGATTGACCGATACCTGCACCGCTTCCAACACATTTCGTCCGGCTAAATCAATGGCCGTCGCTTCTTTAAAGCTTAAATCGATGTTGGCGCGCTGCGCCGCGATGAGCGCGTCCACAACGAGGTTGACGTTACCACCGGCGAGATAATGCGCTTCCAGCTCATTTAACTGCAGGGAGAGGCCGGCCTTGGTGGCCTTAATCAACGGATTGACGATGTGCGACGGCGTTACGCGACGCAGGCGCATGCCGACCAAGTCACTGATTTTTACAGGCACGCCCGAAAAACGTGCCGTAATCCAGAGCCCCACCGGCACAAATACAAAGAAAATACTGAGCAGAAAAACCGCAATGAGTAGAACCGGTATTGCAACGAAATTGTCATCCATCCTTAATGTCCTTTCCAGATCGTTTCAATTTGTGTTATTTGTACCCGTTTCCGCCATTTTTCTTCGTTTCGCAGACGAGAACCTTCCTCCGTGGATGCGAAAGGGAAAAGGCAAAATCGATCGACGTGAAGAAAGCGAAAATGCTCGTACAAAAACGAAAAGATGGCATCCGTGAGATGCCATCTTTACAAGACTTACCGTTTACGATTTTTACGACGAGCCGCTTCTGACTTCTTTTTGCGCTTGATGGACGGCTTTTCGTAATGTTCACGCTTGCGATACTCGGCTAATGTGCCTGCGCGAGCGATGGAACGTTTAAACCGCTTCAGAGCACTTTCAATGGATTCATTGTCTCCGACGCGAATCTCCGGCATTTTTTCACCCCCCTCGGGTTAAATTCGTAACTTGAATTATATGCGATGAGCATTAGAAAAGTCAACCCGTGAAAAAGCGAGTAGCTATATTAGGCAGACGCCGGCTTCTGACTCCCTTTTGAGACTAGGCATCAAAGCCCGGAAAGCGAATGGGTTGTCCCGCGAGGACGTGAAAATGCAAATGATCGATACTCTGTCCTCCGTCTTTTCCGCAATTGCTGATCACGCGATACCCACTTTCCGCAAAGCCGTCGCGTTTCGCAACAGAGGCAATGGCCTCAAAAATGCGAGCGACAATGGCGGCGTCTTCCCCGTCGGCGAACGCATTTGCCGAGGCGATATGCTTTTTCGGCACAAAGAGAAGATGTACCGGCGCCATGGGCGAAATATCACGAAACGCCACCACATTCTCATCTTCGTATACCAGCTCCGTTGGAATTTCTCCCTGTGCAATTTTACAAAATAGACAATCCATTTTGGCTCCCTTCCTTCTTTGACCTCTATGCCTTCTCTTCCGCGGCATTCTTACCCCAATTTCTACTTCACGTTCCCCTTACCATTTTATAACGAAAAGCTCACAGAAACTTTACATGGGATGCGCTTCTAATGGCTATTTTCCGCCATTTATTCGATATAATGAAGCCAGATTTTCGGTTTCTTACATAGCGATGTCGGCTCTTTTTTCTCGGAGTGGCTGGCTCTTTTTTCTCGAAGTGAAAGGAAAAATGATGAAAAAATCGTCCTGGTTTGTTCTTCTCTTGGCATTTGTTTTGCTGTTCACGTCCTGCGATGAACTTGCTCCGAGTGATGGATTATCCCATACGGAAAACAAGAACGATGCCGATTTTATCACAAACGCAGGATCCGGTGAGCCGCTGAAAATTGTTGCCGGCTCCGAAATGAAAGTGCTGGAACCGATCTTTGAAGAATATGCAAAAAAGAGCGGAAAGCGCATCGAAATGGATTACCTGGGATCACTGGACATCATGCGCCTTATCGGACAGGAGGAAAACCCGTATGATGCCGTTTGGCCGGCATCCCTTCTATGGCTCAATATGGGCGACACCCGCCATACTTTGAAACACATGGAAACCATTGCGGTCACGCCCGTCATTTTCGGCATCCGCCAGTCTCTTGCAAAAGAGCTCGGCTTTGCCGGTCGTAAAGATGTGACGATGGCTGAAATTGAACAGAGCATCACCAGCGGAAAGCTCAAGTTCGCCATGACCTCGGCTACGCAATCCAATTCCGGCGCAAGCGCCTATCTGGCTTTTTTAACCGCCCTCTCGGCTACTCCTCAGGATGGCATTACGAAAGAGGATCTGGAAGATTCCAAGCTCCAAGAGCGCATCACCGCCTTTCTCAGCGGCGTCAATCGTTCTTCAGGCTCATCCAACTGGCTCGTCGACCTGTTTTTGCAAGGCGGCTATGACGCCATGGTGAACTATGAGCAACTCATCATCCAAGCCAATCAGGAGCTGGAGCGCCGCGGCCAGGAAACGCTGACGGCAGTCTATCCCGCCGACGGCATTTCGCTTTCGGATTCCCCTCTTGCCTATGTGGATAAAGGCGATGCCGAGAAAGAAAAAGACTTTCTTGCTTTTCAAGCGTATCTGCTCAGTGAAGAAGGGCAGCAGCAGATCGAACGCACCGGAAAGCGCAACGCCTTTGGAAAAGACAGTGAAGCCAATCGATCGATCTACAAAAAAGAATGGGACATTCAGGCGGATCGTCTTCTTTCACCCATTCGTTTACCGCAAAATGCCGTCATCGAGCAGGCGCTGGACCTCTATCAATCCAGCTTCAAAAAGCCGGCCTACACGGTCTATGTGTTGGACTATTCGGGAAGCATGAGCGGAAAAGGATACAATTCCATGATGTATGCCCTAAGCGAAATTTTGGTGCCGGAAAATGCGAAGAAAAATCTCTTACAGGGGACGACTAAGGACCGCACGGTGCTCCTACCGTTTTCTTCCGAGGTATATCAGCCGAAAGAGGTTGTCGGAAAGGATCCAAGTGAGCTGTACACCTTTGCCCAAAGTTTTTCGCCACGAGGAGCCACTTCTCTTTATGAAGCGGTGGATTATGCCTTACATTACCTGGATGAGCGTCGCAAGGAACTTGACAACTACATTCCCGCCATCGTAGTCATGTCGGACGGCATGGCCAATGGAACGATGAGTGCTTCCGATTTAAACGCGTCTTATGAAGAACGGGGGCTTGATATTCCGATCTTTACCATTCTGTTTGGGGAGGCCAGTGAAGAAGAGATGAAGGCCCTTGCCGAGATGTCCAACGCCCGTGTCTTTGACGGGCGGGAAGATCTGGTTCATGCCTTCCGTACGGTAAAGGGGTACAACTGATGACGTTCTGGGGTCGCGTGAAACGGCATCTCTCTGCGGAAAAAGAAAAACGCCGCCAGGAAGAGCAGGAGGAATCCACAGGAGCTGCGCCAAAAGGCAGTGCCGGAAAAACCGTGCTTGCCGGACTGATCGGCTCGCTTCTCTTTCTCATCCTGTTGTTTCTCTTGCATTGGCCCTTCCCTGTCGCCCTTCTTCTGGGGCTGGGCATTACCGTCGCTCTTCAATTTCTGACGAAATCGGTGGAACGGATCGGTACCACGCCGATTGATCGTTTGGAGCAGGGCGAGGAAGCACTTCTGCTCTATCGTGCAACACGCAAGACCATGGATGAAATGCGCCAATGGCAATATCGCATTACCGACGGAAAACTCTTTAAGCAAGCGGATGAGCTGGTTCGTGTAGGGGCAGATATTTTTTATTACCTCACCCGTCACCCCGAAAAAATTTTGCCCTCTCGCCAATTCTTAACCTACTACTTGGAAACGGCGAATCGCATTTTTCAAAACTATGTGGAAATGCAAAATGCACACCTTTCGGAGGAAAAATTTCTCTCCATTCGCGAACAGACGGCGACATCCGTCGACTATCTGCACACCATCTTCGTGAATCAGCGTGATGGATACCATCGCGATGCGATGCAGAATCTGGAAGAGGAATCGGAGCTGTTAGAAAAAACCATCACTATGGGAGGAGGACGAAAATGAATCGCAATAAATGGATCGGAGTCGGCATATTGGGCGTCGTTGCCGTCTTTGCGGCGATTTACGTGTTTTTCGTCGCCAACCGGCCGAAGGAAGTGGCGATTAACGGCCTTTTGGGCGGCGAGAAAATCGGGCTGTTCCAAAGTCAGGAATTCCTAGACACCATGAAAAAAAGCCACCTTTCGGTGGATTATCGCAAAGCCGGATCCATCGCCATGGTCACTGAAACAGCACAAAATCAAAATGCCCAACAGTTCGACTATCTGTTTCCGGCAAGTAAAATGGCGGCCGAAATCTATAAGGAGCAGGGTGGAAAATCGGTCGCAAGCGATATTGTGTTCAACACCCCTCTGGTGCTCTATTCGCGTAAAATGGTCGTCGATGCGCTGCAGAAAAAAGATATTGTGAGCACACGGGACGGCATCTACTACGTCAATATGAAAAAATTGGCCCTGCTCATTGCCGACGGCACTTCCTGGGAAAGCCTCGGTCTTCCGCAACTCTACGGCAACGTGTTGGTGGATACCACCGACCCCAACGCCTCCAATTCGGGGAATATGTTTTTAGGCCTTCTGGCCAATAGCTTGAATGACGGCAAAGTGGTCACGCCGGACACACTTGCCCGGGTCAAGGAACCCCTTCGCCGGATATACCAGGAGATTGGACATATGCAGTCCTCGTCTGCCGACATGTTTAATCAGTTTCTCAAGCAAGGCGTCGGCGCCTACCCCATCGTCGCCGGGTACGAAAATCAGATTCTTGAGCTGACGCGCATGGAGCCGGATCTTTTCCGGCAGGTGCGTGATGATCTGATTCTTCTGTACCCGACGCCGACGGTTTGGTCGGATCACGTATATATTGCCTTGACGGAAAACGGAAAATTGGGCTTGGATGCGCTGCTTTCCAAAGAAGTCCAAGCCATGGCCTGGAAAAATCACGGCTTTCGGACCATTGCCGCCGGAACAGCAGATCCGTCGCTTTTCGCGGTTCAAGGCGTGCCCAAGGACATTACCGGCGTCATGCCCATGCCCTCCTATGCCGTCATGCAGGCGCTCATGCAGGAAATTCGTTAATCGTGCTTTCTTCTTCCTTTGCCAAAGAAAACGCAGGACGGCTATAATGAGATCGGTCATCCGGTCTCTTTTTTTGTCCGATGACCATTGAAAAGTACGGAGCAAGAAGAACAAAAACAGAAAGGAAAACAAATGGCTTGTACCACCATTTTAGTCGGAAAAAAGGCCAGCTATGATGGCTCCACGCTCGTCGCGCGCAACGAGGATTGCGGAAGTATCGGATTTACGGAGAAACGCCTTGACGTCGTTCTGCCGGAGCAGCAACCGAAGGTCTATAAATCGGTCATTTCGCATGTAGAGATTCCCTTGCCGGAAAATCCCCTGCGCTATACGGCGATGCCGGATGCTCGTTTACGGGATGGCCAGTGGGCCGCAGCAGGGGTAAATGCCGCAAATGTTTCCATGTCGGCAACGGAAACACTCACCACCAATCCTCGCGTGCAGGGCGCAGATCCCATGGTGGAGCGCATTCCGGCGAAAGGAAAAGAGGGTGAGCCCGATTACGTTGCGGAAGTGCCGGGTGGAATCGGCGAGGAGGATCTCGTTACGATCGTCCTTCCCTACATTCGCAGTGCGCGCGAGGGCGTTTTGCGTCTGGGCGAGTTGCTCGAAACCTACGGTACCTACGAAAATAACGGCATCGCCTTCCAGGATGTGAACGATATCTGGTGGCTGGAAACCATTGGCGGACATCATTGGATGGCACGCCGCGTGCCGGAGGACAGCTATGTCGTCATGCCGAATCAGTTAGGTCTGGATACGTTCGATTTTGCAGATGCCTACGGCGAACAGAAGGACTTTCTCTGCTCAGCGGATCTCAAAGCATTTACGGAAAAGCATCATCTGAATCTTTCCTACGGAGATGCCTTTAATCCGCGCGATGCCTATGGCAGCCATTCGGATGCCGACCATGTCTATAACACCCCGCGCGCATGGATTGTACAGCGCTTCTTCAACCCCACCGAGACAAAATGGGACGGTCCGGATGCAGACTACACCCCCATGGCAAACAACATCCCCTGGTGCCGTGTGCCGGAGCGAAAAATCACGGTGGAAGATGTGAAGGAAGTGCTCTCCAATCATTATCAGGGCACGCCGTATGATCCCTATGCCAAAAAAGGCGATCCTTCCGAGCGCGGTCTCTTCCGCCCCATCGGCATCAATCGCAATGCGCATCTGGCCTGTGTGCAGATTCGCCCCGAGCTTCCGGAAGCCTGCCGCGTCGTAGAATGGGTCGCGTTTGCCAGCAACGTCTTTAATGCGTTCTGTCCCCTCTATGTCAACGTCAATCGTGCCCCGGCGTATCTCACCTTCACGCCGGAGAACGTCTCGACGGATAGCTTCTATTGGGCAAGCCGCCTCATCGGTGCTTTAGCGGATCCGCATTTTTCGGAAAACATCGCCCACATTGAGCATTATCAGGAAAATGTCGCCTGGCGCGGGCATCAGCTGCTGAATCAGTGGGATGAAAAAATCGTCGAAGAGAAGCATAGCTATTCCTCTGCCACGGCTCTTCTGGAAGAAGCAAACGAGGAGTTGGCGAAAATGCTGCGCGAGGAAACCGATAAAGCGCTGGCCAATGTGTTAAATGAGACCAGTCGTTTGATGAAAAATGCGTTTGCACGGGCGGATCGGTAAAAATAAAAGGTTCCCGCCCTGCATAGCCGAAAAGAACAAAAGAGCTGCCCGGAAATTTTCCCCGAGCAGCTCTTTTTTGCTCACTTTTTTTGATCGTGGGCTTACTCCTCGATCATTTTTCGTCCGGAACGCAGGAATGTCGCCGTTGCACGCCCGATAAGCCGTTCCTCCACATAAAGCATCGCTTCGGTTACCACGACTTTTCGTCCCGCTTTGATGATCGTCGCACGACAAATCACCGTATCACCGGAATGCACCGCGCCCAAAAAATGATAATTCATATCCACTGTCGCGACCGCGTCATTAAACGATACCAGCGCCGTCGCCATCGCGGCATCCGCCATGGTCATGAGCACACCGCCCTGCACCACGCCCTGTGGATTCTGATGTTTTTGCTCTGACGTCACCAGCTTGGTTGTCGCCGTGCCTTCCTCGGCTTCAGTAATCTCGATACCGGCCTCAATCATAAATCGGTTGGTCGTGCGGCGCAGATCCACCAGCCGGTCAAATAGTTCCCGTGAAATCTCCATTTCTCCTCCTTTTCTTGCGCTTTTATCATACCCTTTTTCCATACAAAATGCGTTTGGCAACCCAAGGAAAATGCGCTACTCTATAAGGGAAGAGAAAAGGCGGTCCTGTTCGACCGGAGCAATGGAGGTTGTCCATGAAAGATGTATTTGCACGTTCTTTGGCACTACATGCCGAATTAAAAGGAAAAATGAGCACAGAGTTAAAGGCGCCCCTGGAAAATCAGGACGATCTTTCTCTAATGTATTCGCCGGGTGTCGCACAGCCCTGTCGCGAAATCGCTGCGAATCCGAAATCGGTATACAACTACACTTGGAAAGGCAATACAGTTGCGGTTGTAACGAATGGAACGGCCATTCTCGGCCTGGGGGATCTCGGTCCCGAAGCGGCCCTTCCGGTCATGGAAGGCAAATGTGCGCTGTTTAAGCGCTTTGGCGGTGTGAATGCCGTTCCGGTACTCATCGATTCCAAAGATCCGGAAGAGATCATCCGTATCGTTAAAGCTATTTCCCCCACCTACGGTGGCATCAACTTGGAAGATATCAAGGCCCCGGAATGCATCACTATTGAGCAGACGCTGATTGAGGAATGTAACATTCCCATCTTCCATGATGATCAACACGGCACCGCTATTGTGACCACAGCGGCCGTCCTCAATGCTTTGAAGCTGGTCGGAAAGAAGGCGGAAGAGTGCAACGTGGTCATTTCCGGTGTCGGTGCGGCCGGCTCTTCCATCATTCGCATGCTCAAGCGCATCGGTATCGCAAACTTCTATGGCTACAACAGCAAAGGCATTCTCAACCGCAAGCACGCGGACTCCTATACCAATCCTCTCTATCGCGAGCTCGCGCAGATCACCAATAATGATGCGGAAGATCTTACCATTGCGGAAGCCATGAAAAAGGCGGATATTTTCATTGGCGTAAGCGTTCCGAACAAAATCGACAAGGACATGGTGCGCTCGATGCGCCGCGATCCGATTGTTTTGGCAATGGCCAACCCGGATCCGGAAATTCCCTACGAGGATGCGCGCGAAGCCGGTGCCCGCGTGGTAGGTACGGGTCGCAGTGATTATCCCAACCAGGTCAACAACGTACTCGCATTCCCGGGCCTCTTCAAGGGCGCGTTACAGGTGCATGCAACAGAAATCAATGAAGAAATGAAGCTGGCAGCCGCCTATGCGCTGGCCAACTTAGTGCCGGAAGAAAAGCTGTCGGAAGAATATGTCATTCCGGGTCCGTTTGAAGCGGGTGTGGCCGATGCGGTGGCCGAAGAGGTCGCTGCCATCGCGGTGAAAATGGGAGTTGTGCGGGCCGATTAAAGCTTTCGACACCGTCTTTCCATTATAAAAATTTCCATTATGGATATGAAAAAGGCCGGAGCCAACGATTGCAGTTGGCTCCAGCCTTTTTATGTCACGCAAAGCTTATGCTTTAATCCGCGCATCGTCGATGTCATAGAAAACGCGCGGCGTAAGCGTTGTCTCTACGCCTGCTATGGTAATGGTGTCGCCTTCTTTCACGTCCGCAAGGTTCACCAGCGCATAGCCGATGCCGCCTCCCAAGGTCAGGCTTTCGGTGAACATTGTCACCTTGCCGACTGTCTTTCCCCCGGCCAGCACCTCTGCTCCCGGCGCGATGGGAAGATCCGCCTTTTCCGTGCGGAAACCGAGGAGCGCGCGCTTGGCCCCTTCTTTCTTGACCTTTTCCAGCGCCTCTTTCCCAATAAAGTCTTTGCTCCAATCGACGGTCCAGTCAAAGCCGACCTCCAACGGATTGGTTCCTTCCAAATCTCTCATGAGCACGTAGCCTTTTTCGAGCGGAAGACTCGTTAAAATGGCATCCGTCGTCATGCGTGTGACCTCGACGCCGCACTTCTTGCCGGCTTCTTCGAGTGCCTTCATGGTCGCTTCCACGGTATCCGGCGCGAGATACAGTTCATAGCCAAGCTCACCGGTAAAGCCGCTGCGCGCTACGTAAATCTTTTGTGCACCAAGCGTATTGGGAACAATGTGGAAGCGCCGAATTCCATCTACCGACTCGCCCAGGATGGCATTGAGAACTTGGCGTACCTTCGGGCCCTGCACGGCAATCATGGACGTCTCGCTCGTGCGGTCACGATACGAAACATCCTCTCCCTTCTTGACCGCATCAAAATGCGCGATCATCTTGTCGATATAGAGCGTCGAAATCCAATAACATTCCTCTTCCATGCGGAAAATGATGACGTCATCACGAATGATGCCCTTTTCGTCCAGCATGGTGGTGTATTTTGCCTGACCGACTTTAGCATGCGAGAAGCCGTTCACAAAAACCTTGTCTAAGAACGCACCCGCATCCTTTCCGGTCACTTCCAACAATTGATGCGTAAAATCATAAATTCCTACCGCTTTGCGAACCGCATCATGTTCCCTGCATTTTAACTCCTGTGCCATGCGTCCTTCCTTTCTGTTCAATTTTTTATTCCGTTGGCCTTCGCGCAGGCGTCCACCACGTGCTTTGCAAGAACCGTAGTGGTTATGGCGCCGATACCGCCCGGTGTCGGCGTTGCTGCCTTTACGATCGGCGCAACCGCCTCCCAATCCAAATCGCCGTGTATCTTTCCGTCTTTACGACTCGTGCCGACGTCAATCACAATCTGTCCCTCGGAAACGTAGGAAGCATCCACCAATCCGGCCACACCGGCCGCCGAGATCACGATGTCCGCCTTTCTGCTAATAGCGGCAACATCTCGGGAATAGATATTCGTCATGGTAACCGTCGCGTAACGGTCTGCCAGAAGCATCGCCAAGGGTCTTCCCACTACCAAACCGCTTCCGATGAGTACTACATTTGCGCCCTTGAGCGGAATATCATAGTAATCCAAAAGTGCCATGACTGCGCCCGGAGCACAATAGGAATAGCCTTCGGCATTTCCGGCCAGTACATGACCTAAATTGATCAGAGTCGCGCCGTCCACATCCTTTTCCGGCGCAATAGCTGCCTTCACGCGTGCAGCATTCATGTGCGCAGGCAATGGCTGCATGAGAAGAATGCCATGAATTCCCGCGTCGGCAGAAAGCTGTCGAATGGTCTCAATGGTCTCGCTTTCTTTTGCCTCCTCCGCCAACACGACAGAACAGACCGCAATGGAAAGCGCATCCATCTTCTTGCGTATGCCATTTTCGTAGCTGATATCCGCAGGCTTCGCTCCCACCCGAACCACTGCCAGCGTAGGCAATATATGTTTCTCTTCGAGTTGGCGGCGAACGGTACGCATGTCGCTTTCCATAGATGCATTTACTTCTTTTGCCAATAATTTTCTCGTAGCCGCCTCCTTTCTTTTCTATTCCGGGGTCTCGTCTGCCGTGATGCCCCTTTCCTTGTTCTTTGACGGGTTGTTATTCCGTCTTTTCCACCTTCACTTGCGTTGTCGCGCTTTTCGTTTTTTCTTCCGCCCACTGCCGCAACGTCGGAAGGAACGCACCGCCGACGACATTGCCTGCCGTAATCACGAGAATGGCAACCACTCCCTGTGCATTCCAGCCGTTACCCGTCCAAAAATAAAACATATCGGCAATGGAGTGTTCAAAGCCGGAAAGAATGAATACCATAACGCCGAAGAACAGCGCTAAATAGCGGCCCAAGTCATAATGGCTCTTATTGTAACCCTCGACGGCGACATAGATGAGAAGGTTGCAGAGGCAGCCCAGAACAAAAAGGCTCACCAACGAATCTCCCAGTTTGGCCGCGACCATTGTCGACGCACGTTCGGTTACGGCCCCGGCAAGGCGCGTTGTACGTAACAGCAGGCTGACAGCACCGGTACCAAGGAGGTTCCCAAGCCAGATAACGGGCAAGCGCCGTAGGGCCGCCTTATCGCTTTGCAGAAGGTAGCAGGCTTTTCCGGTAAAAAGGAAAAATCCGAATTCTACAATGGTGAATAATCCCACGGTAAAAAACAAGGCGCCAACCAACGGGTTTTTCTGCACCAAAAAGACCGCTCCGCCGAAACCGATCATAATGCCGGCGGCGATGCTCTTGAGCATGGTTTCCTTAAATGTAAGCATGTCCTCTCCTTAGCCTTTATTGTCCGCAGACTTCTCCGACAACCACGGGCTCTTTTCCCGGCTTGACGTTGAGAATGGCCAGCTTTGGAGAGGCGGTGATCACCAGCAGACACCCTGCATCCACCGAAATCGTCGTTTCCTGAGATGGTTTGCCTTCCTGGGCACATACGGAAAAAGCGGAACGAGAATACAGTAGGATGGTGCCATCCTCATGAGGAGATAACCTTCTTTCCTCGCGCAGCACTTCGGTATGAGAGGAGAGGCCCTCTCGTGTAATGAGATTGAAGTCGACGCAGTCCGCACTATTTGTGGAGTCCGTCGTCCAGGAGCCGGAGAAGTTTTCAATCTCATACGGAGCAAGCATCCGTTCATAGAGAGCTTCGCCCTTGCAGGAATGATCCACGCTTAAGTGGCCGACGAGCGGAAAAATCATGCGATTATAACCCGTAAATTCGCTGAATGTAGAACTTGTATCCGTAAAGGTGGCGGAAGAGAGGCGCACGGCAAACATGCGTTTTTTGAAATCTTCCCCTGCCGGATCAATGTATAGCTGTGTGGTCGTCCCGCCTGCCCAGGTAGAAACCTGAAATTGATCGGGCGTGATGATTTGATACTCCATTCTATTCCTCCTCTTCTGTTGTTACGTCGGCAAAAGGCGCACCGATCATGGTCGACAGGGCTTGGGGATTTACTTCCACCTGCACGCCAACCTGACCGGCACTGATCGCCATGACGGAAAGTTCTTTCGCTGATTCATCGATCCAGGTACTGAACGCTTTTTTCATGCCGATAGGCGAGCAACCCCCATGGATATAGCCCGTAAGGGCTTTCAATTCTTTTTGGGGGAGCATATCGATCTTCTTTTCCCCGGCTGCCTTCGCCGCTTTCTTCAGATCCAGATGACGCTCAGAGGGAACGACAAAAACGTGCGGCTCTTTTCCTTTGGTGACAAGAGTTTTGTAGGAATGTGCCCGTTGCTTGCCATCTTTGTCAATCATATGTGCGCCGTACGTAATACCTTCCCCTGTATCGTATTCGAAATCCGCATACGGAATCTTGGCTTGCTCGAGGCGACGCATCACATTGGTTTTCATATCGTCCTCATTTACTTCGTATAGTCGTAGAAGCCCTTGCCCGTCTTACGCCCGAGACGGCCGGCACGCACCATTTTCTTAAGCAGCGGATGCGGACGATACTTCGTATCGCCAAATTCCTGATATAGCACCTCCATGATGGCAAGGACGATATCCAGGCCGACCAAATCCCCCAATTCCAAGGGGCCCATGGGATGATTTGCGCCAAGCTTCATAGCGGTATCAATGCCTTCCGGTGTAGCTAAGCCTTCCGCATAAATGCCGATACCTTCGTTGATCATCGGAATTAAAATGCGGTTGACGACAAATCCCGGACCTTCCTTGACGACGACCGGCGTCTTTCCGATTTCTTCGGACAAGGCAACCACCTTCTGGGTCATCTCGTCCGGCGTATCGAGACCGGGAATGACCTCAATGAGCTTCATGACCGGCGCCGGATTAAAGAAGTGCATGCCGATGATAGGGCGGGAAAGCCCTTTTCCCACCTCTGTAATCGACAACGATGACGTATTCGAGGCAAACATGGTCTCCGGCTTGCAAAGGGAGTCGAGATATTTAAAGGTCTCTTGCTTAATGGCCATGTTCTCAATGGCGGCTTCTTCAATGAGATCGCAATCGCCAAGATTCTCGTTCAAGCACGGGGTAATGCGCGCAAGAATCGCATCAGCGTCCGCTTGTTCCATCTTTCCCTTTGTCACCAAGCGAGACAAATTTTTATGGATTTTTTCTTTTCCGCCTTCGGAAAATTCTTTTTTAATATCTGAGAGCATCACCTCGTGGCCAGCCTGTGCAAAGGCTTGTGCAATACCGCTTCCCATTGTTCCCGCGCCAATTACTCCAACTTTCATCCTATCCTCCTTTAGCATGCAATCGCATTTCTGATTCGACAAAGTTTTTTCGCTTTGCTCTTTTTCTTCGCCGTCCTTATACCCTTCTTCCGCCGCTTATGCGTTCTTTTTGTCCGTAAAAACCCTATACGAAAAAGCACAAAAAAAGCGCATGCCGCAGCATGCGCTTCCTGGAAAGATCGTTACTTGTTGACCGCTTCTTTCAAGTTCTTGCCCGCCTTGAACACCGGTGCGACCGATGCCGGAATGTCAATGGTTTCCTTGGGGTTGCGGGGGTTACGGCCCGAGCGAGCCTTGCGCTGACGAGTTTCAAACGTGCCGAAACCAACTAACTGAATCTTTTCACCATCGATGAGAGCTTCCGTTACAGACGAGGTGAAAGCATCCAGGGCGCGGGTTGCTTCCGCTTTGGTCAACTTGCTTTTTTCTGCGATTTGTGCGATCAATTCCGATTTATTCATACTATCCTCCCTAAATTCAACTTCAGTGCAATACTGTAGTTAGATTATACCAAAACTTATGTATACTGCAAGGCAAAATGGGCATTTTTACCGTTTATCCCTTTTCCTAAACGGTTTTTATTGCGAAACATCTTGTGAAACCTCACAAAATGCCGCATGCGGATAAAAACGCAAGTCCTCCGCTTTGGACAACTGATTGAGATAGTCCAGATAGCGCCGGTTTTCCACCTGTTCCACCACTAAGGGCCGCACATCCTTCATCTGGTCTTTTCGTCCTTCGACATACACCACGAGATAGAGCTCCGCCTTTTGATCGTAATAAAAATTCACCGTTCCCAACGTCTGCTCGAAAATCGCGGTATTGCGAACGCGCTCATCATCCAAGGCAACATCAATAAATCGCGAAAAAGAGGTCTTATCAAAGAGATCATTATTTACTACACTTTCGTATTCGCCGATATCACGAGGAGCAGATTTTAATTTTTCCACCATATCGGTCGCCTCTGCACGGGTCGGCACGGTGACTTGACTGTACGTGAGAAGTGTACAGGATAACGGATTCTTTTTATAGAAATCTAAAAGCTCTTCTTCCGTAACGGGATGTGCTGCAAAATACGCTGCACGATGCGCTTTTTCGCTTGCTTCACAACGCAGAGACTCCAAATACGCATCTTTTGTCAGGTGAAGATTCTGCAGCTGCGTCATCAACCCCTGCTCATCACCGAAACGTTGCAGGGCTTGCTGCCACGCCGCAGCAGACAGCGTGGAGCTGTCCACAGAAAGTGTCTTATCCGCTTCAATGACCTTTTCCAAGGTCAACTGATGCGCCAGGTCGAGCAGTACTTTATTACGCTCTTTCTCTGTTTTTTCCGGCAAGGTATCTTTTCCTTTGTGCAGAGCGCGATCCAGAATTTGGGCTTGCTGCATCAGCTCCTCCCGCGTAAGGATCACCTTGCCGCCAAGCGTGGCAACCACGTCTCCCGCCGGCTTGCAGGAGGTCAACAGCACAAGGAGCAGACTGAGAAGAAAGAAGAACGCCGGAAAACCGGCGGCATGATCCCCCGCTTTTCTGTTTCCCGATACAGTCTTTTTCCATTCGGTCATACCGTCCCCCTTTTTCCGCATTTCGAGCATTTTCTCAAAAACGGACAAAAAAAGAACCGGTGTCATACGACACCGATTCTTCGCGTAGCATTTCATCCATCTATAAAAATCGTTGCCGATTATAATTTCTGAACGTTTGCTGCTTGCGGGCCCTTTTCGCCGTCGACGATGTCGAACTGGACGCTCTGGCCTTCATCCAAGGTGCGGAATTCACCCGTATCCGGAAGAGCGGAGAAGTGAACGAACACATCGTTGCCATCTTCCGTCGAGATGAATCCATAGCCCTTTGTTGCGCTAAACCATTTAACCGTGCCTTTAACCATGTTACTAATTCCTCCAAAATTTTTACTTCGGTCAATACGACCTGAGTAAGATGGTAACACGAATCACCCTGCTCGTCAATGTTCCGCGTTAGCTAGGGCTTCGGTGTCCGCCAACGCTTGCAACACCTCCGGCAAAAGGCTTTCATACGATGCTAACTTTTCGCGCTCTTTCTCGACCACCGCTGCAGGGGCTTTGTTGACAAAGCCGGCATTACTCAGCTTTTTCGTCAAACGGGCAATTTCGCCCTCGATACGCTGTTTTTCTTTCGTCAGTTTTTCCAGCTCCGCCTCATAATCCATAAGGCCGGCAAGCGGAACATAAATTTTCAGCTGTTCCTGAACAATAGTTGCCGCACCTTCCAGCTGTGGATCCTGTGCAAGAATCTCCACCTCGTTGGCACCGGCAAGAGTCATGATACGGCTCTTCATTTCTTCCAGCATCGCGCGAGTTTCTTTCTCCGCAGCATAAAAGACTACTTTTCCTTTTTTGGAGAGAGAAATATTGCGCGATTGCCGTTCGTTGCGGATGGCGGTTACCGCGCGCAAAATACGATCCATGGCCGCCTCTTCACGAGGAAAATGGAAGGATGCATCTGCCGTCGGATACGGCGCGTGAAGAATCTTTCCGGTCGTGCCCGGAAGCGCAGCCCAAATTTCTTCTGTGATAAAAGGCATCACGGGATGCAGCAGGCGTACCACCGCACGCAACACATGTAAAAGCACCGACAAGGCACAGCGTTTGGCTTTCGGATCCGCACCGTAGAGTCGCTCTTTTACCATTTCAATGTACCAATCGCAGAAAGAGAACCACGTAAAATCGTAAATTGCTTGGGTCGCCAAGCCGATTTCAAAACGATGGAGATTCTGATCCACGGTCTCTTCCAGGGTATTCAACGACGAAAGGATCCAACGATCTTCAACCGTCCACTCCTCCGGCGAAAGATCCTCCACGAGATCTTCTTCGACATTCATCAATACAAAACGGGTCGCATTCCAGAGCTTATTGGCAAAGTTGCGGCTGGCCTCGACGCGCTTTTCGGAAAAACGCGTATCATTTCCCGGCGTATTGCCGGTTACCAGCGTATAACGCAGCGCATCTGCGCCGTATTGATCGATGATTTCCAAGGGATCGACGCCGTTTCCTAACGACTTAGACATCTTTCTTCCCTGTTCATCGCGTACGAGACCGTTGAAATAGACATGGGAAAATGGCGACTTGCCGAGAAAATGCTCGGCGCTGAATACCATGCGAATAACCCAGAAAAAGATAATGTCATAACCGGTAACGAGCGTGTCGGTTGGGAAGAATTTTTCAAGATCTTCCGTTTTTTCCGGCCAACCAAGTGTCGAGAATGGCCAAAGAGCAGAGGAAAACCAAGTGTCCAAGGTATCCGGATCCTGTGTAAAGGCCGTTTCGCCGCATTTCGGGCAAACGTCCGGTGTCGATTCGGAAACGACCACTTCACCGCAATGATCACAATAATAGACCGGCAGGCGATGTCCCCACCAGAGCTGACGAGAAATTGTCCAGTCGTGAATATTGTCGACCCAGTTGTTATAGATGCTCGAAAAACGAGCGGGAACAAGCTGCAACTCCCCGTCATTCAGCGCTTTCTTCGCGCCTTGGATGTAGTCCTTCATGGCAACGAACCACTGTTTGGAAAGTAACGGCTCAATAACGGTTCCGCAGCGTTCGCAATGACCCACAGCATGGGTGAGATCCTCAACATGATCCAGTAAGCCTTGTTCCTCCAGATCCGCCACCATGCGCTTGCGTGCGGTGAAACGATCCAGGCCGGAATAGGGTTCATAGCCTTTGGCAATGGTGGCATCGGTATTGATGACCACACATTGTCCCAGATGATGGCGCTCTCCTACTGCAAAGTCGTTCGGATCATGGCTCGGTGTAATTTTTACACAGCCGGTGCCGTATTCTTTATCGACATAGTCATCGGCAATGACCGGAATTTCACGGCCCACTAAAGGCAAGATGAGCTTCTTACCAAGTAGAGCCGTGTAGCGTTCATCTTCCGGATTGACCGCCACGGCCAAGTCGCCGAGCATCGTCTCCGGACGCGTCGTTGCGACGGTCAGATACCCGTCGCCTTCCGCAAACGGATAGCGAATATGCCAGAGATGTCCTTCATCATCCGCATGATCCACTTCGGCGTCGGAAATGGCCGTTCCACAGTTCGGACACCAGTTCACGATGCGATCGCCGCGATAGATATGTCCTTCGTTGTAGAGTGTCTCAAAAACGTGATACACCGCATGGGAGAGTCCTTCGTCCAGCGTAAACCGTTCGCGGCTCCAGTCACAGGAAACGCCCAATTTTTTTAGCTGCTCACGAATGCGTCCGCCATACTTTTCCGACCATGCCCAAGCCTCTTCCAGGAATTTTTTACGGCCGATGTCTTGCTTGGTTTTTCCCTCGGCCTCCAGTTTCTGTACCACTTTGCTTTCGGTAGAAATGGACGCATGATCCGTTCCCGGCACCCAGAGTGTTTCGTAACCGGACATACGCTTCCAGCGAATGAGAATATCCTGCAGCGTATTGTTAAGAGCATGACCCATGTGTAACTGACCCGTTACGTTCGGAGGAGGCATAACAATGGAATAGGCCGGTTTCTCGCTTTTCGCATCGGCCGTAAAATCGCCGTCGGCAAGCCAGGAGTCATAGATGCGTTTCTCAAACGCCTTCGGATCATAGGTTTTTTCCAGATTTTTCATGATCCCTCCTTAAAAGCCGAATGAACCGACGCCGACGATCAATACGCCAAGCACCATGGAGATGGCCAAAATAAGGGCAAGAACACGAATCCACATCGCACGGCCATTGCGATTTCGTTCCGAAGCCTTATTTTTTTCTTTTTTGTTTACTGCTTTCATGCGTTCCTCCTTCGTTTATTCTCTATATCTTACCATACTCCCCAATTATACGGATAAAGTTGCGCAGGAGATGGAGCTTCGCTTCTGAATTTTCTCCTTTTTATCCCATTGTGTGATAAAATTTTTAGTGCATGCGATCGTATCGAGTGCGAGAACTTTCGCCGTGCGCATGACATTTTCTCTATTCCACATCGAAGAGAATTTCTCTTTGAGGGTATAGTAAGAGCGTGGTTTTGTGATTCGGGCTTTGCCCGATGGCTGCGGATATCGCCCGTTTTCGGGAGCGATCCGAAGAAAGGAGAACAACGTACGATGGGAAAGAAATTTGTTTATGACTTTAAGGAAGGCAATCGCGACCAGCGCCTTCTTCTCGGTGGAAAGGGCGCGAACCTTGCCGAGATGACCAACTTGGGCATTCGTGTGCCGCAAGGCTTTATCGTCACGACAGAAGCCTGCACCGAATTCCAAAAAGAGCAAAAGCTCTGGCCGGAATTGCAGGAAGAGATCCGTGAGCATATGAAGCATCTCGAAGAGACCACAGGAAAGAAATTTGGCGACGAGTCCGATCCCCTGCTCGTTTCGGTGCGCTCCGGTGCCCCCATTTCTATGCCGGGCATGATGGATACCATTCTGAACCTCGGTTTGAACGATGTTTCCGTCAAAGCCGTTGCCGAAAAATCCGGCAATCCGCACTGGGCGTATGACTCCTATCGTCGCTTCATTACGATGTTCTCCGATGTTGCCATCGGTCTGGATCGAAACAAGTTTGAAGCGATTTTGGAAAAAGAAAAAGAAAAAGCGAACGTGGAGCAGGACTATCAGCTCAGCGCGGAACAGTTAAAGGAAATCGCCGAAGAGTACAAGGTTCTGTATAAGGAACTGACCGGCGAAGAATTCCCGCAGGATCCGCGTAAACAGCTTGAAAAAGCCATTACAGCCGTTTTCGAAAGCTGGAACAATGAACGCGCCATCCTGTACCGCAAGATGAATGAAATTTCCGACGATCTGGGCACCGCCGTTAACGTGCAGCAGATGGTCTTCGGTAATATGTCCGATACCTCCGGTACAGGTGTTGCCTTTACGCGTAATCCGGCAACCGGCGAAAATGCAATCTTCGGCGAATACCTCATCAATGCGCAGGGCGAAGACGTCGTGGCCGGTATCCGTACTCCGTCCACCATCGCTCATCTGGAAGAAGAAATGCCGCATGTCTATGAAGAATTCGTGAAGACGGCACACCTTCTGGAAGATCACTATGCTGATATGCAGGATATGGAATTCACGATTCAGGATGAACAGCTCTTCCTGCTGCAGACTCGTAACGGCAAGCGCACCGCACAGGCTGCCTTGAAAGTTGCGGTCGACCTGGTGCATGAAGGAAAAATCGACAAGGAAACCGCCATTACGCGCGTCGACCCCAAGTCTTTGGATCAACTGCTACATCCCACCTTCACAGCAGCATCGCTGAAAAATGCGATCATGCTGACCAAGGGCCTTGCAGCTTCTCCGGGCGCAGCTTCAGGCAAAATCTCCTTCAGTGCGGATGATGCGGAAAAGCGTACGCAGAATGGCGAAGCGGTTCTGTTGGTTCGTAATGAAACCTCGCCGGAAGATTTGCGCGGCATGGTTTCCGCACAGGGTATCGTCACGGCACGCGGCGGTATGACCTCCCATGCGGCTGTCGTCGCTCGCGGCATGGGCAAATGCTGTGTTTCCGGCGCACATGATCTGCGCATTGACTATGATGCCCAGACGCTCACCATTAACGGCAAGGTCTACACCACCAACGACACGCTGTCGCTGGATGGCTCCACGGGTGCTGTTTATGAAGGAGAATTGCCGACAGAAGCGCCGGCGCTCACCGGCGATTTCGGTGAATTTATGGGCTGGGTCAATGAGATCAAACGTCTGCAGGTGCGTACCAATGCGGATACACCGCGTGACGCGAAGCAGGCCATTGAATTTGGTGCGGAAGGTATCGGCCTTTGCCGTACCGAGCATATGTTCTTCGAAGGCGACCGCATCAACGTGGTGCGCGAAATGATCCTTGCGAAGGATGAAGAAACCCGTCAGAAGGCACTGGATGAAACTCGTCCGATGCTGGAAGAAGATTTCTATCAGATGTACAAGATCGTCGGCGAACGTCCCATGACCGTACGTCTGCTCGATCCACCGCTGCATGAATTTGTGCCGCACACGGATGCCGAACAGCAACATGTTGCCGACCTGATGAACATCTCTCTGGACGAAGTTAAAGCGCGCGTCAATGCATTAGCAGAAGCCAACCCGATGCTTGGTCACCGCGGTCTGCGTCTGGCGATCACCTGGCCGTCCATCTACGCCTCTATCTCCCGCGCCATTGTGCAAGCTGCACTGCGCGCAACGGATGACGGCGTGAAGAACATCGTTCCGGAAATCATGATTCCGCTCACCGTGGATGATAAAGAGTATCGCTATGTCGAGAAGGTCGTACGCGACGAAGTCGAGAAGGTCTTTGAAGAGCAGGGACGCAAGCTTGACTACCTCGTCGGCACCATGATTGAAACGCCGCGTGCCGCTCTCTTGGCTGGTGAAATTGCCGAAACCGCACAGTTCTTCTCCTTCGGTACCAACGACTTAACGCAGATGAGCTTCGGCTTCTCCCGTGATGACGCCGGTTCCTTCCTGCCGGAATACACCGAAAAGAAGATCTTCGAGCGTGATCCGTTCGTCTCCTTGGATCAGAAGGGCGTCGGTCAACTCGTCAAGATGGCTGTGAAGAACGGCCGCGCAGCAAACCCGGATCTGCACTTGGGTATCTGCGGCGAACACGGCGGCGATCCGGCAACGGTGAAGTTCTTGGATGGTGTCGGTCTGGATTATGTATCCTGCTCACCGTACCGCGTGCCCATCGCTCGCTTAGCGGCGGCACAGGCGGTTGTGGAAGCAAAGAAAAACTAACATCGCAATGCACTGCAATTTTTGTAGCGCATAAAAAGGGAGGTGCCAACGTGGCACCTCCCTTTTTATTGCTTTTTATATCTCTTACAGCAGCCCCACTTTTCGATACACCTTGGAGAGCGTTCGACGGGCCACGCGTTGCGCGGCCAACGCGCCATCATGGCTGATCTCCTCTAACTCTTTTTTATCCTCCATCAAGGATAGGAAACGCGTGCGAATGGGATCCATTACACCCACTACCAGGTCCGCTAAGGCTCTCTTAAAAGACGCATAATCGCTGTCATGGAAACGTTCCACCACTTCATTCGGCGTGCATTCCGCATAGGCCGCATAGAGATTGATAAGATTCATCAATCCCGCCTGCTCCGGACGATAGCAGAAATGCGCTTCGGAATCCGTCACCGCCCGAGCGATTTTACGGCGAATGGCCGCCGGATCGTCTTTCATTAAAATATAGGCATTTTCATCCGGATCGGATTTGCTCATCTTCGAATACGGATCCTTCAGGCTCATGATGCGCGTTGCATTTTCATCGCTCAAGGGCTCCGGCACAGTGAAGGTCGGTGAGTAGCGAGAGTTAAAACGCTCCGCCAAGTCGCGCGTAAATTCCAAATGCTGCTTCTGATCCGCCCCCACCGGTACGACATGACTCTGATAGAGAAGGATATCTGCGGCCATCAGCACCGGATACGTGAGCAGTGCCGCATTGAGGTTGTCGGCGTGTTTTTGGGCCTTATCCTTAAATTGCGTCATGCGCTGCAATTGACCGATGGAGCTGATGGAATTAAGCACCCAGGCCAGCTCCGCATGTTCCGGCACCTGCGATTGGATGAACAGTGTCGCTTTCGCCGGATCTACACCACTGGCCACAATGTAGGCGATGACCTCCAAGGAACGACGCCGCAGGTCTGCCGCCACCTGTGTGACGGTAATGGCATGTAAATTGGCGACGCCAAAAATGCAATCATATTCATCCTGCATGCGGACAAAATTTTTAATCGCTCCCAAATAGTTACCGATGGTTAAATCGCCGGAAGGCTGAATCAAACTGAATGCTACTTTTCTTTCTGCCCGTTCTCCCTGCGGAAAAGAGCTTTTTCTATCTTTTTCGTTCATCCTATCCTCCTTGCGTATGGATAATACCCGAAATTTCGAAAGTCATAAGAAAAGCGCTGTACCGAAGTACAGCGCTGTTATTACTGAAACTTCATCTACGGGAAATCAGTTGACCAGACGACGCGCGCCCATAAAGCGGTTCCGATACCAATTGTCGTAGATGTTGGAAAGGATGACGCCGACGCGCGGTGACGAAGCATGAACCATCATGCCGTCGCCAACATAAATGCCGACGTGACTGATCTCACCGGTTCCATCCGTTGTGAAGAAGACGAGATCGCCCGGCTGGAGGTTCTCCCTCGATACGGAATAACCATAATTGGCTTGGCGCATAGCCGAATGCGGCAGGGATATGCCGATGTTGCTATAGGCTCTCATGACCAAGCCGGAACAATCATACGCTCCCGGGCCGCTGGCGCAATATACATAGGGCTTACCGACCTGCGCGCGTGCAAATTCAGCGATGGAAGAATAGCTTCCGCTTTCCTCCTTTTCGTCCGGTTGCTTCGGATTCTCTTCCGCCGGCTTGGGTTCCGGTACCGCGATCTTTTCATCTGCTAATAATACCGAAGAAATATAGGCTTCCTGTCCGTCATAGTCAAACTTGACCCAACCATCGGATTCGACGCCTTCTACATAGCGATTGACGCCGAACGTGGTAAGGATTTCGTAGTTCGTGCCCGGTCCCTTACGAACATTGGCGGCAACACGCACGTAACCTGCCCGTTCTTTGGGCTTCTTGGCCTCTTCTTCCTGACGCGCCTTTTCTGCGCTTTTTGGCGTGTTCTCCGGCGAAATGGTGATCTTTGCGCTACCGATCAGATTCGCATAGACATAACCCGTCTGACCGTAAAAATCAAAGCGAATCCAGTCGCCTTCGCGGGTTCCTTCAATAGCCGAGTTCGCATACAAGGAACCGATTACGGGCGATTTTAAGTCCGCCTGGGAACGCACGTTGATGACATCGCAATTCACGTACCCGGAAACGGCTGCTTGTTCCTGCTTCTCTTGCTCTTCTTTCCTTGCCTTTTCTTCTGCCGCTTTTTGTTCCGCCTCGCGCTGTTCCTGCTCCGCTTTCTCGGAAGATGCTTTGGCTTCTTCCTCTTTTTCTTTCGCGATACGCTCTTCTTCGGCTTGCTTTTCCGCGGCGATACGCGCTTCTTCTGCCTTCTTTTCGGCAGCAATACGATTTGCTTCTTCTTGCGCTTCCGCTTGTTCTTCGGTCACCGGCTGGACAAAGTGGCGGTTAACATAACCAACCAGGGCGCCGGAGCTTTCTACAGCGATCCAGTCGCTGTCAATGGAACCGCGAACCACTTCGCCACGCAGAAAGAGCGTAACAACATCCGCATTGAGCGTCGGCTTCTGACGCACATTCAGCGCATCCGTAATGACCACGCCCAGATACGGCTTACTGGTCTCCGGTGAAAACTCCGGATTCTGCTCATTTTGCTCTTCCGGAATGGTTTTTGCGATTTCTTCTTCTGTAAAGACGCGTTCTTCTTTCTTCTCGGTACTGCTTTCCGCTTTAGGCTTCACTTCGAGGAAGGAAAGACGATCACCGGCCTGTGTGGTATCTTTGGAAGGTTGGTTCTTTTCCGCAGGCTTCGTGCGTGCCTCTTCGTCTACCGCTTCTTCGGACGGCTTATCGGTCGAAATACGGTATTCCACCTTCTGTACCGGATCAAAAACCTTGTCGGCAACAGCCTCTTTCGACTGCTGGTCCGTCGTACTTACGGCATCGGAGGAGCTGGCCTGGTCCATGACTTTCAGCGACTCTTTATACTGCGCTTCGAGATTCTTCGTCACATAGTCCGCATTTGACGCATCAATATTCATGAACTGTGTTGCGGCAATAACACCGGCAACGCCTGCTACACCGACGATTGCACCTACTCGTTTCTTGTCCACGTCATCCTCCTTATATGTAAACTGCCTATGGCGAGTTAAATGGCTATTTGCTACAGTCATCGTAACGGGATTGCAACGTTTTGTCAATAGTTATTACAAAAATATTACAGGCAACAAATGACCGACTTTCAACAAGTAGAACATTTTCCTACCGAGGTTTTTTTATGTAGCGGACGGATTCCAATACCAGCCCCTGCGCATCGGCACAAAAGCCGAAGGATTCGTCGTAATGGGACAAGAGAGCATCCTGCATCTTTTGCAGCGTCAGCGCGCCTCTTCCGACGAGCAGGCTTGCCCCCACCATCCTTCGAACCTGGTATTGTAAGAAGCTTTCTGCGGAAAATCGGAAACAGTAACGATTGCCGCTTTTGGTCACTTCCGCATGAAGCACTTTTCGATAGGCATTTCGATATGGTGCAGCGGAAGAAAAAGCGGAAAAATCGTGTTCTCCTTCAAAACACTGCACTGCAGCCTGCATACGTTCATAATCCAGCGGAAAGGTATACAAAAAAATGTTCCGCCTTTCGGTGGGCAATAAAAGAGCCGCATTCTCCACCGTGAATCGATATGTCGTCACATGGGGAGAAAAGCGCGCATGAAACGTCGGTGCCATTTTTTGCGCCGACAAGAGCAGCACATCCTCCGGCAATCGATTTTGAATCGCATGAAAAAAAGCTTCCTCCGGCCAATCGAGAGAGGTCAAAAAATTCACGGCTTGCTCTTCGGCATGTACACCACGATCGGTGCGCCCCGCAGCCAGAAGGCGTGTCGATCGCAAGGTGACCGCCTCCACCGCCTCCCGTAATATGCCGGCAACCGTACGTTTTCCGATCTGTTCCTGATAGCCGGAGAAATCTGTGCCGTCATAGGCTATGCGTAAGAGGATGTTTTGCATGACCTCCCCCTTCGATCAAAAGAAAATACTGATGGCAATAAATATGCCGAAGCACAATACAAAGACGATCCCGTCCCGGGTAGTCATCTTCAATGGATTCAATCGCGTGCGAATGTTACTTCCGGTGTAACAACGCGCCTCCATCGCAATGCCCAGCTCATCCGCACGATTGATGGCATTGAGAAACAACGGGACGAAAAGCGGTATCATGGCTTTCGCACGCTGCAGAATATTACCGGACTCAAAATCGGCGCCACGCGCTTTCTGCGCTTTCATGATTTTATTTGTTTCGTCAAAAAGCGTGGGGATAAAGCGCAGTGCGATGGAAATCATCATTGCGATGACATGCGATGGAAAGCCCGTCCAGTCCAGCGGCTTCAACAGCCAGGCAATGGCGTCCGTAAGCTCCAGTGGGCTCGTTGTAAGCGTCAGAAGACTCGTGCCCATCACCAGCAGCATCAGGCGAATCGCGATAAAGGTGGCTCGAACAAGGCCTTCCTCACTGATCGAAAGCGGTCCGAAGGTCCAAATCGTTTTTCCCGGTGTAAAGGCGACATTGATCACAAAGGTGAAAACCAAAATCAGAAAGATCGGTTTCAGTCCCTTCCATAACCGCCCCATGGGCACTTCTGCCAGGAAAGTCACCAGAACGATCAAAGCGAAGTACAGGGCATAGCCCGTAAAAGTTTCTACCAAGAAGGCGGTAACCATAAAAATGAGTATGAGAACCAGCTTCACACGCGGATCCAGCCGATGGATGGAGGAATCACCGGGCATATATTGACCAATGGTAATCTGATTGCCCATGCTACGCCTCCTTTCCCTGCAGGAATGCGGAAAGCGCCGCCACCGCTTCGTCTACGGTAATGGCTGAAGAATCCACATCCAGCCCTTCTTCTTTCAGGCGCTGCATCAGCTGCGTCACCTGCGGCACGGACAGACCAATGGCCTCCAGCTCCGCACGCCGCGCAAAGACAGCATGCGGCGTACCGTCCATGACCAGCTTTCCCTGGTCCACAACGATGATGCGCTTGGCGTGTTCCGCAATATCTTCCATGGAATGCGTGACCAAGATAATGGTCATCTCCGGATTCTCCTCATACAGACGATGAATGGTCGAAAGAATCTCATCGCGTCCATGCGGATCCAAGCCGGCCGTCGGTTCATCCAAAATGAGATAGGAGGGACGAAGGGCCATAACGCCGGCGATGGCCACACGACGCTTTTGTCCTCCGGAAACCTCAAAAGGCGATTCCTTACCGATGGTATCGGCATCAAGACCAACCGCCTGCAGCGCCCAGCGCACACGCGCATCAATTTCTTCGGGCGGTAGTTTCAGATTTTTCGGACCATAGGCCACATCCTGATAGATCGTTTCTTCGAACAGCTGATCTTCGGGATACTGAAACACCAATCCCACACGCTGACGCAAGGTGGTCAGCGAAGCCTTGGAATCGCCGGTGGTAATGCCGTCCACGGTTAAGGATCCTTCCTGCGGAATATTCAACCCGTTCATATGCTGCACCAAAGTGGATTTTCCGGAGCCCGTATGCCCGATGATGCCGACATATTCATGTCGATCAATGGTCATGGTGATATCATCCAGCGCTTTTACTTCATCCTTTTGACCGCGATTGTAATAAAAAGAAAGGTGATCAAAAATCATGCTCATTGCACACCCTCCTCTCCGTTTGCTGAGAAGGTCGAGGTGGAAGAATCCTCTTGGGGGCCGATGACCTTTTGCGCGGTGGCTTCTTCTGTTTTTCTTTGGTTAGCCACCAGCGTCTGCACCAGCTCCTCAATGCGCAGACAATCCGAGGGCACGTCAAATCCCGCTTTCCGTAGCCGGTACCCGACCTCGGTCACCTGCGGAACATCCAATTCCAAACGACGCATGGTCTCCACATCGGAAAACACCTCGCGCGGCGTTCCCTCCAAGACAATCTCCCCTTCGGACAGCACAACAATGCGATCCGCTTCGACCGCTTCTTCCATATTGTGCGTAATGAGAATAATCGTTTTATGCTGTTCCCGATGGAGCATATGGATCGTATCCATGATTTCCCGGCGGCCCACCGGATCCAGCATGGCGGTCGGTTCATCCAAGATAATGCATTCGGGAAGCATCGCTAAAACGCCGGCAATCGCCACGCGCTGCTTTTGTCCACCGGAAAGCTTGTACGGTTCACGACGCTTATAGGGCATCATCCCCGTTGCTTCTAATGCGGCATCCACGCGACGGCGCAGCTCTGGATTCGGTATGCCCAGATTCTCCGGGCCGAACGCGACATCCTCTTCCACGATGGAGGCTACAATCTGATTATCCGGATTTTGAAAGACCATCCCACACTGGGAGCGAATAGACCAGACTTTTTCTTGTCTTCTCGTGTTCATGCCCAGTATCGTAATCTCGCCTTCCTCCGGTAACATCTGGGCATTGAGTAAGCGGGCAAGCGTCGATTTACCAGATCCATTATGGCCGAGCAGTGCGATGAATTCCCCTTTTTTTACGTGCAGATTAATGGCATCCAAAGTAGGCGCTTCCCGTCCGTTATCCTCGTATTGGGGATAGCGAAACGTGACGTCGTCTACGGCAATGACCGCTTTCTCCCGTGTGGAATGCGGCGATTTTTTCGATTCGGTCGTCTCTTCGGCTTGTGCCTCTTCAAGCAACCGGTTCGCTGTTGTCATGCATTTCTCCTGTCTTCTATCTTAGAAGCTGTGATCCGCCGGCGAGTAGTTCGTCGAGCTTTCGTATATTACCACCGGCGTACCGTTTGTAAAGTTGTCATATATGGTCTTGGCGGTTTCCAAATTCAAATTAATACATCCATTCGATCCGGAATAAATATAATACTGCCCGCCAAAAGCCGTTACCCAGGATGCATCGTGCATACCTACGCCACCATAATTGATAGGCATCCAATAGTCGACTTTGGAATTATACGGCGTACCGTCTTTGAATTGTCCTTGCAGCTGTCTCCCCTTTTCCCGACTCCAGATCATGTGTACGCCTCGCGGCGTTTCGTTGAAGTGATTCACTTTTCCGGTGCGAATATCACTATCGATAAGCAAATTTCCATCCCGATACGCCCAAAGATGTTGACGGGAGAGATCAATCTCAATGTACGTATTGCCGATGTCATTTTCCGTTCCGCGCGCAAGGCCGGTGTGATTATAGACCGGTTTGGCATCCGGTACCGTCTCGCCTTTTGCGAGCATTTCTTTTATGCTTGCAACCGTCTTCTTCACATTGATTTGCCAGCCGTAAATGCCCGGCGGAACGGTCACCGTTCCCGCACCGGTGGATTCAAATTGCCGTGAGGTTCCGTAAGTGTCCGTTTCTTTGGCCATCTTGACAACAAAGGATTGAATGCTGGAATCCGGCAAGGTGTATTCTCCTGCGGCATCACGTTCGAGAAGCGGAAAAATCTCCTGTGGACCGAAGACATAGGTTTTATCGCCCAAAACATAGGTAATGGTGGTGGCCAAAAGTTTTTCGACCTTTTCCTTATCGGCCGCTAATCGGGGATCGTCTTTCGTCACCTTCGGTTTTTCATATGCGTCCTCCACATGCACTGTCTCCTCCTTGCCGGAGATGGTCTGAAAGATGATGGCCTTTAAAGCGTCCATATCTACGCGCTTGCCCGGTTCTTCCGGCTTGATGCGTACGACGTCTCCCGACGCTTCGAGGGTAGCATCCTTTGGTGGCTCTCCATCCGGATCGAATCCGGCTTCTTTGAGCAGGTAGACTAAGCGCTCTTCATCGTATTCGACATTATATCCGGCAAGAGAATAATCGTGCGCTAAAAAGTATTCCAGCGGCCACTTCCAAGAAGAGGGCTGACGGAAGGTTCCGTCCTGCCGCTGATAGCGCAGATGTATACTCTGGGGATCCAAAGTGATTTCCGCATCGCGACCGACGTAATGATGCGCGTTTCCTTCGGGTAGGATATCTGTTAAAGCGGATACGGGGCGGCGGCCCACAAAATAGCCATTTACACTGGTCTTAGGATAGCTGTAGCGCGAGAAATAAAATACGCCGAGAAGATAGGCTACTGCCAAAAGAAAGAAAAGCCCAGCAAAAACACGCCACTTCCGCCTTCCCGACGGATACGGTTCATCGTTCATCGAATCGTTCTCTTTATAAGCAGCCGCAGAAACTCCGGAAGGAGGAGCTGATGTTGCGGCGCTCTTTTTCTCTCTATCGTCCATATCTTCTCCTTTCGTTACTCTCTATGCATTACAAGATCCCGGTCGATCGTAATGAGCACCTCATCGTCCGGATAGTGTGTGTGTACGCGTTGTTCCAATGCCTGTTTCAATTCTTCGGTATGAATTGCTTTATCCCAGGGAATCAGCACATCAAAAAGGATGTTCCTTCCCTTCGATTGCGTAATCAGTCGGAAATCATGGATGGTAAAGCGCGGATCTTGTTCCTTCACCCACTCCGTGATCCGTCTTTCCATGGCAACCACTTCCTTTGTGCGCGGCTGCAAGGGATCCATATGAATCGTGATTTCAACCTGATACGTTTCCGCAATGCTGCGTTCAATGCGGTCCACCAATTCATGACTTTCCATCGCGCTTTTTCGGCCATCCACTTCTACATGAACCGTAACAAAACGGCTTCCCGGACCGTAATCATGGATAATCATATCATGAATGCCCAACACACCGGGAAAAGCGAGTAAGGATTTGGTGAGGGCCGACACAAGCTTGCCATCCAGTGCTTTCCCCAGCAGAGCATCGTAATTCGTGCGCAAAATATCAACGCCGTTTTTGCCGATGAGAATCGCCACCACCACCGTGAACGGTCCGTCCAGCGGAATGCCGATAATCGGCGACAAGATAAGGGCGAGGAGAATTGCCGACGTGGCAAGTATATCGGATTTGGCATCGGCCGCCGTCGCCAAAAACACGTTTGAAGATAGTTTCTTCCCCCAACGCGTATACAGGATTGCCATGATCACCTTGACGGCAATCGACAGCAGAAGAAGGCTCATCTGTAAAACGGAAAAATGTACGTCGACCGGCGTCATGGTATGCTTGATGCCTTCCCAGAACAGGCTCACTGCAACGTACAGAATCATTATGGCGATGAAAAAAGAGCCCATGTACTCCACCCGTGCGTGGCCGAAGGGATGTTCACGATCCTCCGGTTTTCCGGCAAGATAGAAGGAAAACAACGAAACAAACGCCGACAGCGCATCGAAGAGATTGTTGATGCCGTCACCGAAGATGGACAAGGCGCCGCTGAGAAGGCCGATCAGGATTTTTGTTGCGGCAAGAGAAGCATTCGCTACAATGCCCAACACGCTGCCCTTTCGTCCCGCGCTTTGGCGACTTTCTTTGCTGATTCGTTTCTCCTGTTGATCCTGCATAGTATTCCTCATTATTTGAGAGAGCGCGACTATTGCACCTCTTCTATGGTTATTTGCACCTGCCAAAAAATCTCCGCACCCGGAGCGATGCGCCCCACTTTGTCATTGGCAATGGCACGATCCAATCGGTCATAAAAACCGTTGGTGGGCTCTAAAGCAATGCAACGCGAGCCGGGGCTTCCCCCCGTATTAATCCACCCGCCAAGGTATGGAAACTGTTCTGCATCCCATTGCAGTGTTGTTCGCATGTGTTGGGAAGGATAAAAAATGGACGCTTTTCCTGTGGGAACCGGATCTGTTAAATAGAATTTATAGGCCTCTTGCTGTGGTACTTCGGAAAGCTTTCGCGGGTCAAAGGAAAACGGCTCTTCGCCATGAGCATTGAACAGCGTATACGGCTCCGGCCAAGAAAGGATCGCATCCGGTTCATAATGGCAGAGGCCGTGCAAAGCCCAAAGCCAAGGACGCTCGTCGATGGATTCATTCAGAAGACGATACGAAAGAAAAAGGGTGCTTCCTTCCAAACGAACATGCCGCTCAAAATAGAGGGGTATCGAAGACAGCCGAAAGAAAGCTTTGACAGAGCACACAGATCGATCTTCCTCAAACACATTCCACGGTCGGCTCCAAGCATCGCCATGGTCGGCAAAGCGCCCCAGTTTTTCAACTCTGCAAGCGTCAATCGTCGGAATGCAATCATCTATGCCGGACAAATCGAACTGATCAAAGGGAGCGCCGGGATAGGCACGAGCATAGAGCTTCGCCTGCTCTGTCGCGGTCTCATGCCCCAGCGGCCGAGCAAGTGCTTCAAACTGATTGGCCTTATAAATAATGGAAGCAATCTTACAGCCGATTTCGGGCAGCAGTATGACGCGTAAACGGTCGGATTCGAGACATACGACATGCAAGTCTTCGCGACTGCTGGGCATTTTTTCCGTAAGCATCTTCCCTTTTCCTCCTCTTGCGTTCCATCACGCTTTTGGCTTTTCCATGAAAATTTTTAGCACCTTTATGATAGAAAAGGGCAAGGAGGCTGTCAAGAAGCAAGCGACCTTCGTCCCTCGGCTTTGGGCAAGAGGAAAAATCAAACAAAAGAAACGGCGCGGAACGATATCGTTCCGCGCCGACAAGCTGTAGAGAGGAATAAAATTACGCCTCGGTGTCTTCTTTTGTTTCCGCTTTTTCTTCCTCAGCTGTTTCCTGTTCTTCGGAAGCTTCTTTCGGCTCTTCTGCTTTCGCTTCTTCGCCGGTTTCTTCTGCAGTGGATACTTCGCTTTCGCTCGGCTCAGCCGTCGGTTCGACTTTTTTTGTCTCTTTTACGGCCGCTTTTTCCGTGCTCTTCTTGGTCTTTTTTGTTGCCGTTTCGGTGACAAGCTCCAGAATCGCCATGTCCGCCGAATCGCCGCGACGCATGCCGACTTTCAGCACACGCGTATAGCCGCCGTTGCGATTTTTCATGGACGGAGCAATTTCCTCAACCACTTTGCGGGCCACCTCATTGCTGTACAATTCTGAAGAAATCGCACGATTTCCGGCTAATGTACCCTTTTTGCCTTCGGTAATCAGCTTGTCCGCCATCCTCTGTGCTTCTTTGGCGCGGGTGACGGTGGTCGTAATCCGACCGTTCAGGAAAAGGGATGAGACCAGATTGCGCAGCATGGCTGTGCGATGATCGGTTCTTCTTCCCAGTTTTCGTAAGTTCGCCAATGTCTCCTCCTTAATGTTACTCTTGTGAATGATTGAGTTCCAGGCCGAAGGATTGCACTTTTTCTTCTACCTCGGCATAGGACTTCTTGCCAAAATTGCGAATCTTAGCCAGCTCGTTTGCGGAAATGCGAACAATGTCACCCAGCGTATGAATATCCGAACGCTTCAGGCAATTATAGCTGCGCAGTGTAAGATCCAGATCTTCAATGGGCTTCTGTAAAAGCGCATCTTCTTCCGCATGCGTTTCCAAAGCCTCATCCTTTTCTTCCATGACAAACGCGGGCAGCTCCGTAAACAGGCGCAAGTGATCCATAAGAATCGTTGCTCCTTGTGAAATGGCTTCCTGCGGCGTTACCGTGCCGTCGGTCCATACTTCGAGGATGAGCTTGTCATAGTCGGTGATCTGCTGTACACGCGTATTCTGCACCTCGAAATTGACTTTCTTCACTGGTGTGAAGGAGGAATCAATCGCGATGGTGCCGATCGGATCATCCGCATCTTTGTTCTGGTCAGCGAGCGCGTACCCTTCGCCGTCGATGACGGTCAATTCCATATGAATTTTGCCGTCCGTATTCAACGTGCAGAGATAATGATCGTCATTGACAATCTCCACCTCAGTGCTCTCTTGAATATCACGAGCCGTTACGATCTTCGGCCCTTCCACATCCAGGCGCAATGTGACTTCTTCTCCATGCCCCTGTAAACGGCGCACGGCAAGTCCCTTCATGTTCAGGACGATTTCCGGCACATCTTCCAGAACGCCGGGAATGGTCGTAAATTCATGCGGAACCCCTTCATCAAACTTGATGTTGGATACCGCTGTACCCGGCAGCGAAGAGAGTAACACACGGCGAAGCGAATTGCCGATTGTGGTCCCGTATCCGCGCTCTAACGGAGACATACTAAAGCGTCCATAGTTCTTGTGTTCATCCAATTCCAGGATTTCAACTTTTGTATTGAGTCGATCTACCACGGATCAGCCTCCCCTTCTGTTCTGTCGAACTCGATTTCCATGTCGCGCTGCGGGGCGGAATTACTTCGAGTACAACTCGACAATCTGTGTCTCTTCAATCGGATAATCGATGTTGTCACGCATCGGCTCGGAGAGAATACGACCCTGCAATTTTTCTTCGTCCACCGAAACCCAAGGCATCTGGTTCCAGATGTTCTCTTCGGTGCTCTTGAAAAATGCATTCTTACGTGAACGCTCACGAACGCTGATGACGTCGCCAACTTCCAGCGTCATGGAAGGCACAGTCGCCTTGTGGCCGTTCAGATCAAAATGACCATGAACAATCAACTGACGTGCCTGTGCACGCGTCGAAGCAAAGCCCATGCGATACACGACGTTATCGAAGCGAAGCTCCAATAACTTCAAAAGGTTCCAGCCGGCCTGTCCGCTCATGCGAGTAGCACGACCAAACAGGTTACGAAATGCTTTTTCTGAGACGCCGTAAATGAATTTCGCTTTTTGCTTTTCGCGAAGCTGCATACCGTAGTCGCTCAACTTGCGTGTGTTGCGCTTCGGATTGCGGCGGCTTTTCTTATCGATGCCGACGACCTGGGGCTCAATTCCCAAGGCACGGCAACGTTTTAAAATCGGTCCGGTATATCTTGCCATGATTGCCTCCGTTAAACTCTTCTTCTCTTCGGCGGTCTGCAGCCGTTGTGCGGAATGGGCGTAACATCTTTAATCAGCGTCACGCTAAGTCCCGCCGTCTCCAATGCACGAATGGCGGATTCACGACCTGAGCCCGGTCCTTTTACATACACTTCAACGGTCTTAAGGCCCTGTTCCATCGCTTTTTGTGCTGCTTCTTCCGCACACTGCTGCGCCGCATACGGCGTCGATTTACGCGAACCGCGGAAACCCAGCTGTCCGGAGGAAGCCCATGAAATCACGTTTCCATTTAAATCGGAAAGGGTCACGATCGTATTGTTGAAGGTCGAGATGATATGAGCCTGACCGTTCGTAATATTCTTTTTTACGCGGCGTTTCCCGCCACGTCTGGTGACTTTCTTTTGCGCTACCATAACATCCCCCCTTATCTCTTATGACCCTTACGTGTACGGGCATTGTTTTTCGTGTTCTGCCCGCGAACCGGAAGGTTGCGACGATGACGGTTGCCACGATAACTGTTGATTTCACGGAGACGTTTAATGTTCATGGAAACGTCACGGCGAAGGTCGCCTTCCACGTGATACTCCGCAATTTGTTCACGAATGCGCTGTACTTCCGATTCGGAAAGATCGCGCACGCGCGTGTCCGGATTCACATCCGCATTTTTCAAAACTTCATTGGAACGTGAACGACCGATGCCGTAAATATACGTTAAACCGATCTCTACACGCTTTTCTTTGGGTAGATCCACCCCGGAAATTCGAGCCAAAGTCGCACCTCCTTAGCCTTGACGCTGTTTGTGCTTCGGGTTTTCACAGATCACCATCACGCGACCCTTGCGCTTGATGATCTTGCATTTATCACACATCTTTCTTACTGATGGTCTGACTTTCATTGCTTCCTCCTATTTCTTTCTCCACGTGATACGTCCCTTGGTTAAATCATAGGGAGACAGCTCCACGGTCACGCGATCCCCTTCCAGAATGCGAATGTAATTCATGCGTAGTTTTCCGGAAATATGGGCCATGACATCATGTCCGTTCTCCAGCTCGACGATGAAGATGGCGTTTGGAAGTCGCTCTTTGACGACGCCTTCGACTTCAATCACGTCTTTTGATGACATCAGCTTTCCTCCTTCGTTTGTGCCTCCCGATAGGGAGCCAACCATTTGCGGATGGTAGCGTCGTCCAACGCCGCATCCCCTTTCATCGTCTGTAAATCGGACACGATGGCCCGATAGGGCTGTAAATGAATGACGCGCTTTTTCTTGGGATGAGCGAGCGTTCTCGTTCGCCCGTCCACCACGTGAACATGTTTCGCATCACAACGATCCAGTACGAGAAAGACCTTGCCCTTGTCGTGTCCGGCCTTCGATCGCACAACCTGACCGGGAACGTAAGGACACGGCTGATCCATATTCGCTTCTAACGTCATACCGTTAACGCCTCTTCAATGGCGTGAAAAACCGATTCTACCGGCTGATCGCCGTTGATATGAACGAGAATCCCTTCCTTGTCGTAATATGCGACAAGCGGTTCCGTTTGTTTTCGGTAGACAGCAATGCGATTTTGCACCGTCTCTTCGGTGTCGTCCGTACGCTGAATAAGGCTCGTGCCGCATACATCGCAGATTCCCTCTTTTTGGGGCGGTTGATCCGTAATGTGGAAGGAGGCGCCGCATTGCGGACAGGTTCTTCTGCCCGCCAGCCGCTTGACCAGCACCTTTTCCTCGACTTCGATGGAGATGACGGCGTCCAATGGACATGCCCGTTTCGCGAGACCGGCTTTTAAAGCGTCCGCCTGTTCCAGCGTACGCGGAAAGCCGTCCAGCAAAAAGCCCTTATCGCCCTCGCGATCCAAGCGGTCCCAGAGCATCGCGATGGTCAGCTCATCCGGTACCAATTGGCCGGAGGAAAGATAGCTTTCCACCTTTTTGCCCAACTCGGTTTGGTTCTTGATGTTTGCACGGAAGATGTCGCCCGTGGAGATATGCGACAGATGATAGCGTTCTTCCAGCATTTTTGCCTGTGTGCCCTTTCCGGCTCCCGGAGGGCCAAGTAATACGAGCCTCATCGTAGCCTTCCTTTCTTATCGCTTTAAGAAGCCGCGATAATGACGCATTTGTAACTGCGCTTCCAACGTGCGCACCATTTCCAGCACGACACCGACCACAATGATGATGGACGTTCCGCCGAATCCCAGACTCACGGAGAATACTTTGTTCACCAGACCCGGAATGACCGAAAGAACCGCCAACACGATAGCGCCAACCAGTGTAATGCGTCCGACAATGCGCTGCAGATAATCCGTCGTCGGTTTTCCCGGTCGGATGCCCGGCAAAAATCCGCCGGATTGCTGCAGATTGCGCGAGTACTCATAAGCATTAAACTGGATGGAGTTGTAAAAATAGGCGAATAGGATGATCAGCAGCACCTGGAACGCATGCTGCACGATGAATCCGATCCATCCCTGCGGTGTCAAATACTGTGCAACAAAGCGCTGTACACCGCCGCCGAAAAGTAAAGCCAACGTCTGCGGGATGGCCAGCAAAGCGGATGCGAAAATAATGGGCATCACGCCTGCCATGTTGACTTTGATGGGAATGTGCGTCGCCTGACCGCCATACATCTTGCGGCCGACCACGCGCTTGGCATATTGCACCGGTACCTTACGCTCCCCTTCATTGAGCAACACCACAACGACCGTGATCGCAATCGTGATGGCAATGATGAGCAGCAGAACCAGAGGATTCATTTGTCCATGAAGAACGGCTTGAATCATGGCATACAGTCTTCCCGGCATCTGCACAACGATGCCTAAGAAAATGATGAAGGAAACGCCGTTTCCGACCCCATGTTCTGTAATCAGGTCACCGATCCACACCACGAAGGATGCACCGGCAACCATGACAAGAACCGCAATTGCCTTTTCCAAGGCGCCGCCATTGCCGAAGGCGCCAGAGAAAATGCCCTGTACCAATGCGAACGCCTGCACAACTGCCAAGGCAACGCCCAGATACTTCGTATACTGCTGGATCTTTTTGCGGCCTTCCTCACCCTCTTTGGAAATTTCTTCCAGCTGCGGAATAGCGAATGTCAACAGCTGAATAACAATGGAAGACGTAATATAGGGGCCGACGCCCAAAGCCAAAACACTCAAGTTCGCCAATCCGCCACCACTGATCATATTCATGATGCCGAGAAGGCTTCCCTCCACCGAATTATAAATCTGGTTGATGAGCTGCAAGTTGGCAAACGGAATAGGCAGTGCATTGCCGAGTCTAAGAATGATCAGCATCAACACCGTAAAGATGATGCGCTTTTTCGTCTGTTCCGTTGCCCACGCATTCTTGAGTGTCGAAAGCATCAGATCACCTCAGCCTTTCCACCGGCTGCCTGAATTTTTTCTTCAGCAGATTTGGAAAATTTCGTGGCTTGCACGGTGAGCTTTTTATCCAATTCGCCATTGCCGAGAACCTTTAATCCGTCCACCAGCTCATTTTGGCGAATAATACCTGCTTCGACAAGAGTCTGTGCCGTAATCACGGCACCCTCTTCAAAGCCGTTCAGATCGTCTAAATTGACCACCGCGTACTGCTTGGAAAACGGATTGTGGAATCCGCGTTTTGGCAGCGTACGGAACAACGGCATCTGACCGCCCTCGAAGCCCGGACGAACACCGCCGCCGGTTCGCGAATTCTGTCCGTCGCGGCCGCGCCCGGCAAATTTTCCCCAACCGGAGGAATGACCACGGCCGACGCGCTTACGCTCTTTGGTTTCGCCGCCACGTGCAGGCTTTAATTCATGTAATTTCATGATCAACCTCCTATTGTACTTCCTCGACATCAAGCATGAAATCAATCTTACGGATCGCACCGCGAACGGACGGAGTATCCTCATGCTCAACCGTGTGCCCGACTTTCGTCAAGCCCAGCGCTTTCGCCGTTTTAATCTGTTTATCCTGGCGGCCGATGAAGCTTTTCTTTAATGTAATTCGTAACATACTCATGCTCGGCCTCCTACTTCAGAATTTCTTCTACGCTCTTGCCGCGTAGACGAGCAACCTGATCCGCCGTTCTCATAGTGAGTAGGCCGTTCATGGTAGCATTGACAATGCTGCGCGCATTGGAAGAGCCCAACGACTTCGCGCGAATATCGGTAATGCCCGCCATTTCACAAACCGCACGCACCGGACCGCCGGCGATGATACCGGTACCTTCTTTTGCCGGCATCAACAGAACGCGTCCTGCACCGTCACGACCGATAATCGTATGCGGAATGGTGGTTCCGACCAGCGGAACATTCACCATAGAACGCTTGGCTTCTTCGGAACCTTTACGGATGGCGTCAGGAACTTCCAGCGACTTGCCCGTTCCAATACCGACACGGCCTTTTTTATCGCCAACAACAACGATGGCGGAAAAACGGCCCGTGCGTCCACCCTTGGCCGTCTTGGAGACGCGGTTAATCGAGACGACTTTTTCTTCAAGCTCTTGCTTGTTGTCTTCTTTATACATGATTCCTCCTCCCCGGTTACAGCTTGAGGCCGGCTTCACGAGCGCCTTCGGCGACCGCCTTCACCTTGCCATGATAGATGTAGCCGGAGCGGTCGAAGACGACCGTCTCGATGCCCTTTTCCAGAGCCTTCTTTCCAACCGCTTCGCCCACCGCCTTGGCGGACTCCACTGTGGAACCTTTGACTTCTACATCTTTGTCGAGCGTCGATGCCGAAACAAGCGTTACGCCGGCTTCATCATCGATAATCTGCGCATACATGTTCATATTGCTCTTGTAGACGTTCAGGCGCGGACGATCCGCAGTGCCCGAAATCTTTTTGCGAACACGGGCATGACGCGCCAACCGATTTGCATTTTTTGTAGACTGTGCCATCTAAGCGCCTCCTTACTTGCCTGTTTTACCTTCTTTGCGACGTACCTGTTCTCCTTCGTAAAGAATACCCTTGCCCTTATACGGTTCCGGCAAGCGCCATTTACGAATGTTGGCCGCATAGTTTCCAACTTGCTGTTTATCCGCGCCCTTCACGATGATCGTACGATCATCCGGCACTTCGGTCGTGATTCCATCCGGATCCTGCATCTGAACCGGATGCGAGAAGCCGAGGTTCATGACCAGCATTTTGCCCTGCTTCTGTGCGCGGTAACCGCTGCCTTCAATGTGCATCTTTTTCGTATAACCGTTGGTTACGCCTTCGAGCATATTGGCAATCAGTGTACGATAAAGACCGTGCAGCGAGCGAGTTTTCTTTTCATCATCCGGACGAACCACATGCATCACCTTGCCATCCTGCTCAATTTTAAACGCAGAGGGAATCTGTTGCGCAAGTTCGCCGTTGGGGCCTTTGACCTTAACCGTGTTGGTGTTGTCGACTGAAACGTCCACTTTCTCGGGGATGTCAATCGGCTTCAATCCAATTCTTGACATAATTACCTCCCCTTACCAAATGTAGCAGATCACTTCGCCGCCGACACCTTGTTCACGTGCCTGCTTGTCGGTCAAAACGCCGCGGGAAGTCGAGAGAATCGCCATGCCCAGACCGTCCAATACGCGAGGAACCTCGTTAGCGCGTACATAGACGCGACGACCGGGTTTGGAAATGCGCTTGAGGCCGGAGAGGACGCGCTGATCATCCACGTATTTTAAATCGATGGTGATCATGCCCTGTTTGTTATCTTCCACGACGTTGAATCCTTTGATGTAGCCTTCGTCCAAAAGAATCTGTGCCAGATTCTTCTTCATGTTGGATGCCGGAACTACGACGGATTCGTGTTTTTTCATATTGCCATTGCGGATGCGCGTGAGCATATCCGCGATCGGATCTGTCATCATGTTTCTACCTCCTCCTCAGCTTACCAGCTGGCCTTTTTCACGCCGGGGATTTCCCCGCGATAAGCCAGTTCGCGGAAGCAGATGCGGCAAATACCGTACTTCTTGAGAACAGCGTGCGGACGGCCACAGATGCTGCAGCGAGTATAGGCGCGCGTCGAGAACTTCGGTTTTCTCTGCTGTTTCGCAATCAATGATTTTTTTGCCATTTCTCCTCCTCTTACTTTGCGAACGGCATGCCCATGTGGCTGAGGAACGATTTGGCTTCCTCATCCGTCTGAGCGGATGTGACAATGATAATGTCCATACCGTGAATCGTGTCCACATCGTCATAATTGATTTCCGGGAAGATCAGCTGTTCTTTCACGCCCATAGCGTAGTTGCCACGGCCGTCAAACGACGTAGCGGAAACGCCACGGAAGTCGCGAACACGCGGAAGCGCGATCGCAATCAGCTTTTCAAGGAAATCATACATTTTCTTATGGCGAAGGGTGACTTTGGTCGCAATGGCCTGTCCTTCCCTCAGTTTGAAGTTCGCCACCGAGCGCTTAGCTTTGACGATCACCGGCTTTTGACCCGTGATGACCTGCAATTCATGCGCTGCCGATTCCAACACCTTCGGGTTGTCCTTTGCTTCGCCCATGGAGCAGTTGATGACGATTTTCTCCAGCTTCGGCACCTGCATGATGTTGTCGTAGGAGAATTCCTTCATTAAAGCGGGCACGACCTCATTTTTATAGAGTGTATATAAAGTATTGTCCATGGTCGTCCCCCTTACTGATCAAAACGGGTGTCGCTCTTCGTGGAAACACGAACTTTTTTCCCGTCCTTGATTTCTGTGTGTGTGCGCACGCCGCGTTTTGCCGCTTCATCATAAAGCAGCACATTCGAGGCATGAATGGGGCCTTCGCGATGGAGGATTCCACCCGGCTCTTGCATGCTGCGCGGTTTTTTGTGCTTCACCTGCATATTGACGTCCTTAACGATGACCCGGTTCGCTTTCGGAAAAACCTGTAATACCTCACCGACTTTTCCTTTATATTTGCCGGAGATCACCTGGACCTGATCACCTTTTTTAATGTGCATAGTCCACTCCTTACAGTACTTCCGGTGCGAGCGAAATGATCTTCATGTAGCCATTCTGACGAAGCTCGCGCGTAACCGGCCCGAAGATACGTGTGCCCACCGGGTTTTTATCATCTTTGACAATGACCGCCGCGTTATCGTCGAAGCGGATCACACTGCCGTCCGGACGCGAAACACCGTCTTTGCTGCGAACAACAACAGCGGTGACAACGTCGCCCTTCTTCACCGTGCCGCCTGGCGTCGCATTTTTGACCGTGCAGCGAATTTGATCGCCGATATGCGCGTATTTACGACCGGTACTGCCGATGACGTGAATGACCAAGAGTTCTTTTGCGCCGGAGTTGTCGGCGACTTTCAAACGACTTTCATTCTGTAACATTGAAGCCCCCTCTCTTACTTCGCTTCTTCGAGGATTTCAACGAGGCGATATCGTTTTGTCTTCGACAGTGGACGCGTCTGCATTACCAGAACGCGGTCGCCGATTTTCGCCTGATTATTCTCGTCATGCGCTTTAATACGGATCGTGCGTTTCATCATCTTGTGGTATTCGGGATGCTTGACCAATGTCGAGATTTCCACCACGATCGTCTTATCCATACTGTTGGAGACGACCATACCGATCTTCTGTGGACGTTTCGATGTACGATTTTCCATCGGTTACGCCTCCTTTCTTGCCGCAATGGCACGTTCCTGTTGAATCGTGCGTACACGCGCGATATCTTTCTTTACCGTTCCGATAGCGTTGGGATTCTCCAGCTGGCCGGCTGCAATCTGGAAGCGAAGGTTGAACAACTCCTGCTTCAGATCCTGCAACTTCTGGCTGAGATCCTGATCGGAGAGATTGCGAATTTCCGTAGCTTTCATTATTCTTCACCTTCCTGTCCCGCTTGTTCACGCACGACGAACTTGGTCTTCATCGGCAACTTCGCAGCAGCAAGACGCATCGCTTCTTTTGCCACATCGTGCGGCACGCCCGACATCTCAAACAGCACGCGACCGGGTTTGATAACAGCGACCCAATACTCCGGAGCACCTTTACCGGAACCCATACGGACTTCGGCAGGTTTTTTGGAAACCGGTTTATCCGGGAAAACTTTAATCCAGACGTTTCCGCCACGCTTGATGTAGCGCGTCATGGCACGTCGAGCCGCTTCAATTTGATTGGCCGTCATCCATGCCGGTTCAACAGCCTGCAGGCCATATTCTCCGTATGTGACGGTATTTCCACGCAGTGCCATCCCCTTCATTCGACCACGGTGGACGCGACGGCGTTTAACTCTTTTTGGCATTAACATAGTGCTACCTCCTCACCCGGTCTTATTGCTCGCGCTGGGGACGCTCGCCACGACCATTTCCTTCGCGGCGGTTTCCGCGACGCTCTCCGCCACGACGATTGTCACGGCGATCCTGGCGATTGTCATCCCGACGATCGCGGCGTCCACGACGCGGCTCACGGCGCGGCGGCTTCGGCATCTCCGCCTCTTTCATGCCCGGAAGCACTTCGCCGATGTAAATCCATACCTTGATGCCCACGGCACCTGCCGTTGTGCGGGCCACTGCCTGTCCGTAACGGATGTCGGCACGCAGCGTTTGCAGGGGAATGGTTCCCTCGGAATAATGCTCGGTACGGGCCATATCGGCGCCGCCCAAACGACCGGCAGCCAATGTTTTAATTCCCTTGGCACCGGCACGCATGCTGCGCTGAATTGCCTGCTTCATCGCACGACGGAAGGTCACGCGGTTTTCCAGGTCAGCGGCGATGCGCTCTGCCTGCAGCTGTGCATCTAAATCCGGATTGCGAATTTCTTCGACATTGATGAGAACCGTCTTCTTGGTCAGTTTTTCCATGCGCTTCTTGAGCTCTTCCACCGCCGTACCGCCTTTACCGATGACAATGCCCGGCTTTGCGGTGTTGATGGTGACGCGTACACGACCCATGGTGCGTTCGATTTTTATATCGGAGATGCCAGCCTCGAACAACTCTTTCTTGACCATCTTGCGGATCTCATGATCCTCTTTAATCAACTTCGGAAACTGTGCGCTGCCGGCAAACCAATTGGAATCCCAATCCTTGATGACGCCGACGCGCATTCCCTTCGGATGTACCTTTTGACCCATTAGCGCTCTTCCTCCTCTTTTTCACTGACCACAACGCCGATGTGCGACGTTCTCTTGAGAATCGGATATGCTGCACCTTTCGCTTTCGGATGCCAACGCTTCATGGTCGGGCCGTCATTGGCCCATGCCTGACGAACCACCAGCCCTTCGCGATCCAGGCTCAGGTTGTTTTCCGCATTGGCAATGGCCGAACGCAGAACTTTTTCCAGCACTTCCGCGCCTTTTTTCGGGGTGAAATGCAGAATGGTCAGCGCTTCATCCACTTGTTTGCCGCGAATCTCTTTGCAGATGTAGTTCACCTTGCGGGGAGAGACGCGAACATATTTTGCTTCTGCTCTTGCTTCCATGTCCTACCTCCTAGCGTACGCCACTCTGCTTATCCGCTTTCCCGGCATGTCCTCTGAATGTACGGGTGGGGACAAACTCGCCGAGTTTATGTCCGACCATATCTTCTGTGATATAGATGGGTACGTGTTTTCTTCCATCGTGCACAGCGATCGTGTGGCCCACAAATTGCGGGAAGATCGTCGAGCGACGGGACCACGTCTTGATCACCATTTTCTTATTGGATTCATTAAGAGCCTCCACCTTTTTCATCAGGTGGTCATCTACAAAAGGCCCTTTCTTCAAAGATCTGCTCATGCCATCCTCCTGTTACTTCGTGCGACGGCGAACAATCATCTTGTCGGATTGTTTCGCTGTGCGGGTCTTCACGCCACGTGATTTTTTGCCCCACGGGGTCATCGGTGCCGGACGGCCTACCGGAGCGCGTCCCTCACCACCGCCGTGCGGATGGTCTACCGGGTTCATCGCCGAACCGCGAACATGAGGCTTGCGGCCGAGATAGCGTTTTTTACCGGCTTTACCAAGACGTACCAGGCCGTGATCCGGGTTCCCGACCGCGCCGATCGTCGCTTTGCAGTCCAGCGAAATCAAGCGATACTCGCCGGAGGGCATGCGAAGCTGTGCATACTTGCCTTCCTTCGCCATTAACTGAGCTTCGGCACCGGCCGTACGAACCAGCTGTGCACCTTTGCCCGGCTTCATCTCGATATTGTGAATCGTCTGGCCAACCGGGATGAAACGAAGCGGTAAAGCATTGCCGACCGTAATATCCACGTTATCGCCGGATTCCACGTGCTGACCGACTTGCAGTCCGCGCGGTGCTAAAATGTAGCGCTTTTCACCGTCGGCATAGACCAAGAGCGCAATGTTGGCGGAACGGTTCGGATCGTATTCGATCGACGAAACGGTCGCCGGGATGTTGTCCTTGTTGCGCTTAAAGTCGATGATGCGATAACGGCGCTTTGCGCCGCCTCCACGGAAACGCAGCGTTGTGCGCCCGTTATTCGTGCGCCCGCCCGAACGCTTCAGGTTGACCGTCAGCGATTTTTCCGGGGTGGATTTCGTAATTTCCTCAAAGGTCAGTACGCGCATAACGCGACGGCCTGCCGAGGTTGGTTTATATCTTCTGATTCCCATTGCATCCCTCCTCGATTACATTCCTTCGAAGAACTCGATTTCCTTCGAGTCTTCCGTGAGGGTGACGATGGCTTTTTTCCAATCGGAGCTCTTCGTCTTGTGGTTCCCCACGCGCTTGGTTTTGCCTTTCATGGTAATCGTGTTGACACGCTTAACCGTGACGCCATCAAAGGCTTCTTCGACAGCATGGCGAATTTCCGCTTTGTTGCTCTTAGCATCGACGCGGAAGGTGTATTTATGTTCCGCCATATCCGCCATGGATTTCTCCGTGATGACCGGAGCGATGATGATATCAAATGGAGTTTTCATTATTGAAAGACCTCCTCTGCCTTTTTCACGGCATCTTTCGTCATGATCAGCGAGTTGAAACGCATGAGATCGTAAACGTTGATGCTGTCCACCTCAACGGTTTCCACCGTCGGGATGTTGCGGAAAGAGCGGATCAACTGCTCATCCGCCTCATGAACAACGATGTAGGCTTTTTTGTCGGCATGGATCGCTTGAAGTACCGCTGCGGCCTGTTTCGTACTGAACGCATCCAGCTTTAGAGCATCCAACACGATGAGCTCGTCTGCACGAACCTTGGCTGTCAATACCGATTTCAGCGCTATGCGACGAATCTTCTTCGGCGTCGTATAACGATAGCTGCGCGGTTTGACGGCGAAGACCATGCCGCCGCCACGCCAGTTCGGCTGGGTTCTCGAGCCGGCACGGGCACGTCCGGTTCCCTTTTGGCGATATGGCTTGCGGCCACCGCCACGAACTTCGGCGCGCGTTTTGGCCGACTGTGTTCCCTGGCGTCTGTTCGCCAGCAAATTCTTCACGACGGTGTAGACGGTATGCTCGTTGACGTCAACATCAAACAGCTCCGGAGCCAGCTCCAGTTCGCCGACGACTTCACCGGTCTGCTTTACTACATTCACTTTTGGCATTTCCGTCCTCCTTACTTGGTCCGGGCTTTCTTGGCCGCACGAATTGTGACCAGACTGCCCTTGGGGCCAGGCAGTGCACCTTTGATGAGGATCATGTTGTTTTCCTCGTCAACGCGCACTACAGTCAAATTCTGTACCGTTACCCGATCATGTCCCATTTTTCCGGATCCCTTTGTTCCCGGGAAAACACGCGCCGGATACGATCCAGCCGCACGTGCTCCGCCAACGCGGTGGGACTTGGAGCCGTGTCCCATCGGGCCGCGACCATAATTCCAGCGGCGGATGGCGCCTTGTGTGCCCTTCCCTTTGGATGTGCCGATCACATCGACCACATCACCGGCTGCGAACAGGGAAACGGTAATTTCCTGACCCGGTTCGAATGTTTCGCCCTCGTCTACGCGAATTTCGCGCAGCGTCTTTTTATAGGCGACATTCGCTTTATGAAAATGTCCCTTCAGCGGCTTCGTAAGATGCTTTTCTTTCTCTTCGCCGTAGCCGACCTGAATGGCGTTGTAGCCATCTTTTTCCGTCGTTTTGACCTGGGTTACCACCAGGGGTCCGGCCTGCACGACCGTCACCGGCGTGACAATGCCGTCTTCGTCGAAGATCTGGGTCATCCCGATCTTCTTGCCCAATATACTCTTCACGAGTTCCTCCTTTACAGCGGATCGCTTTCGCGATCATTCTAATGGGGTTACAGTTTGATCTCGATGTCCACACCAGCCGGCAAGTTCAGCTTTTTAAGTGCTTCCAATGTCTTGACATTGGGATTAACGATATCGATTAAGCGCTTATGCGTTCTTTGCTCGAACTGTTCACGCGAGTCCTTATATTTATGGACAGCGCGCAGAATGGTGATGACTTCTTTGTCCGTCGGCAGTGGAATCGGTCCGGATACGTCTGCACCGGAACGCTTGCACGCTTCGACAATTTTCGCCGCTGACGCGTCGATGACTTCATGATCATACGCACGAAGCCGGATTCTGATCTTCTGATTCGCCATTTTTCCTCCTTGGTTTTGCGCTCCTTCCGGCAGAACAGGATTTCGATGGATTTCCAAGGAATTCTATTGCTCTGTCCTTTATTAAGGAAGGTTTACGCCGGTTCGCCGATACACTGAGCCGGGCGTGTCCTATGCCCGCCTAAAAAAAGAAATACCGGTTTTCCGTCGTTCGAATGGTATCGAACTGCTCCACGAAAATTCCCTCGACCTACGTCTTTTCCTCTAGTACGCTGTATTGCAACGCCTTTAGAGGTCCTTGGACGTTCGAGCAACCTCTCGCTTCATCGCCCGTATTTCTGGACACTCGATTATTCTACACAACATTTATCCCTTTGGCAAGTCAAAATGCAAAAAAAATTCCGATCTTGGGATCAGAATTTTTTTCTTCAAAGAATAGAAAGACAAAACCGATGCATGGAAAACCACAAAGGCCACGTGAGAATTTCCGATCATTCCTGTTGCTGCACAAACTGCTTCAACGCTTCGCTCTTGGGATGCGTAAAAATTTCTTCCGGGCTTCCGATTTCTTCAATATAGCCATCGCGTAAAAAGGCTATGCGATGGGCGATCCGGCGCGCAAAAGAGATGTCATGGGAAACAACCATCATGGTCATACCGCCCTTTGCTAAATCCTCAATAATGCTGAGCACCTCCCCCACATTTTGCGGATCTAAGGCGGATGTCGGTTCATCAAACAGAAGCACTTCCGGATCCATCGAAAGAGCACGTGCAATCGCAACACGCTGCTGCTGCCCGCCGGATAATTGTGCGGGCTTCGCTTGCACATACTCTGCCATGCCCACGCGTTGCAGGTTTTTCATGGCCACGTCCTGCGCTTGTTTTTTTGCGCGATGCAATACTTTCATCTGCGCAAGCGTGCAGTTTTCCATCACGCTCAAATTTCGAAACAGATTAAACTGTTGAAAGACCATGCCCACCTTGGCATGATAGCGAAGCAGATCAAAGGTCGGATCCAGAATGGAGCAGCCGTGAAATAGAATTTGCCCGGCCGTCGGTTCTTCCAACAGATTCACGCAACGTAGAAAGGTTGATTTCCCCGCGCCGGACGGGCCGATAAGCGATACGACTTCCCCGGCATACAGAGAAAGCGAAAGATCTTTTAAAACCACTTCTTCCCCAAAGGATTTTTGCAGGTGTTCAATCGTAAGAATAGCTTGCTTTTCCATATTACGCCTCCGTTGCACTCTTGATGGTAAAAGGCACATCCGGACTGAATTTCCGGCTGAGGGTCCGAATGATAAAGTTGGCCAGGCGCGTCAACACAAAGTAGATGAGGGCTACGATAAAATACGCCTGAAAAATCTGGAACGTGGATCCCGCAACGCTCTTGGTCACAAAGAAGAGTTCCGTTACGGAAATGACGTTTAAGACGGATGTGTCTTTAATGTTTACAACCAGCTCATTGCCGATGGACGGTAAAATCGCACGCATGGCTTGTGGCAAAATCACATGGATCATCATCTGTCCATGGCCGAGGCCAATGGCCCGCGCCGCTTCAAATTGCCCGACATCCACGGAATCAATGCCTCCGCGAATGGTTTCCGCAAGATAGGCGCCTGTATTAATCGATACGATCAGGCAAGCTGCAAAGAGCGGGTCCATATCTACGTGGAAAAACTGTTTGCTACCGTAGAAAATGAGCATGGCCTGTACAATCATGGGTGTCGAACGAAACACCTCGACATACGCCGTACCCAAAAGCTGCAGCAGGCGAATCAGCACTTTGTTCACGCCTCTTTTCTTTTTGGTCGGAATGGTGCGGATGACCTGGACAACAAAGCCGATGCCGAGACCGAATGCCGTTCCCAGAAACGAGATCAGAAGCGTTACGCCCGTGCCGCGCAGGAAAAGAGAAGAATAGGTATCCCAAATAGCGCGCACCTCATCGAGAAAAGAGGTACTTCCGCTTTCGCCGCGATTCTGCAGGGTGACCATGGCATCCATGGCCTGTTGGCGTTCTTCCTCCGGTATTTCCGCAAGAATATGGTTGATTTGTTCTTTTAAAGCGTCGCCTTTGCGTACGCCCACTGCAATGGTGGTATTTTCGGGATCTGCGACGAAGCCCTTCCCCGGAGCAAAAACGACCATGGCTAAATTCGGATTCGCCATAACCGCCGCTAACGCGCCCGGCCGTTCTGAAACATAGCCGTCAATGGATCCGGCATTCAATGCCGTAATCATCGTGGAAAATGTATCAAGCGGCGCCTGTTTCGCTACGCCTTCAATCTGATCGATCACCTCATAATGAAAGGTGTTGAGCTGTCCGGTAATTTTAGCGCCACGAAAATCGGCAAGTGCTTTCGCATTTGCATATTTCCCGTCTTTTCGAACCACCATCACCAAATCCGAAGCATAGTATTGCTCGGTAAAATCGACTTCTTTCTTGCGTTCGGGCGTCGGGCTCATGCCGGCGATAATGGCATCAATCTTTCCTGACGTTAAAGCAGGAGGCAGGCCATCCCATTCAATCTTGCGGATGACCAGCGTTTTGCCCAAGCCTTCCGCAAGGCGTTTTGCCATCCACACGTCATAGCCGTTTGCATACTCGCCCGGACTGTTTTCCACCGGAACCGCCCCATCGGCATCGGTCGTCTGCGACCAGTTAAACGGCGCATAGTTTACCTCCATGCCCACGATAAAGGTTTCGGTTTCTCCGCTTGCCTCCACCGGAAGGGGCAAGAGCAAACAGAGTACCAATAGCAATAAGCCCAGTTTTTTTCCTGTTTTCATGATCTCCTCCTTCTGTCGTTTCTTTCTCCCATTCGACAGCCATTAGGACCCGAAAAGAAAAAAGAGAAGGCTGCGCCTTCTCATCCCTCTCGAATCCGATAGCGCACCACCGTTGTTCGGTGACAGTGCGACACCTGTTTGATGCCGCCCCAACAATGTCACGTGTCCGCTTCATCGTTTCGGCGAGATTGCCTTTCTCTTCCTTCCCGGGCTACCGCCTCCGGAAAATACTCATCGCTCCCGCGCCTCTACCCCTTTTATTATTAAGGAGTTCAATTTCGTATCAGTATAGCGGGACGTGTTGTGTTTGTCAAATTTATTGTTTTTCATTGCAAAATCCGTTTTTTTCTCTGTGCTTATAACTCTCTATCTACGCTCTCGACTTTTCCGTTGGTTACGATCCTCTTTCAGTATCTCGTTTCGGCATTTTCTGCGCAGATACGCTCGCTTTTGCTATACTTTGGATAGGAGAAGAATGCGCTTGCTTTTCGGGATGGGATTTCAAAAGCCCGAAAAGCTGTCGCAGTGAAAGGAGTCTTGTGGTGAAGCAGAATATGCTGATGCGAATGCTGGCCAAACAGTTTCCGAATCGGCGGGCAGCAATGGGGGAGATTGTTCGGCTCAAGACAGAAATGCTGTTGCCGAAAGGAACGGAATACTTTTTCAGCGACGTGCACGGGGAAGATCGCGCCTTTATTCATTTGTTGCGTTCCGCATCCGGCAATATTCGCCGAAAGATACGGGATGTCTATCGGACACGCCTTTCCGAAGACGATCAAAATGAAATTGCGGAAATGATTTATTATCCGGAATTAACGCTACAAAAAAAGATCGATCGTCTGGATGACGAGCGTTGGGTGCGAAAAATCATTTTGGAACTGATTGAAGTGGCGCGCTTTATCGCCTCAAAATATCCGCGAGAACAAATTCGTCAAAAGCTTCCGGACGAGTACAAGACACTTATCGAAGAACTTCTCGAAATTAACGACGGGGAAATTGATCGCCGCAGCTATTACTACTCCCTCATCGATGCGATCATCGAAGAACAAGATGCCTATGATTTTCTCTGCGCCCTTTCCTACACCATTCAGCGCATCTGCGTGAACCACATCCACGTCGTCGGTGACATTTTTGATCGCGGACCGGGCCCGGATAAAATTATCGAGGAACTCATAGCTTTTCGTAATGTCGATATTCAGTGGGGAAACCATGACGTGGTCTGGATGGGTGCCCAACTGGGTAACGAAGCCTGCATGATGGCGGTTCTGCGCAATGCCATCCGCTACAACACGTTTGACGTACTGGAAGACGGGTACGGCATTCACCTTCGCGCTTTGAACGATTTTGCGATGACGGTATATGGCGATGATCCCTGCACCTATTTCCAGCCGAAGATTTTTGATGAGAACGTGTATAATATCTGGTCCATCGAACGCGCGGCGCAAATGCACAAAGCGGTGGCCATATTGGAAAACAAGCTGGAAGGACAGCTTTTAGAGCGCCATCCCGAGTATGCTATGAATGAGCGTATTGTATTAAAAAAAGTGGACTGGAAAACGATGGAATACGTCGATACGGATGGCACGCGCTATCCTCTGCGCGACACGAACTTCCCCACCGTAGATCCTGAAGACCCCCTCAAACTGACCAAAGAAGAAGAGGATCTGGTTTTCAATTTACGCGCTTCCTTCATGCACAGCGAGCGCTTGGCGCGCCATATCGGTTTTCTCTTCCAAAAGGGGTCGAGTTACCTCTGTTACAACGGAAATTTACTCTACCATGGATGCTTGCCTTTAAAAGAAGATGCCACCTTCGATTCGCTCGTCATTGATGAACATCCTTATGCCGGCAAAGAGCTGATGGATTACGTGGACTACATGATGACCACCGCGTATTACGGCGAACGGGACAAGGAAAAGACGAAAAGTGCCATCGATTTTACTTGGTATCTCTGGTGCGGTCCGAAAAGTCCCATGTTCGGTAAAAGCAAAATGGCCACCTTCGAAAACTACTTTGTCGGAGACAAAACGCTGGGCAAAGAAAAGATGAATCCGTACTATTCCCTCTGCGATAATGAAGACGTTGCGGACTATCTGTTGGAGGCGTTCGATATGAGCCATCCGCATGCGCATATCATCAACGGCCACGTGCCGGTTAAAAGCAAAGAGGGCCAGAGCCCGAAAAAAGCTAATAACAAGCTCTTTGTAATCGACGGTGGCATTGCGAAATCGTATCATTCCAAAACCGGCATCGCCGGCTATACACTAATCTTCAACTCGCACCATATTGCCTTAGCCGAACATCAGGATTTCGACGGGCTGACCAATGGCTTGGAAACCTATTCTCCCCATGTGGAAACCGTCGATCGCTATGAGCGCCGTTTCCTCATCGGTGATACGGACAAGGGAAAAGCCGACCAGAAGTTGATCGACCATCTGCATGAACTCATTCGTGCGTACAAGCGCGGGGAAATGAAAGAGAGCCTGCCTCGCACAAAGGAGACTTTTCGCCCTTAATGCGTTGCAATAAAGACAACCTGCCATGGACGGTTGCTTCGGCTACGAAAAAGATAGACTGACGCTAGAAAACAGGAATCATAAGGAGATTTGTATGCTCATCTTTTTTTTCATCTTTTTGCTTCTTGCGTTAGTAGCCATGGTCGTCGTCATCCGGAAGCGAATCCGACCATGGCTGAAGAAACTTGTGCTCCTTCTCGGTACAATCTTTTTACAAATGATCTTCTTGGGTCTATTTCTCTTTCCCCCGTTTGGGCAAATTTCCTCCGGCGTTGAAGACCAAGTGCAAACCACACGCTTCTTTTTGAAGCGCCCCTGTACGGAACCGGCGGAACAAACCGAATCCGGCCTTCGCGAATTTCCGGTTTGCGTGTGGATGCCGAAAACACTCCCTTCAACTCCCCTGCCCGTCGTGCTCTATTCTCCCGGCGCCTTTGGCGGTGAAAATGCCAATACGATTCTGTGCGAAACCATAGCCTCTAATGGTTATATGGTCTTGGCGATGTCCCATCCCTATCACAGTATTTCCACCAAACTCTCCGATGGTCGATCCATCCCTATCGATCTCACCTTTATGAAAGACGTGATGACCAATCCCCATGACCTTCCGCGTTCCGCCCAGTTGTCTCGCTTTCGCACCTGGGTCGGGATGCAGGTTGGGGACATGACGTTTCTACTCGATGCTCTACAGAACGGAGCCTTACCGGAAGCGGTGCAAAAAAATATCGATGCCCGGCAGATTTTTCTTAGCGGCCATTCCCTTGGCGGGGCAGCAGCGCTGGAAATCGGACGCAAGCGTGCTTCCGATTTGAAAGGCGTCATCGCTCTGGAATCGCCCTATTTCTGCGATATCCTGGACGTCAATGACAATCAATTCCGCTATGTGCAAGAGGACTATCCCCTCCCGGTCTTAAATATTTACTCGGATGCCCTTTGGCCGCGGCTTCCCAACATGGCCGGAACAGAATACGATACGAATGTTAAAATGCTCAACCATCCCTCAGAAAAGTGGGTTTCGGTGCACATCGAAGGTGCCGGCCATCTGGGGCTTTCCGATCTTCGCAACGTGTCCCCTATCGGCACCAAGATGCTCGACGGTTTCTTGGATACGGCACCCTACAAGGAAGTCGTCGCAAAGAGCAACGCGGCGGCGCTGGCGTTTCTTCTCCCGTTAACAAATCCCGTTTCGCAGTAATTGCCACCCTCTCCTTTCACTCGATTACAAAAGGCGACATCGAAGTGGAAATTTCGATGTCGCCTTTTTCAATGTTATTCTGTTCCTCTCGTTTTTCGTTTTACCCGAGTGCCACATCCAAGGCCATCATCACGGCAAAGCCCACGGCGAAGGCGATGGGGCCGATGTTGGAATGTTCCCCTTCGCTCATTTCCGGAATCAATTCTTCGACGACCACATAGAGCATCGCTCCGGCCGCAAAGCTTAACAGATAAGGCAAAATGGGTACGACCAGCCCGGTGGCAAAAAGGGTCAATGCCGCGCCCAGCGGCTCAACGGCGCCGGAAAGTGTACCGTACCAAAACGCATGATGGCGTTTCATGCCCCCGGCATGCAGCGGCATCGAGATGATGGCGCCTTCGGGAAAATTCTGAATCGCGATGCCAAGTGCCAGCGCCAATGCCCCACTCGCAGTAATACCTTCCACGCCCGCCAGCAAACCTGCCAATACAACGCCTACCGCCATTCCTTCCGGAATATTATGCAAGGTAACGGCTAAGAACATTTTTTTGTTTTTGGCCAAGGGGACATTGGGGCCTTCCGGCGCATCGCTGTTTAAGTGTTGATGCGGAATAACGTGATCCAATAGAAGAAGGAACAACACGCCCGCCATCAGCCCGACGACGGCCGGAACAAAAGCCCATTTTCCAAGGGCCTCCGATTGCTCCATCGCCGGAATGAGCAGGCTCCAAACCGAAGCGGCGATCATGATGCCGGCAGCAAAGCCCTGCAGCGCGCGCTCTACCTTTCGGTTCATTTCTCCTCGCATAAAATAGACACATGCGGAGCCGAGCGTGGTTCCTATAAAAGGAATCAAAATTCCTAAAAGCACTTGTTCTGTCATGGTTTCTCTTTCTATTTTCTATCGTTTTCGTTTTCAATACGTCGTGCGTTATGCTTCGCTCATTTGCGATTCTCCTCCGCAAAGGTTTCTTGTTCCCGCTTATCCGACAACAAGCGGAAAACAATGCCCAAAAGAATGACGCAAAAAAGGATGGATGGCGCACCGAGCCTGTCAATGAGTCGGCTTTCGATAATGGCACCCAACACAAAGCTGATAATTAAGCCACTATAGAGTCCCATGTGCCGTAACGCGTCTTGCGAGCGCTCGCGAAAAAACGTCTCGAGTGCAGCGGTAAAGCTGCGAAGATTGCCAATGAGCATGGTAGTCGCGACCGAACGGCCATGGATCGAGCGGAAGCTTTCCACCTGAATGCCGCATGCTAGCGATAACAAGGCATTGGCAAGCGAATCCCAGGCGTTGGACATATTGCTTACGATAAAAAGCAACACTATTTCAACCGTCAACGCCCACTGTCGCCAATGGAGACGGGAAAATGACCAACGATGGCGAATGTGATCCGCCAAAAAAATCCCCGTCACAAAAGCTAAGATGGGCCAAAGATGTGCCAATGCAAGCGAAAATTCTCCTTGCGCCGCATGCACGCCAAACAGAAGGACATTGCCCGTCTGTGCATTGGAAAACACATTGCCGCGAAACAGATACGAATGGGCATCCATGGCTCCGCCGGCAAGCGCCAACAGCAACCCCGCGCGCATGGATTCGGACATCTGCATTTCTTTCAATATTTTCTCCTATATGTTCTTCCGTAATGGCGCCAGTCGCGACGAATAGGTACGCATTCGGCCGGATTTAGCGAGCGCCTGCATCAACGACAAAACCAATACCGCATAGACCGGTGCGCTGAATGTCTGCTTGACAAGCGCACGGAAGAAAGTCGCCTTGGCCGCCGCTTCTCCTATGAAAAGGGACATGAAAAGAGGCACCAAAATAACAGAGGTCAGGAACTGACCAATCACGACGCCAACCAGCACGCGCCAGAACGTAAGGACCTTTTTTCCGCCCAATGCGTCCGTCACCAGTACCGGAATCGCACCGGTCAGCGCTGAGGTCAGCGTAAAAGCTAAATTAAAGCCGTAGGAAGAGGGGCGAACCAAAAAGGCCACCAAATCCGTGACTCCGCCAATGATAAAGCCGCCGACAGGGCCAAAAATATAGCCCGAAAGTACAATCGGCAATCCGCCAAAGCTCAAAAAGCCGACACGCATGGAATTGATGACGACGCCGATGGCGATAAAAATGGACATTTGCGCAATGTGCTTCGGAGTAAAATACTGCGCCGCAGAAAGAGGCTTTGTAATTTCGTCCTCATCCTTATGCTGCGGCATCCTTCCCCGCCGCTCCAGCGCTTCACCCAAGAATCCCGCCAGAAAGCCCAAGGCGAAACCGCCAAGTAGGAGCACCCACCAATACTGGCCGATGAATGCCGTGAACTGTTCATTATTCGCTGTCCAAGTGGCCATTTTCTTTGGCTTGAACGTGGGAATTTCTTGCCAAAATCGACGGACGAGAAGGCCGAGTCCAATGGTTGCGCCCCCGGTTATTGCGCCAATGAAGCGGTTGGACAGCATGCCGCTTAACAGGACGCCAAAATATGCTGCAATCAGGCCCGTGTACACTACCGGCTCACCGACCATGCGAACGGCCAGCATGGATAATCCCGCGATGAGCAACACAACAAACCAATTTTTCTTCACGATACAATCCTCCTGTAGGACAGTATAAAACTTTCTATGAAAAAAGCAGCCCCCTCTGTAACATTTCTGTGGAGCTGCTTTTACCATATCCTTTTCGCGCACAATGCGTTTTTAAAGATTGCCGCTTACTACTGCACGCCATCCATGTTCTGATCTTTGTATCCTTCCCGAATGACACGGTACTCGCCTGTCTCCACGTTCAGATCGTAAATATCGAAATTATTGCGCATATCGATTCCCTCTTCGCGCGTGGCGAGGTTGATCGAGCGTGAGCCTTCCGGTCCGGATTGAACACGGTGAAATACATAGGTCGGCCAGATCAGGATGCCGCCGCCATCCAGCACGCGCTTACCGTTATGCTCAATATAGTCCGGCGTGACAATGAAGTCTTCCACCTTACCATGTTCCGGCGTATATAACTCCACATGACGCTCTCCATAGAGAACAAAGAGGTTGTCCCACTGCGCCGGATGCATATACCACGGACGCTTAACATCGCCGACCGATCCCGGACTGATCGCCGGCCCCGTGTGAATCACACGATCCAAGCCGTCAACGCGTGGAATGAGCTTCGTCGGCATCACGTCAAACACAACATTCGGGGTATGACGAAAAACCTTTAAGGCAATAATGGTATACAGCTTTGGTACTTGCTCAATAATATAGTCTTCTGCTTTCATGATGGTTCCTTTCTTCCATTTATTGGAAACGATACATCTCATCCAAAAAGAGACTCTGCAAAAATTTCCTTTTCCCATCGACCTTCTTCTGCCAATTCATTTGCAGTGTACTCTTACCCATTCGACGCATAAGGGAACATGAAAAGCGCTATTTCATTGGCTTTCGTTGCTGATTTTGGCAACCCGCCCGGAAAGAACCAATAGAGCAAGCAAGTTGGGAAACACCATGATGGCATTAAAAAGATCCGCCAGGTTCCAAACCAATTCCACCTTGAGCGTGGCTCCCAAGATAATCATCAACACGACCACAATCGCAAAGGGCTTTACGGCGTGTTTTCCAAAGAGATACAGCATATTTTGTTTCGCGAAGAAAAACCAGCTGATGATGGTGGAGAAAGCGAAAAATAGAAGAGCGATCGCAATAAACGCCGCGCCCCAGTTCTTGCCGAAGGCCATGCCGACGGCCTGCTGTACCACAGGCGTACCGGTCATACCGGCGCGAATCATCTCTCCCAGTTTTCCGGATGAGAGCACGATCAGAGCGGTCATGGTGAGCACGATAAAGGTATCAAAGAAAACACCGATCATGGCCACCTCGCCCTGTTGCTGCGGCTTATCCACTTTAGCCAAGGCGTGGGCATGCGGAGTTGAGCCCATGCCGGCTTCGTTGGAGAATAGACCGCGCGCTACGCCGTAGCGCATCGCCTGGCGAACCGTAATGCCGATGCCGGCGCCGAGCACCGCTTGCGGCTGAAATGCCCCGACAAAAATGGAGGTGATGGCCGGAAGGAGATTGGCACGATTGATGAAAAGGCAGACAAACCCGCCCACCAAATACAGAGCGGCCATGACCGGTACAATTTTTTCCGTCACGTGCGCGATGCGCGAAATGCCGCCGATGAAAATAAATCCCGCCACCACAGCAATCGCTATGCCAACCGCTAAACGGTTCCAACCGAATGCCGAGAAAAACGCATCGCTGATCGAGTTGGATTGCACCATATTTCCCATCAGCCCCAAAGCCAAAATAATGGAGACGGAAAAGAATGCCGCTAAAAAACGACCGAATTTCCCGTGAAAGGCCTGCTGAATATAGTAGACAGGACCGCCGATCACATGCCCATCCTCGTCTTTTGTTCGCGTCACCTGTGCCATGACTGCCTCGGAATAAATGGTGGCCATGCCGAAAAAAGCGGCTAACCACATCCAGAAAATGGCTCCCGGCCCACCGGAAACCAAGGCGGATGCGCAACCGGCGATATTACCGGTACCAACCTGCGCCGCAATGGCTGTAGCTAACGCTTGAAACGAGCTGATCCCGCCTTTTTCCGCCTTGTCGCCGAACAGCGTCAAGTTTCCGAATACGTGCTTCCAAGCTTTTCTGAATCGACGCACCTGAATAAAGCGCGTGCGTACGGAGAAGAACAGTCCGCTTCCTACCAATAAGATCATCAGCACAAACCAGATTTTATCGGAGAGCATCTGTACCAGGGTATTGAGTGTCGTCATGATTCCTCCTTCGCCCAATTCATCGCACAGCGTACGGCGTGATGCCAGCCACGCTGCTTCCGGTCGCGTTCTTCTGCGCACATGGTCGGCACAAATGTCTTCGCATCCGCCTGCAGAACGCGCAGTTCCTCTGTATTCTTCCAGAACCCAACGGCAAGGCCGGCAAGGAAGGCCGCCCCTTTGGCTGTCGTTTCCACGATTTTCGGACGGATTACCGGTGTGTTGATCATATCCGCCTGAAACTGCATCAAGAAGTTGTTTTCGGTGGCTCCTCCATCCACGCGCAAAGCGGAAAGAGACAAACCGGCATCTTCCTGCATGGCTTCGAGGACATCCAACGACTGGTATGCCATGGATTCCAGCATGGCGCGCACCAAATGATTCCGATTCACGCCGCGGGTCAGTCCCACAATGGTACCACGCGCATAGGGATCCCAAAACGGAGCGCCGAGGCCGGTAAAGGCCGGCACGACATAGCATCCGTTCGTGTCCGGTACGGCCAGCGCCAGTTCTTCCGACTGTGGGGCGGTATCAATCACGCGCAGTTCATCGCGCAGCCACTGCACTGCCGCTCCTGCGACGAATATCGAGCCCTCCAACGCATAGGAGACCGTGTTGTTGCGTTTCCAGGCGACGGTCGTCACCAAACCGTGACGAGACATCACCGGTTTCTCACCCGTATTCATCAGCATGAAACAGCCGGTACCATACGTGTTTTTCACGTCTCCTGCCGCAAAGCATGTCTGGCCGAACAATGCCGCCTGCTGGTCGCCCGCTACGCCGGCAATGGAAATGGGCGAACCGAAAAAGGACAATTCGCTTTCACCATATACTTCACTGGAAGCGCAGACACGCGGAAGCATGACCTTCGGCACCTGAAAAAGCTCCAACAGCTCATCATCCCAATCCATGGTATGAATATTAAACAGCATCGTACGCGAGGCATTGGAAACGTCCGTTACATGACAGCGTCCCTGCGTCAGTTTCCAAATGAGCCAGCTGTCTACGGTGCCAAAGAGCAGCTCACCCCGCTCCGCTTTTTCCCGCGCGCCCGGCACATGATCCAGAATCCACCGAATCTTGGAAGCTGAGAAATAGGCATCCAGCTCCAGTCCCGTCTTTTCTCGTATTCTATCGGTATATCCCTCCGCCCGAAGCGCATCGCATTGTTCCGCCGTTCGACGGCACTGCCATACAATGGCATGCATGACCGGTTCGCCCGTGTTTTTGTCCCAGACAATTGTGGTTTCCCGCTGATTCGTGATTCCGATGGCGGCAATTTCCTCTGCCGAAACGCTGACACGCTGCATCGCTTCAATCGCCACGCCCATCTGTGTCGCCCAAATTTCCGCCGCATCATGTTCCACCCATCCGGGATGGGGATAGTACTGTTTGATCTCTCTCTGCGCAACACTGACTATCTTTCCGCTATGATCAAAAAGCAGACAACGCTGGCTCGTAGTTCCGGCATCGAACGCTAAAATATATTTTTTCACGACTGCCTCCGTCATTTCCTTCATCGAGCTTCTAGGTGGTTTTTTACTATTATCCCCTATTCTCCGCAATTTGACCATGGTACGGCTGCGGTTGGTTCAACTTCTCTCGCATCCTTGCCGAAAGGAGAGTGCGCATGCTCGGAAAATAGGGTAATAGACAGTCGTCAGCACAAAGCGGAAAGCCCGCTTACTGTGCGAAAAAGAAAGGAAGAAAACGATGCGTACCATCCAAATTAAAAATGGCCCGCAAAATGCCGTTCGCATGATTCTCGGCTGTATGCGCATGCCGGATCTGTCCGTACAAAAGGCAGCGACGATGCTACAAACGGCTGTGGACCTAGGTATCAACTTCTTCGACAACGCCACCTGCTATACCCAGGGAGTTGCCGAAACGCGCTTCGGCGAGGCTTTAAAGGCTTCCGGTCTTTCTCGGGAAGAGCTCTTGATTCAGACTAAATGTGGACTCTGCTTCGAGCGCAATGAATTCGACTGGACGAAGGAGAACATTCTGGAAAGCGTGGAGGACAGTCTGCGTCGCATGCAGCTGGACTATCTGGACATTTTGCTTCTGCATCGCCCGGATCTGCTCTATGATCCCGAAGAAATCGCTGAAGCCTTTGATCTTCTATCGGAATCCGGCAAAGTGCGCCATTTCGGTGTGAGCAATGTCCCGCCGATGACGCTGGAAGTGCTTCGTAAAACAGTCCGTCAACCGCTGATTATTAACCAGCTGCAATTATCGCTGGAGCAATCGCAGCTCATCGACCAGTCGCTTTATCTCAACAATCTTTCCACGGATCGTTCCATCGATCGCGATAACGGTCTGTTGGATTATTGCCGCCTGCACGACATCACCATTCAGGCATGGTCGCCCCTGCAATACGGTATGATCGGCGGATGCTTCCTGGATCATCCCGATTATCCGGAACTCAATGCCGCCCTTGCGAAGCTGGCGGACCGCTATCACGTTACCAAAGCCGCCATTGCCCTCGCCTGGATTTTACGCCATCCCGCAAATATGCAAGTCATCGTTGGCACCATGAATCCCGAACACCTCAAAGAATCCGCAGAGGCCATGAACATCCGCCTCACGCATCAGGAGTGGTACGAACTGTATTTAGCCTCCGGAAAAATCTTGCCCTAATAAAGGACGTTCCTGACATTCGATAGGCAAAGCCACCCCGTTAGCTTGCCGCTTACTTCTCCTCGTCCAGACAAAGCAACCCCATCCGCTCGCTTCTCCTCGTCGCTACGGTTCTGATAGTGTGGTAGTGGCTCGTCGAAGAGGCGGCTAGCGGATGGGGTGGCTTTGTTGTGGAAAGAGGGTGGACCGGGGCAATAGCTCCATTAACCAACTTCCATCCTATCCCATCAAAATTACTGCTAGATCATTCACATTGGTTCCTGTGGGACCAGTCATAATGAGTCCATTTACTGCTTTCAAAGCATGATATGCATCATTATTTTCTAAACTATCCGAAATTGAAATTCCTTTTTTGTGAAGCATTAGGGCTGTTGTACCGTCAACCATTCCGCCGGCTGCATCGGTAGGGCCATCGGTTCCGTCGGATCCGACACTAAATATGAGAACATTTTTCATGCCAGCAATCTTTTGCGCTGCACTAAGTGCTACTTCTTGGTTTCGTCCACCTTTTCCGTTACCCGTAAGATGAACAATCGTTTCTCCACCGGATATAAATGCAACGTTGGATTTCTTCTGATTGCTTCGAGCAATACAGCCAAGTACTCTCCCCAATTCCTTAGCTTCCACATCAAAACAATCCGAAAGTAGGACGAGCTCATACCCAAGATTTGAAGCGACTGTAATCGCTTTGTTTACAAGAGAAGATACCGAGCCGATGACAATATTAGATACATTCGAAAATTGTTTTGGTATTTCGCATTCAAGCAATTGGCGGGCCTCCAAAGATAAGTTCAAGTGGAGGCGATCTGCAATTTTCTTCGCCTCATCCGAAGTTGATTCGTCCTGGATTGTAGGACCTGATCCAATCATATCCGGTCGATCACCGAGAACATCACTCAAAATGATGGATGTCACTTTCGCAGGTTCACACAATTTGGCAAACCGTCCGCCTTTCACGCCGGAAAGACGCTTGCGAATCGTATTTATTTCTTGAATGCTTGCGCCGGAAGCTAAAAGCTGTCTGTTAACTTCGTTCAATTCTTCAAGGGATATGAGGGGCTTTTCAAATAATGCTGATGCTCCTCCTGAAAGCAGGAAGACAACATGATCCTCCTCGTGAAGATCACTTACTAGATTGATGGCTTTCTGTGTAGCATATAAGCCATTCTGATCAAGTATGGGATGTCCAGCTTCATAGCATGTAATCTTTGGGATTTGACCTTCAATATGACCATATTTAGTGATAACGATTCCCGCTATAAGGCGATCTCCAATAACTTCTGCCGCAGAGCTGGCCATAGACCAAGCCGCCTTACCTACAGCAACAATAAATACCGAACGCATCTTCTCAATAATTTTGTAGAGTTCGTTTTTTACAGATTCTTCCGGTCGCTGTGATGCGATTGCCTCATGGATAATCGTCTCTGCATCAATGCGTAACGTCATCATTCCTCCTGATCTGTATCCAGCGCCCTAGCATAGAGCCCATTTTATCCGCTATTAAAAACGCTTATTTGATTTCGTATACTGCGTTAATTATGTCGTCCTTTAAAAAAGCTTGATAATTCAAAATCGCTTGATCTAACAACCTCTTTCGGGATTCCATGGGCGCCCAGCTCAAATGTGGTGTAATGATGCATTTATTCATAGAAAACAGCGGATTCTTTTCCACTGGTGGTTCTATTTCCAAGACATCAAGACCGGCACCACGCAATTGTCCATTTTTCAACGCTTTGACCAATGCCTTTTCCTCTATAAGCCCCCCACGACTGTTATTAATTATGAATGGCTTCTTTGCCATTTTTTCAATAGAGGCTTCATTGATTAAACCATGATTTTCCGGCGTCAAATTGCAATGAAGAACAATAACATCACTAGAAGCATACAATTCTTCCAGTTCAACGTATTCATAGCCTTGTTCCATCATTGAAGGATTTTTGTATGGATCATTGACAATGACCTTCATTTGTAAAGCACGTGCTATATTCCCTGTTTGTTGTCCAATCCGACCAAATCCGATAATTCCCATGGTTTTACCGGCTAACTCTGTCAATGGAAAGTCCCAGAATGTCCAATCCGGATTGTTGCTCCATTTTCCTCTTTTTACAGCACAATCGTGATGCCCGACACGATTCGTCAGCTCCAAAAGGAGAGCTATAGCATGTTGTGCCACAGATTCTGTTCCATAACTAGGAATATTCGTTACCACGATTCCCCGCTCTTTTGCTGCTTTTATATCAACAACATCATATCCTGTCGCCAGCACACCGATATATTGAAGTTGTGGATTTTCTTCCATACATTGACGTGTGATCTCGGTTTTATTTGTAAAGACAGCCGTTGCACCTTGCATCCGCCGAGAAGTCTCTTCTTTTGGAGTACGTTCAAATACTTTTGTTATAGCTACGTCTTCTAAATTTTTCCAGGAAAGGTCTCCCGGATTAAGCGTATATCCATCCAGAACAACTGCACTTCTCTGTAGTTCTTCCATAGTAAGTCCTTTCTATTTGTGGCCGATACCTCTATATAATTGTTGCAACGCTACGTTGAAATCAGTGAAAAGCGTAGCGTTGCAAACATATTACGATTAACCTGCAATTTCGGGAAATACCCAGGAAACCGGTGCTTCAATAATTTGAGGGAGAAGGATGAAAATCAACAGGCTTGCCGCAATCAAAAGGATCCATGGAATGGACGCTTTAATAATCTTCTCTATCGGCAACTTCGTTACACTCTCTGCTGCATAAAGGCATACTCCGACGGGTGGCGTAATGAGACCGAAGGATAGCGTAATAACCAAGAACACAACAAAGAATAGAGGTGATACTCCTACCTTTGTCACGGCCGGCAACAAAATCGGTACTAAGATGAATATGGCTGCTGTGGCATCCATGAACATGCCAACAAGAATCAGAAAGGCATATAGAACCAGTAGGATAATGATTCGGCTACTGGAAATACCGGCAATTAAATTTGCCACAGTCATCGGTAACCCATCGATTTCAAAAAGAAGAGATGCCGGCTTCGCTGCAATCGCAACGAATAGAATAACTCCTGTAGAACGAGCATTCTTGGCAATGATTCGTGGAATATCCTTCCATGTCAAGTTTTTGTACAAATAAATGGATACCAAAATGGTATACACAACAGCAATGGCAGCACCTTCTGTCGGCGTATAAATTCCTGTGTACACGCCGCCGAGAAGAATTACCGGCGTTAACAAAGCAGGGATAGCACGCACAAAAGCAGTTCCCAGCTTTTTCGGCTGAAACTTGACTCTATCACCGATCCCATGCTTTTTACAATAATAATAGTTGTAGATCATGAAGATGATTCCGATGATAATCCCCGGAATAAATCCTGCCAATAGCGCCTGACCAATGGAAACGCCGCCAATTGCCGCCGCATTAATCATCAATACACTGGGCGGAATAACCGAGGCCAACATAGAGCCAGCTAGATTGATCGCTGTCGCATAATCTTTTGGATAGTTTTTTTTCTCTAACGCATTGATGGACATTTTCCCAATAGAGGCAATCGCAGCTACCGATGAGCCGGACATACCTGCAAAGATCATGTTTACAACAACCGAAACGTGCCCTAGCCCACCATAAATCCATCCGACCAAGGCTTCCGCCAATTCATAAATACGATCAGCAATTCCTCCTTCGTCCATTAATGAGCCACATAGAATGAATAATGGAACCGCCACCATGATAAAGGAATTCATCGCAGTAAACATGGATTGTGCAGCCATATTCAAGGGCAGATTGCTCATAGTTGCCATGACACCGATAGAAGAAGCGCCGAGGGCTACAGCGATGGGTACACCTAAAAACATGAGAAGCAAAAAGAGTAACATGATTGCAATACTCATTGGTTCCCTCCTTCATTAGTTTCTTCCAACTCACGTAGCTCTTGATCCCGATCGTCAATAGCTGCCACTCGTTCCGGATATTCAAGGAAACTTTGTACGACGCCGATGATTCCTAAAACTCCCGCCACAGGCTGACAAATGCCGATAAGAGCCATAGGAATCTGAACTGCGGTCCCCATTTCATTCAATTGAACCTGTTGCATAACTACTTGACTACCGTAAATTACCATAAAGGCAAAAATGCCGGTAACAAAAAGTCCGTAGATCCAAGGAATGAAATGACGAATGGCGAAAGGAAGCTTTTTTATAAAAATCGTCACTCGTGAGGATTCCACTCGATTGAAACCGGCAGCTAGAGCAATAAACATCATCCATAGGAAGAGGTAACGACTTACCTCTTCCGTCCATGGAAACGGCTTCCCCACCGCTCGACCGATGATTTGAATCAAAATCGTCAATATCATCCCCACAACAAAGACAACGAGCAGGAAATCTTCTACTTTATTGACGGCGTAGAAAAATTTCTTCAACGTGTTTTTGGATTTCATCGTTTGCCACCTATTCGTTTCGTCCTGTAAACTGGATGGTTTCTTCAAACAGTTTGTCATCTTTGATCAATTCTTTAAATTTCGGGAATAGCTTCTTTGAAGCATCAACTAATTCTTGGGCCGCTTCGCTGGTCAGCACGTTAGATTTCATTCCTTTTTCTTCCAGCTGTTTCAAAGCGTTTCCATCACGTTCTGCCATCATATCAACATTCCATTGTTGTACTTCATCTCCGGCCTTGGCGATGGCATCCTGTTGTTCTTTCGTAAGCTTGTTGTAAAAATCCAAGTTGATGCCAACTACCCAGGCATCTGCCATATGGTTTGTAAAGGAAATGTATTTCTGCACTTCATAAAAGTTATTGGACAGAGGAACATCCACAGGATTCTCTTGTCCATCCAACGTCTGCAATTGAAGAGCATTGTACACTTCTGAAAAATTCATCGGGGTGGTGACTGTCCCTAACGAGCTAAAGAATTCTACGTAAAGTGAGTTATTCGGAACACGTAATACCAACCCTTCCAAATCTTTAGCACAGGTAATCGGGCGCTTCGAGTTGGTAATCTGGCGGAAAGAACGTGTCCATCGTCCAACCGATTTAATATTCATATTTTCTAAGCGACTAAACAGTCCGTCTGCAATGTTCGAATTTAAGAAAGAAAGCAGTTGCTTTTGATCATCAAACATATAGGGAACCGATATAACATTAAAGCCCGGCTCAAAGTTTGAATAAACAGAAGTGGCTAAAATCAGCATATCTAAAGAACCAGCAGACAATTGCTTAATTCCGGCGGCTGTATCACCTCCATACAAAGATCCGTTCGGTGCAATAGAAATACTAAGGCTTCCGTTCGAATATTCCTCAGCACGCTTTTTGAATTCTTCGGCCGCCGCTGCAATATACGAATTTTGCGGATCCGGGATCGCTACCGTGATTTTTGTTGTTTCACCTGTCGGTTTTTCTGCGTTACTGGCATCCGGTGTATTTGCACCTTTTCCGCCACAGGCGGTTAAAACCGTAATGCACAAAGTCAGTAGGAAAAGTAATGCTCTTTTTTTCATGATCGACTCCTTCTCGTTTTTATTAATGATCAAAGTTCTCTCTGTACAGTTCGCGTAAAGCCGGATACAGTTTGCGATATACCTCAAACCGCTTCGAATAGATTGGTGCATTGCCTTCATTGGGAATAAAGCGCCTGCTTGCCTCAATACTGATCGTATTTGCGGCAACGTTTTCATCTGCATAAACAGAAGCTCCTATTCCTGCCAATAAGGCTGCACCGATCGGTGCAAAGTCATGCACTTTTGGAATACGAATCTCCTTTCCTGTAATATCTGACTTAATCTGTGACCACAGGTCGCTTTGTGAACCCCCACCGATAGAAATAAAATGCGTATAACGTTGCTGAAGCGTTTGCTCTGCGATTTCGATCAGTTGACGAAGGCCATAGCCGCATGCTTCTAGGATAGCTCGCGCAAGATCTTTTCTTTCTGTCGTAATGGACATACCAAAAAACACGCTCCTCGCGTAGGCATCCCAAATAGGGCTGCGTTCGCCTAGCAAATACGGTAAAAAAATCACACCGTTGCTTCCAGGGAGTGAGCCTGCGGCCTCCGCATTGAAGGCCAACAGCGCTTCTTCACTCGTTAATTCCTGGTTCGTTTGCCCTATGACGAAATGACGAATAAACCACTCATTTGCTACGCCCGTGAAAGACATCGCCCCCTGCCATATCCAGCGGTTCGGAACAACATGATACCGATTGATGAAGCGAGGATCGAAAATCGGTTTTTCTACACAAACATTCAGAACATTTGTCGTTCCTGCCGATTCACATAAGTCACCGTGATGAATCGTTCGTGTTGCTAGGGCTGAGCAGGGCGTATCCGCACCACCAATGACTACAGGTGTGCCCTTAGGAATGCCCAAGTCAATTAAGTCTTTTGCCCGTAGCGGCCCCACAACAGAAGACGATTCTCTAAGTGGAGGAAGCTTTTCTCTGTCCAAACCCAATTTCTCGCAAAGTTCAACATTCCATGTTTTTTCACCGGCAACGCCCGTGGTATTAAATAGGTTTGTGTAGGATGCATTGGAATAATCGATGGCGTATTCTCCGGTCATGGCATGGGCAAGAAACGTATTGATGTGTCCGAAGTACTTAATTCGGTCATATTTTTCAGGCCAATTCTTTCGAATCCAGAGCATCGTTGAGCCGGAGTAAGAACCGGCCATCGATCCGTTTGCCGTCCATTGGAAAAGCTTTTCTTTTCCTACCGCGTCCAAAATCTCCTGCGCTTCCTTCATGCTTCGACGATCGGAATAGATAATTGGATCAATCAAAAGGTTATCTTCTTGGTCAAAAGCAACCAGCCCCGGACAAAGTGTGGAAATGCCAATTCCCTTAACACTTTCTAGCAAGGTGCGATCTTTTTTTCCAATTTGATACAGGGCCTTTTGTAACGCTTCCCATAAACTCGATCCATTAATTTGCGCTTCTTTTTCATTGTTGACTACCATGCGGTATGATGCTTTTTGTGCGGCCTTAATCGTTCCGGAATCTTCAAGAATAATGACTTTAAGGCCGCTTGTTCCCACATCAATACCGATAAGCGTCCTCATTTTGTCCTCCTTTAGTTCACGTTAAACTTTGATAGTCTTCGTAGTTCTTATCGTGCTCCACCTGTTTTAACAATTCCATGGTTTCCTTTACGGAATAATTTTTGTGAATCAAGCGACGAAGGGCAATAACAAGGGCCGTCACATCTTGGTATTCCCACACCCAACGTCCCATCGTGACGCCGCCGACACCGCTATCCAACGCTTCTCGCGTCATCGTGAGGTAATATTCCAGTCTCTTTTCACCGGTAAGTTCCGCCGGCGGGTCACCACCTTGAATGACCACACGGAACGAGGAGGGAACAACCGAAATCACCTTCGCCATACTCTCCGGATCGCCTGTATAGGTTGTTTTGATGACATCTAATCCCAACTCGCAAGCGCTACGAACACAATATGCAATATTCTCCCATGCCGTTCTCTTATCAGCCGGCACACTCTCCCCCTTCGGGTAGATGTGACCAATCAAAGGCATACCTAAAACATCGCAAACTTCCGAAATTTCCCCAATTTCTTTAAACTGCTCATTCTGAAAATCCCCAAGTGTCATGGCACCAAGGGATACCGCATCGGCACCCATGCGAATGGCGGCATTTACGCTTCCAAAAACAATGTCATTCGTTGGAGAAGTAGGAGCATAATTGGAAATTTTATGCAAAATGGAAATGCCGCTTCCTGCATGTTTTCCCCAACAGCGCTTTTGAATTCCCCCGGTCATCGTGATAGCATCCGGATGACCAGCAACAATTTTGTCAATCGTTCCTTGAATATCATGAATTCCGGTAAGCTGCGCAATCCCACGAGAAATCGCATGATCCACGGTAATGGCCATCATCTTATTGCTTTCCGGATTAACCATTCGTGAAAGACGGACCCTTTTTCCCAACGCTAAAGCTTCATTTCCCATTTCTACTCCTCCTTCTCATTCAAAATAACGATTTTCAAATATTTCCCTGACATGTGATCTTCTAAGGCTTGACGAAAGTCATCCAACGTATAGGTCTTGGAAACTAAAGCGTCCAGATCAATGCGCTTGGAAAAAACCATTTCCGCCGACTCATGGTAGTCTTTACGTGTATAAGCAGTACTGCCCGTAACCGTAATCTCGTTATAATGGATAATGCTCGGATCAATTTCGGCCAGAGCACCTTTGGCGAAACCGGCAAATAAATTCAGGGTTCCACCTTTCCTTGTTATGCGCAGAGCATCCTGAACCAGCTGGTTCACGCCTATGGCCATAATCACACGATCAGCACCTAAACCATTCGTCTCAGCAAGAACACGATCAACCAAATTTTCGTCTTGTGGATTGATTACCGCTGTTGCGCCGACCTCTAAAGCTCTCTTGCGTTTATCAGCGTCAAACTCGCTGACGATGATCCGGCTGGCACCAACCGCTTTAGATAGTTGCACATGCATCAGCCCTATCGGGCCTGCCCCGATAATGACAACCGTATCTGCAAACTGCGTGCCGACATTTTTAAGTCCTCTGATACAGCAGGCAAGTGGCTCAATCAATGCGCCTGAGGCATAGGTGACGTCATCCGGAAGTTTCACGACATTACCTCGTTCAATAGCAATCTCAGGAATTAAAATGTACTCCGCAAATCCTCCGTTAAATTCGTAGCCGATCGCTTGACGGTTCAGACACGCATTTTCTCGGCCATCTAAGCATGCTGGACAATTGCCACAAGGAATTACATTTGCAACCGCTACACGATCCCCTACGGAAAAAGAAGTCACCTGATTCCCAGTTTCAACAATTCGACCACTGATCTCATGCCCGACAATAGAATCCTTGCGAACCCCCTTGGTTTTAGCACCGGTGAAGATGCGTTTATCCGTACCACATAAAGCCGCCGCTTTCATCAGAAGTAAAATATCGCCCGGGCCACAAGTTGGTTTTTCAACCTCCATTACCTCATAGTTGTTTGGATAATTCTTAGGGCCATGTAAAACTACCGCTTTCATTCATCCTCCCTTCATTACACGTGAAATCGATTTACTTGATCATACCATTTATGAAAATTTGTTTCAAGTATTTGTTATTATTTATCAAAATATAAAATTTTCCTTCATTTTTAGGATAGAAAAAACTCCTTATTCAAGAATAAGGAGTTGCTCGCATGCAAACGACTTTAATATTTGTTGTTCGATGTTGCCTCTCGCGTTCGCATAATCGCTTCTTTCGAAGCCATATAATTATTCTTATGCATAGCCATACAAGTAACCAAACAATCCAATATAGTCAATTGAACTATTCGAGTACTAACGGAGTCCGATTGAAACGCTGTTTCATCCGAAGCCGAAAAAATGGTATAATCCGAAATTTTTTGAATGGGTGAACTCTCGTTACTCGTAATTGACACGATTTTCGTTCCATTCGCCTTCGCGATTTCCAAGCATTTCATCGTATTATAGTTTGCACCAGAAAAGGAAACCGCAATAACCAAATCTTGCGTTGTCGTTAGTGAAGATGCCATAAATTGAAGATCGATATCATCGTATGCAATCGCATGGATTCCGACTTTGAGGAATTTGTGCTGCGCATCACTCACGACCTTTTGACTCCCACCAGTGCCAAAAAGAAAAATACGTTTGGCCGAGACGAGGAGATTGATAACTTCCTGAATCGTCTCATATTGCAGGTGTAAAAACGTCGACTTCAAAACGGTCATGTTCGACGTGAATATTTTTTCAAATATCGTTTGATTTGAATCATCGCGCTCGATAATTGGAGAGATATCTAGGCTCTTTGGCGAAACTTCCTTTGCTAAGTTGATTTTCATATCCAAAAAGCCTTTGTAACCGAGACTTTTAGAAAAACGAACAATGCTGGCTTCGGAAACACCAGACATTGTCGCGCATTCCGAAATGCTTGATTTCAAGATCATATCCGCATTTTCGAGAACAAACTTAGCCAGTTTTTGTTCTGTACGCGTCAATGAGCGATATTGGAGGCTAATCTTTTCTTTCACAGTCAAACTGTTCATCATACAATCTCTTTCCATTCCAAGTCGAAAAGTAGCAAAAGGAGATTCAACTGCACAATCATAACCTTTATATAGCGGCCATAATGGACGTCACATTCTCTTCCCCGATTTCCCCTTTATCTTAACGCACAAATGTCTTTCTTAATAGTTTATTTTATAAATAGTGGCTGAAATCTGGCTAACTTACGTATCTGCAGATAGCCAAAAAATAAAGCCCTAACTAGCAAGTTTTTATCTCTCTTGCAAGGTCTGTACAAAAATCGGCCCTGACAAATGCACTATCTTGCACTCAGCCAGCGCCTTACAGATTGTTCAAACTATGAACGAGCGGTCAACATTATTTCCAACGGCGCTCCTCTCGCAACTGCGTTGCTAAAACATTTCCAGCGGCGCACCACCTGACTCCCCCGCGCTAAGCGCCACCTTAGGCTTCATCGTTTTCTTGGCCTTTACGCACCACAAAACCCCGGCCTTGCCCCGTCGCCTCTTCGACGAGTCCCGACCGCTGAAAAGAAAGCAGCGAAGGGACGAGGAGAAGCGAGCGACGGGGCAAGGCCGGGGTTTTGTCTCACATGCGTACAATAAAGGAATGCCCACAGCTCGGACAATGAATCTTCACCTTGCCGACCGTTTTGGGAATGCGCACGGTTTTTCGACATTGCGGGCAGCGGAAGTAGCGGTGTGTTTTACGGTCACGCCATTTGCGCCCGAAGAGACGAAGGCGGGAGCGAATCCCGGCGGTTGCGCGCAAAAAGGCAGCATTTTCGCGCTGTCTTGCGGCAACATTGCGTGAAAATACACGAAACAGACTGTAAGCGAGCAATAGCAGACCAAGATAATACAGCGCTCGGCGAGGGACGAACCATTGCACGATGAGCAGTCCCAACCCGAAAAAATACAGTACACGGGCTAGCATGTCGAGCCCATTTCGTCCGATCAGGGCACGTTGCAAACGGACACGTACGCGTCCGAAGAAGTCTTTCAAATTGATTCCTCCTGTGGCAATTTATGCGTTTTCTCTTTCAACAGAGAAAGCATCGTCCAAACCACGCCGATGCCTAAGAGAATATGACCGATTCCGGCCATGCCGGAAAGCATAGCGTCCGGAAAGAGAACCGCTCCTTCCGCCGTAATAGTATATATGCCGCGTACCATAAAGGCAACGACCGTCCAGGTGAGGCCAATGACGTAGACTCCAAGCGGCCGAGCATAGCTTTTCAGCGCCTTCTCCTGCTGCAAGAGGGCAAAAAACAACAGGAAAAACAGGAATCCTAAGACCAAGAGATGGACATGCACGACGCGCAGCGCGGAATACATCGTCCATCCAAAAGCCTTAGTAAATTCACGATAAAAGACACCTCCGCAAAGGCCAAGCATTAAAAACGTGATGGCCTGCTTGAGAAGTGCTGTCGGATGAAACGTCGGAATAAAGTGACGATACCCTACGCGAACCAAAAGCACATAGGCAACGGTTTTCGGAATCATCAGAAGGCCAAGAAGGGGAGCAAAGCGGGCCCCGATGACAACGGGCGCATAGAACAAAAAACTGGCGGCAATCAAAAGAGCGGTATGCTTCAGACCCGGTTTCTCGTTCGCCTTAGCCGTCCAGACCACGAGCGCCAGGCCGAGAAGAGCGAAGGGAACGTTACGAAGAAGGCCGAAGAAATAATTGCCTTCCGTTCCCCACTCGTTTTGCGGCAGAAGGACAAGAAGAAGTCGAAGTGCGACGAGAATATACACCAAGTTGGTCTTTCGTTTATCGTTGTCGCCGCTCATGCTCTGATAGTAGCGATAAAAGAGGAGATAAAAGATGGTCATCGTGATACTGGTAACAAATTCTCCCCAGGAAAGCAGAGGAATATAGCGATGGAAGCCATCCTGTGTAAGATTGCTCATCACGCGCGGAAGCAGGTGAAAAGCGTCCCCGAGGCCGAGCAAAACAGCCATCAGCCCGAATGTTTTAGCGTCTCTTCCATCTTCCATTAAAAGGCGAATCCCCATGCTGAGGACCACGCCCAAGTAGGCAATATCAAAGAACGGTTCCATCAGATTCATCATTTTGCAAGCCTCCCTTCAGCCAACCAAGATAACGACGATACTGCGAAAGGAATTCCTCCCGGCTCCACTCTTCGGAAAATAAACGCCGAATCAGGTGATGCACCACGGCGCGCAGATAATCCACTTTCTCCGGATCCACCCACTGTTCGATGTCGCGGGTATAGTCCTCGCTCTCTTCACGGTAACGGCGCCATTCACGCTCCAAGGCGGCGTTCATAAACAGATAGCGTTGCCGATACAGACCATAGTGCTCGGGATCGTACAAAAGCTCCGCCGCCGCATCGCCGAAAGCATCCAGGGCCGCAAAAAGGTTGCCCTTTGTCTCGGCAATGAGGCGGGCAAAGAGGGAATGCACCTCTGTCAGCTCCTGATCCAATACGTAGAAGTAGCAATCATTTAACGAGGAAAAATATTGATAGAAACTGCCGCGCGGAAGATGCAAGCGTTCCACAATTCTCTTTACCGTAATCTCCTCTAACGGAAGGGACTTAAATTCATCAACCAGCACACAGTAAATTGCCTTACGCTTGTCATCCCCCAAGCGAAAATAGGTTCCTGTCGGCATACTCTCTCCTTTTTGATCACCCGCACGGCTTCGAAAAAACGCCTTTTTCCCTATTCGAAACACGGAACATATGGCTTTCATGAAACAACACAAAAAATGACACCGTGTCATTTATGACACGGTGTCATTTTAGATCCTATCGATATGCTTGTCAAGAGAACAAGAGAAACACAGCGTTACACGATGAAAAAAGCGGAGCGTTACCGGATCAGCAAGGCACGGGCCAAAGCACGCATGCGTCTTGCCAGCGCATCCTTTTCACAAAGCACATCATAGGGCAAATCTTCCGTCAGCACACCTTGGTCGATCTCTTCCGGAATGATGCCGAGTGAGGAAGCCTCATAGTCATCCATCCAGTCTCGCGAAGAGTAATATGCATCAAATGCGTCGCTCTGCTCTTTAAAGGCTTCGAAATGATCCAGCGCCTGATTGAGCTCTGCCTGCAGGGAGGCCAGTTCGTTCATGACCTTTTCCATCCGTTGGACACGGGCGATGCGCTCCGCACGGTTTTGAGAAAGAATCTCCCTTTTCTCTTCCTCCATCGACTCCGAAGACTCCTCCGGCTCTTCGGAATCTTCCTCCTCGTTTGGGCCGGTCGCAAAGGCTTCTCCGACACGATCGTCCACAATATGATAGGCGTTTTCGATGGGATTATAGGTGAGTAACTCCATTTCCTCTACGTGCAGTTGCCCGGAGGAATCCAGAAAGGTTTCCTCGGCCGCCATATTTTGCACCTCGCCCACCAAATGCCCATCGGCCGCATCATAGGTGAGCAGTGTGCATGCCATGACCAAGGGAAAGCCGGCAAACACCGGGGCATCCACGTGCTCGCTTTTGGTAACCGACCAACCGGTTTGCTCCACTTTATCCGCAACCGTCTTGCCGGAAACGCAGCCGACGAAATCCGCTTCCAGTCGATGTTCTGCATCCGCCAGATGGATCGTAAATGCTTTCGTCCGCAAAAGATTCTCCACCGTTTTATGTTCGCTGCTCAGATACAGCGAAACCGTTTCGCTATCCCGCATGCATCCATACGCGGCATTCATCGCATTGGGTGTTCCGTCTTCATTGTATGTGCCGATAATCAGCACCGGCATGGGCATGAGATAGGGCTTTACGCCCAAATTTTTATACATGGTTCCTCCCGTCCTCTCTGCAAGAGCAAAAGCCTGAGAGCAGATTCCTCTTCCCTCAGGCTTTTCCGAGCTTGCAGGCATCATCGCATTCGTCTAGCAGACTTCCTCAATCTTCTCGACGCGACGCGCATGTCTTCCACCTTCAAATTCCGCATCAAAGAAGGCGTCCACGATGCATTTTGCCAATTCCTCGCCTACGACGCGCGCGCCCATGGCGATAATTTGCGCGTTATTATGCCGTACTGCCATCGCGGCCGAATACGGCTCGGAACATACTGCGGCACGAATGCCCGGAACTTTATTGGCTGCCAGCGAAATGCCAATACCCGTACCGCAAATGAGCACGCCTTTATCCACTTCGCCTTCCGCCACTTTATGGGCGACAATATGACCATAATCCGGATAATCTACACGTACGCCCTCATCCGTTCCATAGTCAATGCACTCGTAGCCTTTTTCTTCCAAGTGTGCCATCAGCGCGTGTTTTAAGTCCACGCCGACGTGATCACAGCCAAATCCAATTTTCATTCTGTTCCTTCTTTCCGTACCGAAACGCCCTTCGGAAATAGTTTACTTCGTGATCAGCTTGGATTCAACCGGCAATACCTTCGCTTCTGCATTCGGGTCAACCGTGATCTTGTTCTTCACAGCCTCTACCATCTCACGCAGAGAGGTGCGGCCGATCCCCGCGGGATCCTGTGCAACGGTAGCGGACAATTCGCCTTTTTCAATAGAAGCAACGGCTTCCGCATCGCCGTCCGTACCAACAACCAGGATTTCCCCTAATTTATTCGCATTCATAACCGCCTGCAAAGCACCTAAGGCCATGCCGTCGTTGCAGCAATAGATCGCTTTTAGGTCCGCATTCTGTTGAATAAAGCTGTTCGCAACGTCCAATGCTTTTTGACGATCCCAGTCGGCAGGAAGAGAGCCGACCACTGTCATTCCGGCCTCTTCAAACGCTTTTTGTGCACCATTTTTACGATCTTCTCCGGAAACATTGCCCGCTTTTCCTTCCACAATGGCAACCTTGTCGCCTTTTTGGATTTTTCCAATGATGAAGTCCGCCGCTTTTTTACCAACGGCCACGTTGTCCGTCGTCGCAAAGCCGATAACCGCGCCACCCTGTTGTTTCAGTTGATCCATGTCCAACTTCTCGTCGATGTTCATGACATAGATGCCCTTCTTATACGCTTCGGCAACGGCCGATACGGCGTTAACCGGTGAAAGCGGTGCAATTCCGATCGCTTTATAGCCCTTGTTCACCGCATTCTGTAAAATGTTCAGCTGCTCTTCCGTATTTTCTTCACTCTGCGCGGAGAAAATATCGACTTTAATTCCCAGTTCTTTCGCTTCCTCTTCCACGCCTTCCTTCATCTTGACCCAAAAGTCGGAAGCCTGGGTTTTCAAGATCACCGCATACTCCGCATTTCCACTCTCTTTCGAGTCCGTGGCTTGCGCACTTTGTGATTCCTCGGCGGACGAAGCAGGTTCTTTGCCCTCGTTGCTCTTACCGCAAGCGGCCAGTCCAAAGACCGTAACGAGACAAAGTAGCATCAACAATACACGTTTTTTCATGATCTTCTCCTTTTCCATTACAGACTATTTTTCACTTTCCTCATCATAAAAGAATCTTGCAATTGCTGCACCGATAACCCCATTTTCATGTCCTGTTTCCGGGAAAATATATTCCAAGTCCTCTGCGGGAACAGGATGCTTTACACGCTTCGTCACCTCCTTTATAAGCTGCTCTTTTGGAAAATCGTTCATGCCCACTACACCACTGGATAAAACAATCAAATCCGGATCCAAAAGCGTAATTTCCGTAGCCAGTGGATAACTCAATGTCTCGATAAAGTGCCGTATCGGCTCGGTGTCTCTGTGAAGGGTAAAAACGTCGCCAATGGACGTGTCCGGAAAATACCGTTGCTGGATACGCTCCAGTGCACGACCGGAGGCAAGCATTTCCACGCACCCCTTTCCTCCGCACGGGCAGGCAATGTCTTCCCCGTAAAGCGGAATATGTGCCAATTCTCCGGCGACCCCATGTTTCCCGCGGAAAATTTCTCCGTTGAGCCAAATAGGATTTCCTAAACCCGTGCCAATATAAAACCCCAGAATCGTTTTCGTTCTCTTCGGATCCAGCCCCAATTCGTGAATATCATAAAGCAGGAGGTGGTTGACATCACGATCGACGGCAACCGGTAAATGCAGCGCTTCACGAAGCAAGGTAGCCAATTTCAACTCCACTAAACCACCCAGGTTTGGTGCACGATACACATAATCGCGATCACGGTCCACCATGGAAGGAACGCCAATACGAATTGCCTCGATATCGGTAAGAGCATACCGTTCCATATAGTTCCGAAGAAAATCCACCAGTTTTTCTGAGGAATCCGGCTCACGAAGAAAGGCACTGGAAGACTTCTCGAAATGCGAAAGATGCAATTTCTCGTCCACGACACCCAGGCGAATATTCGTGCCCCCGATATCGATTCCGATTACTTTACGCATAATGATTCACCCGTTTCTTCCTCATAGATCCGTTCCATCTTCTCCCAGGCTTTTTCCAAGTCTTGGTCGAGACCGAACAGGCCGCTGCTGCCAACAATGAGAATTTCCGCTCCGGCAGTACGGAGACGCTGATAGGTGTTTTTATTACAGGATCCGTCCACTTCAATGAGAAACTTGGCCCCTGTTTTTTCTTTATATGCACGAATTTCGGCAATCTTATCCAACATTTCTTCTATAAATTTTTGGCCTGCAAAGCCGGGATCGACCGTCATGACGGTGATTTTGTCCACCTTATTCACGTAGTGACGGATCGCATCAAAAGGCGTTTCCGGACTGAGCACAACCCCCGCTTTTTTTCCACGAGAATGAATATGATCAATGAGACGAAACGCTTGCGCAACAATGGTTTCCGATTGCATACAAATCCATTCCACTCCCGCATCGATGAGAGTATCGACATAGTCTGCCGGATCGGTGACCATCAAGTGGCAGTCCAAGGGGAGTTTCGCAACAGGTGCAATGGCCTTCACGAAGTCCGTTGATAGGGCAAGGTTTTTGACGAAATGGCCATCCATAATATCAATGTGAAAATAATCCGCACGAGTGTTGAGACAGGTGATTTGCTCCTGCAGATGCAAAAAATCCATGCACATCAAGGAAGGAGAAAATTGTACTTTCATGGTTTTGCCTTTCTACGCATTCCCATTCCGTTCGGAAATGCAAGGGTTACGAAATTTTTTCTACGACACACGGTGTTCTGCCCTTAGCTTATTATGCTTTTTTCGTTCCGATGATACGGTCCAGCGTAACCGAAATAATGATGAGCGAGCCCATGACAATCTGTTGATAGCTGCTGGGAACGGTCATGACGGTCATGGCATAGTTGATTAATCCGATAATAAGACCACCGACGACGACACCGGGAATTTTGCCCTTGCCACCGAAGAAACTGGTTCCGCCAATGATAGCCGCTGCAATGGCATATGTTTCAAAGCCGCTTGCAGCCGCTGGCTCTGCAGCGCCAACACGGCCAAGAAGAACGATGCCTGCCACACCGGCACAAAAGCCGGAGATAATAAACACGATCAGGGTATGCAAGGAAACGTTAATGCCGGAATACCAAGCCGCCTCTTTGTTGCCACCTACGGCATAGATGTTGCGGCCCACTTTCAGACGCGTCGTGAAGTACCAGAAAAATCCGGCAACAAGAAGCGCAATAATGGCGGTCACCGGAATGACAAAGATGCGAGCGGACATAAAGCTTGAAAAAGCACCGGAAAACCCAAATACCGAACGAGCATTAGTGCCGATCAAGGTGATGCCTCGAAAGATCGTTTGTGTGCCCAATGTAATGATAAAGGGATGCAGCCCGGTTTTGTTCACTAAAAAGCCATTCATCGCACCAAGTAACGTAGCGATAAGGATGCCGAGAAAAACCGCTAGTACAATAGGAACTTCCATGATCATGAGCTTTGCCACGACAAAGCCGGTAAACGCGGCAATGGATCCGATGGACAAGTCAATGCCGGCGATTAAAATCGCAAAAAACTCGCCCACGGCCAGCAGAATGTTGACGGAGCTTTGCGCCAAAATCTGCGGAATACTGGATGGATTAAAAATAGCACTCGGACGCAAGATCATAAGAATCAACAATAGGATGCAGAAAATACCTATCGTCCCGTACTTGCTCCACATCGTTTGAAACGAGCGACGTTCCTTCATAGTTTCCTCCCTCTTATGCCCCCGTGGCAGCTTTGATAATTTTTTCTTCCGTGGCTTCTTCAATGGTAAATTCTGCTTCCGCCTTGCCTTCATGCATGACAATAATGCGATCACATACCGACAGCAATTCCGGCAATTCGGAGGAGACCACCAAAACACCTTTGCCACTATCCGCTAATGCAAATATTAATTGGTAGATCTCCGCTTTTGACCCCACATCGATTCCCTTGGTCGGCTCATCAAAAATGATCAGTTCCGAGTCCGCGGCTAGCCACTTCCCTAAAATAACCTTCTGCTGGTTTCCGCCGGATAATTCGGTGATATTTTGATCCATCGAACGACATTTGACTCGCAAACCGGTTAATTGTTCCTCAGCCCATTTGCGTTCCTCGGCAAAGTTCAGTTTTCCGAGAACCCCTTTGCCGCGCGAATTTTTGATGAATGACGCAATGGAAATATTTTGTTTTAAATCAAAGTTGTCTAAAAAGCCCAGCTTTCGACGATCTTCCGTCACCATGGCAAAGCCATTCTTGATCGCCAAATAGCTATCGCTGTTCTGGATGGGTCTTCCTTTATACAGCAGGCTGCCTTCACTCGGTTTGTCAATGCCGAAAATAAGATTCATCAACTCCGTTCGTCCGGCACCGACCAAGCCCGAAAAGCCAAGTACTTCGCCACGGCGTAATTTGAACGATACGTTTTTAACCATGCCATCCGTACGAGAAAGGTTCTTTGCCTCCAGCATGATTTCGGCATCGGAAAAATCGTGTTTGCGATTCGCTCGATGGGTTTCATCCAACTCGCGACCCACCATCATCGAGATGAGGTCTGCGATTTCCACGTCCTTAACCATCTTGGTCCCCACAAAGGTGCCATCCTTCAGTACAGAAACCCTATCGCCAATCATCTTAATTTCACGCATTTTATGCGTGATGTAGACAATCGCTTTCCCCTCTTTTTTCAGCTGCTCTACCAAGGTGAATAAGGTATCCACCTCGTTTTCAGTCAGCGACGTTGTCGGCTCGTCCATGATGATGACGTCCGCATTGGTTAACAGCGCACGAGAAATTTCCACCAACTGTTTTTCTCCGATGCTCAAATCTTCTACGGGAGTGTCTAGAGAGCGACGAACCCCGACTCGTTTTAAAAGTTCCTCTGCTTCTTTGCGCATCGCAGCATAATCGACTACGGAAAGGCCCATTCTATTCTTCGTCTTCAAGCGCCCGAGATACAGATTTTCCAAGATGGACAATTCATTGATGACACTGAGTTCCTGATAGATAATGGCGATACCGTTTGCTTTTGACTCATTCGGCGTCATCGCCGAATACGTCTTCCCGCGAATGATCAGCTCGCCTTCGGTTGGCTGATAAACCCCGCTTAGAATTTTCATTAGCGTGGACTTTCCCGCACCGTTTTCGCCAAGCAAAATGTGCACTTCGCCTGGATAAAACGACAAATTGATATTGGATAATGCGACCACGCCGGGAAATTTTTTCACGATATTCTTAGTCTGAATAATTGCGTTCATTGTCTCCCTCTTTTCCATAGTCCACCAGTTGAACCGGAACAATTTTGCTTGCCCAAGCAATGCTTTTTCCTTCCATCATGCGCAAAAGCGTGGAACATGCAATGTTCACCAGTTGTGTTGTGTCCTGACGAATGGTCAAAACAAATGGAAAGGCTTGACGAATACTGGCGTTGCCATCAAAGCCGATGACAGTGACATCCTGCGGTATGCGTCGTCCCGCGGAAAGCAGAGCTTGACTCACGCCCATCGCCAATGGATCATTGGTACAAAATACGCTGTCAAATTCTTCTTTTTTCTGCAACACCTCTTTCATACATTGATAGCCGGCCGAACTGATCGGAGATGCCACCGAATGCACCAACACGGTTACATTGTTTTTGAACATCGTTTCCAGAAAACCGGTGCATCTCCCTTTTACGGCACTCGTCTCACAAACATCACGAATAAGGAGCGGTTGACTTCGGCCCCTATGGAGTAGCGCTTCGGCTGCTATTTTCCCGCCGCTTGTATTGTCGGAAACAACACAGGGTCCACTTTCCTCGGAATAGCGGTCAATATAGACGATGGGCACGTTCTTTTCAAAAGCCGTTTTGACGCCCTGCTTTCGTCCCTGTATATAAAGCAGGCCATCCACACTTCGGTTTTGCAGCTCCCGCAAATATCCGCCTTCGATCTTTTGGCTCTCATCCGATGCGCAAATCAACGTGACATAGTTTCGCTCCAAAAACCAGAGGCTAATTTGTCGCGCAATGCGCGCAAAGAACTCGTTACAGATATCCGGGACGAGCAAGCCGACAGTGCGGGTTTGGCCGGTGCGAAACGCTCTTGCCAGCGAATTGCTGGAAAACCCCGTTTCTTCAATCACGTGTTGCACATGACGATAGGTCTCTTGTGAATATCCTCCTTTTTGATTGAGCACACGCGAAACGGTGGCAATCGAAACGTTTGCCTTATTTGCAATATCCTTTATGGTTGGTTGCACGCCTGCCTCGTTTTCTACTTTCCCGATACGCTAAGGATTTTGCGCCTATATTTCGGTTGCGAGTAGAGAAGTTATCTCGTTTTTCGTTACGTAAACGTTTACGTAACGTTTGCCACTCCTATGAATTAAATTTATTATAAACACGGTTTCGATACACGTCAAGGAAATGTTTTCATATGTCAAGGCACATGTCAAAGCACACTTTTCCTTGACTACAAAAAAAGAATGCGCTAAAGACAAGAAATTTGTAATATAATATAATACGTTAACGAAAGAAGTTCTCTACCTGAAAAGGAGAATAGAAAGAGGAAAGCCATGCGCGAACTTATTTCCAATGCCGAAAATCGGCGGCTGTTCATTTTAGAATATTTTATCTACGGTAATCCCCGTGTATCACTGGACGATCTCAAGAAAACACTGCATATGACAGATAGCACCCTGATTGCTGATGTGGAAAAGATGAAAGCAATGTATCCGGGGTTAAGCCTGCGTATTTCCGACGGCTATTTAAATGCCTCGTTTTCCCCCACGTTTCAACCGGCTGAAATCTATGTGCCGATTACGCACAATAAGTTAATTTTCCGCCTTGTGCGCCGCATCTTTTTTGAAGAGGATCTGGCATTGACCACCTTGGCGGCACAGGAACATGCTTCCGTTTCCTCCGCGTATCGACTGGTGCATGAATTCAATGCCATTGCCAAAGAGCAATATCACTTGCAAATCGAAAGCAGCCCCTGCCACATCGTTGGGAAAGAAGAAGCCGTTCGAGCATTCTATCGAGATTTTTTCCTGGAACTGTATCCCGGAAAATATCAGCCGTTTTCTGCGGATTTCATGCAAAATTGTCGAAACTTTGTGCGTGATTTTGCCCCGTTTTTCAACCAAATGACGACGCTTTTCCCATTGGAGACTTTTGTGTTGCTCATCGCCATTGGGGCCACCCGGTATCGTCAGGGGCACCGCAAAGAAAACTTTGCCTTTTCGGAAGACTTTTGCGCTCTTTATGAACAATGTGCAAAAGAAAATAGTTTTATCAAAAATTGTGAATACTATAGTGAAGTCTTCGGTTTTCCTCTGGATCAAGATGCTCTCTTTGATCTGCTCTACCCTCTTCCCGAACAAGGATATCGTTTATCCTTTTCACCGGAAAAGGCGACTGAAGAAGATCGCATCGTGGAAAAATCGCTTACAGCATTGGCCAAGCGCCATACCATTGAGCTGGATGATAGTCTGCGCCTTGCATTCCATCTGAACAATGCGTTTTTCTTAGCTCGACGCGACTGTTTTCACCCCATGATCATCTTCAACTCCGCCGCCATTCTCTGCATGAGTGCATACATCAATCACTACGACTTCACCGTTGATGCCATGAAGGAACTGCATAGCATGCAAAAGAATATTTGCGGAACAGCCACTTTTGCAAATACCATCCATCTCTTTTATATCCTTCACCAATATTGGACGGGATTATTGAACAGCCTTCGCCGACAATACGCGCGCTTGAATATAAAAGTGGAAAGTCATTTCGGCCCATCCCATGAAGCCTTCATGAAGGAAATGCTCTCCTCCATTTTTAATGTCTTCGCCAGCTTTACTTCCCATACGGAAGCGAAAACCGCGAAAACGCCCATGGAACCGATTCATTTGCTCATCACGAATCTTCTCACGCCCAACTTGGATGGAGATGAGGTCGGGCAGATTCTCCGCGTTCGGGATAGTTTTCTAAGCAGTAATGCGCTCTTTGAAATCGGCGACATGATCCAAGCGATCTATGATGAGAAAAATGAACTGACGGTCAATATTGACACCTTCCTAAATATGTTCTGTGGATTTCAAGGTGCGGAGAAAAGTCTTTCGCTTTGTTCCGGAAGAAAAAAACTCTTGTTTTAATCTCTCCTTCGATTTCGTCAATCAACCTTTAAAAAAGCCCATCCTCGCACTGCTGCGGATGGGCTTTTGCTGCTCTTAAAAAACATAGGAGTCGATCCAAGCGATCTCCTCATTCGTCAGGGACGTATTCTTCTGTTCCGTCAACACTTCCGGGCCATCCGGGCGCACGGCGATCGTATGCTCATATTGGCAGGACTTCTTGCCATCCCTTGTGCGGGCTGTCCAACCGTTAGAATCCAGCACAACCGGCCAGTCTCCCGCATTGATCATGGGCTCAACGGTAAGTACCATGTTTTCACGCAATCGAATGCCACGCTGCTTGGTGACATAGTGTAAAACTTGCGGATCCTCGTGCATTTCCTTGCCGATGCCGTGTCCGATAAAGTCGCGTACCACCGAGAACCCCTGCGCCTCGACGAAGGGCTGGATTGCCTCTCCGATGGCTACCAGACGATTTCCCACACGCACAGCATCCACGCCCCGATAGAGCGCCTCCTTCGTCACGTCCATCAGCTTCTGATCCTCCGGCGACAGCGTGCCGATGGCATAGCTCCAACAGGAATCCGCCAAATAATCATGATAACGTACAACATTATCAATCGACAGAATATCCCCTTCTTCCAATTTCCGCTCGCCGGGAAAACCGTGACAAACTTCGTCGTTCACGCTCATGCACAAGGCGAACGGAAAGCCCTGATAGCCCTTCTGTTCCGGCGTCGCATCCTTATAGTGCATGAACGCTTCGGCAAAAGCATCGACCGATAACGTCGTGAGGCCGGGGCGAAGGATGCGACGGATCGCCAGATGCGTTTTACATAGAATCTCGCCGGCTGCCTTCATGCCTTGAATTTGTTCTTCCGTTTTAATCGTAATCATTCGTTTTCTCTTTTCTTTTTCCGTATCGACAGGAGACCGACGGAAATACCTAGCGCTTCATCAATACGCGCCATGATCTCCTCGTCGAGAGCGCCAATTTTCATTTGCAGGCGCTTTTTATCAATCGTTCGCAGCTGCTCCAGCAGCACCATGGAATCTTTGGGGAGATCGCTCCGGTGCGAAACGGGAACATGGGTGGGCATTTGGTTCTTGCTCCGTCGGGAAGTGATGGCTGCAACAATAATGGTCGGACTGTATTTGTTGCCGACATTGTTTTGTAAAACGACCACGGGACGCACGCCGCCCTGTTCGGACCCCTGTACCGGATCCAAGTCGGCAAAAAAAAGATCGCCCCTGGTCACCTTTTGCATGCGTTTCCCCTCTCTCCTTGCTCGTCCTCTTCCTGCTCGCGCAAAACATGGAACAGCCGAAATGCCTTCGGTAAATACATTAGCAAATCGGAAGCAATCATGCACTCTTCTTCCAACGCTTCGCAGGCGAATTCGCCTGCCAGACCATGTAGATCGCAGGCCAGACGTGCTGCCATTCGCGCCGGATAGCCTGCCGCTAAGAATGCGGCAACCATGCCTGTCAGGACGTCACCCGATCCGGCCGTCGCCATGCCCGGCGTTCCGCTGGGATTACAGGTTGTGTTTCTTCCGTCCGTGATGACGGTATCCGCACCTTTCAATACTACAAGAGCACGATGGTCCAATGCAAATCGCTCCGCCGTTTCTTTACGATGCGCGCGAACGACCTCCAACGGGGTGGCGCTGAGTCGGCTCATTTCCATTTCATGAGGCGTGAGAATCACATCCTGTTGAAGCGTTTTTAAACGCTCGGGACAAGAAGCGAGCGCATTGATGGCGTCCGCATCGATGATACAGGGAAGGGAAAGGCGTTCCAACACGCCGGATACAAAAGACGCCGCTTCGGAAAAACGGCCCATACCCGGACCGATGGCCATGCAGGAACAATCCGAGACCGCGTCCATCACCTCCGGCAAACGTGCCATCGTAAAGTGGCCGCATCCATCATCCGGTATCGGACGAACGATGGCTTCCAACAACTTATTCTGCACCGCCGAAGCGATACTTTCCGGCACGACGGCATAAACGAGCCCGGCACCGCTGCGAAGCGCTGCTTGTGCTGCAAGGCACACCGAACCGACCATCCCCTGAGATCCACCGACGATGGCAACCTTTCCGTATTGCGTTTTATAGCCCGCCCGATCACGCCGCAACAGAGAGTCGGCAAGCTCGCGATGCTGTCTTCCCGACTCCTGTAGCAACGCCAAAGCACGCGCCGAAGGCCATGCGGATGAAGACGACAACCGGTTTGCAGAAAGGGACGATTCCACGGCTAAAGATAAATCTGCGATTGGATCTGGCAGGAAAACGCATACGGCTACAGCGACACCGGCATCGTGCGTGATGCTGATTTCGGCACGATTCGCAGAAAGATGTTGCAGCAACACCAACGCTTCCTCGTAAAGCTGCACCTCCGGACGTCCGGACGCCTCATGCGTGATTTCCACGGATTGAAACGGAATCCTTCCGATGCCCACTCCCAAAGCCTTAAAAACGGCTTCTTTTGCCGCGTACAGTCCTGCCATGGTTTCCACGGGATGCGGACTGTTTTCCAAATAACGGCGCTCCTCTTCGGTAAAAACGCGACGCATAAAGGAAGGCCCTTGTTTTCCGGTGGCGAAACGTGCAATCTCCACGACATCGATGCCTATCATGCGCGTTGTCCCTTCTGTTTGTGAAGCGTACGCCAGGCGCGCTCCGCCTCCTGACAAATGGCTTCTTCGTTTTGTCCCGGAAAGCGACCGTCCTGCATCCGAATTATGCCGTCTATCATGGTCAGCCGCACGTCGTCCGAAGACGTCGCATAGACCAGCGCCGCTTCGATATCCTCGGGTTTCGGCGTATGCCGAACGTGACGGAAGTCCACCAGGATCAGATCCGCTTTCTTCCCGATTTCAATACTACCCAGCTCTTTCTCCTGTCCGATGGCTCGTGCACCGCCACGTGTGGCCATCCACAGCATGGTATGCGCATTGGCAGCCGTCGGATCGAGGCTATGTCCTTTTTGGATGAGCGAGCCCACGAGCATTTCGCGAAACATGTCCTGCGCGTTGTTGGAGCTGGGGCCATCCGTACCGAGCGCAATCGGCACGCCCGCCTGACGTAATTTTCCCAATGGCATAAAGCCGCTTGCCAGCTTCATATTGCTCACCGGATTATAGACGCAACTGGCGCCGCGCGCCGCAATACAGGCAATATCGTCGTCATCCAGCCAAACCGCATGCGCCAGCATCGTATTCGGCCCCAAAAGGCCGGCACGATCCAACAGCATCGTAGGTGATATGCCATAGGTTTTTCGACACTGTTCGTCTTCTTCGCGCGTTTCCGCAAGGTGCAGGTGAAAGCCGATTCCCCACTTTTCGCCCAGCGCTTTTACTTTTTGCAAGGTCTCCGGCGAGCAGGTGTAAACCGCATGAGGCGCCAAGCGCATGCGAATGCGCCCATTAGCCGTTTGATATGCTGCAAGGCGTCGAACCTCTCCCGGCCGCGTGGCGACGCTACCATCCGTAAAGGCGGAACACAGCAGCGCACGTATCCCCATTTGCGTGACGGCCTCGGCAATGGCATCTTCCTCCATGTACATGTCCGCAAATGTCGTGGTTCCTCCGCGCAGCATTTCCAGAATACTCAGCTTTGCTCCGGCAACAATCTCTTCACGCGTCAGATGCGCCTCGAGCGGCCAAATATAGTCCTCAAGCCATTCTTTTAAGGCTACGTCGTTTCCGTAGTTGCGAAAAAGGCTCATGGCCAGGTGCGTATGGGCATTGATCAGGCCCGGAAGAAGCACATCCCCTTGGGCATCGATCACGTTCTCTTCGACAGTGTGATCGTTTGGTTCGCCGTCACGCTGCAACGCACGGCCAGGGGAACACGTCGAGAAGATATCGACAATGCGCCCGTCTTCGATACATACCGTGGCCTCGCGAAGAATATCTCGCGCATCGTTCATGGTCACGACGGTTGCATTTTTAATCACCGTTCGCATGTTTTTCCTCATTTTCTAACGCTTCCGATTCGAACGATTCCGGCGCACGCAACGGATAAAAACGCCGAAAATGTGCCATGATCGCTTCTTTATCGTGTGGATCCTCCGTTCGCAGTGTCACCGAGACGTTACGCTTCAGCGAAGCGGTCCCGGAGCGAATAAAATCCTTTGGAAGAAGTCGAGTCATCGTTGCATGCTGCAAATACCCCTCGGTCATGGCATCAATCAGATCTTCGGCGTCCTCCCAATCCCGGCCTTCTTCACGATAGGCCTCGCGAATGGCGTTAATCACACGAAAATACAGATAGTCTACAAAGGTGCGAAACAAGTTGCGCGGTTTCATGTGCGTATTAAGGTCGAAAAGAATATGCACCAGAAGGTTCCAGAGAATATCTTCGTTCGCAATTTTTTCCAGCCGTACGCCAAAGGAAGCGGTCATAGGATCATGGTAATGAATCGGCGGATCAAAGACAATGCGCTCTCCGAAAAGCTCCAGCACCCGTTGCCCGCTGAACGCATCATCCATGATGCGCAAAAACTCCGTCGCGTACTGTTCGCGTGATTCGTACTCCACCCGCGCAAAAAGAAAGTCGGTAATCAGATCAATCGCCAAACGAAAATCAAAGCTGACGTGAAACTGTTCCCGTAAGGGCAGGAGATACGCGTCCTGCACCAAACGACCGATCATGGTTTTCAGCTGCTCACGCGCCTGAAACTGGTCCGGCGCATCGAGTGTACCGAGCTGATCGTAGAGCATCTCCATTTGCCGGTCGATAATAATCAGGTCGCCCATGATGGAGTCCATGATGTCATGCACAAATTTTTCTGTCAGCACATAATTGTAATTTTTATACAGGATTTTATGGTCAATTTCATTCCAAAAAACGTTGACAATGCTCTTGATCTGCAGCTCAAAATTCAGCACTTGTTGGCCCAAAAAATGGCCGTCGATGCGATAAGAACGATACCCGTTTTTCTGATTTTTAGGCTGTGGTTCATCTAAGCGCAATTCGATGCGCGGATCGCGATCACATTGATAAAAGCCATCCGAACGCTTTGTGGGAAAGAGCTTGAACAAGGCACGGTAAATCTGTTCTTCGTCGCGGATAAATCGGCATTCGATGCGGCTGCCGATCAGATCGGAAATATGGCCGAACAGCTGCTCGGCGGAAACGGTATGTAACAAATTTTGACGAATAATCTTTTCTTTTAAGCTGTCATCCGCCTTCACGCGCGAGGTGTAATTGACAAAGCTGTCTAAATGACCAAAGCTCTGCTCAAAAAACGAGTCAATGGCCTGCTGCGCTTCCTCAATTTCAAAACGCAACGAATGTTTGAGGTCAATCGCTTCATCAATATAAGAAAAAAGAGGTATTTTCACGAAATTCTCCTTTGTCCTCCACAGCCCTTCCGTATCGGCTGTGCCTGCACTGCCCTACAATTCGAATCATCGATTTTCTTCCGGCGATACATGAAATCCGGAATCGGATAAAAATGAAATCAAGTGATCACGGCCGTCCGCCGCGCCTGAAAAGCTTCGAAGAACCTGCTCCGTGAACGAGGGAAGCGTTTTGTCCGGATGACGAAGATCCGTATAGGTTTGCATTTGCGCATCATAGGCATCCAACGGATCCAAATACGCGTTATCCGTGGGATACGTGTTTTCGAAAAAGCGCATCGTCTGTGGCATTCGCGGTTTTTGTTGCGGCGTTTCGCCCGGATGGCCAAAAATCACTGCGATTGCCGCATACGTGCCGGTCGGTAAATGAAGCGCCTGGCGAATATGCGGCGGATCATTCGCGATGCTGCCGATGAAGGCGCCTCCAAGCCCCAACGCTTCCACGGCGTTCATGACATTTTGCGCCATGAGCAGCGCATCCGCGTAGGCGGACATAAATTTCCCCATGCCGATGACGGGCTTCTCACCCGTTTTTTGTTCCACGATGGTTGCGTTGCGATGCAGATCGGCAACGAACACCCAAAGCTCCGGAGCATCGGCAACATAGGGTTGCCCTGTCACCTCACCGAAGACTTTTCGCAAAGAATCTTCTGTGACACGAAGCACGGAAGCCGTCTGCAGGCCCATGGCGCTTGCGGTGCGATCGGCTATCTCCTTAATTTTTGCAAGCTGTGCTTCCGTGATCGGCTCGTCGGTAAATTGGCGAATGGTACGATGTTGCCGCTGAAACGCCAACACATCGATTTGCTGCGCCTGCTCCGAAACGTTTATATCTTTCTGTTTCATCTTCTCTCCTTGTATCACAAAAATGATGCCGTTTCATGAAAGTTGTTTTTTCTGTCCGATCGGCTCCTTTCTCCGGGCCGTTCGTCTCTCCTTGACTACCGCTATCCATATACCCCGAAACGGATGGTCGGATAACGTTTTCTTGCAACCTGAAAAAAATCGCGCCGACGCGCGAATTGTTTTTGTCTCCTCCAGGCCTTATGCTCTCGCGGCCGGACGCGGTGAAAATTCCAGTTGAAAACTGCTTTCATCCGCATTTTGCTGCAGAGTTAAATCCTCCACCTCAGCAAATTGTTGGTCATTCTTCTTGCGCATAAAAGTGCCTACCGAACGAATAATCACTTTTGCGGAATGCAGCATCTCCGGATCGGTGATCGCCACAGATTCCATGCTGAGATTGCCTTCTTCCAGCGTGAGCACACGAATCACGGGCTCATCCAAAATATCGCTGAATTGCAAAAACGCCCAGTTCTTATCCACATGGTAGCAGTCTTTATGCTTGTGGCCATTAATATAAATCGCCGTACCGCTCTTGAGTTCCAGCACATCGTCCAGTGACATGTGTGTGAGATAACGACCTTGACTGTCCGTCATACGAACATGATTACATGGATGATGCGCGAACACCACCACCGGTTTTGAACCGGCACTGAGCAGTTGGTCGCAAATCCAACGGGACTGTTCGATTCCCATGTAGGATGAATTCTTGCGAAAGGCCGCAACGCGTGCGGTGTCCAAATACAGCAAACGCACATCTTCCTGATCGTCTGCACGATAGAGCCAGCGCAAACCGCTAATTTCCCGGAAGGTTTCTTTTCCGCCAAAAAGGATATCGTGGTTGCCAATAACCGGCTCAAAACGCTGATCTTCTCGTTTCGTTTCGTTGATAATCGAAAAGATCTCGCGAAGCTGTCGTTTTGTACCAAAGTGGGTCAAGTCTCCCAAGCAGACATAGCGATCCGCCTCGATGGAAAAGAAGGTACGAAAGAAGTTGGTATAAAATTGTCGATTCAAGTTTCGTTTGGCGGATCCATGCAGGAGCATGGAGGTATAGTGCACATCACCGATGCAGGCAATTCTCATCTTCTGTCCTTTCCAATGTCGGCAGAGGCTCTGCCGAATCGTCCATACTATACCACGGAATTATGAAGGGTGCATGAAGGAGAATTGCCTTTTTCACTCTGCGCTACTGATTGGTTTGTAAAAGCACTTCAATATCGTGGCGGCCTTCTTCCCGCGCCTGGGAGATAAGATCCTTGATCTTTAACAGGCGGGTGATCGTCGCCCGATCTTCTTCTTCCAATTTCATGCGGATATAGGTGATGGTTTCCTCGAGATCCGGAATCGTCCGATACTCCAGTGCATTGACGCGCCGCCGTGTGGATTCGATCTCCTTGGCCATCAGCTGACAGCTTTTTTCCAGCTTGGCCAGTTTCAACAGACGATCCATAGCGCCATTTAGTTTTTTCAATGCCACATCCAATTCAACCGAGGTTTGTGCGAAGCCATAGGGATAGATATTCGCTTCTTTCCCCTCCTCGACACCGCTGCGCACAAAAGTAAACGCCGGAATGCGCACGCTCATGATATTTTCTACGTGCACGTCCACGCCCATGCGCTGTTTAGAGCTTAACAGCGCATTTTCAAGCATCGGGTCGGACATGACAGCGCTGGCCATGGAAAAGGCGCGAAAAGCTTCTTGCAGCTCCTTTTCCACCTCTTCGCGCAGCGTGCGGTTTTCCTTCGCCAACGCGATAAAGCGGCGCATGAGCTCATCCTGTTTGTCTTTTAGCAGCTTATGACCGCGCTTGGCGGTTTTCAGGCGATCTTTCAGGCCCGTCATCACCATTCGCGTCGGGTTGACATTCAGGCGCGTCATTGCGCTTCCTCCTGTCCCTTTCCACGATTTTCTTCATGTGCAGATTGTTCCTGATGGAACTGTTTCTGCTTCATCATCGCCACGCGTGCAATAGCATCCGACTCAGCCCCCGTTCCCTCCGGACCAAAGTGCTCATTAATCATGTCATCCTTGATACGCTTGAGTTCCTCACGCGGCAGCATGCGCAACAGTTTCCAGCCCAGATCCAAGGTTTCCTCAATCGTTCTGTTGGTAGTAAAGCCCTGATTCACGTATTCCTGATCAAACGCATCCGAAAAATGCGCAAAAGCGATATCCGCATCGGAAAGAGCCGCTTCGCCGAGGATGGTGGAAAGCTCCTTGGCGTTACGTCCCCGCGCAACGGCGGCATAAATCTGGTTCATGGTAGCCGCATGGTCTTTGCGCGTCTTACCTTCGCCAATCCCCTTATCCTTCAAACGTGAAAGGGATGGCAAAATATCGATGGGCGGGAAAATACCGCGATTATAAAGGCTTCGGTTCAGAATGATCTGTCCTTCGGTGATGTAGCCGGTCAAATCCGGAATCGGATGGGTGATATCGTCCTCCGGCATGGAAAGAATCGGAAGCTGCGTGATGGAGCCTTCACGTCCCTTAATTCTTCCGGCGCGCTCGTACAGCTGCGAAAGGTCGGTATAGAGATAACCGGGGAAGCCACGGCGTCCCGGCACTTCTTTTCGGGCAGCGGAAACTTCACGCAAGGCCTCGGCATAGTTGGTCATATCGGTCATGATGACCAAAACGTGCATTCCCTGCTCAAAGGCGAGATACTCCGCTGCCGTCAAGGCGATACGCGGTGTGGAAATGCGCTCAATCGTCGGATCGTCCGCCAAGTTCATAAACAGCACCGCACGGTTGATGGCGCCCGTCTTCTGAAAATCTTTAATAAAAAACTGCGCTTCTTCAAACGTAATGCCCATGGCAGCAAACACCACGGCAAATTTTTCATCCGTACCGCGCACGGTCGCCTGACGAGCAATTTGCGCCGCCAGCTGATTGTGCGGAAGACCGTTGCCGGAGAAAATCGGCAGCTTTTGTCCACGAACGAGTGTATTCAGGCCGTCAATGGCCGAAACGCCTGTTTGAATGAATTCGGACGGATAGAGGCGCGAATAGGGATTGATGGCGGAACCGTTGATGTCCAGTCGTTTTTCCGGCAACAGCTTCGGGCCGTCATCGATGGGCTCGCCCATGCCGTTAAAAACGCGTCCGATCATATCGGTGGATACGCCAATCTCTTGCGGATGCCCTAAAAAGCGCACCGAGGTATCGCGCATGTTGATGCCGGCAGAGCCTTCAAAAAGCTGCACTAAGGTTGCTTTTTCGCTGACTTCCAACACCTTTCCGCGTCGCGTGGTTCCATCCTGAAGCTGCACTTCCACCAGTTCCTCGTATTTCACGCCCTCCACGCCGGTTACCAGCATGATCGGGCCGGAAATCTCACGAACGGTTTGATAATCCTTAATCATTGACGACCTCCTGCTCCTGCATCAGCGTTTGGAATGCCGCTGTCATCTCCTGACGGAGGGAATCCATTTCATTCAACTGCTCTTCGGGAATCTGACGCATACGCACAATGCGTTGACGGATGGGCATACTCTCGATCTCTCGCAGATACACGCCATGTGCCAGCGCTTCCTGCGCTTTTTCGTGGAAAGCAAGAATGATGGTCAACATCTCGTATTGTTTCTTCGCCGAACAGTACGTATCCACATCATCGAAAGCGTTCTGCTGCAGAAAATCTTCGCGCAACGATTTTGCCGTAAAAAGTTTCAACTGATCTTCCGGGGAAAGAGCATCTTTGCCGACCAGACGAACGATCTCCTGCAAACTCTGCTCTTCGGTAAGAAGTGCCATCGCCTGTTGACGATGCGCAGCAAATTGCGGATGCACCGCTTCGCAGAAATAATCATCCATTTTATCTTGGTAGAGGGAATAGCTCTTCAACCAGTTGATAGCCGGGAAATGACGCGCATAGGACAAATCGTAATCCAGTCCCCAGAAGACTTTAACAATACGCAGAGTCGACTGTGTAACCGGCTCGGAAAGGTCGCCACCCGGAGGAGAGACTGCACCGATAGCGGTAAGGGATCCTTCGCGATCCTCGCTGCCGAGGCACTTCACAATCCCGGTGCGCTCATAAAAGCTCGCGATGCGCGACGCCAAATAGGCAGGATAACCTTCATCGCCCGGCATTTCTTCCAGACGACCGGACATCTCACGCAGAGCCTCTGCCCAGCGCGAAGTGGAGTCGGCCATGAGCGCCACGGAATAGCCCATGTCGCGATAGTATTCCGCAATGGTCATGCCGGTATAAATAGACGCCTCACGTGCCGCCACCGGCATGTTAGAGGTGTTCGCGATCAAAATGACCTTCTGCATCAGGCTCTTGCCCGTGTTCGGGTCCATAATTTCCGGAAATTCATTCAAGACGTCGGTCATCTCGTTGCCGCGTTCACCGCAACCGACGTAGACAATGACCTCGGCATCCGCCCACTTGGCCAGCTGATGCTGAATGACCGTTTTTCCGGAACCGAACGGGCCAGGGATAGCGGCTGTTCCGCCTTTTGCCACCGGGAAGAACGTATCAATGACGCGCTGTCCGGTAACGAGTGGCACCGTCGGATCCATCTTTCGTGCCACCGGGCGTGCCTGGCGAACCGGCCATTTCTGCGCCAGACGCAGCTCCTGTTTCTCTCCGTTTTCGTCTTCTAATGTACCGATCACGTCTTCTACCGTGTATGCGCCGGAGGCCAATGCGGTAATCTTTCCCTTTTGTCTCGGTGGAACCATGATTTTATGTTCGAGCACTTCCGTTTCCTGCACGATGCCTAAAACATCCCCTGCCGAAACGAACTCCCCAACCTTTGCGGTCGCAACGAAGTCCCATTTCTTTTCGTGCGAAATGGCCGGCGCGGAAACACCACGCTCCAAAAAGTCGCCCGCTTTTTCCGCCAAATCATCGAGTGGACGCTGGATACCGTCATAGATCTGACCGACCAATCCCGGCCCCAACTCCACGCTTAGCGGCGCCCCCAACGAAGTAACGGGTTCTCCCGGTCCGATACCCGTGGTCTCTTCATAGACCTGTATAAAGGCGACGTCGCCCTTCATCTCGATGATTTCGCCAATCAGCCCTTTATCCGAGACTTCCACCACATCCTGAATATTGGCATCTTCCATTCCGCCGGCCTCAACCAGCGGTCCGGATACTTTAATGATCGTTCCTTCTTTCAATGTGCCCTCCCGTCTAAAAGATATTCATGCCCACGGCTTTTTCAACATTAGCTGCAATTTCTCGCATGCCGATGCCTTGTGAGCCGCTGCTGTTCGGAATCATAATAATGGCCGGAACGGCCGCATTTTGGTAATGGGAAAGCGTCTCCTCCGCCCGTTCCGCCAGCTCTTCCGTCATAAAGATGACGGCGTAATCATCGCGGGCAAGACGTTCCACGGTATTGCGAATTTCATGGTCCTCTGTCGGCGTAAACACTTCTACACCGAGCGCCTCAAAGGCCAGCACCGAATGGCGATCGCCAATCACTGCTACTTTATGCATGACGGCTCCTTTCCACCTGCGTTCCTGACGTTATCGTACGCATGTAGGACGCAATTTGTTCCGCAGGAATGCCAACGCGCTTTGCGCCCAGAACGATGTTCACATCCTGTATTTCCGTTCGCACGCGGACTAAATAGGAAAAGAGTAACGCCAAGCCGGATTCTTTTCTTCCGCCTTCTACCGCCAAAAGGAGCGATACATGGTCGCGCACCCTTTCCACCTCGTTCATATCTCCTGTTTGCGCAAAGGCTTCCCAGGCGTTTACCGTCTCGTTGGATGCACCGGCGCGATGTAACATCGCACAGAGTTTTTCGCGATCCACGCCGCTTAAGGCATTGGATCCGTCTTCTACCACCGGTGAGGATACTTTCGGCGACAGCAGATCTTCCATACGAATGGTGCCACCCGGTAAAAATACATGCGTTAAAAACGATTTGGGTTGCTGTTGTACGCGGGCACGGAAAAAGGAAAGCAGATTGGTAAAATCCGTCATCTCTCGCGCATAACGCGCAAAGAACGCACTCTTCGTTTGCTTGCTTAACGCATGCAATTCTGCAAAATAGGCACGATCCAGCAGGAAATCCACCTCCTGCGCATCGCCTGTTTCTGCCCAAACCTTGGCCGCCTCAACCGCCGTCTGTTCCGCCAAGTTGGCGACGCCGAAGGTTTTTTTCTCGGCGATCTGCTTCTTGATCCGCGGTATAAAAAGCGTGCCGAATGGAAACAGTAAGGGCTCAAAACGCTCGAGCTCGGTTGATGCTTTGACCAGAATCTTCAGATTGTGGTAATCGTAGCGCAGAAACAGCAAACGCCTGAGTTCCGGCTCCCGCACGAGATCAAGGATAAAATCCGCCTGTTTCTGCAATTCGATTTTAAGCACGTCGGAAAGCACGGGAGACTCCCCTTCCGCGAAGAGCGCTCCATATCGTGTTTCTTTCAACACTTGTATCGCAGCGTCATAGTCAGGCGCTTCCCGCATACGATCCCATTGTCCGGGCGTGATCAGATCCTTTTCGGCCATGTGAATGCGCATGGAAGCAAAGGCTTGATTATCCATCATTCCTCTCCTTCCGCCATTGCGCGAATGACCTCCTGCTCCAGATCATGCCGCATATACTGCAGGATCTCGATGTAATCAAAATTTTCGCGCATGCCTGCACGACGAACACGAAAGCCGCTCACGAAGGAATCGGATCGTTCCACCTTTACGCCCGGTGGCGTTTGTAGGCTACTTTCCTGCGGCAATTCCAAAACCGCCTCTTTTGCCAAAGGATGGGCTACAAGATATGCATCCAATGCTTGTTGCAAACGTGCCGGATCCAAGTGCCGCAGCTTCTCTTCCGCAAGGGCAAAAACATTTTGCACGAGTTCCTGCTTCGCGCTCAGGCGCGCATTGCGATCGTCACGTTCCTCTTCCGCCTGCACGCGATCGACGATCGCCGCTTTTTCACGTTCGGCATGAGCAAGAATATTCTCTGCCGCAAGACGCGCTTCCTGAAGTGCACGGCCTCTTTCTTCTTGCACCTGCTTCTTTGCTTCATCAAGCAATTTTGTTTTCTGTTCGTTCGCATCCATGCGAATTTGTTCAATCAGTTGTTCCAGTTGGGCCATGTCTTCCTCCTTTCTTTGTGGAGAAATCACGCCTGCAACACTAAAATCAGCGAGATAATGAATGCCAGAATCGCGTAGGTTTCGACCATGACGGCGTAAACAATGCCCTTGGTGAACTGTTCGTCATTTTTCGCCAGAATTTCAATGCCGGAATAGGCAACGTTGCCCTGCGCAATGGCCGAAAAATAACCGACAAAACCGACCGGCATGCACGCAAACAGAAGATGCAGTCCCTTTTCTAGACTCATGCCCTGCGAAACGCCCAGAAGCAAAACGACCAGGCCGATAACAAAGCCGTAAAGGCCCTGCGTTCCCGGAAGAAGCTGCAGAACCATGGATTTACCGAATTTCTCCGGTTCATCAATGACAACCGCCGCTGCCGCTTCCCCGACATGACCGACGCCTTTGGCCGACCCGGCTCCGGAAAAAATCACCGCAATGGCAATGCCCAGAAAGCTAAAAATCATTCCCCCGTTTTGTAAGAAAAACTCCGTCATTTCATCCTCCTCCATTTTTGTCTTTGCCGTGGATTAACGCTCACGCGGCGACTGCAAATCAACATATTTGGGTTCGGGGCGCATGCCGCGGAACGGCTTGCCTCCCCCTTCAAAAAACTTTCCAAAAAATTCCACATAAATCAGGCGCATCGCATGGACATACGACGACAGCGAGCTCAAGAACAAATTGAACAGATGCGCGCCCACAATGATGAGGGCAGCGAGCACAAAGCCCGGTACGCCGAGACCGGTGAGCATTCCCCCAATCATATTCATGGCATAGCCAATGTATGCGCCAGCAAGCATGATTGCGGTAAGACGCGTGTAGCTGACCAAGTCGCCGATATAACTCGTGGCACCATAGAGATTATAAAGGCCCCACGTAAAGCGGCCGATACCTTTCTCGTCTCGTGCGGAAAACAGCAGCACCAATGCGGCACCGACAATCGCCATAACAAACCCGACGGTTTTGAACAAGGGATTGCCGTTCAGAATCGTCGTTAGGGCGACCATCAGTAAACCGACGAGAATGAACATCCAGGAAAACACGTCATAGACCACCCCTTTGGGATTGCCTTCCCGCATCAGCTGTACACCCTTTAATCCGAGGCCAACCATCAAATGGATAAAACCGAGGGCAACGGATGCAACGATCATGGTCATAAAGTCCTTCATGGGATCGAGCACCAACGCCGGAATAGGAATCAGTCCGCCAAACAGGGAGCCAAAGCAAAGACCGACCACCATCGTCGGAATGCTTAACACCTGAAAAAAACGCAGCGACATAGCCGTATTGGGCTTCCAGTCGAAAAAGTGTAACGCAAGCGTCGTTCCCAGGAAAAGCAGCGCCCCATAGCCCAGATCGCCAAGCATGATGCTGAAAAAAAGAATATACCAGGGCGTGATCAGCCCGGTGGGATCCATCTCTTTATAAAGCGGTAGCGAATAGGTCTTAACAATGTTTTCAAACGGTTTTGCGATGGCGTTGTTCTGCAGAAGAATGGGCACATCCGGGTCGTTCAGAGCCGCCGGCGCAATATCCAACAGATAGCGTGACGGATCCATATTTCCGGCGACGGCCTCCGTAAAAGCGTCCACTTCTTCTGTCGGGACATAGCCCTTCATAAAGCTGAGCATTTTAGAATACAGCAAGCGATCTTCCGCATTCAGAAGGGCAAATTGCTCGGCTTTTTCTTCATACACCACTTCCAGAGAAGTTAGCCATTTGTCACACAGGCGTTTCAGGTGCACTTTGCCATCTGCAATGGTCTTTTCCTGCGCCATAGTATCTTTATCCAGTGCTTGCAGTTGTTCCGCAATCGTACCGCCCTCTTCGAGCGGAAACGGCTGGAAACTCGCATCGCGGAGGACTGCGTTCAGGCCCTCGTCCTTTCCGTTGGTAAGAAGAAGAACATAGTATACCTTGGCATCCGCGTCCAGAAATTCAACTGTCGTCCCCTTTGCTTCGACGGCAATGAATTTTCGCACATCATCTGCCCACCGTTGCGGGATCGTGCCCACCATTGCCTGGATACTGCGCATGGAAGAAAGTTGCTCTTTGGAAACATCCAGTGCTGTCCAGTGAGAAAGCTCCTGCTTTTTTTCAGCATTGGCTTTGATCTTTTCGATAGCGCGATGCATAGTTTCTGTTTCGTCGTGAACCTCGTCGATCACCTCTTCGACGGGAATATCCACGTTCGCTGTTGCTTGGGGAAGAGCATTGCCGAGCTTTTCCGTCCAGCGAGTCGGCACAGGAACATAGGAGCGCAACGTTTCTATAGCTTCCTCAAGGCGGGAAATCTGGCTTTGCAGGGCATTATGTTCTTTCGCCAGGGGAAGGGCATGAATGCCTTCGACGGTCGGTTCGCCCTGCTCGACGATATGTACCCTGTCAAACGTTTGCAAACGCTGTAGCAAGGCATCCTGCTCGGACGCAAAAAAGATGAGCTGAAAGGCGGACATTTTAACGATGGCCATAACGCAACACCTCTTCTACCATATGATCTGCCATACGATTGATCCAGTCAGCATCTTTGCGCCGCATATCTTCCAAATGCGCGTGATTTTGTTCTGCCGTTGTTGTCAAAGCAGCTCTCGCATCCTGTTCATACATCCTCTTCAACGAAGCGGCCTGTTCTTTTGCCTCAGCAACCAGGGATTCGGCTTCTTCTCGATAGGCACTGCGTCCCTCATCCAGCATGACTTTTGCCTCGTTTTTCGCTTCCGCGACGAGGCGCGCTGCTTCCTCTTCCGCAGCCAATATCTGTTGAATCGCTTCTTTCGCCATTTTCCCTCCTTCCCGTTCACAATAGTCTTTACAGTCATACCCTATTATAACGAAAAATGCGTAAAAAAAAACGCTTGCCGGACAAGAGGTGGCATGGAGCATGACACAGAAGACGACGGTTTTGGCACATAGAAGCAGTGGAAAAACGTGTGGCAGCGACCGTCCCGGTGCGCGCAAAGGAGCGTCAACATTGCAAAATCAACGAATTAGGCTCCTTTTTTACTATATCGTGTCCTTTTTTTTGCACTTCTCTTTTCCGGACACGCTTGACTCCACAAAACAGCCGAATTTTGTGTCCCGTTCTCGCGTTTTCTTTTTTTGGACACACTTTTCCGCTCCAAACGACTGAAACCTGTGTCCTTTTTTTCAACTATTCGATTTTCGGGCACATTTTCCTCGCCAGAATTACAAAAGTTCAGCACGCAAACCACCATACAATGCAAAAAATGAGAATTTTGAGAAAAATAAAAACCGTTGAAATCAAGTGATTCCAACGGTTTCAAGGCTATCCACCCTCAGGGACTCGAACCCTGGACACCCTGATTAAGAGTCAGGTGCTCTACCAACTGAGCTAAGGGTAGTCAGTGCACGCAAGGGGTTGCGTGCATAGAAAGCTGTCTACCGGGATTGAACCGGTGACCTCAGCCTTACCATGGCTGCGCTCTACCTGCTGAGCTAAGACAGCACTTGCGTCCATAGCTTCATTTGCGTAACACAGTTATTTTAGTCAAGTAGAGCAAGCTTGTCAACTGTCCCTCTGCAAATTGTCGACCGCAAAGCTCAAGGATGCAGATAGCGCCACTTTTCATCCCGAAAAGGATTCGTGGGAACTTTACGATAATCATGTCAATTCCTATTTTCATAGAGCACCCAATCTACGCTTTCCATGGGACGTTCGGTGTGGCAAAACGCACAGACTTGCTTATCAACCTGTTCCACCATTTGATGACTTCCGCAATGCGGACAGGTAAACTGATCGGGCAGATAATGAAGCGGCGTTAATGTGCCGTACACTCTGGCCAGGCGAACCGTGAATTTTTTACGCTTATCCCGCAGGCGAACATGATGCGGTTTTCCCTGTAGCCATAACGTATCTGCCTGCCCGCGACATTCGATGATCTCTACATCGTCTATGCGTTCATAATCATGAAACACCAGATGCAGAACATTGCGGCAAATAACGCCGCAGTATCCGCCTTTGGATTTTTGATCCGGCATAAGAACTTCAGGATACATGACTAGCAGATCATTCAGGCGTTGAGTGAAGATTTCGCCGGAAAAATGAGGATCGTGAGCCCGAATATTCTTGAGTACCTTCCAATGACGAAACGAAATATAGCAACCGAAAACAAAGGCGTACAGAAGGAGAAAGGACAAAAGAATACCACCGATATACGCAATTGTCTCCATTTGTTCCTCATGGATCACACCTTTGACCTGCAAAATGGCAAGAAACAGAGCGGGAAGAAAGAGAAAAAAGAGATAGGGCAGATTGCGCAGGGCGCCTTCAATGATGAACCGGGTCAAAAGGTAACTGTATGCTTCCGCTTTATAGCGGCTTCGGCAATACGGACAAAAATAGGTTTCGCTTTCCATTTCGAGTTGCCCGCCGCAATTTAAACAGTGTGGCGGATTGTTCCCGTCATAGGATAACGGTTCGTTGCTTTTGCACGCCGCGCTATCAAGAAAAGCATTTCTAATTTTACGGCAATAATATTTTCTATTGGTTGAATCCCGATAGGTCTCCCGAACAGCCGCCTTGGTTACCGAAAAGATGGTATCCACTTTACCGTCGGAAATTTTGCGGCCGGATGGACGCGCATCCTCTCTTCCGTCCAACCGAATCTCAAGCTCCTTGTGTAAGCCGAATTTCCGGAGGGTTTCCAGCTCGCAGCGAAAACGCTCCACTTGTGAAAAGCTGGCATATTCCTTTATTTCTTCTATGCTGTTTTGCGCATACATTCTCTGTATCGCCGGAAGATACTGCAAGGAATCAAATTCTTCAGTCAATGTTCCAAACGGCATATGTCCTCCTGACACGTTTTTCATTTTGCCGATGCACTCAGCCGGTGCACCTGTAGAATATACTTCGCCCATTCCCTGATGGTTTCATTCGAGCGAGCCGTAATGGCTTTCTGAAAAAAACGAAAGCCCTGTTCATCTTTATCTTTAAGATAACGAATTGTCTTTTTGCTGCCGAAATAGAAGCGATCACGCAGAATACAGTAATCCTCCAGGCTCTCCGCAAGAAACGCAATCGCTCGAAAGTGACCTTCCTCATCCGTTTTTTCCATTCGCTTCATAGTTTTCCTTATCCAGGAAACAAGAAAGCGCTTTTCTTCGGGATCATGCACGGTATGAGACTGTACATAGTTTCGAACCCTTGACTGAACCGCCTGCCCCATGCCGGTGTCATAGACCAGCTTTGCCTCATATAGCGGGAGAAAGGTTTCAATATTTTCTTGCTCCATCTCTTGTTCACTATAAAGAAAGCAATCCAGCAAAACGCCATCTATAATCATATCATCATGCATTCTGTCCTTGCTCTTGACGATCAGAAGACAATCGAAATCACTGTATGAATCGTTTGTTCCGTCTGCATAAGAGCCATAGACTGCTATAGTCAGCGGATCATAGTTTTCTTTCAAATAGGCAATGATTTTCTGTTGATGATCCATCGTTTTCTCCCGTTTCTTCCGGATGCATCCGGATTACAATTCCTCTTTCCGTTGCGATTCTCATATGTGGGAACGTTAATGAAGCCATTAATGGAAGCCTTAAAATTCCCTACGTGCATAAATTCGATACGAAATGCCAAAAGAAAGCGCATTGCATAGCAAGGTCACCAAAAAGAGGCCCAAGCTGATCCATGCGATAGGAATGGATTGTAAGCGCTCGGATAACGCGAAGGGGCGGATCTTTGGGCCTGCCCTGGAAAAGAAAGCGAAGAGCAGAAAATAGAGGATCACAAACACAATGCGCGCTTTGTCCTCATCAAAGCGATACATAAGGGGCAACTGAATCGCGGTAATGATCGTAATCAGAAAAAGGAGTATCGATACAATCAGATGCCACGGCAGCGAAAACATCTGCTCCGGAGCGAAGATCGAAAGAAGAATCGAAATAATCGCGCCGATGCCGGCGATCATCCAAACAAAGGCAAAGCGACTGAGCACTATTACCTTACGAGAGACCGGCGTAGGAACCAAATACGCGTCCATTTTGTTGAGACGATCGTTTCCAAAGAGCATACCAATCAGAATCATCGGAAGTAGTACGAATACCATGGGAAATGTCAACAGTTTCTTCTCGATGAACGAATAGCCGCCGATGATGGCGACAAGAAAGGATACGAGAAGCATTCCCCTTTTTACCGTGAGAAAATCCTTATACAGCAACGCTTTCATGACCGCGCCCCCTTAATCCAGTACACCATAATATCCTCAATGCTTGCCTTTTGCACATCGAGATCCTTTGGCACCCTCGCACGCTCAACCAACACATCCGCACCGAAGGCATGGATGCGCTTTCCGACAATGGCAGCCGGGTCCAGCCCCGCCAATTGTTCCAAACTGACGGTCGCCACACCGTAACGCTGTTCCAGTTCATCCTTTGCTTCCATAAACAATAATCTTCCCTCGTGAATGAACGCAATATAATCTGCCACTTTTTCAATGTCGGAAAGAATGTGTGAGGAGATGAGCACGGTATGGTCTTCCTGTTGCATGAAATCCAACAAGAGATCCAGAACATCATCCCGAATCACCGGATCCAAGCCGCTTGTCGCTTCGTCCAGGAGAAGCAGTTTTGCTCCGTGAGAAAGAGCAAGTGCCATGCCGAGCTGCATCCGCATACCGCGCGAGTATTGCCGAATGGTACGATTTTCCGGCAAATGAAAGCGCTTCACCAATGCATAAAAGGTATCTTTCTGCCACGCTTCTCCATAGAGACCGCGATGAAATACTTCGGCATTTTTTAATGTCATTTCCCCGGGAAGGTAGAGATCATCAAATACACAGCCAATCTGCTGTTTTTCTTCTTTCAGCATTTGCGCCGTTTCCCGGCCCAAAAGACGGATTTTCCCGGCATCCGCTCGAATCATTCCCAGCAACAGCTTGATCGTCGTGCTCTTTCCCGCCCCGTTTTCGCCGATATAACCGACGATACATCCCTTCGGAACCGAAAACGTGATCGGTCCAAAATGAAATCCTTCAAATTTCTTTTCCACGTCCTGAAGACAAATCGCTTCCGTCATGGTCTTCCTCCACTAATCGCAACAATTCATGGACTTCCTCTCGGGAAACATCCGCAAGATCTGCATAGTGCAATGCTTCCGCAAAACAAGCTTCCATTTTTCGTAACAGGTTTTCCTTCATCAACGCCCGATTCTGCGCCGCGACAAAGCTGCCCTTACCCTGAACGGAATGCAGAAACCCTTCCCGCTCCAGCTCATCATAGGCCCGCTTGGTCGTAATGACGCTTACGCGAAGCTCCTTCGCCAAAAAGCGAATGGAAGGAAGCTGCGCATCTTCCTCCAGCTCTCCGCTGATGATGGCGTCTTTAAGTTGCTTTTTAATCTGCAAGTAAATCGGTTCATTGCTTGCATTTTTAATCTGAATATTCACTTTTTCCTCCTACAACGTTGTGTGTTTATATTGTATATGTACAGTTAATGACTGTCAAGGGTGTTGTGCAAAATGGATCGAAGGCGGCGGGCTCTGGCTGGAGCTGATATTCGGCGTTTATCAGGGGCGGTGGGCCCTGTCTGGAGCGAAAATTTGATGTTTAACAGGGGCGGCGGACCCTGACGGAAGCCGGAATCCGTCATTTATCAGGGGCGATGCACCCTGACGGAAGCCGAAATCTGTCGTTTTTCAGGGGCGGTGGACCCTGATAGAGCCCGAAATCCGGCGTTTATCAGGGGCGACGGCCCCTGACGGAAGCCTAAATCCGTCGTTTATCAGGGGCGACGGACCCTGACGGAAGCGGAAATTTGATGTTTAACAGGGCCGACAGACCCTGACGGAAGCCGAAATTCTTTGTTTGTCAGGGTCGACGGACCCTGACGGAAGCGAAAATTTGATGTTTAACAGGGCCGATGAACCCTGACGGAAGTCGAAATCCGCCATTTGTCAGGGGCGATGAACCCTGTCTGGAGCCAAAATTTGATGTTTAACAGGGGCGGTGGGCCCTGACGAAATCCGAAATTCGGCGTTTAACAGGGTCTATAGGCCCTGGCGAAAGCCTTAATTCGCCATTTGTCAGGGGCGCTGAACCCTGACGAAAGCCGAAATCTGTTGTTTATCAGGGCGGTCCACCCTGACGAAGGCCGAATTTCGTTGTTTATCAGGGGCGACGGGCCCTGACGAAATTGGAAATCTATCGTTTATCAGGGTCGGCGAACCCTGACGGAATCCGAAATCCGTCATTTATCAGGGGCGATGCACCCTGACGGAAGCCAAAATTCGTTGTTTATCAGGGTCGGCGAACCCTGACGAAATCCGAAATCCGTCATTTATCAGGGGCGATGCACCCTGACGGAAGCCAAAATTCGGCGTTTATCAAAGCCGGCGAACCCTGACGAAAGCCGAAATCCACCGTTTACCAGGGCCGGCAGACTATGCACCCGAGCACCTTGCGCAAACCGGATCGTTTTGGGTATAACCATGCCGAACGAAAGGGAAGGTGCACCATGGAAATACGGAAAAAAGAAAATGACCATCGTTTCGTTCTTTACGATGGAGAAAAGGAAATCGGCCATCTGTCTTATGATGTCGAAGAGAATGGCGATTGGATTGCGGAGCATACCGTTGTGGATGAAGCCTATGGGGGCCGTGGATTGGCGAAAAAACTGGTGAATGCACTCATCGAGGAAGCAAAGCGGCAGGAAATCCACGTGCGTCCCGTTTGTTCCTATGTGAAAAAGATCTTTGCAGCAGACCCGGAACGTGTAAAAACAGTTTGGAAAAAAAACGTGTAAAAACCATTTGGAAAAACAACGGGTGAAAACAATTCGGAAAAACAACGGGTGAAAACAATTGGAATAAAAAGGAGAAAAAATGGAACCGGTCGTAGAAAAACTGAAGCGCTATGCGGCGTTGGATACCCAATCGGATGCGGATTCGGAAAGTTGTCCCAGCACGGAAGGACAATGGGTACTGGCGAGGATGCTGAAACAGGAAATGGAAGACATGGGGCTTGTGGATATCACGCTGGATGAAAACGGATATCTCTTCGGCACGCTGCCGTCTACCCTGCCGGAAGAACAGGCGAAAACGGTGCCGGTGCTCGGCTTTCTTTCCCACATGGATACGGCGCCGGATTTTCGCGGCGGTGCCAAGAATACGCGCATCGTGAAAGCGGACGGCAACGCCATCCCGCTGGGAAACGGCCGCATCCTGACAAAAGAAATCTGCCCGATGCTGCCTTCGCTTGCCGGAGAAGAATTGCTGGTAACGGATGGCTCTACCCTACTCGGTGCGGACGACAAGGCAGGTATCGCCGAAATTCTATCTGCGATGGAATTTCTTTTGGCGCATCCCGACATTCCGCATGGAAAAATTCGTGTGGGCTTTACTCCGGATGAGGAAATCGGGCGCGGGCCGCATCGCTTTGACGTCAAAGCGTTCGGCGCGGACGTCGCCTATACCATGGATGGCGGCGTGCTCGGTGAATTCAGTGCGGAAACCTTTAATGCGGCCTCCGCGAAAATCGTGATCGATGGCGAAAGCATCCATCCCGGATCGGCAAAGGACATCATGATCAATGCGTTGCTGGTGGCAATGGAATTAAATGCCATGCTCCCGGCACATATGCGTCCGGAACACACGGAAGGACGTGACGGGTTCTTCATGCTGGAGGCACTGAATGGCAATTTGGCCCATGCAGAGATGGAATATATTATTCGTGATCATGACAAAAAGAAATTTGAAGCGAAAAAAGAGCTGTTGCGTCAGATTGTTGCCTATCTCAACGAGCGATACGGTGAACGCATTGTGCTGACGATGGAGGATTCCTATTACAATATGCGCGAGGTAATTGACCAGCATCCGGAACTGGTCGACATTGCCCTTGCCTCGATGGAAGCCTTAGGCATCCCGGCAAAAGTGGAGGTGACCCGCGGCGGAACCGACGGCGCGCAGTTATCGTTCATGGGTTTACCGACACCCAACCTCTTTGTCGGCGGCATGAATTTCCATGGGCCCTATGAGTTCGCCGTCGTGGGATGGATGGAAAAAGCGGTCAAACTGATCGTGGAAATCGCACGCCGTTTTGCCGAGGAAGACGATCGTCCATAATGAAGCTCATGAAAGGCGAATAATCTGATCGTAAAGGGTGAGATCCTCCTCCGTATCGTCATGGAGGAGGATTATTTTTGTTGCCGGAAGACGACGAATTCGCGTGCGAAGCGCATCCGTGGTCTGTGCATCGAGATCGCTGAAGGGATCCGTAAAAATGAGAATTTCCGGGTGATCCACCACTACGCGGCAAAGGCCAATGCGCATACGCTCTTTTGTTGAGAGCGGCGACTTGGGGGACAACTCCTGATGAAGCTCCACCTCGGTGAAGCCGAAAAATGTTCTCCATTCTTTCCACTCGGAGTCGGAGAGCGAACGGCCAAGAAGAATATTTTCTTCCACCGTACCGTCAAAGAAAACCGTCTTCTCCGGTACGTAGCGCACTTTTCGTAAAAAGGATGCCTGTTCATACTCTCGCACATCATGACCATCAAAAGTCACCAGTCCCGATTGCGGACGAAGGGCACCGATCATGGTCTGCATAAGGGTGCGCTTTCCCGATCCGGGAGGGCCGATGACCGCCACCATACTGCCCTGACGAATGTTGCGATTAAATCGATCAAAAAGCGGCGTGGAAAAGGAAGGATCCAAGGACACCGTCAAATCCCGAAAAGAAATCGTCCGCGTCCCGCCCGGATAATTCTCCTTGTTCAGAGGAGAACGTAAAAGAAAGGTACTCACACGTTCCATAACCGGGTAATTCTCTTGCGCACGATGAAGCATGGCACGCGTGCGTTCCCGCCTCCGGTCGCCTTTGACAAGAACGAGGGCCAGGATCAGCACGCCACCTGCCGTGAGCTTTCCCTGTGCCAGCACAAAAAGGCCAGCAAAAAGGCTAAACAACTGCAATAAGAAAAAACCGTGATTTTCCAGCAAGCGTCTCTGCTCTCGACGAACGCACCGGCTTTCCTCTTCCTGCGAACGCTTTTCCTCTTCTTTCTTTGCCTGTGCAAAAAACAGCTCATTTAAGCCGAGAAGTTTATAACTTTCCATGACGGAAAGAACATCCTTGTTCGAGGAAGCATCATCTGGGGACAATACCGTGCTTGGCTCTCCCTGTCGAATCGCCTTCCTCTTTCCGGGTTGTCCTTTTTCGAATGGGTTCATCGCGAAAGCATTTTTCCCCTCCTCGGAGCATCGGAATCCGGTAGCCCTCGGGCCAAAGAATTGCTGCCAAAGCTCGTCCAGCAGCGTCGGGAGAACCGCAATCACCAGATACGGCGAAAGGACTACAAGAAAGACCGACGTGATAACCGCCGAAAGTATTCTTCCGATGCGCATCAGGCGGATCGGCCAGTAGCCTTTTCGCAGCCGAACAATCTCCTCCTGCAAAAAAGCGGAAAACCGCGCTGTTTCCTCGGCCTGCTGTTCCGGCAATTCCATAGCACTGAGCACCAACAGCAAGCGTTCTTTCAGTTGAATCTGGCACTGCGTATAATAACGCTCGCGCATACGAGATTCTGCCAGACACAGCAGAAGACGCGCAAAGGGAAAGACAATAAGCATCGCTGGCAAGGAAAAGGGCATGGTATGCGAGAAAGAGAGGCCATCAAAAAATCTGCCGAGCTCGTAGATGGCCCAAAGATCCAACAGAACCACGACGCAATCCAGCGCGCACACCGCGAAAAACAGAGTACGATTTTTTTCTTCTATATTTCGCAACGTTTCCATGAGCTTCTCCCTTTCTATCGGCCGCTCGATAAGCGAAAAACCACACGACGCGCGGGATTGGATTGCATTGCCCAGCCAATATTCCCAACACATGCCCTCGAGGTGATCAGGCTTGTTCCTCTTCCTGCATATACGAGAGCAACGAAAAACACGTAATTGCTGCCTGCACACCTTCTGTGACCAGATGATTCGCAAAGAAGAGGGCATTCAGCGCTTCGGCATCCACACCTTTCTCTTGATAGGCCAGATCGGCAAGCTGCTGTACTTCGCGATACTGCTCTTCGCTCATCTCTCGTCTCGTGGTGGCATCCACTATGTGGGCCAGCAAGAAAAGGCTGAACGCATCCGGATCGGAGAGTGCATCCGGATCGGTACCAAGCAAATCGCGTAGCCACAACAGGCGTTGGCCATGCGAGCCTTCTTCCGTAGAAGCCGGCGATAAACGCATCAGTGCCTCTTCCATAGCGGAAAGAGGCACTTTTTGTTCATAAAGGCATGCTAATAGCAACGCCGGAAACAGCTCTTCGGCAAAAAAGTCGGGCGTTCTGCCGATTTGTTGCAACGCTTTTGCCAGCGGATCGGCAACGATGTGCAACTCATGGGTGGAAGAAATATTGGAAAAATCAAGGCTTGAAAAGCTACGCTGCAGCAATTCCAACCCCTGCACAACATGATAAAAATTCACCTTGCCGCGACTGTCCTCCGCATCCATGCATGCACAGCCATAGGTGCAGCGACGTGTATACGGTAACAGGGCGGACGATAGGAAATAACGGGAAAAGCGCAGCGGACGAGATCCCATGCCGCGATGTTGCGAAGCTAAAAGGTGTAACATTTCCGCTGATAGAGGAGGCGTTGTTCGCCCATTTCCCGGTACAGTTGAAACCCGAGCACCGTCAATCAATACGAGATCCCAGGCATCCCCCAGGACGTGAAACTTTTTGGTCTCCGCCAAGTAGCTACGCACGACGCTACGGCTTTCGCGTACCGAGAGCGAGAACACCAACCCGTCCTTTTCGAGACTGTGTCGAAAGGAGAGCACCGAAAGATCCCGGAGTAGCTTGAATAGGCCGATTAAAACCAGATAATACGCATCCGGCGTCTTGCAGGCTGCTCCGCGAGCATGGATGGCCAGGCGGATATGCACCGGATCATGAAAAGGAATGGTAAACGGGCGCTCCTCCACCAGAGGATCGGCCGTCAGCAACGCACTCATGCCTGATCACCTTGCGTATTACTATTCGCACGACCGCGCAGCACTTCCGCCATGAGCACCGTCGCCGCACAGGAGGCATTCAAGCTGTCCATGGGACCGACCATCGGAATGGATACCAGCACGTCGCATTTCTTGCGCGTCAATTCACTAAGGCCCTTGCCTTCGTTGCCGATCACCAGACAGACACCGCCAGAAAAATCGGTTTTCCATATCGTTTGCTGGGCTTCCGCCGCCGCACCATACACCCAGATATTAGCTTTCTTCAGCTCATCAATCGTTTGATTCACGTTATTGATCTTGGCAATCTTCACGTAGTTGGTGGCCCCCGAGGCAACCTTCTGCACGATGGATGTCACCGTCGCTGCACGGCGCTTCGGCAAAAGCACCCCGTCCGCCCCGAAACAGGCCGCACTGCGGATGATGGCGCCCACATTATGCGGATCGGTCAGCTCATCCAGCAAAATCACGAAGGGCGCATGGCCCGCATTCGCAGCCGACTGTAAAATATCCTCCACTTCGGCATACGCAAAATCTGTCGCCAGAAGAGCCACACCCTGGTGATTGCCACCTTCCGTCATGCGATCCAGCTTATTCTGATCCACTTCAATAACCGGAAGTTTGGCGTCTTTGGCCATGGCAATGATGCGATGCACCACGCCCTGTAGCTTGCCCTTTTGGACATACAGTTTTTCAGCCTCATTGCCGCTTTTTAAGTGTTCCAATACCGCATTGCGGCCAAAAATATAATCGCTCATGTTCCCTCTATTCCCTGGTCCAAGTCACGCCCGTTCGCGTATCTTTCAGTAAAATACCCTTTGCTGCAAGTTCATCGCGAATCGCATCCGCCTTTGCAAAGTCTTTCGCCTTTCGCGCTTCCTCTCGCTCCGCAATCTTGCGTTCCACCTCTTCATCCAAAACATCCATAGCGCTGTGATCCGCAATGCCAAGCACGTTCAAAAGCTCGAGAAGCTTCCGATAGACCCGTTCCACCGTCCCCTTCGCGCTTTCTTCGTTCAGCGTACTGTTGGCCATCCGAACAATCTCATAAATTGCAGTCAGCGCATCCGCCGTATTGAGATCATCCGCCAACGCATTTGTGAAGGCATCTTCCTCTTCGATCACCGCTACAAGAAGCTTCCGCTCCGCTTCGGTCGGTTCCGCCTCGCTGTTGTGCGCCAACAGCCGCTCTAAATTGTGTTTGCCGTTCATCAGGCGCTCATAGCCGTTTTTCGTGGCTTCCATGACCTCACGCGAGAAGTTAATGGGTGAGCGGTAATGGGCCGAAAGTAACCACAGCCGCACCAATATGAGGTCATAGGTTTCGGCAATGTCCTTGAGCATGAAAAAGTTGCCTTTGGATTTGGACATTTTTTCATGCGCTCCGTCCGCAGCGGATACGGTAATCATTTCATTATGCATCCAATAGCGGGCAAAGGGATGATCCGTCAGCGTCTCGGTTTGCGCAATTTCATTTTCATGATGCGGAAATTCCAGATCGCTGCCGCCGGCATGAATGTCGATGGTTTCGCCCAATAACGTCTTGGACATCGTGGAACACTCGATATGCCAGCCCGGACGTCCCGGCCCCCAGGGGCTTTCCCATGCCGGTTCCTTGCTGTCTTTCTGCTTTTTCCACAAGGCAAAATCCAGCGGATCACGCTTGGCTTCGTTTACGCGAATGCGCGCGCCAGCAACCAGATCCTCGATTTTTTTGCCGGAAAGTTTACCATAGTCTCTGGCTTTAGATACATCAAAATACACGGCATCCTCAGCATCGTAGGCGGCGCCCTTGTCAATGAGTCCCTGCACAAAGGCGATGATGGGTTCAATCATCTCCGTGGCGCGCGGATGAATGGTTTCTTCCTCCAGTAAATTCAGCTGCTGCGCCTGCTCCATAAAAGCCGCAATGTATTTCGCGGTAATGTCGGTAAAGGGCACGCCTTCGTCGTTGGCCCGATTGATGATCTTGTCGTCGATGTCCGTAAAATTCACCACGTACTGCACGTCATAGCCTTGCCAGCACAAAAAACGATGCAGCGTATCGAAGACGACGAGCGGCCGCGCATTTCCAATGTGAATAAAATCATAAACGGTCGGCCCGCAAACATACATGCGTACCTTGCCCTTTTCCAGAGGAACAAATTCCTCTTTTCGTCTCGTCAGCGTATTATAAATTTTCATGCGTTTTCCTTTCCCGCAAGCGTACGTTCCAGACGTGCAAGCACTTCATCGCGACCCAAAATGAGGAGGGTCTGGCCAAAATCCGGTCCGGAGGTGGCTCCAACGACCGCCGCGCGAATCGGAAACCATAAGTTTTTCCCTTTGATTCCCGTTTCGGTTTGGATGGTCTTGACCACGCTGTTCGCAAATTCTTCGGTCATGCTCGATTCGGCGCGTACCTTATCTGCAAAAAGAGTAACCAGGGCCTTCGCCTCCGGAGTAGAAAGAACGGCTTTCGCGTCCTCTTCATAAACCAACGCATCCGCCGTCACAAAGAGATGGCGCGTCAGATCCGGAAACTGCTGAAAATACTCCACGCGGTTCTGATACAAGGCAGCAACCCGGTATAGCTTCTCGTCATCGGTATGCTCGTCAATAAGCCCCTCTTTTTCCAAAAAAGGCCGCATGGCTTGAACGACCTTATCCACAGGCATGGCCTTGATGTACTCGCCGTTCATCCAGTTTAGCTTTTTTACGTCGAAAATGCCGCCGGTCGAAGAAATGCGATCAAAGTCGAATTCCTGAATGAGCTCCTCACGGGAAAGAATTTCCTCGTTGCCCTTCGGCGACCACCCCAAAAGCGCAATGTAGTTAATGAGTGCCTCCGGCAGATAACCCTTTGCAATATACTGCTCGACTGCCGCATCACCGTTTCGTTTGGAGAGTTTCTTGTGGTCTTCCCCGAGCACCGTCGGCAAATGCACATACGTGGGTTCCTCCCATCCGAAGTTCTGATACAGCAGAACATGCTTCGGTGTGGAGGAAATCCACTCTTCCCCGCGAACAATATGCGTCACGCCCATCAGATGGTCATCCAGCACGACCGCAAAATGATAGGTCGGAAAGCCGTCCGACTTAATCAGTACCTGGTCATCCAATTCATCTGTATTAAAGGTGATATCTCCTTTGATGGCATCATGAAACGTGATGTCCCGGTTGCGCGGCAGCTTCATACGAATGACGTATTCTTCGCCTGCATCCAGATGCTTTTGCACTTCTTCCGGGGAAAGATCGCGGCAATGTCCGTCATAGCGCGGCGTCTCTCCTCTTTCCTTCATGGCGTCGCGAACCGCATCCAGACGCTCTTTGGAGCAGAAACAGTAGTAAGCTTGTCCCTTTTCGATCAACTGTTCCGCATAGCGGCGGTACAGACCCTGTTCATGACGATGCGATTGAATATAGGGGCCATGCTCTCCTTTTTCGGAAATATGGTCGCCATCTAAGAAGGGACCTTCGTCATTTTCCAAGCCTGCCCAATGCAACACCCGCAGAAGATTCTCTAACGCATCCGGCACGAAACGGGTGCGATCCGTATCCTCGATACGCAGAATAAAACGGCCGCCGTGGTGGCGGGCATACAGATAATTAAATAAAGCCGTGCGAAGCCCTCCGATGTGTAAATAGCCTGTAGGGCTCGGTGCAAATCGTACATGAACCTGGGACATGCTTTCCTCCTGTTTTTCGGCGGGCTCTTACCGCCCGGGTTTGAACCCGCTTCGATCCCCTGTGACCGGCGCATGAACGCCTTCACAATGCCGACAAATTCGATCTCTATTCTGTTACGGAAAGGACTCCTACTTTCCGGTTATGACATTTTCGCCTCTTCCGGGAAATGCAATACAGAAAGGGCAATTATGATTCTAGGTATTTTACTATTCGGCATCGGCACGCTCATCCTGCTGACGCAGCTGTTCGGCGGAAGCTTCTTCTCGCTGTTTGGTCTCTATTGGCCAACCCTTCTCATTCTCTATGGTGTATTGCGCCTGCTAAACGATAAACAATGGCACAATTTTCCGCTGTTTTTGATTGCACTCGGTGCGATTTTACAAGGATACCATCTCGGCCTCTTCCGTGGCGATATCTTGCTCATTCTCATTGCCATCGGCTTGATTCTGTTAGGCTTACGCCGCATTGTCAACCGTTTTTCGCAGAAAAAAATGGTCTATGGCGAAACCGTTTTTTCGGAAGAGAACGTACGGGGAAATGCAACGTACGGCTATGAAGAACGCGATGTTCTCAACGATCGCTTTCTTTTTGCCGATGCCCATCGCGTATACCGTTCCGATTCCTTTTCCGGTGGAGATATCGAGGTGGTCTTTTCTTCGGTGACCATTGACCTGAAAAACGTACTTTCCCTCGATAATAACGTCCGGATCAACGCAAACGTACAGTTTGGGGAATTGACGCTGCAGGTTCCCGCCGATTGGCATGTCATCGTCAACGGCAAACATTACTATTCCTCACAGGAGCGCTCGGAAAATAGCGAGATGGCAACCACCCTCTATGTCGACAGCGAAGTCTTTGCCGGTACGCTCAAGATCCTCTAATTCGCATATTTTATTCCACCGTCATCAACAATTGTGCCGGCTTAATTTCCTTGAGCACAATGTCTTTGGGCAGACTTACTTCCAACGGCAAGGTCTGCAAGCCTGTGCCGGCGCCGCCGAGATCGGCGCTGATCACCAGGTCCGACTCGTGCAGCGCATCCAAATCGTTTTTGTAGCCTTCAAGACGCAGGGAGATGGCCCTCACATCGCCCGCAGGGCGTGCTTTTAAAGCGCCTCCATTTTTAGATTGAATGCGATCCACATTCACGGAAAAGGTGCGCTCTTCTCGCACATCGAGGGTAATCTGCGCTTTATATTCCAGCTTATCATTTACCGGCGTAATGCCGTCCGGATATTGGAGCGTCACGGGAATAGGGCCGTCTTTGGTCATTTTATTCAGATCCAACGGTTGTGTAGAAATCGCATTAAGCTTATCAATATCCGCCGTTTTTCCCATGACCAACACCGTGTTGGGCGTAATGGTCGCTTGTCGCAGGCGCACCTTCGGTTCCTGACCTTTGGCCGCTGCCCATTGCAGCTGTACGGGAACTTCTTTTTGCTTGGAAATCGTCGCGCTCACATTGACGGAGGACAGGGAGAGATCAATTCCGTCCACAGCGTTTCCGTTCTGATCGACCGGATGTACCTGCAGGTTTGCCGAGGTATCCGCTGTCAATCCGTTCAGATTGATAACGACGTTGACATTCGCCACACGTTCCACCAAAGAACGAGGACCCGTGACTTCGATCGTTTGCGGCGTTGCCGCCAAACCGCGCAGCACATACTTATCCGCCAACGCGCCCGTTTCCTTGATGGTCACGTTACGACTTTTGGTAATTACTTTTTCGACATGCACCTGCATGCGATCGTTGGCTGCCTCGTTAATAACCATATTGGCCGGAACGGTATAGCGAATGGAAACGCTCTGTGTCCCTTCTTTTAAAGTGCCCGCATCAATAGAAGCCGTGACATAGTTGCGGTCCAGACTGCCTATATCGTTACGCTTACCTAAAATGCGCAAGGAGGTCTGCGCAAATTCCATTTCGGTAATTTTTAACTGTTTTTCATCCAGAACGTCCTGGTTGATAATGCGAATAGGAATGTCCGACAAAGTTGCCGACTGGGTTGGATTGACGCCAGCCGTAATATAACTCCACATGAGAATGCCGATGATGAGCGATGTCAATTTCCATTGCCAATTGTGTTTAAGCAATTTCATCCCGGTCTCCTTTCCCATTCGATTCCGATCCGGATCCGGCTTGTATATCGTCTTTTTCTTGTTTCAGCGTGGAAGCCGACTCTTCGCTATCCGTCACATCCTTCTGCTCTTCGTTTGACTCCTTTTGGCTTGTTTTTTTTGCATTCAAAAACGAAATAAGCCGGCTGATGCCCGACATGCGTTGGGTCGTTGAGCCATTTTCATAAAACGCCCGCAGATTTTCCCGCAACGTCGCTTCATCCATGTGACGCGAAATTTGTCCGTTGGAACAGAGGGAAATCGTACCGGTCTCTTCGGAGACCACCACCACAAGTGCATCGGAACGCTCGGAAATGCCCAAGGCCGCGCGATGGCGTGTGCCGAGTTCTTTATCCAAATTACGGTTCTGGGACAACGGTAAAAAAGCACCCGCCGCCAATACGCGATCCCCGCGAATCACCACAGCTCCGTCATGAAGCGGTGTGTTGGGAATAAAAATATTGATCAGCAATTCGGCTGTCACCAAGGCATCCACCTCGGTGCCGGATTCCGCAATTTCCTTGAGTCCCGTACCGCCTTCGAGAACGATGAGAGCACCAATTTTTTGTCGGGAAAGCGAAGTCGCCGCACGAACGATCTCCTCTACGCGTCCCGCACTTTGCACGCGGTCGCCTCCACTGTTGACCAAATTGCTCAGCCACCCTTGTGATCGACCCAAGCGCTCGAAGGCACGCCGTATTTCCGGTTGAAATACCACGATCGTCAACAAAAAGCCGGCAGTCAGAATATTGGACAACAACCAGTTCACCGTATACAATTTCAGCCCGTCGCTGATCTGCGCAAAAATCAGAATGGCGATGAAGCCCTTGATGAGTTGTTCTGCGCGGGTCTCACGAACCAGTAAAATCAAATAATAAACGATGACCGCAATCACCAGAATATCGATCACGTCCGTGACCGAGAATGTCACCAGCAATTCGCGAAGATTTCGAAAGTAGTTCATGCGCGCCCCCTCTCTACCGTTCTATTTTAGCACATGCATCGCAGCCGGACAGACTCCCCTTCCCCTTTTTCCTTTTTATGCAAGCCCTGCACTGGAGCTTTATCGACACCAAAAAAAATCAAAGAGCAGGCAAAAAAAAGCTGCCACTGTCTAAGCAGCGGCGGCTTTTTTCTTTTTGTATCGAACGCGAAAAACATCCGCATCTATTTTCATGACGTTGTCAGGCGCGCCCGTATGCACAGCCGAATCGCGTGGTCAATACATGGTAATATCGTGGTTCAAATAAGCCAAGAGTGTTTCGAGCGCCTCTTCTTCATCCGGTCCGTCTGTGCGCAAAATAAACTTCGCCCCTTTTCCGGCCCCCATACTGAGCACACTCATAATCGACTTGCCATTGAAAACTTTATGATCACGCTCCAGGTACACATCTGCCAGAAATTTCTTTGCCGTCTGAATGAAATTGGCAGCCGGACGGCCCATCAAACCGATTTCGTTATCCAACACCACTTTTTTTTCGACCATGTACTGTTCTCCACTTCACCTCGTGCGGCCGCTATCCGTCATCAATAGGCGATGAATTTCGCCGCAGCGCAGCCGCAAATCGGACAATTTTCTTCCTTCGAAAGGGCAACAAATCCACAAACAGGGCAGAGATAAACGGCATCTTCCACTGTCAAATCTTTTCCCTGTGCAACGGCATCTTTCGCAATGCCGAACATCTTCGCATGCACTTTTTCCGCCTCGATCGCAAAACGCATCGCGCGAACCGCGGCTTGCTCTTCTTGCATTTCCGCTACCTGAATATACGCCGGATACATTTCGGTAAATTCAAACGTTTCGCCATCAATCGCGCCTTGCAGATTTTCTGCTGTCGTCCCGATGCCGAAGCCGCCGCCCGCTGTAACATCAAAGTCACCATGGATCTCTTTCATAGCTTTAAAATGCAGTCCGGCGTGAATTTTTTCTGCTTCTGCCGTTGCATCGAATAAGCGTTTTACATTCGGGAAGCCTTCCTTGTCCGCCACCTGGCCCCAGATGTTGTAGCGATTACGAGCCATGGATTCTCCACCAAATGCGGATCGCAGGTTTGCCTGTGTCATTTTATGCATAGACGCCTCCTTGATTCTTTTCACAATCGCCTCTTCAAAAGAGAGACGCTTTCCCAAACTTTTCCCTTTTACTATTTGAAGGAAACTACTGTTATAGTAAAGGATTTTCATCAAAAAGTAAAGTAAAAGGGCAATCGTTTCCTTGTAATAAAAGTACACGGGCAAAGGCATATTACCCCGGCCCGTGCACGGATTTCGTTATTCTCTTGAGAAGTTATTCTCTCTGACCCAAATAGCGATCGATCTGATACAGCGCACCCCAGTTCGATCCGGCACGATCCAATTGCTTTACCAGCGTCTGGAACGTTGCTTCTTCTTCCACTTGCTCTTTGACATACCAGTGCAGAAAGATTTCCGCCGGCTTATGATCTTCTTTTTGTGCCAAGTCGATGAGCTTATAGATGTTCGCTGTCACCACCTGTTCATGCGCCAGCGCCTTTTTGAAAACATCCAACAGACTGTCGAATTTTCCGTCTCCCGGATTGATCGGGCGATAGTGTACCGGATAACCGACTTCCTGAAGAAAACCAATCATTTTCTCGGCATGTTCCACTTCTTCTTTCACCTGCATATCCATGAAGTGCTTCATTCCCGCCATATCCTCTTCTGCTAAATAAGCGGACATCGTCCGGTAAATATATGCGGATTCCAGTTCAAAATTTGCCTGTTCATTTAAGGCTTCTAAAATTTTCATGTAGTCCTCCTCTATGTTTTTCTTTTCTCTTCCGAAACCATTACAACTTTACTGTACCCGTTATTATCTCCTACTAACACGGCCTCGTTTTCGTCGGTGGGAATCTGTTAAAATGGAATCAAATTGTCACGGAGGAAACTATGAGGCAAAACCCAAAAAAAAGAACGGCATTGGAGCAACGTGTTCTGGAAAGTCAACGTCGTCATGATCGCAAGCAGGTGATCAAGCGCAATCTTCAGCGTCGTCGGCGTCGCAGACGACTTTTTGCGCTTTTATTCCTCCTGCTTCTTCTTGCCACGGGGTACGGCCTCTACACCTTCGTTCGGCGGACGTTTCTAAATGCCCGTTTTGAGGAGCTGCCGACCGTACGGAAACAGGCCAATCAAGCGGTAGTCGAGGAGTTATTGCCTTCTGATACGACCGGAAGGCCCCTGACGCAAGGGGAAAAAATTGCGGATGCCCGGCAGTTGCAAGCGTTGCTCAAAAGCACTCCAAAAAGCATTGGCCCCTCTGATCCGGATGCGGTCAAGGTTACCTTGGACAATCTGGTGGATCATGCAGGGAAAACCGCATCCGACAACGAGTTTTTCAGTGTCTTGCAGGAAATGGTCAAGGCGGCCGGAACGCCCACCTCGATGATGCTTCTTCCCGATGCGTATGCGAAACTCTATCGCAATGTGGGAAGCGGCTTTTATGCGACTGATTCTCCCTACGCCGAAGCGCTTACCGATGAACGGGTGGTATCACGCTATGCGCGAATGCGAGAAGACGCCTCCTATAAAAATGTCGCCGCAAAGGCGGAGGATTTTCCTCTGCCGACACTACGCGTGGATGCGTCGTCCGATACGGCCATTCTTTCCAACCTTGCTTTTGAAGATGGAGCGTATCGCACGCAAAAAGAGACGCTGGCGCAGTTGCTGACGGAGGCTCGCACCCATAAATATGTGCTTTTCGATTTGCGAAATACGAGCGGTACTTCTGTTGAATACTGGGCCCAAGGCATTTTGCCATACCTCATGACCGCCACCTACGGCGTAGAAACGAGTCTCTATTTTCCGAAAGGTTTTGAACCCTATGTGGACTATCTGTCGCTTAAAGAGCGAATGGAAAGTATGGATTTGGAAGATGAACTGCGCCCGATGACGGGGCTTCACAATGCAGAGACACAAAATGCTGTAAACGACACCGCCTATGCGAAAACCATCACGGTGACGGCCAAAGGGAATACAGAGGCCGTCGCTCCGGCGAATCTCGTGCTTCTCGTAGATAAGACAACAGGCGGTGCGGCAGAAACGTTCGCTGATTTTTGCCACCGCTTGCAAAGTGCAGAGCTAATCGGTACCACCACTTCCGGAAGCGCGTGGAAAATTCCCGCCTTTCCGGTCAAACTGCTGCATTCCGGTTATCTCGCTTTATTGGATCCTGTCATTGCCCTTGCGCCGGATACAGAAGTCCTGCAGGCAAAGAACCGCGTAAAGCCGGATATAGAAACGCAAGCGGCGGACCTTGTATCGTTTGCTTTGGACCATCTGCGCCAAAAGTGAGCTTCCTGCAAAAGCACCCGCCCCTTCACAAAAAAAACCGCAGCGGCTTTCCGCTGCGGTGGTGGTTTCCCACAATAAATGCGTATAAATTAATTCGGAAGACGTGTAAAAATCATCTTTCCTGCGGAGGTTTGCAAGACTGACGTTACGACCGTATCGACCGTGTTGCCGATTTCCTCGTAGCCGTTCTCCACAACAATCATGGTGCCATCATCCAAGTAACCCAGCCCTTGCCCCGGCTCTTTTCCCGGTTTGATGATATTCACGCGCATATGTTCTCCCGGAATGACAATGGGCTTTAACGCGTTGGCAAGCTCGTTCACGTTCAATACCGGAATATTCTGTACCGTGGCCACTTTGTTCAAGTTGAAATCATTGGTCACCAGTCGTCCCTGATAGCGTCGTGTCAGCACCAGCAATTTCAGATCCACCTCTTTGGGCTTGGCAATCTCACTGTTATCAATGTGAATATCCTGCACAGAGCGCGTCTGCATTTCGTGGATGTGATCCAAGCCTTTTCGGCCCCGCTCACGCCGTAGCGCATCCGAAGAATCGGAAATATGCTGCAGCTCCTCAAGGACATAATGGGAAATGACGATGGGTCCTTCCAAAAAACCCGCCTTCATCACCTCGAAAATGCGCCCGTCGATAATGACCGACGTGTCCAGAATTTTCGGACACGCTTCCAAAAACTCCTCGTCTTCTTGCTCGTCATCCATCTCGGACACCTTAGCCAGTCGTTTCTTTCTCTTTTTTTCGTTGCTGCGTTGAATGCGTTCCTCGTCCAAGCGTGTCAGAGCGTCTCTCAGCTGGTGCACGGTCTTCATAATGTCATCGTAGTACATGGTGGCCAAGCGCACGCCCAATAAGCCCAAAAGAGCATAAAGCGCGACGGAAATGAGTACTCCGATCACATTGCCCACATGGCTGATGCTCAGCTGCAATACCGGATTGCTGATAATGCCGGCAATAAGCAAGCCCACGATCAATCCGATGGTGCGTAGCACAATCTCGCTTAACGGCACCTGACGGATCTGCCGAGACATGGCATCCACGACATTGCGAAGAGCTGTCGCCCACTTGCCGGCCATGGCGAAAAATACGGCAAATCCAACGCCGGCACCAACAAAGTAACTCACGATACGCTCCACCATGCCCCAGCCCCGAATCCATTGCAGATCAAAGACAAGGTAGGCCAGCAATGCTCCCAACGCGGCGCCGATTAAGCCGAATACGGCCCGCATAATCTGTTTCACCGATTACTCCTCTTCCGCGCCGTCCTCCGGCGCTACGTCTTCATCCAGAGTGATAGCTTCGTCAATCATGTCTCCGGCTTCCTCTACTGACAGCGAGCCGACAATAATAAGCTCCGAAATCAGCATTTTCTTCGTCTTGTTCAGCATTTTCTTCTCGGATGTGGAAAGGCCTTTCTCCATATCTCGAATTTGTAAATTGCGCACGACATCCGCCATCTCAAAAGGATCTCCTGTCTTCAGGTTTTCAAGGTTTTCCCGATAGCGTTGGCTCCAGTTTTCTGCCATTTTTGTTGAATCCTGACGCAGAATTTCCATCACACGTTCCCCGTCTTCATGGCTCATCACGGGACGAATGCCGATCTTTTCCATCTGGTCCACCGGGATGGAGATGCGAATGTTGGCAATCGGCATTTGCAGAATAAAAAATTCCTGCTTCATGCCCAACAACTCTTTGGTTTCTTTGTTGATGATGGTCCCGGCACCCTGCATCGGATACACGACACGGTCTCCGATTTTATACATGGCCTCACCCCCTTGCTTCAATTATAACGAAAAATACTGGATTTCGCGAGAGGATCGTAAAATTTTAATATTTTATCGAACTCCCTCAGCCTTGTCAAGACACGGAACCCGATATTTTTCAGCTCGCGTAAGCGACCGAAGAACATCCATCAGCGTTTTTGCGCAAATGATCTGCAGCTGCAGTGATTTCATCAATCGTTTCGCAAGGCCAGCATGTTCTTCTGCAATAAACACGCGGCGAAATCCGAGACGATCCAGCTCGCGTAGACGTCGCTCCATTTCCGTGGCCCGTTTCAGCTCGCCGGTGAGACCGACCTCCGCACAGAAGGCGTCTTTGCCGTCGATGCTCCAGCCGCCGGAAGCGGAGGCGATGGAGACCAAAATAGCCAAATCGCAGACTTTTTCCCGCAGAGCAAGCCCGCCGGTCGCTTTGAGCACCACGCTCTTGTCGTGTAAGGGCTGATGCGCTCGCTGCGAAAGAATGGACACCAGCGTATTCAGGTCATCACGTCGAAGAGAATCTCCGATGCGGGTCGGATAGGCGTCATAAGCTGGCGAAACCAGCGCTTCGATCTCAATAGGAATGAGACGGGAGCCCTCTTTCTGCAACGATACCGCTGCACCGGAAATGGGGTGATCACGCCGCGTCAAAAAGAGGTCATAGGGATTGGTGACATCGGAAAGGCCCTCTGCGCTCATCTGAAACAGGCCCACTTCATCGGTATATCCAAAGCGGTTTTTGGTGGAGCGCAACAAGCGCAATTCATCCGAATAGCCGCTTTCCAGGTATAACACCGTATCCACCTGATGCTCCAACGTGCGCAGGCCAGCCATGGTCTCGTCTTTTGTGACATGGCCGACCACAAACGCTGCCATGGGACGCTCGCCCTGTTTGCATGCCGAAACGATGGCCGCACAACATTGCACCGTTTGTGTCGGGGTTCCCGGGCGCTGTGCAAATTCTGCCAGTGCCATGGTTTGAATGCTGTCCACGATGAGGATGGCGGGTTTAAGCCGTTGGCTTTCCGAGAGCACCGCATCCAAGTAGCTTGTGGAAAGGATAAATACCTTATCGGAACACGTATGCAAAATACGTTCCGCACGCATGCGAATCTGCGGGGCACTTTCCTCGCCGGAGGCATACAGCACCCGTACGCCGCGCGCAGCAAGTTTTCCCGCCACCTGCAACAGAAGAGTGGATTTTCCCGCTCCCGGTTTGGCGGTCAGCATGGTCACCGCATCTGGCACCAAACCGCCTCCCAATACGCGGTTAAGCTCCGGAAGGCCTGTGTCGACGCGATCGGATTGCGACAGCGGCACTTCCGGCAACGGCATGGCCTGTTCTTCCGCCACATCCCGCATCCGTTTCGCCACGGTGCGTCCGGTTTCCACCGCCACTTCTTCCATCGTGCCCCATTCCCCGCAAGCCGGGCACTTTCCGCTCCAGCCCACCGCAAGATGACCGCAGCTGCTACATTGATAGCGCGTTCGGATCGTCATTCTTCCTCCGCCGGGGTCACTACGACCTCATTTTTTTCCATGCGCAGCGTGTATGCCTGTCCTTTTTCAAGCGTACCGCTTAACATTTTTTCCGCCAATACATCCTCCACCTTTGTACGAATGGAGCGTTCCAGCGGACGGGCGCCAAATTCCGGCTGCACCGAAATTTTCGTCAGATGACGAAGCACCGGATCGGTATAGGTCATGTGATAGCCTAACGATTCCACGCGCGCCATCAAGTCCTGCATCAGCAAGTCCGCAATGTGCAAGATGCTCTTTTCACTCAAACGGTGGAAGACAATAATGTCATCCACGCGGTTCAGAAATTCGGGACGGAAGGTTTGCTTGAGTTCCTCATGCACCACTTCTTTCATGCGATCGTATTCGTCGGCTTCCACGGTTTCTTCCATGCCGAAGCCCAACCGCTTTTCCGTGGCCAGCTGTGAGGCGCCCACGTTAGAGGTCATAATGATGACCGTATTGCGAAAGTCAACCAAGCGGCCCTGGCTGTCCGTCAGACGCCCTTCGTCCAAAATTTGTAAGAGCAGATTGAATACGTCGGGATGCGCTTTTTCCATCTCGTCAAAGAGCAGCACCGAATACGGCTTTTTACGCACCATCTGTGTCAGTTGGCCGCCCTCTTCATAACCCACATAGCCCGGAGCGGCGCCCACCAGTCTGGAAACGGCATATTTCTCCATATATTCCGACATGTCGATGCGAATCACGCTATCCGCCGACCCGAAGAGCTGACGGGCAATTTCTTTTGCCAAATACGTTTTTCCGACACCTGTCGGGCCGACAAAAATGAACGTACCGATGGGCCGGTTCGCCGATTTTAGCCCTACGCGAGCACGCTTTAACGCCGAAGAAACGGTGTCGACAGCATGATCCTGGCCGATCACCGTCTTTTTTAAAGCTTCATCCAGGTGGAGATACTTATCGGCTTCTTTTTCCGTCATGCGCGTAACCGGAACATTCGCCCACTGGGAAACAATGGCTGCAATCTGGTCAAAGCCGATGGTGGGCCATTGTTCTTCTTTTTGTTTTTGTTGCTGCAAAAACGCTTCATGTTCTTTTTCCAGCGCAGCTAACGCATCCCGCAGCTTCGCCGCCTCTTCAAAATTTTGGGTAAGGGCCGCTTTTTGCTTTTCTTCTTCCAGGCGTTCGCGTTCCTCGCGATAGCGCATCTCTTCCTGCGGAATATGGAAGGCTTCGACATGAACACGGGCAAGAGCCTCGTCGATGACGTCAATGGCTTTGTCCGGCAAAAAACGGTTCGTCAGGTAGCGATCGGTCAGCTCCGTCGCCGCAACGATGGCATCCTCGGTCAGGCTCACATGATGGAACTCTTCATACCGCGGCTTCAAGCCGCGAATGATTGCTTCCGTCTCCTCTTTGGTAGGTTCTTCCACCATGACCGGTTGAAAGCGTCGTTCCAACGCCGCATCTTTTTCGAGGCGCTTATGATATTCATCAATCGTCGTCGCACCGATAATCTGCAGGCTTCCCTTGGACAGGGCCGGCTTTAAAATATTCGAGGCATCCAAGGAACCTTCTGAGCTTCCTGCGCCGATAATGGTATGCAATTCATCGATAAACACCAGCGCATCTTTTCGCGCCATCAGCTCGTCGATGGTGTCCGACAGGCGCTGTTCAAAATCGCCGCGATACTTCGTTCCGGCCACCATGGTCGCCATGTCGATGGAAAAAACCACCTTATCACGGATGATATCCGGCACATCGCCGGAAACAATGCGCTGGGCAAGTCCTTCTGCAATCGCTGTCTTTCCGACACCCGGATCGCCGATGAGAACCGGATTATTCTTGGTTCGTCGAGACAGAATTTGAATGACGCGATTCACCTCGCGATCACGGCCGATAACCGGGTCGATCTTGCCCGCCTGCGCTTCTTCATTCAGGTTTTTGCCGTATTCGCTGAGATTGGATTCCCGATCCTGCTTATGGTTTTCTCGCAGCATGCCGACCAGATTCTGATAGACCATGCGTTTATCGACATCCGCAATGGTGAGCATGACGGAGGCCATTCCCGATTTGTCGTTCAAAATGGCAAAAAGCACGTATTCCGCAAAAATTTCCTGTTCGTTGTTTTGCAGAGCGATCTGCCGCGCCTGCTCCAGAAGGCGGCGCACCGCCGCCGAGGTTTGCATGGACGGGTTTTCATCCGTTCCCGGCTCATTGTTATTGAGCACGATTTTGCGCAGCGTATTGTAGTTTGCACCGGCGTGCAACAGAGCCTGCGTTTCCATACCGCCCGTTTTCAGCATGGCCAAAAGAACATGCTCTGTATCGATTACGCTGTGATGAAACGAATAGCTTTCTGCTGCAGCCGCTTGTAACAATTGTTGGACGGAAGTCCTTTTATACTCCATAGGGGTCCTTCCTTTCTTCATTTAAAAGCAGAAGATCATCCCCGATTTTATTCAGCTCGTCACGATACTGCGCGCAGAGCTCATACTTTTCTTCTTGCAGCGCCAGTTGCATTTTGTCCAGCAGCGTGCGACGACGCTTGCGCAGCGCACGACGGGTGCGTGCCAGGGCAAGGTCTCTTGCATTGGTCGATTTTTCTTCGCTTTTATCCAAGCTGTCATTGCGCTCCGTAGCAAAAAGTGTCTGAAATGGATTGAAACGGAACGGATTCTCTTCCTCTTCCTGCGAAGAGTCATCTACCTCCTGCGACGCATCCTCGGCGAGCGCTTCCTCCTCGCCCTCTTCTTCGTCGCTCATGGGCGGAACCGTGGGGCCGTCCTGTTGCAGAAACGAGACCTCGACGCCGGGCATCATCCCGCTTTCCTGCGCCTTTTCCAGCATTTCCTTAAGCTGATCGGTTAATTCCTTTCCGCCCCATTCTTTCGGAATCTGCCCCATCATTTCGGCCAATTTTTCCTTATAGCAGGAGGCACACAAACGCACCTTCTGCGCTTTTCCATTCACAAAAGCCACGATTTCAATACTGGCATCGTGATCACAAAAATCGCATTTCATCATTTCCCCCTATCTGAGCAGTATGATCAGCATGTTGCGCATGATGCGCGCGCGCACGCGATTTCGCACGGCAAAGGGCACATCGGCGAGCGCATGGTCGTCCAAGGCCAGCATCATCAGTTGACATTCCCTGCCGGTTAAAAGTTTCTGATCCAAAAAGGATTTTAAAATATGACGTGCTTTATCGATCGTTACGCTGTCCTGCACGACATCATCCAGCACCTCCGCAACCAATTCTTCGGGTGAACGCTCCAAGCGAATGATGCGAATATAGCCGGAGCCACCTCGCCTGGATTCCGTATAATACCCGTGGTACGGCGTAAAACGCGTGGTCAGAACGTAGTTGATCTGGGATGGTGCGCAGGCGAAGCGTTGCGCAAGATCATTGCGACCGATTTCAATCATCCCTTCGTCTCCCTCTTCCAACAATTGTAGGAGAAATTGTTCAATGCGATTGGTTAATCCCGCCATAACATTTCCTTCTGTGTTTTTTAAGCCGAGCGGTTCGCTCTCACCGGATCGGCGTTTCTGATCGGCCGGTTCATTCCCTCCGCTCGTCCATTACGATGGTGTATTCTACGCGAAAGATATGAGTTTCCCGTGAGGATCAGACATATTTATTGACCTACCCTGACCTTTCAGGTGATTCGAAGCCGCTCTTCGAGTCATTTTTAGCATAAAAGAAACGATTCCTTTTGTCAAGGATGGTCAAAGTTTCGCGCTTTCTAATCAGGGGCCGTTGATCGCCATAAAAACCGTTTTTTTCTTCTCTTCTCGCTCCGCTCTGTTTTCCATCCACCAAAACGTCCCTCTTCGAAGCCCGAAGAGGGACGCATATGAAAACCTACTTTATTGTAACGCTCCGACACGATGCCCTGATTCGGTGATCGCCATGTTGATAGCGTCAGAAGAAGATCTATGCCTCTTCCTGTTTGGCTTCTTCAATCACCTTTTCGGCAATTTCATGCGGCACCTGCTCATAATTCTTGAAGACGGACGTAAACCATCCGCGGCCCTGCGTCATACTGCGCAAGTCGATGGCATACTCCTGCACTTCCGCATACGGCGCCTCGGCGTTGACGACTTGGTTGCCGTCCTCATCCTGCTCCATTCCCAGAATACGACCGCGACGTTTGTTCATGTCGCCCATTACGTCGCCGAGATACTCATCGGGAATGGTGATTTTCATGGTCATGATCGGCTCAAGCAGCACAGGATTCGCTGCTTCTACGCCTTTCTTAAAGGCAATGGACGCCGCAATCTTAAATGCCATTTCATTGGAATCCACCGGGTGATACGAGCCGTCATACAGCGTGGCTTTGATGCCCGTAACAGGGTAGCCGGCCAACGGCCCCTTCGCCAGGGACTCTTCCAAGCCTTTTTCAACCGCCGGGAAATAATTCTTCGGAACGGATCCACCGAAGACCTCTTCCGCAAACTCAAAGCCTTCCGCAATCGGCTCGAAGCGAATGAACACGTCGCCAAACTGACCGGCGCCGCCGGATTGTTTCTTATGACGCCCCTGCACGTCGCTCTTGCCGCGGATGGTCTCCCGATACGGAATGACCAGCGGTACGCGATGGACGTTTACGCTGTACTTGGTTTTCAGTTTATTCATCATGGCTTCCAGCTGTACATTCCCTATGCCGCGAAGCAACAACTGATTGGTTTCTTTATTGCGCTCCACCAAGAAGCTGGGATCCTCTTCCTGCAATTTGGACAGAGAGGGCGAAAGTTTATCGTCGTCATTTTTCGTATCCGCCTGGATGGCAAACGTCAGAGTCGGCTCTGTATGACGAATCGGCTTGAACGCAACGGCATCGCGCTCCGATGCGATGGTGTCTCCCGTCACCAACTTATCCAACTTCGAGAAAGCACCGATATCGCCCGCAGTAATTTCATCGGTATCAATATGATTCTTGCCGCGTTCATAGAACATCCCGGCCGGCTTCAAGCTATCACCCGTACTGACGCGGAAAAGGTCGCTCCCCTTCTTGACGGTGCCGCTAACAACTTTAAACAGCGAAACTTTTCCGACGAAGGGATCCACAATGGTTTTAAAGACGGCGGCGCGCAGCGGCGCATTCGCATCCGCCACGACCGGATCGCCTTCTTCCGGACGGAATCCGGAATGAGCGCGCGGATCATTCGGTGCCGGCATGTATTTGACGACGGCATCCAGCAGCAAGTCGAGACCCGCCCCGGTTGTCGCACATCCGGCGATCAGCGGCACGGCGGAGCCATCGAGCATCGCACTGGTCATGCCCTTGGCAATCTCCTCGTGCGTAAAAGTTTCCCCTTCGAAAAATTTATTCATCAGCGAATCGTCCGTCATCGCGATCAATTCCACGATTTCATCATAGGCAGCATCCACTTCGGCCTGACGAATTTCCGGAATTGGCACTTCGGTGGCCTTAAAGCCGTCATAACGAAACGCTTTTTTATCGATAATATCGATAATACCTTCAAAATCCTCACCGGCGCCAAGCGTCAGCGTGAGAGGAATCACTTTTTTACCGAACTGCTGATGCAAATTGGACACCTGCACGTTAAAGTCTACATGCGGCTTGTCCATTTTATTCAGGAAAATGATGCGGGGAAGGTGAATTTTTTCGGTATATTTCCAATAAATTTCGGAGCCGACTTCAATGCCTGCCGAAGCGTCAAGCACCATCAATGCCGCCTCGGACGCACGCAGAGCGGTGAAAACTTCATTTTCAAAGTCGAAATAGCCCGGCGCATCGAGAAGATTGATTTTATGTTCTTTCCACTCCACCGGCAGCACGCTCAGACCGATCGAAATGCCGCGCGCCTGTTCTTCCGGATCAAAGTCGGAAACCGTGTTTTTATCCTCAATGCGGCCCATGCGGTCCGTCGCATGTGTCAAGTAGAGAAGCGCCTCAGCAAGAGTAGTCTTGCCGGCGCCGCTGTGGCCGACAAAGGCGAGATTGCGAATCTGTTGCGTAGTATATTTTTTCATTCCTTCCTCCTTATCCCCCGGTGAGGGTGGATACCGTTTTCCAATCGTTTTCCAATTGCTTCTTTCATTATAGCAAAGATATTTCCCCTCTGACAACCGGACTCTACGCAATCTGAACGGAATGACCCGTCACCGCAAAAAACAAAAACCGTTGTCAAAAAGACAACGGTTTCGGCTTCGCTTGTTTCGGCTTCTCTTTCGAGAAAGAGGGTTGTTCATCTTCCGTCTGTTTCGGCTTCTGTGGTAGAATAGAGCGAATGCAGTATTAGCTCAGCTGGATAGAGCGTCCCCCTCCTAAGGGGAAGGCCGAGGGTTCAAATCCTTCATACTGCGCTTTTCGCCCGGTCGCTTTTGCTTCCGGGCTTTTTTGTTCTTTCAACCGGTGCAAACAGGTCGCTTTGATCGTCACAGCAAGTTCAAGACAAAGTGGGCAAAATCCGTTGCTGCGCGTTTCATGCGTGTGAATATTCCCGCTTGAGTCGTCGGTTTATGCGAAACGATGTCGATCATTTTCACCATTTCCCCATTCTGATAAATCAAAATTTCCCCGAATTTTTCCTCCTCGGCGGTCGGTGCTTTCTTATTCTTATCAATCTGATAGCGAATGTCGAACGTCTGGTTGGAATAGGTGAAAACGGAATAGGAACTTGCCGGATAAAGAATGACCGATTCTTCTTTGGATGAAGGGACGTCGTAGCGCTGAATGGGCTTTTCCGCATCGACGAGCGAAACATGTGAGAACGATCCGGCAGCCAAATCTGCCAGTTCTTTCGTGGTACGCCAGCGGGCATCATTTGTTCTTGCTCCCATTACTACGGTAATGGCATCGAACGCACTGCCGTCGGAACTGGATGTCAAGGATAGCGCACCGGTGAAGCAATACCCGGCTTCATCTGTCATTCCGGTCTTTAATCCCTCCAATCCCGGAATCTGCACCGTAGTTGCGGATAAGGTCGACCGGCCGACAAATTTTCGTTCGGGCTCATTGATGGTTTTTATCTTTGCGAGCTCGCGCACCTCCGGAAATTCTTTGAGCAAGGCGGAGGCCAAAATAAACATGTCGCGCGCACTTGCCGTGTTATATTTCCCATTGACGGTAAAGCCGCTGGCATTCACAAAGTGTGTGTTGCGCATGCCCAGCGCCTTGGCTTGTTGATTCATTCGTTCTGCACAGGTTCGTTCATCACCGGCAAGAATCTCTCCGAGCATTGCTGCGGCATCATTGCCGGAAACGACCATCATGCCCATCAGCAGCTGATCGATCGTTCGTTTTTCTCCCGCGACCAGACCGTAATTGGAAGAAGCGGAAAAATTAAAGGCCGCGGCGGAAGGAGAAATCGTAACACTCTTCTTCGGATCAATTGTCCCTTCGGCAATGCCCTTTTTCACCATATAATAGGTCATCAGTTTTGTCATGGAGGCGATGCCCAAGGGTTTGTCGCTGTTTTTCTCGATCAGAATTTTCCCTGATGTCGGTTCCCCGATTAACATAGCGTCAACTTCATCGTAATAGGAAAACATCGAGCGAAATGTGGCGGCGGTATCTCCCTGATAAGGCGAAATCGTTACAGTTTTCTCGTCGCCCTTTGCATAAACCGGCGATGAAGTCAGTATCAGCAACAACGCCATCACGAATCCGATGAGCCGCATCTGCCTTTTCTTTTGTTTCATCGCGTTTCCTCCCAAAGCCGACGCAAATAGCGCAGCATTTCCACATCCAATCTCTTTGGATACGTAAATTCATCCAATTCATTGAGCTTCAACCCCGCTTTGCGGAAAAGCATACAGGCTTGAAACAGGGCATCCCATAGATGCTTCTTTTCTGTTGGCGCATAGGAGCGCGCCAGATGATCATACTCCACTTCACTCATGTAAGCCTTTAAATTCTCCCCCTCTGTGCCCACATTTATGTGGAAGGACGAATCCGAGGCCACGGCCGCCCGATTCATGGAAAGCAAGGCTCCCCGCGCGCGGTTTAACGCCGACTGCGCGACCATTTCTTCCTCTTCCACTAACGCAAGAGCGACGTCCGTAATGTTGGCAAAAAACTGCTGACACCAGAGATCATACTCTTCAACAGTCGGTTTTGTCACTCGCAAGGAAAGATCATTCGGGTTTTCACGATTGGCGTATTGCTCTTCCGGATCATAAATCACTTTTGCCAGACTGTCCTTCTCAAGCACGTCCGGCACATCCTGCGGATGTAGAACGGTGATATTGATGCGCGTATTATTGCCCAGCAAAATGCGATAACGGGGCGCCCGGCCTTCCTGCACGCAGCCGACCTGAAGGACTGTTTCCGAAAATTGTGCACTCCAGTCTTCCTGCAAAAGGGGATCTCCGTTATTCCGGGTGACCAAGAGAAAGTCATACGGGTCGGTTTCCCGCTTGACCGCAGCAGGATTGACGCGTGTTCCCGTTATGAACAGCGCCGAAATCGCTTCATCGGTTGTTGCCCAGGAAATCATGGCATGCTGAATAAAATTCTCCATAAACTCCTCTTTCTGTCGTTCTGCCTGTATTATAGCGGAAGACAAAATGAATGAAAAGAAGCGTCTCAGTCACATACCCGATTTTCAAGCATCTCCGTTTTTTTGTTCTTCACGACGCCGGATCACTTCCATCACAATCAATCCGATGCCCGCTACAATGGCTACCGTGGCCCAAAGAAACACCCGTAAATTATCCCCGGTAATGGGCGGCAAAGTAAAGAGACGTCCGGAAGCGCTCGATTGATTTTGTCCTTTACCACTTGCCGTTTGTGGCGATTCCTCTTTTCCGGCAGCCAACGAATACGCACCGAGCGGTGTCTGTTGATGCGGAGTGTTTGAGCTTTCTTCCGGTGGCTCTTCCGACTTCAACGAATTATCGGCCACGGGCGCAAGCGTCCCGGAAGAACGGTCGGAGGAAGAGGTCGACATCGCGGAAGGGCTCGACGTTCCCGCCGAATTTGTCGTCGTCGAAGAGGACGCAGAAGCGGACGAATGGGAGTCTTTCGAAGAAGCCGCGTCGGAGGACGAAACCTGCGGTTGTTGTGAAGATGCTGCATCCGAGGATGACGCTTGCGGTTGCTGTGAAGAAGCTGCTTGCGAGGATGACTCTTTCGGCTTTTCTGTTGTCGGATCCGTTTTCGTCTCCATCGCTACCGTAACCGTAAATTGCTCATCTTTCATGGGCAAGGTATCCTCTATCGTTGCGCACCATTGATAGCTCTTTTCCAAATCGGGGTCGCTGGCATATCCCTGCCACTGTGCGATATGGGAGAAATCCGGACGCGAAACCGTAATGGTATAGTTTCCGTTCTTTGTTCCCTTCGGGACAGTAAAGGAGAGCGTATAGCCCTTATCCTCTTTGAGAAGCGTTTCTCTCTTCAAGGGAGAGGTCAACGTTTTCGCCAATTGCAGACCCGGAGAAGCCTTTGCCACCATTCCAGGCATTGCATAGCCGGGAATGGCATCAAATTGATAGGTTCCTGCCGCCGTGACGGTTTTGGTTTTATTTTTTTTTGGAACCTCTACCGCCGAACGCTTTTCCATCAACCGCGTTTCCGAAAGCATATCCGTGGCCAAATTAAAATACGGATAGGTGGTATGCACCCCCTTATTGTTTCCCGTGATGGTGGAAAGCGTCTCGGTGGCAGCCTTTGGCATATATACCTTACGGGAAATTTCAGCCTGATTGAGGCCAAGATAAAGCAAGGTTTGATTCAGCCCGGTAGGAAGACCGGCATATCCATTGTAGGCCAACGCATGTGCGCTCAGCGCCCACTCTTCCTCTGTGGTGCCAAAGAGCTTGCTCACCGCTGCGATCACTCCATCATGCGCGGAATAGATCGCTGTCTCTCTTCCTTGCAACAGATCAATAATGAAACGCGGAGAACCGGTTCCTTCTACACAATAGAGCCGATTTTCCGGCTTCCAATAGGGCCTGGAGGGCTCATAATCTATGGTGGTTACCGGCGCAGCGTAAAGATGGAACGGACTCCTCATTCCTAACGGTACTCCGTTTCTGGATGCGTCCCGGTACACTCCACGCAAACTGTATCGCATCTCCAACTCCTCATTCTCCGGATAAACCATGACAACGTGGTATTGTTCCCCTTTGACCAGATCTGCTTTTGCTCTGTCGCCTCCTCCAAAAAGGGACAGGAGGATGATCATCACCCACATCCACCACCGGCGCAGTGCGTACTTTCTTAGCTTTTTCATCTTGATAAAACCTCACTTTCTGTTTATTCGAGAAGGCGCATTTCCTTCACTGAACTCATTATGCAAGGTTTATTTTTTCACTGTGTCCCGTACTGGCGAACCCGGAACGCACGACGATTCCTCCCTGTTTCTTTTCGTGCCGGCTCGTTTTATCTTTCGCCGATTTTATCCTTTTTATTGCTCGGAGAAACCGCACACTCCCATTTACAACGACAAATCATCGTGGGCAATCTGAAATAAAAAAAAGCGATAAAACGCATCGTTTTATCGCTTTCCATGCGGGAAAAGGGACTCGAACCCCCACGTCAAGGACACCAGATCCTAAGTCTGGCGCGTCTGCCAATTCCGCCATTCCCGCTTGTTATTGTCCATCTGCCCACCTTCTTCAGGCATTTTGGCATAAAAAAAGGGTGGGTGAAGGGATTCGAACCCTCGATCTCCAGAGCCACAATCTGGCGCCCTAACCAGCTAGGCCACACCCACCACATTCACGGTTGTTTCATTATAATGGACGATTCGCCGCCTGTCAAACACCCGCGCCCGATACGCGGCAATCCCGGCTGTACCATACCAGCCCATCGTTGCTGCGTTATAATGAGCGCAGATGGGACAGTGCGAAAGGAGAAATTATGCGATTTGATACAGATTATATTGAAGGTTGTCATCCGGCTATTCTACAGCGTTTAACCGAAACCAATTACTGCAAACAACAAGGCTACGGCCTGGATGAATACTGTGCATCGGCAAGAGAGCGCATTCAAAAGGCTTGCCACGCACCCAATAGCGATGTTCATTTCGTGACCGGTGGAACGCAGGCTAATGTCACCGTAATTTCACATGCCCTGCGTCCGTATCAGGGCGTCCTATGTGCTGTAACAGGTCATATCAACGGCCACGAAACCGGCGCCACGGAGGCACGCGGCCACAAAGTCCTCCCCTTGCCGGAAAAGGACGCCAAAATCACGGCGGATCAAGTAGATGCCTATCTTTGCCATTACCGCAGCATGGAACATCCCGAACATGAAGTGGAACCGAAAATGGTTTATCTTTCGCAGCCTACCGAGCAGGGAACCCTGTACTCGTTAGCGGAGTTGGAAGCCTTCCGTTCTGTCTGTGATCGCTATGGGCTCTATCTTTTTATTGATGGGGCTCGCCTGGGTTATGCGCTGGCGACGCCATCTAACGATGTGACGCTTACCGATTTAGCGCGTCTTACCGATGTTTTTTACATCGGCGGAACCAAGGTCGGCGCCATGTTTGGCGAAGCCATTGTCATTCAAAATGAGGAGATCAAGCCGCAATTTCGCTACTCCATCAAGCAAAATGAAGGCATGCTGGCGAAAGGCCGCTATCTCGGCCTGCAATTCGATACGCTCTTTACGGATGACCTCTATACTACCATCGCAGCGAATGCCATCACCTTGGCCGATTTTCTGCGGGATTCTCTCCAGGAGATGGGCATATCCTTCTTTTCCTCTTCACCGACCAATCAGATTTTTCCGATCTTTACACGATCGCAAGTAGAGGCGTTGGAACAGCTTCACGTTTTTGAACGCTGGTCCGAGCTGCCGGATGGACGTATCGCCATTCGCTTCTGTACCAGCTGGGCTACAGAAAAGGCCGACTTGGACCAGCTGCTTGCGGATATTCAGCAAATCGTGGAAACGGTGCAATAGGGTCGACGAAGGCGGCCCTGATAAAAGCGTAATGTCGAACGTTGTCAGGGGACGCGACCCTGATAAAACCATAATTTCGAACGTTGTCAGGGGCGCTACCCCTGAGATAAGTGTAATATCGAACGTTGTCAGGGGCCGGTCAACCCTGACAAACGACGAAAATCGAACTTCGTCAGGGGTGACGACCCTGATAGAAGCAAAATATCGTGTTTTGTCAGGGCTAGATCAACCCTGATAAATGACGAAAATGGAACTTCGTCAGGGGCGGCGGCCCTGATAAAAGCAAAATATTGAATTTTGTCAGGGCTAGATCAACCCTGACAAACGACGAAAATGGAACTTCATCAGGGGCGGCGACCCTGATAAAACCATAATTTCGAACGTTGTCAGGGGCGCTACCCCTGACATAAGTGTAATATCGAACGTTGTCAGGGGCGAATTAGCCCTGACAAATGACGAAAATGGAACTTCGTCAGGGGCGAGCGCCCTGATAAAAGCAAAATATTGAATTTTGTCAGGGCTAGATCAACCCTGACAAACGACGAAAATGGAACTTCGTCAGGGGCTGCGACCCTGATAAATCCATAATTTCGAACGTTATCAGGGGCGCTACCCCTGAGATAAGTGTAATATCGAACTTCATCAGGGGCCGATTAACCCTGACAAACGACGAAAATGGAACTTCATCAGGGGCGGCGACCCTGATAGAAGCAAAATATCGAGTTTTGTCAGGGCTAGATCACCCCTGACAAATGACGAAAATGGAACTTCGTCAGGGGCGACGACCCTGATAAATCCATAATTTCGAACGTTGTCAGGGGCGCTACTCCTGACAAAAGCGTAATATCGAACTTCGTCAGGAGCCTAACCACGCATAAGGAGCCGGCCTACGGCCGACGGCTCCACTCTGCAACCGCGCCGCCAACAGCATTCTGAGCGGCGCTCCGCTTGACCGACCCTGGCTGGCGCGCACGGATTTCTGTAGCTAGGGGTCGTATAAAAAGAGGAAAGCGGATCCATTCACAAAAAAAGCCCGTTGGAATCAAGTAATTCCAACGGGCTTCACATTTCGTGCCATCGGGGATTCGAACCCCGGGCCTCCACTTCCGGAGAGTGGCGCGCTTCCACTGCGCTAATGGCACACGAGAACAAACAAGGCACATCCTCGCCTGTCGTCCCATTCTAATCGAAGCCGGCCGATTTTGCAACGCAAGGGGCGTCTTTGCAAGGCAGGAGACATTCGCGTTTACTTGCGCGCATCCAGCTTCCAGGCTGCCCGGACAATCGTGGATGCACCCGGTGCGAGAAGAACGATGCAAGAACGCGCAAAAGAATCAGGGTTGCGGAAATACATAAAAAGCAAGAATGCGACAGCAACGCCAAGATAGATAAAAAACCCTTTTTTCGCTTCGCCCGGGTCCTCTTCGATTACAAAATACGAAGCATACGTGGCGACAAGGGTAATGACCAGCAAAATGCAGGCGAGAAGCGGTGGAATCGGCAATGAGAAACAGACAAACGCTAAAATGGCACAAAAGGCAATCGCGATAATTTTATTCCAATGTTTCATTGTTTTCTCCTTCCCAAAGTGTCTCTGCCCCGTCGGAGCGCCTACTTTTCATCGAACACCACATGCTCCACTTGCGGTTCCTCGCCCTTTGTCAATGTGAGGATCGCGCAGCCGGGTTTTCCGTCATAGGGTCGACTCGGCGATCCCGGATTGATCGCCCAGATGTTGTTAATTTTTTCGACAGCAAAGCGATGCGTGTGCCCATAAAGCACAATATCCGCCAGCTGTTCGCGCGCATGCTGAACGAGCGGAACTCGATCAAAATGCATGCCATAGCGATGGCCATGTGTGAGCAACAGCGAAAAGCCTTCCACAAAAAGTGCGTATTCCCATGGTGCCGGCGAGCCCCAGTCGTTGTTGCCGCGTACACCGAGAACCACACGGCCGAGCATCTGTTGCATTTCCTCCGCATCCCAGGCATGATCACCGAGATGGAGAATCCGATCAAGGCCCATCGTCCTTCGAATATAGGGAACGATCGTTCCCAGATCGCCATGCGTATCGGAAACCAGCAAAAGGCGTTCCGTCATAGGCGCTCCCCCTTCTCTTCCTGCGCCAACTGCGCAAGAAGCGCCCGATAGGCACGCGAGCGATGAGAAACGTGGTTCTTCTCTTCGTCCGTCATTTCCGCCAAGGTGCGTCCCTCTTCCGGAATATAGAACACCGGGTCGTACCCGAAGCCGTTGGCTCCGCGCGGCATTTCCAGAATGCGGCCGTCCAAAACGCCTTCCACCGTCTCGGTGATGCCGTTGCGGCAAAGCGCAATGACCGTCTTAAAGTGTGCGCCGCGATGTGCCCATGCCACGCCCTGCATTTCACCCAGCAGCTTATCAACATTGTCCTGATATGTGGCGTGCGGGCCGGCATAGCGCGCCGCATAAATGCCCGGACGTCCCTTGAGAGCATCCACGAAAAGACCGGTGTCATCCGCCAAAAGCCAGTAGGTATCCGGATTTTCGCCCGCCAAAAGCAGCGCATGATAGAGACCGCTCACTTTCAGACGCGCGTTTTCCGCCAATGTGCTTCCCGTTTCATCAATGTCCAAATCGGCAAAGCCTGCTTCCGTCTTCGTTTTCACCAAAAAGCGATCTCCCAGAAGCGCGCGAAGCTCCTTCGCTTTATCCGGATTTCCGGTGGAAAGAAGAATTGTAATTTTCTCGTTCATCGCTGCTCCTTTTTCTACGTCGACAGTTTCACCCAAGGCTCTACGGTTCCGCGTCCATACCGCATCCAAAAATAGCCGTCCGGTTCATCCTGTCCGCCGGGCGAGTGCCCTATTTACGCCGTTATGCCTTCGATTATTTCAATTTCTGCAACCACTGTTTCAATTCCTCTCCTTCCAAAAGAGGAATGGAAAGATCCAGCGCTTTCTGGCGCTTCGAGCCGGCTGCTTCACCGGCCAACACCAAGTCCGTTTTAGCTGAAACCGAGCCCTGTGCTCGTCCGCCCGCCGCTTGAATCGCTTTCTCCAAAGCGCTGCGCGTCCAACCTTCGATCGTTCCGGTGACGACAATTTTCTGATTCGCCAACCATAGCGCACTTGCAGCCTTTTTTTCAGGATAATCCAACACAATGCCCTGCGCAAGCAGCGCATCGATCGCATCGGCAATATGGGCGTCATGGAAAAATTCCACGATATTGGATGCCGTCGTCTCTCCGATATCCGGAATAGTCATCAACTCCTCTACCGAAGCGTGACGCAAGGCGTCAAACGATGCAAAATGGGAGGCCAGATCGCCGGCGGTACGCTCTCCCACCTCGGGAATGCCGAGAGCAAAGAGAAAAGCCGCAAAGTGCGGATGTTTAGAGGCTTCAATCGCCGCAAGCAGATTTTGTGTTTTCTTTTCCTTAAAATTTTCCAACTGCAAAAGATCCGCCGCCGTAATGCGGTACAGATCCGCCATCTCGTGGAAGCCGGAATCCAAGAGCTTCTCCAGCGTTTTCTCCGAAAGCCCCTCGATATTCATCGCATTGCGGGATGCAAAATGCACCAGGCGCGAGATCAGCTGCGGACGGCAGGAAAGGGAATTGGGACAATAGATATGCACACGATCATAAATAAGCTCCGCGCCGCATGCCGGACAATGGGTCGGCTTTGCAATCGCCTCGGTCTGAACACCCGGTGTTTCTATGGTTTCCAAAATCTCCGGAATCACCTCGTTGGAACGGCGAAGCTTGACCTTTGCATGCAATCGTACCCCTTTGCGCAAAATATCATCGTAGTTATTGAGCGTCGCGCGCGACACCTTGGCCCCGCCAATGTCCACGGGATCCAAAACGGCAGTAGGCGTAACTTTTCCCGTGCGCCCCACATTCCATTCCACCGCCTCCAACGTCGTCGTCACTTCTTGGGGCGGAAATTTAAAAGCAATCGCCCAGCGTGGAAATTTCGCCGTAAATCCCATGTATTCACGCGTGCGCAGATCATTCACCTTAATAACGACTCCATCCGTTTCCACATCGATTTCCTCGCGCAGCGTTTTCACCTCGCGAATCGCGGACAACACTTCTTCCGCATTGTGGCAACGGCGCAAAAAGGGATGCACCTGAAAATGATTGGCGCGCAAGAAATGAAACATTTCCTCTTCTGTGGTGAATGGCGCTTCGGCAAACCGATCGTCTGTGCCGGATGCAGCGTGTTTCGCCGCGTCGTCCGTTTCTTCCGTGCCATCCGCATTTTCCCAATAGCCCACCTGATAGAAAAACGCGTCCAGTCGGCGAGAAGCGGCAACGGAAGGATCCAACGAGCGCAGCGCGCCGGCGGCCGCATTGCGTTCATTTTTCAGCGGCTCGTCCGCCGTTTCGTTGTAGCGGCGCAGAGCGGAACGCGGCATAATGCCTTCTCCCTGCACCTCCAAGGTTCCCCGAAACGGAATCTGCAGCGGAATCGTGGGGATGGTGCGCACCTGCGCGAGAATTTCCTCACCGATGATCCCGTTCCCCCGGGAAGAAGCCATGACAAGAATTCCGTTACGATACGTGAGATTGACCGTCAGTCCGTCGAATTTAAGCTCGGCAAAATATTCCGGCTTCGGAAGCGGCTTCCCAGGATGCTCCGCATTATAGCGTTCCACCGCCGTTTCCACGTCGGCCATCCACTTTCGAACCTCTTCCTCGGTTCGGGTCTTGCCCAACGAAAACAAAGGCGCCAGGTGACGGTGCTTGGTAAATTTCTGTAAAATTTCGCCGCCCACACGCTGAGTCGGCGATGCAGGAAGCACCACGCCCGTTTCTTTTTCCAAGGCAAGCAACTCATCATAAAGTGCATCATATTCCGCGTCGCTAACAAGCGGATCGTCGAGAGTATAATACTGCACGTTCAGCCGATTGAGGGTTTCCACCAACTCCTGCATCCGTTTGGCAATCTTGGAATCCATGGTTTCCTCCTACTTCTTTTGCATGGGCGCAAGCGCCGCATTCAGCCTCTTGATACCTTTGCCTTCAAATGCGACCGTCACTTCGTCGCCGTTCGGTTGCGGCACCACGGAAATGACCGTGCCGTGGCCAAATTTTCGATGCTGTACCGCATCCCCCACACGAAAGACACTCGTCAACTCCTTGTCGCGCAATTTCTGCTGCTCGCGAATCTTTTCCCGAAACGCTTCGCGTTTGCGATCATACTCTTCCCGCAGCTTCGGATCCGCCGTATTGCTGCGCCGCGCATAATTACGATCATAGACGTTCGCGCGATCCAGTACCGACGGAATATCCTCCGCCTCGATCTTGCCTTCCAATTCTTTCAGAAAAGAAGACGGCATGGCCGCCATGGGCGTGCCGAAAACGCGGCGGCTCTGGGCTTGCGACAAATAGAGACGCCGCATGGCGCGCGTCATCGCCACATACAGCAGTCGGCGTTCCTCCTCCAGATTGCCTTCTTCCATGGAACGGCGACTGGGAAAAAGGCCTTCTTCCAATCCGACTACAAAGACCACCTCAAATTCCAGCCCCTTCGCGGAATGAATGGTCAGCAGATTCGCACCCTTCTCTTTTTCCTCGGTTTTATCCAAGTCGGAAAGAAGCGAAAGGCTTTGTAAATACGCCACTAAAGAGGGTTCTTCCTCTTCCTCTTCATAGAGCGAAACCGCATCCAAAAAGGCCCCGACATTCTCCATACGTGTGCGATCTTCCAGTGTTGCGCCGGATTCCAACATCGCACGATACCCCGTTTTCTCATAGAGGTATTCTGTCCATTTGGTGAGCGTCAGCTCCTCCCGCTTTTCATTGAGGTCGGCAAGAAGATCGGAAAAGGCCAGAAGTTTATTGCGCTGTGCAGGAGTGAGCGAACCGAGCGTCTCTTGCTCCTGTAGCGCCTGTAAAAGCGACATACCCATGGTGAGCGCTTCTTCACGCAGCTTCTGTATCGTCGCCTCCCCGATGCCGCGCTTGGGCTGGTTGACGACGCGCGCGAACGCAACATCATCCAACGGATTGATGAGCAAATTCATGTACGCGACCAGATCCTTGATTTCCGCGCGATCGTAGAATTTAAGCCCTCCGATCACGCGATAAGGAATGCCTTCCCGCAATAATGCATCTTCAAACGGACGCGACTGGGCATTGGTGCGATATAGGATCGCCATGTTTTCCCATGCCACGCCGTGCTGTTCCTCCTCGCGCATTTTTGAGGCAACCAGGGCAGCTTCCTCGTTTTCACTTTGCACGCAGCGAAATTGCACCACTTCCCCTTCACCATTCGCTGTCCAGAGATTTTTGGCCTTGCGCTCCTTATTATGGGCAATCAGCTGGTTTGCGGCATCCAAAATATGCGAGGTGGAACGGTAGTTCTGTTCCAATAAAATGGTACGCGCCCCCGGAAAATCGCGTTCGAACGACAGAATGTTGCGGATATCCGCGCCGCGCCAGCCGTAGATGGACTGATCCGCATCGCCCACCACGCAGATGCACGCGTCTTTACCGGTCAACAAATGAATTAATTCGTACTGCGGATGATTGGTATCCTGATATTCATCTACAAAAATATGCGTAAATTTTTCCTGATACCGTTGACGCACCTCCTCGTTTTGCAAAACCGCAATGGCTTTCAAAATCAGATCGTCAAAATCCAGGGCATTGTTTTTCTTTTTCTCCGCCTCGTAGCGCTTAAAAATGCGAGCAATCACCTTCTCGCGATCCATCGTGGCATTTTCTAAAACCTCGTCCACGCTCACGCCGCGATTTTTATAATCCGAAATACGGGAAAGCACCGTCTGCGGGCGAAGCTCCTGGTTTGCCTGTTGTTCTTTCAACAACTGTTTGATCAACGTGCGCTGATCCGCCGTATCATAGATCGTAAAATCCGAGCCGTAGCCGAGGATGCCTATCTCCTGCCGCAATAGGCGCGCACAGATCGAGTGAAAGGTGCCCATCCACATGCCGCTCGTGCTGCGCCCCAAAGCGTGTTCCACACGATCGCGCATCTCCTGCGCCGCTTTATTCGTAAAGGTAAACGCCAGTACGTGCCAAGGCGCGACATCCTTCTCTTCCAACAGACGCACAATTTTTGTCGTCAGCACCCGCGTTTTTCCGGAGCCCGCGCCGGCCAATACCAGTAAGGCGCGATCCTCCGCCAATACAACTTCTCGCTGCGCGCGGTTAAGGTTTTCGTATTCCATACCTTCTCCTAAATGGTGTAGCCCAGAAGATTCTCCAGCTTATCCCAGGATGTGTTGATGATGAGCTCCTCCGGAAAATCCAACTCTTTTAACAGCTCTTCCGCCGCCGTAAAATCGCCGACCGCTGTACTCATATGCGCATCGCTGTCGATGATAATGGGTACTTCATAAGCCTTGCAAAGAGGAATGTAGCAACGCTGATTCTCCTCTGCATTCTTGCGAAAGCTGTTGGGATCCAAAGAAGAGCAATTGACTTCCATGGCAACATTGTGTTCCTTGCAGGCTTTCACCAACACTTCGTAATCTATGGGATAGCGCGCATCGTCCGGATGCCCGAGAATATTGATTTCCGGATAGCGCTCCATCGCCTTTACATACACCGACGTAAAATCCGTAGCACGCGTTTTTCCAAAATCAAAAATATTGCCATGAAGGGAAGCGATGATGTAATCCGTTTTGCCGATGACATCTTCCTCGAAAAGAGAGCCCTGCATATCGCAGATATTCATTTCAATGCCGCGTAAAATGCGCACCCCTTCCAGATATGGCGGAATAACCGACAGATTCATCCAATATACCGGCAACGTTGTGTTGGGCATTCCGTAGCCGTGATCGGACATACCCAGTATTTCCAGGCCGTTCTTCTTCGCCTCGCGGGCATTTTCCGTCAATGTAGAATAGGCATGAACGCTGGCCAGCGTATGCGTATGTAAATCCATTAAGGCGTGCATGATTTCTCCTCTCTTTCCTACAGTCCTAAGTCGGGATCGGCTGCAAAATCCAGTGATGATGCGCCCCGTTGCTGATATTGATAATAGCCGGCGCAGCCGATCATGGCCGCGTTATCCGTGCAAAGCACCGCCGGCGGGACGAAAAAGCGCGTATCGTGTTTCGCGCACATGGCGGAAAGTGCCTCCTGCAGCGGACGATTCGCCGCAACGCCACCGGCCAGACAAAAGGTCTTGTACTTCGGCATGGCTTCCAACAGATGCTCTGCTTTTTGAACCAGCACGTCAATCACCGCCTGTTGAAACGAGGCCGCAATATCCGCCACCGGAATGGGCAGATTCTGCTGCTCGCGATGATGCACTTCATTGATAACCGCCGTCTTCAATCCGCTAAAGCTGAATGCATAGCCGTCTTCTTTCGAAGACATCGCACGGGGAAAGGCAAAGGCTTGCGGATTTCCCTGTGCCGCGATGCGTTGAATTTTCGGTCCGCCGGGATAGCCCAGTCCCAAAACGCGGGAGACTTTATCGAAGCTTTCCCCTGCCGCATCGTCCACCGTCGAGCCGACGACTTCATAATGCGCATAATCCTCTACGACACAAAGATAGGTGTGTCCGCCCGAGACGACCAGCCCGAGAAAGGGTGGCTCCAGTTCCGGATGCGCCAAATAATTGGCACAAAGATGGCCTTCCATATGATTCACGCCGACGATGGGAATGTTGCGCACATAGGCCATCGCCTTGGCAGCGGAAATGCCGACTAAAAGTGCTCCCACAAGCCCCGGCCCCCGCGTGACCGCAATGAGATCTAACTCCTCCGCCCGCACATGGGCTTCCCGAAGCACCGCCTCCAAGAGCGGATTGATGGCCTCCAGGTGTTTGCGTGAGGCAATTTCCGGTACCACGCCGCCAAAGATCGCATGATCCTTGATCTGCGAAGAAATAATCTGACTGCATATCTCTCGTCCGTCGCGCAGCACGGCAACGCTGGTCTCGTCACAGGAAGATTCAATGGCTAAAATCCGCATGGCATTCCTCCCCGCCTTCCTTCTTTTTCGGCAATACGCAACGCATAATCAGCGCATCTGCCATTTCTTCTGCATAATACTGATGGCGTTTTCCTACGACGACAAATCCGAATGACTGATATAAGGCCTTGGCTGCAGCATTGCGCTCGTTGACTTCCAAAAACGCCTCCTCGGCGCCTTCCTGTTGAATATCGGCCAGAAAGCGCTCCATCAAGCGCTTGGCTATACCGCATTGACGATATTCCTTTGCCACGGCAATGCGGTTGAGACTGGCCTCTCCGGCAATATCGGACGAAAAAGAGTATCCCAGAATGCCGCGATCCGTTTCCGCAACCAATGCCGTATTGCATGGATGCGTCAGTTCGTCCTTCAACTGTTTTGCAGACCAGGCCTTTTGAAACGCTTCCCGTTCCAGCTGGTGGATCATAGGCAGATCCTCTTCCGTCATGCAGCGAAGGCGCAGCGTTTGTTCATTGCAGCGGGCCTTCTTACGTTCCGGATCCTCATGACGCTCTCGATCCAATTCCGCCTGCGATTTGCGTTGATAATTCGGCACCAGGCGCAAGACATCATCGCTTTCTCCCCTCGCAAAACGGGCCGCAGCAATATCCATCATGGCTGCAATGGGCGATGAGGCTGCCGGATCGGAAAGCACCACGCACTTTTGCGAAGAAAAGGCATCCGAAAGCGCCGAATGGCGTGCGATACCTGCTCCCGCCCAGCAAATAAAGGGAATTTCCTCTTGTCCCTTTTCAAAAAGCTCTTGCTCGCGATGCAAAAAGTTCTGCAGCTGTTCTTCGGTGTATAAACCTTCCGGTAAGATGCTTTGCAGCGATCCGTCCGGTTCGGTGCGATAAACCGACGCAAAGAGGCGGTTGGCCCGCGCGTCGATGACGGGAACAAAAAGATGGGCATGATGTTGCACATGGGCTGCATGCGCAAGCGCCTGCAAGGTGGATACGCCTAAAATCGGGCGGTTCGTAAATTGTGCCATGGTCTTCATCATCGTCACGCCGATGCGAAGACCGGTGAAAGATCCGGGTCCGATGCCTACAACAAACGCATCGGCGTCGGCTGCCTGCAATCCGCTTTCACGACAAAGGGCGTCCATAACGCTTAAGAGCTCCTCTGCTCGCAAGCGATCCTGTTCCACCACCGTCGTGCGTAGCGGCTTGCCGGTCTCGGCAATGGCTACTCCCGTTGCACGCGTGGAGGTATCGGCTCCAATCAGTCTCGCCATACGTTCACCTCCCTTGCTTCCCCCTCTTTCACTATGATCTGCACATGGATCAAACCGTGCGGAAGATACTCCTCCGCCTTTTCAGCCCATTCCAAAAACGTGATGGCCTCTTCCGGATAGAAATACGTCTCGTAATCGATATCTTCCAGCTCCTGCGGGGTCTCCAATCGGTAGAGATCCAGATGATAGAGGCTTCCCTTCGACGTTCGGTAGTGATTCACCAGCGAGAAGGTTGGAGACGAGGCCGGACGATCCGCACCAAGCGCTTGCGCCATCCACTGCACCAGCTGCGTTTTCCCCGCGCCCAACGTGCCCTCTAAAGAGACGACATCGCCCGGACGCAGCGTGTGCGCAAAGCGTTCACTCCATTCCTGCATCGCTTGTTTGGAAGCCATATACACGAGCTTACTCCTTCTTCTGCGCGTTTCTTTTTTGCGCATTTTTAGCATTCTGCTTGGCCGAAATTCAGTCTGTTTTCGATGCCATTCTTAAGCAATAAAAAGAAGGTGCCCCGCAGGGCAACCTCTTTTCTTGTACCATTATTGTAATGCACTTGCTGCGAGAGGTCTATCTTTTTTCCGAAGCAAAGGCGCTCTCGATCACACAATCCCCTGTATGTTGACGCGTCGAAGCGACTATGACCAGCGCTTGAGAATCGGTGAAATGCGCTTATAGAGCAAGAACGTCACGACACTCTCGAGGAACGTCTTCACCAGATTGAACGGGAAGACCGAAAAGAGCATCAAGGTCATATAATTTGACACCAACCCGTTAGCTGCCCCAATCTGGGTGGCCAGCACATCCAAATCTAACTGAATCGCCGCAGCATACGCCGGAAAGATAAAAAACGTATTGGAGAGAACGGCCACACAGCTCATCGCTAAGGATCCGGCGATCAAACTGATGATGGCGCCTTTTTTGGTATGCGAACGACGATAGATGATGGAGGAAACCAGCACAAAGGTGGTGCCCACGATCAGGTTGGATAATTCGCCGACGCCGACGGTCTCAGACGTAAATAATTTCAAAATATTTTTAATGAGCTGAATGAGGAAGCCCGCCACCGGTCCCATAGCGAAACCGCCGATCAAGCCGGGAACGTCTCCGAAATCCACTTTCATAAAAGCCGGGGCGAAGGGCATCGGAAGCTGAAACAGCTCCATAAGAACAAAACCCAAAGCGCCCAATGCGCCAATTTTTACAATGTTGCGGATACGCGTTGCATCCTTAAGTTGCTGTAACAATGTACTCTGCACCGCCCATCCATTTCTTTGATCCACAGTCGTATGTTGTGATTGCATATTCATTCCTTTCTATAATTAGGGACTATGTAAGGGCTTCTGTCCGCGAAAAGAATGATATCGGTTTAACAACCTCTGCTATTATAAACGATCGACCGCTTTCTGTATAGTCATGGGCAGGAAATTGTCCGTAGCGCGAAAACGTACGCCGAGAGAAAGAAAACACGAATTGCGAGGGAGCAGTGATACGAAAAGAAAAAATATGGTAGACTGAATCCGATTACAGGAGGAGCGATATGGGTTCGGTAACCTTTCAACTGATGGTCATTACCATCATCTCAAAATTGACAGGTCTCATTCGCGAAGTGAGCTTCGCGAAATTTTTTGGTACCGGGATGGTAACGGATATTTACGTTGTCTCCGAAAGTATCACGGCAATGGCCTTCAGCTTTCTCTTTATGTCCATTCAGACCACCTTCATCCCCATGTATAACAAGGTGCTGACAAAACGTGGACGGCAAGAGGCAGATTACTTCACGGCCAATCTGGCGAATACACTTGTGCTCATCGCGGCCATCATTTCCGGCGTCGGATTCGTGTTCATGCCCCAAATTATGCATCTCGTTGCCGCCGGCTTCGAAGGCGAAAAGTTGAATCAAGCGGTGCTCTTTACGCGTATCGTGCTGTTTCGTATTCTTTTTTCGGCGTTTAACGGCGCCTTCATCAGCTATTTGAACAATTACAACAACTTTTTAACGCCTGCGACGACCGGTATCATCATGAATGTTGTGATGATCTTCTTTTCGTATTTGACGGCAAAAACCGGAAATCTCCTGCTTCTTGCCGTCGGCAGTATTTTTGCTGTCGCCATACAGTACAGCTTTTTCCCGCGTGCGCTGCGCCACGCCGGATACCGGCACCGTCTATTGCTCAAGCCCAATTCCCCTGCCATTCGTGAATCGCTCTCCATCGCCGTTCCGGCCATGTTTTCCATCCTGGTCAATGATATTTCCATCATCGTGGACAAAGCCATCGCTACGTCGATTGTTCCAAACGGCGGCGCATCGGCGCTCAATTACGCCAACATGATCTTTATGATGGTCCAAGGCGTGGTCATCGTCTCCATCGTAACGGCCTCGTATCCCGGCATGTCACGCGCTGCCCAAAAGGAGAATCTACAGCCGTTCAAGCGCGTCATTCACCATTCTCTCGTGCATGGCATGGTATTGATCCTTCCCGCCGTCGTGGGCATGATGCTCTTCGCCCAACCCATTGTGCGCCTCTTCTATGAGCGTGATCAATTCACTGCCGCCTCGACGTTATTGACCACCGGCGCGCTCTTCTGGTATACGCCCGGGCTCATCGGGCTGTTATGCTCCCAGATTTTTATTCGTGCTTTTTATGCTTTACACGATACGAAAACGCCGCTTCTCATTTCCACCGTACAGGTGGCTGTGGACATTACCTTGAACTTTATCTTGTCCTATTTCTTTGGCTTAAACGGGCTCGCCGCGTCCACCATGGTCGGCAATCTTGTCGGTGCCGTGATATTGGGAACCGTTCTGCGCAAAAAGTCCGGACGTCTTGCGTTCCGCTCCCTTTTCAAATCGGTGTCCAAAATTACGGTTGCTTCCGCTTTGATGGGAGTGGTTGCCTTGTTTGTCTTTCACGGTCTTCCGTTGGGAAGCGAAACGCTTCGACTTCTGCTAACCATTCTCGTGGGAGCTATGGTGTATCTCATCTGTATCCTCTTCGCACAGATTCCTGAAGTACGCCAGTTGGTTAATCAGATTTACCATCGGCTGCATCGACGCAGAGCGCTTGGTCGTCACTGACATTCTCCAACGAAAATGACCATCTCCAACGAAAAAGGAACCTCGCCGAAAAAGCGAAGTTCCTTTTTTGATTTCCTTTGTTTTTCGGCGCAGAGGCTTGAGACTCTGCCGCAGCTACAGACTGTCCTTTACGTGTTGCTGGAAATACCAAGCCGATGCACACGCCTCTTCGATGCTGTGCGTCGCCTTCCAGTCCAGTTTGCGCTCTGCCTTGGACGGGTCCGCCACCACGGTGTCGATGTCGCCCGCTCGCCGTCCCACGATGCTGTAGGGAATGGTGAGATGATTTGCCTTCTCAAAGGCATGAACCAATTCTAATACGCTCGTGCCCTTGCCGGTCCCTAAATTGAATGCATGGGCGCCGGGACGATCCGCCATTTTTTCCAATGCCGCCACATGGCCCAAAGCCAGGTCCACAACATGCAAGTAGTCGCGCACCCCGGTGCCGTCGGGCGTATCGTAATCATCCCCGAAAACGCTCAATTTCTCACGCGTGCCGTCCGCCACCTGGCAAATGTAGGGCAAAAGGTTATTCGGAATGCCCACCGGACGTTCTCCGAGCAGACCGGAATCATGCGCACCGATGGGATTAAAATAGCGCAGCAGAATAGCTGAAAATTCCGGATCCGCCTTGGCCATGTCCATCAGAATGCGCTCAATCATCAATTTGGTCCATCCATAGGGATTCGTGGCCGCGAGAGCCATTTCCTCCCGAAACGGACTATGATTTTCGGAAGAATAGACCGTTGCCGATGAGCTGAAGACCATGCGGCGCACGTGATGTTTTTTCATGGCCTCCAACAGGACGATGGTACTCAGCAGATTGTTGTGATAATACATGAGCGGTTTCGCGACCGACTCCCCTACCGCCTTATAGCCGGCAAAGTGGATCACGCAATCGACAGGATGCGAGGAAAAGATCTTTTCCATCGCCTCGGCATCGGTGCAGTCCGCAACGTATGTCGTCAGCTTCTTGCCGGTGATTTTTTCGATGCGCAACTGCACGTCCGCGTCCGCATTATACAAGTTGTCGACCACGATCACGTTATGCTTGCGCTTCATCAGTTCCACAACGGTATGGGATCCGATGTAGCCCAAACCGCCACTCACTAAGACGTTCATTCTTCCTCCTTCTATTCGCATTGGTAAAAACATTCTCGTTGGCAAAAAAAGCCCGCCGGCAACGTCGTTACCCGCGGGCTCTACCTTACCGAATTTAGTTGACGCCGTAGAAGACTTCCATGGTCAATCCTTCATTGCTGATCAAAGAAGCATCTTCCACCCCGACATAGTAGAAAATAGTCGGATCGGCACGATACCCCGTGATGGACTCGCTTCCTTTCGGATAGCGCAACACAAAACCGTACTCCTGTGCATGAGCTTTCAGCCATTGAAATTGCTTGGTGTTTTCGAAATGATTTTCAATGCGCGGATCGGTGTTTGGCGCGTTGAACTGTACGCCGTAACCCGTCTGAAATACGGTATGCCCCGGTTGCGGAACATTGGCAGGGTTGCCGCGAAGAATGAGTTCCTTCTTTTCTTCGGCCGCGCCGCGATAGGTGGTTGCTACTTCCACTTGTAAACCGTCACGCTGCATCGCCTCCAGCATCACCTTCAGGCCCGCTTCAGCATCCGGATGAAACACCGTTTCGTACTCTTCGGGAAGCCGATAGGTCGCGTTGACAATTACCTTGCCTTCCACCGTTTTGCAAAGTGTCGCATCTGTGATCATCGCCAGATCGACATTTCGTACATAGCCGCTGCGGCCTTTGCTGACTACTTTCGTCCATTCGCCGTTTGTTCCGTAGGTCTCCACTGTCGTTCCCGCCGCCAGCGGCGCTACAACATGAGACTTTGTGGAGTCACGCGTGAACATCGTCGTGTCGCGGCTGACCTGTAAAAAGGTATCCAACCGATCGATATAGCCATCGTGCTGTTCTTTATTCTGCGGCCGTTCCTGCTTCTGTTCTTCAATTTCAGCACGCGTCTTGTATTCTACGGAAACGGATGCGCTTTCGCTGGAAGAGACCGGAGCATCGGAAACGAGTTGTGCAGAAGTTGCTAACGCGGCATGCGTATCGACAGCGCTGGAGCTGTTCATAAAATAACGGAGAACAAAACTGCCAGATAACAAAATAAAGACGCCGGCAAAAATACCGAGAAACACATTCGTTTTGTGACGACGACGATGGAGAGCTGCGCGACGTTTGCGGCGCTCTCTAAAGCGTTTCTCGATTGACTGCTCTTTTCTCATCGACGCACCTCTATGTGTTTCCGTTTTTCATCGTGATTTCCCATTATTTTGAGATGAAATCGTATGAAAACGGTATCCCTGTGGCATTCCTGTAATACTATTTGTATTATAACGAACGCCCCGTCATTGTTCAACCCATTAAACGAAAAAATATCACGTAAATTATCGAAATTTCTGCTAAGCAATGTGTTTCGTTTAAATGACTCCACCACATGTTGTGGAATCGAGAAAAAGCCCGACGCGTTCAAATAATCCATATTTATGGATAAGTTTTCGTTTGCAAACCTTTTCTTTTTCCATTTTTAAATATTTATTTATATTTTTTCCATGGTCACACGGTGCGTGTCAGCAAAACAAAGGAATATTGATCTCGGAAGCGCTCGTAGGCCTCTTCCGCTTGTTCCATGGTTTCATAAATTCCGAACATGGTCGGTCCGCTGCCGCTCATGAGAGCCGCTAAAGCGCCAGATTCTTCCAACTCTTTCTTAATCTTCGCCAGTTTGGGAATGGAGTCGAAAGACACGCTTTCCATGTGATTTCGCATCAGCGGATAGGCCTTAAGGTTATCGTACTGCAGCAAATCAATCATTTTGGATACCGGCACTGTCCCATTCGGTTCTACGCGATCGTACACATAACGTGAGCTGATGGTATCGCCCGTGTTGATCAAAAGCAGCGGCTTTTGAGAAAACCGTGGCAACGGCGTCAAGATATTTCCCCTTCCCTGCGCACGCTGGGTGCCACCACGAATGAAAAAGGCGGTATCCGAGTCAATGCCACCAGCTATTTTAATCAGTTCCTCATCACCGAGTCCCAAATTCCATAGACGATTGAGCCCCACCAAAGTGGCTGCAGCATCCGCACTTCCTCCGCCTAAACCGGCGGAAAGAGGAATGCGCTTTTCCAGTTCGATAATGACGGAATCGTCCGCAGTCCGATCGCGCAGCGCGTTCCACGCCTTATAAATTAAATTGTTTTCGTCGAGCTTAAGATGCGGATGATCACAGAACAGCACAAATCCGCCACGTCCATTTTCGATCGTCAGCGTATCATGCAGCGCAATCTCCTGCATCACGCCGTCCAGATCGTGATAGCCATCCTCACGCACACCGAGAATATCCAATGCCAGATTCACCTTTGCATTGGCCTGTACTTCCAATTCCATGCCGTCCTCCGTCATGATTTTTCTCATGAAAAAAGGGCTCTACTGAGCCCTTTTTCGATCAATATACCGTCAGCTTTACGGTAGAAGTCAGAACATCCGTATACGTATACGATACGGTGCGTTCCATTTCAAAGGCATTCGAAATGCGCACGGTAAAGACGTCCTCAAATGCATTCTCAATGATGCCTTCTTTTGTGACGATCCGCTTTCGCCCTTTGTCCGCGCGCACAACCACAGTACGTCCTATGTTTTGCTCGACTTCACTGCGGATGGCCTGAATTAAGCTGTTTTCTTGCATACCACACCCGCCTTCCCTCTCTGGGTACAAATAGCTTTTATATTATACAGGAAAATTGTGAATTATGCAAATTTCATTTGGGGTTCTTGGCGTGCTTCCTCTCAGAAAAAAGAGCTTTTTCCGTTATCGTGAATTGAAGCTCCTTATCAAGCCTCATTTTTGGCAAAAAAGGACCTCATTTTATCGTTATCCAATTTGGGCTCCTTACCAAACCTCATTTTTCGCGAAAAAAGGAGCCTCTTTTTTGTATTGTACGTTTTGGGCTCCTCTCTTTTCTTACTATTACAAGCGAAAAGGAGACCAAATTTGATTTTTCATCTTTTAGGCTCCAAAACAAGCTCCAGATTTGGCAGAAAAAGGAGCCTTTTTTTCGCTTTCGCAAATTGAGGCCCCTTTTTGGGTGTCATATCACAAGCATATAGGAGCCTCAATTTTTCTTTCTGCATTTTGGGCTCCTTTTTTTTGCGTTAAAGTCGAACATCATAGGAGCCTTTTTTTTCTGCTTTTCCTTTTTGGGCTCCTTCTCCCCTCTTACAGCGAAATATTTAATCCAAAAAAGCTCCGAGCTACGCTTTTCTGCGTAGCCCGGAGCTTTCGTCACTTCACTTACGTAGTGAAGAATAGAGTTTTACTTTTTCTTTTTCATTCCCAAATATGCACCGGCGGACAGCAACGTCATGGAGGTGGCCATCACCAACTGGAGTTCTTCTCCTGTCTTCGGAGCAACTGTTTTCTTCTGCTCAGGAGCCGGTTGAGGCTGTGGCTGGGGTGCTGGCGTCGGTTCCGGAGTCGGAGTTGGCGTTGGCGTCGGAGTCGGAGTCGGTTCCGGAGTCGGAGTCGGGTCTGGTTTAGGATCCGGGGTTGGATTTGGATTGGGGTCCGGGGTTGGAGTATCTGCCTTTTTGTACACATAAACTACGTGAAGATCCCCAATAACAACCTTTCCACTAGCAGCTGCCGAGCCTTCTCCCATTGTTGAAAATGCATACCCTTCGAAGGCTTTTTGTTCTGTTGTATATTCTTCGCCTACCGGCGCATCTTGTTTGACTGCGCTTTCAGCTTCCAATACGGTTCCATCTTCTGCAATATATTTTACATACACGCTTCCTTTTTCCGCCTTTTTGTAAACATATACTACGTGAAGATCTCCCTTTACAACCGTTCCACTGGCAGCTGCTGAACCTTCGCCCATTTTTGAAAATGCATACCCGTCGAAGGCCTTTTGTTCTGTTGTGTATGCTTCGCCTACCGGTGCATCTTTTTTGACTGCACTTTCCGCCTCCAAGACGGTTCCATCTTCCGTAATATATTTTACATAGACATTTCCTTTTTCTGCCTTTTTGTACACATATACTACGTGAAGATCTCCCTTTACAACCTTTCCACTAGCAGCTGCTGAGCCTTCTCCCATTGTTGAAAATGCATACCCTTCGAAGGCTTTTTGTTCTGTTGTATATTCTTCGCCTACCGGCGCATCTTGTTTGACTGCGCTTTCAGCTTCCAAGATAGCGCCGTCTTCCGTAATGTATTTTACATACACGCTTCCTTTATCCGCCTTGCTGTTCGTAACCTTTGCTGAGATTTTATCTTCTTCAGACTTACTGTTATCCAGTTGTTCAATTGTTTTAGTATATTCTTCCGGTACGGTAGGTTCATCAACTTTGTATTCCAACGGAGTAGTACCGTCTTCTTGAAACTTATCCAAGTCCTCAAAGGTTTTGCTTGTCTCGGTTCTACTTGCAGTAAAGGTTTCTTGATTATTACCGTCTTTACCAGGAGTAAGTGTCAAAACTGCACTTTTTGCTTTTTCTGTTGCATTCTCGTCATCCCACACTTTAGATAGCGTAATATCCAAGGGCTTCCAACCGGCATAGACGTGCAGCTCATTGGGATCCACAATTTTTGTAATCTTGTCTGTGGTATCAACAAAATAGGCATCCGCAAATTTAACTTTTGAAGCAGAAACAGTATTTTTCTTCGTGTTGCGGAAAGCAGCGCAAGCAGCATCAACAGGTGGCTGTTGTGGCGTATGGTTATACCATCCGTCAAAAATCCACTTTGAAACCGGCTTCTCTTTTAGTTCGGTCAAATAGGTAACGGCAACGTCATTGATGGAAACCTTGGGCTCTCCGCCACCCGAACCATAGAAGGTGTAGATCTGTTCTTTTTCCTTCGAATTATCTATAAATCTTGCACTCTTCTCGTCATAATTCGCATGATACGTCATCTTGGCACGTTGGCCCAAGACAACCGTGTTATTGTCTGGATTAAATACATAATCCCACTTGCCAATTGACGTATGATCATCGACAGCTGCTATGGCTTGACTTGCATCTTTTGACACATAATGAATTTTCTTAGCATCTTCAGGCGTTGGCGTGTAATTATCCGTTCCGCCTGCCACCGTATAGCCGATGTATCTTTCCTGTGTTTCGGAATAGCGGTCGAAAATGCTCTTTGGATCACTATGCTTTTTTGCCTTCTCACTGACGGACACATTGAGTTGATTCGTCAAAGCCCCCGTGAGCAAAATCTTGGACTGCCCATCCAGCACGCGAATATCATTCCCGTCAAATTTTGCCTTCGGAGTAATGATGACATCCTTGTCCGCATAGATGTTGATGCCGCCCATTTCATCCTTAGTGAGAACGTGCCCATCTCCTGTAGACCAGTCCCCTTTTTTGTTGCCTGTAATGGTCGCGTCATCAATCTTGAGATAGCCGTCATTATAGATGCCGCCAACCATGTTGTAGGCAAAATTATCCTTTAAGGCAGCGCCGCCTGTAATCGTTACAGAGCCTTCGTTGAAGATCGCTCCGGCATTATTTGATGCAGTCTGAGAAGAAATTGTTCCGCCTTCGATCGTAACGGTGTTGCCGCTTCCGACAAACATCGCACCGCCAAGTCCCGTCCCCTGAAAGACATAGGTCGCCGTATTGATGATGGTGGTGTCTTTCATCGTAAGATGAACACCAGCTGTATGGCCCGCATACTTCGCCAAAGATATTCCAGCACCTGCGCCATCCGCCATGAAATTTTGAATTGTCGTATTTTCGATATTCGCCATGACAGAGCAGGCATCATAGAAGTTAATTGCTCCACCGGTATTGGCAGTATATCTACCGCCATTCCACCATGCACCGGCGCCTTCAAGAGATGAGTTGGTAAGATTAAATTCTCCTCCGGCCACGACTTGTATCAGCCCACCGGCCTCAGAAACTCTGGAACCTTCATTAGCTTTAAATGAAGAACTATCAATGGAAAGATTGGAGTTTTCCGATGTGATTGCTCCCCCGGCGACACCGATAGTCCCCTTTTTTGCTACGGTTTCAAAATGAGCATTTTTAACAACTGCTTCATCACATCCTTCAAATTTGATGGCTCCGCCTGTATTAAAGGGTCCGGGAATCTTAAATGTAGCACCATAAATGTACACTTTAGACTGCGTTGCTTCGATCGCGCCGCCTTGTCTTCCGCCTTTGTCTTCAAGACTGTCTAAATGATTTCTATCGAAAACGGTAGTATCTTTTTTGGTCACAGAGGGATCGTTTATCGTTAACGTCGAACCCGGATGCAATTTGATCGCTCCGCCTTCACCATGAGAAGAATATTCCTTATCCACTTTTCCGGTATGGTTGTTTATAAATGAGCCGCCGGTTATTTTGATTTTTGCCGAATAGGAAACGATGGCGCCACCATGCGGTGCGCCCGGGCTTGGCACTGTGGCCTTAGTATGGTTGTTTTCAAAATTTGTATTTTCCAAATTTAACGTCGTATGAGCAGCATAAATCGCGCCGCCTTCATAGCGTTGCGTATCTTTGTTGTCGACAATCTTCTGCCCAAACGTATCCGTTGTCGCATTCTGTAGTGTAGAATTTTTAATCGTCACAGTCGCTTCGCCGGCATCGATAATACGACCCTTTTCTTTTCCGTCGAAAACGATGTTGTCAAACGTCACGTTGGCACCCTTTGCAATGACAAACATATTATTAACACCGGAAGCCAAGCTTAGTGTTTTCCCCTCCGATTTAATCGTACCGTTATAATCAGCGGGAATCGTTAACTCTTCTTTTACCTCGATATCTGCTGTCAGGGTAATCGAGTTTTTATCCACAATCGCTTGTTTGAGGCCTTGCATCGTAGAAACATCAACATCGGCGGCAAAGGCCGGTCTTGTCCAAAGCAGGGTCAACAACATCAATATGCCTGCAAGGACTACGGGTATCTTATGGCGTTTCATTTTCCTCCCCTTTTGCGTGAATATTTCGCGTGAACAGTATCTCCTCGGTGTCTATTTCAAGAACGCGCGATAGGCGCGATAGGTTTCATAGGCGTCAGCCTTGGAGGCCAGTTCGATCGGTGCATGCATGGAGAGCATGGCCGTGCCGCAATCGACGACATCCGCACCGTATTCGGCAAGAATGTAAGCGATCGTGCCGCCGCCACCGGCATCCACGGCGCCGAGCTCAGCGGTTTGATAGATCACGCCGTTGGCCTTGAAAATCTGACGAACATCATTTAAGAATTCGGCATTGGCATCGTTGGAGCCGCCTTTTCCGCCGGATCCCGTATATTTGGCAATGGCTACGCCGCAACCGATGCGCGCGGTGTTCTGCTTTTCAAAGACTTGCGTGCCTTCGTATTGCGGATCAAACGCGGCAGTAACGTCTGCGGAGAGCACACGGGAACGAGCCATCGAACGCTTGAGATAGAGCTCACTGTACTCGCCCTTCTCCGAAGCGATCAGCTCTGCGACCGCATTCACGAAGAAATGAGACTTCATGCCGGTATTGCCGATGGAGCCGACCTCTTCTTTGTCCACGAAAAGGCCGACCGCTGTGCGCTCCGGCTTTTCCGTTTCTAAAATCGCTTTCAGATTGGCAAAGGAGCAGATGCGATCGTCATGACCGTGTCCCGCAATGAGCGAGCGGTCAAAGCCGACTTCCCGCGCCGGACCGGCCGGAACAGCTTCCAGCTCCGCCACCTGAAAATCCTCTTCTTCAATGCCATATTTTTCATGCAAAATCGACAGAATGTTTGTCAGAATCGGATCCTTATCCTCTTCCTGCTTGCCGCGGCTGCTATGGCCAACTACAATTTGAAGCCGCTCGCCGGTGATGTTTTCGGCAGAGGTTTTCTGGTTGGGATTGTGAGACAGATGAATCAGCAAATCGTTGATGTAGAACACCGGGTCGGTCGGTTCCTCACCGATGTGCACCTCGACACGCTTTCCATCTTTCGTGAACAGCACGCCGTGCAGGGCCAACGGCGTATTCACCCAGTGATATTTTTTCACGCCGCCATAATAGTGCGTGCGAAGATACGCCATGTTGCCGTCTTCATGCAGCGGATTGGCTTTGATGTCGAGTCTGGGCGCATCAATATGCGAACCGACAATATCCATGCCCTCGCATAAATCTTGGCCGATGACAAAAAGGGCTGCGCTTTTGCCGCGGTTGGAAGCGACGATCTTATCGCCCGCCTTGACACCCTTTTTCAGTGCTTCATCAAGCGGCAGAAAGCCTGCTTCTTTTGCGGCCTTGACAATATAATCATGCGCTAAACGCTCCGTTTTTGCCTGGGATAAAAACGTGATGTATTCCTGACTATACGCTTCCATTTCCTTGCATTCCGCATCGGTGAGGGTTTCCCACACATTTGTTCTCTCGTATTTCATACTTTCCCCTTCCAAAAAACAGTTCTTTACGAATTTCGTTATTCAAATGGCTTCCGACAGGCCGGCGCGAAACGCAATTTCTTTCTACACCTGCCGAAGCGTTAAAGCCCGACTTTCGCCGTGGTTGTTCTTATCTTCTTTATAGTAACATACTTCCCCACACATCACATTGATTCAGTAGGCTCCTTTTGCTACACTGAACGTGTCCGATAATAATCCCGACAAAATAAATCGTCTTTTGTTTCATTTTGTTTTTTTTGGATAAAAGAGTGATAAGGTTATATCCGTAGTAAGGAGGCACAATGAATCTGTTTCAACATCAATCGACCGCGGAGGAAAATACCCCGCAGAATAAAGTAACCACTTCGCCGGAAAGCGAAAACGAAAAACACGAAAAGAAAGAGGTGCTGATCACCAAGGAGATGCTCATTTCCGAAGTAATTCAGCGCAAGCCGCGCACCATCCAAACCTTGATGCTCATCGGCATGGGCTGCATCGGTTGCCCCAGCTCTCTCATGGAAAGCGTGGAGCAGGCCGCCTGGGTGCACGGCATTGACCCGGACATGCTGGTGGAAAAGCTGAACGAGTGCTAACAAAAACAAGACGCAGGAGAGAAGCTTCTCCTACGTCTTTTTTTTTGCTTAGTTATCCTATTTCTTCAGCAATTCGCTCAGCTTCTTCTGATCGAAGCCGATGATCTCTTCCCCGTCTACCACGATGACGGGAACGCCGCGATAGCCGCGATCCAGCATCCATTTGCGCGCGTCGGCATCCGCTACCACATCCTTTTCGGTATACGCAATGTTATTATCCGCCATAAATGCCTTTGCCGCCTTGCAGTGTACGCAGGTCGGTGAGGTATAAATTGTTACTTCTGCCATGGGGTCATCCTTTCTTTTTCGGTGTTCTACTTTCGCTCGTCCTTATACCCAAATGTTTGCCAAAGCGCCACGAAATCCTCCGGCGAAAGATTCTCCGCCCGCGCCGTCTTCGGCAGACCACGTGAAACCAGAAACGATTCGATGGCCGAGGCATCCGCTCCCGTGGATTGCATGAGCGATTTTTTCACCATTTTTCGCCGTTCCAAAAACGCCTGCCGGACGATGGCATTCACCTCATCGCGCTGCGTTGCACTGAGATTGCCCAGAGGATCTTTTTTCAAATGTACGACCGCCGAATCCACTTTGGGCGGCGGCAAAAATGACGTACGCGGAACCGTAAACGCCTTGGTTGCTTTTCCGTACAGGGCAAGCAAAAGCGAAAGCGCTCCATACGTTTTGGTTCCCGGCGCAGCCGTCATGCGATCCGCCACTTCGTTCTGCACCAGCACCGTGATGGTTTCAATTGGAAGCGCATCATCCAGAAAACGACGCAGAAGCGGCGTCGTAATGTAATACGGCACATTGGCGACCACGTGTACGGCAGCTCCGGGAGCCAGCCGTTTAAGTTCCTCTTCCAGAGGAAGCTTCAGCGCATCCCCCTTCAACAGCGAAAAACGCGGATTATCGCCAAAGGCTTCTTCTAGCACCGGATAAAAGGTGCGATCCAATTCCACTGTAATCACGTGCGCGCCGGTTTCCAGAAGGGCTTGCGTCAGGGTGCCGATGCCCGGGCCGACCTCGAGAACCGTATCGTCAGCAGCAATCGCGGCGGTTTCGACAATTTTACGCACAGCATTGCCGTCAATGAGAAAATTTTGACCCAGCGACTTCGTAAAGCGCAGATGATGGCGCTTCATCACCGTACGAAGAACGGAAGGCATATAGAGACGTTCACATATCATTGGCTTCCCCTTGCTCGCTATTGCCGGCTCTCCGAGGGCGAATGCGGAACCGTTTCCCCGTTATACACCGTTTCCCGGTTATCCGAAACCTCTCCCCGTTCGCAATGGACGGCCTGCATAGCCGTTTCAAATTCTTCTCGGGTAATACCGAAATCGTTGAGGCGTGCCAGCATCTGTTTGGCATTGCCGTAGCTGATGCCAAGTGCGGCGGCCAAAGCGATGCGCCGCTCCTTCGCCCCTGCGGCGCCGTCCAGTCCGTGCGCGAAGAGATCCGCGGCATCAAATTCATGCCGTTCTTCACAAAGCGTCGCCCGTGCGCGTTGGAGTGCTTCGCGAATCGCTTCCGGTGAGGCATTTTCCACACCGATGTCATCGCCTTTCGTCGCCGAGACGCGGGTAATATACGCCTGTTTTGCCTGCGGGACATGCTCGGTAAGAATACGGCGAATGCGCTTTCCGGCATAATCCGGATCCGTCAGGATGATGATGCCGCAACGTTCGGCCGCCTCTTCGATATCCTGCAGGAGACGCGCGTTTAAGCCGTGACCATGTGTCGTCAGACACTGGGCATCCACCGCTGCTTTTACAGCAGCAACGTCATCTTTGCCTTCGACGACAATGACTTCTTGGATGCGCATCAGGATTTCTCCCCTCTTCGGCTTGCGGATGAAGCGCCGTCTTTCCCGCTCTTCGTCGAACAACAGGCGCTATCCGCCGCGCTCGCTCCCAAAGGAAGCGCGAAAAAGGCAATGGTGTTTTGTCGTACCTGTTTTGCCAGTGTCGGCAGCGATTCCTGCCGCAATTCGGCAATGGTTTCTAACGTCCTCGCGGCATACCATGGCAGATTCAATCGGCCCCGGTACGGTACCGGTGCAAGATACGGTCCGTCCGTCTCGATGAGCAGGCGGTCGCCCGCCACGCTTTGAGCCAACTCCTTCGGCCAACGAGCATTTTTGAACGTCACCATGCCGCCGAGGGAAAGGAAATAGCCGAAATCCGCCAATTCTTGCCAGATTTTGGGATTTTCATTAAAGGAATGCATCAGCGCGCGAATCGAGGAACCGAAATTTTTCAAGATGGCCAAGGTATCCTCGCACGCTTCGCGGCTGTGGATGACCACGGGCAAATCCAGTTCCTTCGCAAGCGCCAATTGACACTCAAACACGTCTCGCTGCGTTTTGCGCGGCGAAAAATCGTAATGATAATCCAAGCCGATTTCCCCGATCGCGACGACTTTTTTTTCGTTCGCAAGCGAGCGCATCCGCGCTTCCCATTCGGATGTATAGCCCGAGGCTTCATGCGGATGCGTTCCGATGCAAGCAAATACACGCTCGTATCGGAGCGCCAGCGCGACGGCCTGTAAGGAACTGGCTTCGTCGCAACCGGGGTTGACCACCGCCTCCACACCTTCGTCTTCCAACGAGGCGAGAATATCCTCCCGTGTTCCGTCATAGGCGTCATCATCGAGATGACAGTGCGCATCGATGAGCCACAGTTTATTCTCCGACGCAGGGTTCCCACCGATGGGTTCGGCGTTTGACAACGGCCGCTCGGTCGTAGCCGATGGATCCGGGCGCTTAGTCACGATCCCCCGCCTTTTCGTGCTGACGGTGGAGCAGCTCCTCGACGGTAATGCCCAAACGGCTTGCCATCAACTGATTGTTGGCGTCGGCAATTTTTTCCATCGCCTCGTCAATCTTAAGACGCGGAAAGAGGGGTTCGCCTTTTTGTACGTGCGTCCCCGCCGGCAGCTGATTGACTTCCCCGGCATGCAAAAAGCCTTTGCCGGCATAGCCCAACTGCGCAAACATTTTGGGTGCCGTCTCCGGCATGAAGGGAATCAAAAGCGAGGCCACCGTCGTTAAGCTGTCAAGCAGACGATACAATACGGTGTTCAGGCGTTCCTTCTTTGCAGGATCCTTGGCCAGTGCCCAAGGTTCAGTCTCATCGATATATTTATTGGTGCGACGAATGAGCGTCCAGATAGCTTCCAGACCGCGCTGGAAATCATAATGCTCCATGGCCTCTTCCAAGACCTTCGGCGTCTCTTCCTGTAGCGCCGTCAATTCCTCATCCGGTGACTGCGGAGCCGTCGGTTCCGGTACGATTCCGTCGTTATATTTTTCGACCATGGCCACGCTGCGCGAAAGCAGGTTTCCTAAATCGTTGGCCAGATCGGCATTGAGACGTGTCAGGAATTTGCGCATGGAGAAATTGCCGTCCGCACCGAAGTTGAATTCCCGAAGCACAAAGTATTTCAGCGCATCGCGGCCGTATTCGGCAATCAAGGGTTCCGGATAGATCACGTTGCCTTTGGACTTGGACATCTTGTCATCCTCAAAGAGAATCCAGCCATGCCCGAAAATGGTGTCCGGAAGGGGCATATCAAGGGCCATCAGCACCGCCGGCCAGATGATGGAATGGAAGCGCATAATGTCGCGCCCCACAAAATGTACGGCTGCCGGCCAATACTGTTGAAATTTTTCCGGATCATCGCCAAAGCCGATGCCGGTCAGATAGCAGATGAGCGCATCCACCCAGACGTAAATGACGTGTTCCGGATCAAAGGGCACCGGCACGCCCCATTTCAAGCGTTTGCGGGATACGGAAAGATCTTCGAGACCGTCCTTAAAAAAGGAACCGATCATCTCTTTCTGGCGATTCTCCGGCTGCATGAATTCCGGATGGTCTTTATAGTATTGCAACAGCCGATCCTGATAGTCGGAAAGGCGGAAGAAATAGCTTTCTTCTTCACGATGTTCCACCGGACGTCCGCAACTGGGACATTTCCCATCCTCTAGCTGCGCTTCGGTCCAAAATTCCTCACATGGCGTGCAATAATATCCCGAATACCTTCCCTTGTAGATGGCACCTTTATCATAGAGACGTTGGAAAAGTTCCTGGACGTCTTTTTCGTGTTGCGCGGAGGACGAACGGACAAATGTATCCGGCTCGACATCCAAAAGCGCCCACAATTCCTTAATCGAATCGACGATGGGGTCAATGTAGTCCAGCGGCGCCATGTTCTTTTCTTCCGCGATGCGCGCGAGCTTTTCGCCATGCTCATCGGATCCCGTCACATAATAGACGTCATAGCCCTGTTCCCTTTTATAGCGCTTGACGGCGTCGGCAATAATAGACGTATAGGTGTTGCCCAAATGTAAGTTTGCGCTGGGATAGTAAATCGGCGCGGTAATGTAGAACGGCTTCTTTCCGTTCTCGTGATGATCACACATAGTGGCTCCTTTCGTTTGAAACGGCTGGACACATTATAGCATAGCCGTTCCCACAGCCACATCCTCCATTCATGCTATAATGAAACGGTATTTTTCGAAGTGCCCGGAAAGGAGAGCCCATGCGCCGGCGGTTGCTTTTTGTCCAAAACGCCCTTTTGCAGTTTACGTTTTTCATCAGCTTTTGCATGATGACGGTATTCACCGTGTTGTACATGCAATCGCTCGGTTTTACGACCCTGCATACAGGTATCATCTTCGGACTGGCCAACTTCTTCGGCGCCTGGTTGCAAATGCTCACCGGACAGATGGCGGATTCTTCCAAGGTTGTGACGATTAAAGAAGTGTTGCTGGCGCATGCCGGCATCGCGGCGCTCGCCATGGTTCCCTTGGCTTTTTTCTCGGCAAGCGGATTCGTCGTTTTGGCGTCCTTTTTTGTGTTCAGTTTGTTGGCACAGGCGGTACAGGGGCCCATCAATGCGGTGTCCGTCGCTTTTGAACAAGCCGGCTACCCCATTCAGTTCAGCGTCATTCGCGGCATCGGCTCCGCCAGCTACGGTCTGACCTCGCTTTTAGCAGGCATGTATTTTGATCGCAACCCGCTGACACAGCTTCCGCTTCTGCTTTTCGTCAGCATGACGCTTTTCGGTCTGGTGATTTTTCTTTTGCCGCCGGTGCCGGTTGGCCAGCGTCATCCCGGCGTGAAGGCTGTGGGCGTGGTGGATCCGCCGACCCAGCATTTTTATCGTAAGTATCCTCTTTTTATTCCTCTGGTGATCGGCTTTACACTGCTCTTTTCCGGCCATATGGTCATCAACACCTATCTGGCGCTGCTCGTGAGACATGTGGGCGGCGGCGCAACGGAAGCGGGCATCGCGGTCATTTGTGCCATTGTGATGGAGGTTACTTCCCTTTTCAGCTATGGGCATCTTCGCCGGCATGTTTCGGATCGCTTTCTGATGGGCATTGCTGCGCTGATCTTTACCATAAAAGCCATTATTTTGTTTTTTGCGACCAATGTTTTTGTGGTCTACATTTCGCAGTTGTTCCAGTTTGCCACCTTTCCCTTTTTCACTGCCGGCATCAGCTACTTTTCCGCGGCAATTGTGGAAAAAAAGGATCTCGTGAAGGGACAAAATGTGGTGACCATCATCATGTCTTTGGGCGGCGCGGTGGGTTCGCTTCTTGGCGGCATTGTTCTGAATTTTCTCAGTGTCCCCTCGGCGCTATTGGCCACCGTCGGCATCAGCCTTGCCGGCAGCGTGATCGCGCTTTCCGGCATCCGGCAGGCGGGCATATGGAGCAAGACGAAGCAGAATTTGAGCAAAAAGGAAACACATTTTCCGAAAGAGCAGACAAATTGAGTCTTCCGGCGTATGATAAAAGAATAAGAAAAAGGAGAGAGCCATGTTCGAGTATAAAAAGGAATACGATAACGTTCTGGATGAGCTGAAAGATCGCGGATACTTTGACAACGCCACGGATGAGGCATCCCTGCGCAAGCTTCTGGAGGAAGGCCCCGTCAAATTCTACATCGGCTTTGATGCCACGGCGGATTCCCTGACGGTGGGACATTTCATTCAGATCATGGTGCTGATGCGTATGCAGGCCTACGGGCACATTCCCATTGCCCTTCTCGGCGGCGGAACCACAATGATCGGCGATCCCTCCGGACGCAGCGATATGCGTACCGTCATGACGCCGGAGAAAATCAATCACAATGCGGACTGCTTCTATAAGCAGCTTTCGCGCTTCATCGATTTCAACGGCGGCAACGCGATGGTGGTCAATAACCGCGACTGGTTATTGGATCTGAATTTCCTCGGCTTTATGCGCGACGTTGGCGTACACTTCAACGTCGGTGAAATGATTAAAAAAGATGCGTATAAAAATCGTCTCGCGACCGGTGGCCTCACCTTCTTTGAGTTTGCCTATATGCTTTTGCAAAGCTACGACTTTTTGGAACTGTATCGTCGTGAGGGATGCCGTCTGCAATTCGGCGGTTCGGATCAATGGGCCAACATCATCGGCGGTGTGGACCTGGTACGAAAAGCGGAGAATGCCAACGTTTATGGCATGACCTTCAAGCTCCTAACCACGGCGGACGGCGTAAAAATGGGCAAATCCATGAAGGGTGCCGTCTGGCTTGACGAGGAAAAGACCTCTCCCTATGAGCTTTTCCAATATATGCGCAATGTGGATGATCGCGATGTGACGAAATTCCTGTTGCAACTGACCTTCCTTCCCAAGGCGGAATGCGTGGAGCTGGGCAGCTATGCGGATGAACGCATCAATCAGGGCAAGGAACGCCTGGCCTACGAAGTGACGCGCATCGTGCACGGCAAAGAAAAAGCGGACGAAGCGCTTGCCGCCTCCAAGGCGCTGTTTAGTGCCGGCGAAGATCATGAACACATGCCCGAAAAGTGCATCGCTTTCGAGGGAGAAACCATCGGCATTCTGAATTTATTAACGCTTGCCGAGCTGACCAAGTCCAACGGCGAAGCGCGCCGCTTGGTCCAGCAAGGCGGCATCGCGGTGGACGACACGAAAGTAACGGATATTGCGACTGAAATCTCCCGCGCGGCTCTGCGCGACGGCATTACCGTCAAAAAGGGCAAAAAAGTCTATCTGCGCGTGCTTGTGGATGAGAAATAAACAAACGAATCGAAAAGAAAAAACGGCGCGCGGAAATGACATCCAGCGCGCCGTAAACGATATAGAGAAAAGAGAGAAAGAGCAAAAGATGAAACGTCGTCTTCCCCTTGCCGTATTGAGTTTGGTTACCGGCTTTGCCGTTTTAGGTGACGCGCTGGGACACTACCGTCCTGAATTGCGCACACTTTGCGGCGCTATTGCCATGATTGTCGGCATCGCCTTTATTATCCAGTCCTTTTCCGACCCCATGCATCTGGCAAACGAGATGCAGGACCCTGTCGGCTTTTCGCTTTTTGCCTATTTTCCGCTGGCGCTCCTCTATCTTTCACCCTATGCGCGCGACTATTTCATTGGCGAAAGTGCGAAAAAGCTATTTTGGGTCGGCTTGGTTGCGCATCTGATTCTGACGCTTTTCTATCTCTATCGTCTCGTTCGGGATCGTCGCGTCGAAGCCGTGCAGCCAACGTCCCTGCTCTTTTTTGTCGGCATTGCCGTTATTGGCGAAGCGGCAGCTACCTTCAACCTGATCGCCTTCGGCCGCGTTTTCTTTCTCATCGGCCTGGTCGCCGCTTTTCCTCTCTATGCCCTTCTGTTGTGGTGTCGCCTGAAAGGGCAGAAACCGGCAAGCGCATCGGTCACTGGCGCGGACGATACGACAATCAGTGGTGCTTCAGCGGATGCAAGCACCGTGACAAACACGAGCGTTACGGCAAGCAACAGCCTAGTCCGGAAACGCTCAGCCTATGCTTCCGCGCAGTTGGAGGCCACGCTTCTTGCACCGGTCAGCCTATTGCTTGCCGCGTATCCGCTTCTTTTTGAAGACGCCGGCCCACTGTTCTTTTTTTTGCGGATCGCTACGATCGCGCTCTGGGCAATTTCTCTATGGCGTCTGATCGGCCTTTTCTTCAAGCCGTTTTCCACCGGTCTATTGCTCTCCGCCTTCCCGTTCGCGATTTCCGCGCTGGCTTTACAACGTGCGAGCCTGTATCTTGAAAAACTTTCTATAGTGGGCGACACGTCCATGCCTTTTACCTTTGGCGTCTCGATACAGTGGCTCTATCTTCTACCGACTCTGCTGGCAACTTTGCTTTGTTATCTTTTGTTACTTAGGATGCTGTGGAATCTTGTAAAATAGTATCCATAAATACACATGAAGGTGAATGGCTATGCTACGCTTTATCATCAACGAAAAAAAAGAATTTTTTCTTTTTCTGGTTTTAATGCCTTTGCGTGCCCTGAGCTCTGTTGCGGTCATGACGATTATTGCCAGTATCATTGATTTTGCGATGAACGGATCATTAACGCAACTGCCAAAATATTTCATGTATTTCGGCGTTTACATTCTCGTCGATTTCCTCATTAATGTTTTTGACGCAAAAATACATTTTACGTTGATTCAAAAGAGCATCTCCAGCTTGAAACAGCGCCTCTTTCAAAAAATGATGTGGCAAGACAAAGATGTTTTTCATGATAAATCATCAACCTATCTTTCCGTTATCGAAAATGATGTGGAAATTCTGCGCGAAGTGCTTTATACGATTATGGATATGATGGAAGATTTTATGCGAATGTTTTTTGCGACTCTTATCATGTTTTACTACAGTTGGCAGATAGGTTTGTTTGTTCTGCTCACTTCTTTTTTGCAGGCATTTATTCCTATTGCTTTTGGTAATAAATTAGAACGCAGCGGAGCAGAATATACCGTGGGACAAGAGAAGCATATTGCGACCCTAAAGGACTACCTCTCTTCCCATATGACGGCTAAAATATTTCATGTTGAAACCATGTTGACAAGAAATTATGGAAAAACCGTACGCGAGGTGGAAACAAAATGGAAGGAAAAGGAGTTTTTAAACTCTTTCGTCAATTCCTTTTCTTATGTTTTCAATAAAATTGCGTATTTAGGCATTTTTCTCGTCGGGGGCTATTTGTTGATGATAGGAAGCATACGTTTATCCATTATCGTGGCGATTACGAATGTCGTTTCCTATATTAGTGGTCCTTCTTTGTATTTAGTTGATGACTTAGCAAAGATAAAGGCAGCGCAAACTGCACTTCTTCGCATAGAAAAAATCCTAAACCAGGAAATAACGAAAGAGCCTACGGATGATCCACTAATAGCCTTACACACGATTCAACTGGTCGATGTTTCCTTTGCGTACGAGAAGAAGAGCATACTAAAAGCGGTCTCTTACCAGTTTGATCGCAATCAAAAATATCTTATCGTTGGAAAAAGCGGTGCAGGAAAAACTACGTTGCTCAATTTACTCTCCGGTTTGGAGAAAAAATATACAGGAAAAATTCTATATAACAATGTGGAACGTAAACAAATCAGCAGCAAAAATATAGCGAAAAATATATGCCTTATCGAGCAGACGCCCTTTCTCTTTAATGATACGATCTTGAACAATATAACATTGTTCGAACCTTTCGATACAGAGGAAGTCAAGCAGGTGTTAGCCCAAGTTGGATTGTTAGAATATGTTCTGCGCTTAGAAGATGGTCTGCAAACCGTCCTCTTTGAAAACGGTAGAAATCTATCAGGCGGTGAGAAGCAACGCTTAGCACTGGCACGTGCCTTACTTCGAAAAACGCCATTTATTCTTTTGGATGAATACACCTCGAATTTAGACAAACACGCATTAGAAAAGATTGAACAGTGTATTTTTTCCCTACAAGATGTGACCGTTATCGTCGTCTCCCATCGTAGCGAGGAAAAAGACGAGAATTATCAACATGTAATCCGCATTGAAAATGGGCGGATTGTTTCGTGCAAATAAACCACATCCGCCATTTCACCAAGATCAACGCTTTTTATACGCTTCTCCTTACGTTTTATCAAGAAAAGAAGCGGCTCGTATGATAACGAGCCGCTTCTTTGTTTCTCTTTCAAGCGTTTGCTACTGCTTGTTCATTCTTTTTCTGCTCCACGTCCATACTGCACCGGCCATCGTGAGAAGAGCGAATTGCCAACGCAAGAACAGCCCTGTATCGCTCGTCTTCGGAGCAACCGTATCTTTATTGGGCATCCCTTGTGGTTTTTCCCCTGCATTCTCCTTGCCCGGCGTATTGACATTCGGCTTGTTCGGATCCTCCGCCGGATTGACCGGCGGAACAACCGGATTCGGTTTCCACATGGCCGTAAACCTATGATCCTGGTTGGCCTGGTACGCATCTCCCGGCTGATACATGGAGCCTTGATAATACTGGAACGTGTATCCTTCCCGAACCGGCGCGTCATCGAGATAGAACATATGGCCCTTGTCGAATACATAGGTTCTTACTGCGCCATCGCCATTCCAGTTTCCGCCATTCGGATCCACGATGATGGTCACCTTTGGCTTTTTCTTAAAACACGCTTGATACGTAAGATCTTTGTCAATCGCATTGACCGTGTCAATCTGTGGATCCCACACGGAAAAGAAATAATGTGCATTGGGGGTTGCCGCAGGCACGGCTAACGTTTTTTCCTCTCCGTTATTGGTGGTTACCAACTTAATTCCGGCATTCGGATTGACATAATACACTTTTTCGTCTGCGCCGGCCACCTTCCCATTGCCGTCTGTGGTAAACGTGACGGTGACATAGCCCTCCGGCTTATCCGGAGAAGCATCCGTTTTCTCCACGATATCCGGCGATTTGTCAAACTGGAAGACAAATGTCGTTAGGGAATCGGTGAATGTCGCTTTCAGCGTCTTTTCATTCTCATTTGTCCATTGTTCCCCATTGGTATGGTAACCGACGGCCGGTGTTTTGGTGACCTTCGCTGCTACTTCCGTCATATCCACTTCGACTTCCGGGCTGACATAGTAGAGCAACGTTCCTGCTACTGTTCCACCTTCCCCGGCCTCAAATGCGACTTTGACATAGTTGTCAAGCGCACCTTCCGGTTTTGCTCCGTTTTCAGCCGCAGGAAGAATCGGCTCGTGCACAACAACCGGAATGACAACCGGCGCCTCTGCGGTGCCTTGGGTCGTGCCGTCCGTGTACGTGACAATGACTTTGGCGCTTGTATTGCCGACGTTTTTCACATCGGGCTCTTCCACAACCTCGATGGAAGCAATTTCTTTTCCCTCCTGCGGAGTGATCCGCTTACTCAGATCCTCTTTTGTTATGGTCTTGCCTTTCGGGATATCGATCTGCGTCGTCTTTAAAGGTTCCACTATCTTTGCAATCTCGACTACGTAGTGTGCCTCAATGGTAACGCCATCCGTAAAGGTATCCTTGATCTCTGTCGTGTAATCCTTAGAGGTTGTCTTGTTCTTCCAGTGATCAAACTTCCAGGTATAATCTTTGCCAGCCTCTTTCTTGCCTTCCGGATTTGCAACAGATATTGTGACTTCCTTATCCGGATTTACCCAGAAGGTCTTGTCAAACTTTGTTGCATCTGTTGCCTTGTCTGTAGTCTTTACAAATACCTTAATATAATTCTCCGGTACATCCGGCTTCTTGTTCGGTTCTTTCTGCTCGACGACATCCTCTACTACGACAATCTTCACTTCTTTCGTTACTTTGTCGCCATTTGGATACGTGATCTCTACCTTCGCAGTGATTTCTCCTGCTGTACTGGTATCGACGGTTCCTACAAACTTAAACGTTGTACCATCGGGAAGATTATCCTGGTTGTTTGGATCAGCACTGTCGTATTTGTTGGTAACGAGTTCCTCCGGCGTTATTGGGGTACCTTTTGCAACGACTTTTTCACCTACTGTCTTTGCTCCAGCTATCAGAGTCTTAGGCTTTACTACGTAATGTGCCTCGATTGTAACGCCATCCGTAAAGGTGTCCTTGATCTCTGTCCTGTACTCCTTAGAGGTTGTGTTGTTCTTCCAGCTATCAAACTGCCAGGTATAGTCTTTGCCATCCGGTTTCTTGCCTTCCGGATTTGTAACAGATATTGTGACTTCCTTATCCGGATTTACCCAGAAGGTCTTGTCAAAAGCAGTGGCATCCGTTGCCTTATCGGTAGTCTTTACAAATACCTTAATATAATTCTTTGGTACATCCGGTTTCTTGTTCGGGTCTTTCTGCTCGACGACATCGTCTACGACGACAATCTTCACTTCTTTCGTTACTTTATCGCCACTAGGATACGTGATCTCTACCTTCGCAGTGATTTCTCCTGCTGTACTGGTATCGACTGTTCCTACAAACTTAAACGTTGTACCATCGGGAAGATTATCCTGGTTGTTCGGATCAGCACTGTCGTATTTGTTGGTAACGAGTTCCTCCGGCGTTATTGGGGTACCTTTTGCAACGACTTTTTCACCTACTGTCTTTGCTCCAGCTATCAGAGTCTTAGGTTTTACTACGTAATGTGCCTCGATTGTAACGCCATCCGTAAAGGTGTCCTTGATCTCTGTCTTGTACTCCTTAGAGGTTGTGTTGTTCTTCCAGCTATCAAACTGCCAGGTATAGTCTTTGCCATCCGGTTTCTTGCCTTCCGGATTTGTAACAGGTATTGCTACTTCCTTTTTCGGATTTACCCAGAATGTCTTGTCAAACTTTGTTGCATCCGTTGCCTTGTCGGTAGTCTTTACAATTACCTGGATATAATTCTTTGGTACATCCGGTTTCTTGCTCGGGTCTTTCTGCTCGACTACATACGGTACAAACTTTGCGGTAAAGACATAATTATCGTTCAGTTCTGTATCCTTAGCTAATAACGGCTTGTCATCCCACTTTAGAAAATTGTTGTCTGCTTCCGGTGTAATATAGTGTTTATTTTCATCAGGCTCTTCGCCCTTTTTCAATTCCTGAGGAACCGGAAGCAGATCCGACTTAAGTCCCTTCAGTACATCGTAATGGATTTCTTTGATCGGTTTTCCGCTTTTATCTTTACCAAAGGATCCACCCTCACTGGCCTTAAAGGTTACACGGACGTATCCCTCCGGAGGAGTAGGACTGCCTGACGGTACCTCAATAACCCGGATATCCTTATAGTAGAAGGTAATCTCATCAGAACCGGTACCATTGATTCCTAAGAACTTGTTCGTATCTTCTTCTACATCGTAGAAAAGCTGCTGTTGCGGAGCAGACGTCAGCTTCCACCCCTTGATCGGCTTGTAGTTGCGCGCGTCATAATGACGACAGAGGCTCGTCACCGCTTCCTGGTCGAGGATGCGGTATTTGTCGATAATGTCCTTCTTCTGGGCGTCAGTAAGGCCCGGCTTCTCCAACTCTGCCTTCGCTCTTTCATCCACATAGTTGACCTTATAATTGCGGGTCCGGAATGGACGATAGAAGAAATGGAACTCATTGTACTTGAATTTCGGATTATCAACTAACTTCCCGTCTTCTAAAATCTGTTTCGGTTCTACCCTAAGCGTCTGGAAATAGGTGTTTCCTTGCGTTGCCCGGTTACCAAGCTGTTTAGCTAGTTCTTGATAATCCTCATAGAGTTTTTTTGTTTCTGCGTCTGTATTCTTTGTCAATTCTTCATCGGTAGCCAAAACCCAATTGGCGTCTTGCTTAGAACCAATGGCAGCCACATATTTATCGGCACGCTGATTTCCTATAGTTGCTTTAGCAGGATTCTCCGTCACGGTCTTATCAATCGCTAAAGCGTTGTCCAAGAAGTGATGGTAAACCTGCACATCCACCATATCATTTTTGACCCAAACGGCTTTCAGGTAGATAGGGCTGACTACGTCATTACCGTAGGAGTACAGCTCCGGAACCCCATAGGTGTCGCGATAAGAAGTGTCTACTTCCTCGGTGTAGTTGCCGGTGTTGGCATCCTTCTTATAGCGCAGGACCTCCCACCCCATGAAGCTATAGCCATTCCGGGTTGGTTTCTCCGGTTGTACCAGTTTTTGCCGCTGCACAACAGTAAATACCTGCTTGTCCCCTTCGTTTTCACCCTTTACCGCGTAGGTGACTTCTTTTTGGTCGGCGATATCGCCTTCCCGAATGGTCTTGCGGGCGGTGGTAATCTTCTCCTCTGCAATGGGATCTAACTTGCCCCCATTGGGGTCGAAGGTAACCTTCCACTTATAGTCCGGCTCCCCCCACTTAGCGTAGAGGACCAGGCTGTGAGCAGGCATGGTTTCCTTGTTTTCCCAAACCAGTTTCTGCCCGGCCGGGTCCAGAGCCCAACCTTTGAAAACCATTTGTGGCGCCAGTCCCGCTGGTCTCTTAATCCGATCCTTTCCCTTGTCATCTTTCTCCACCAGATCCGTCAAACCTAGATCAATTAAGGTCTGCGGGTTATCTAAATTGAGATCCTTTAAGGGTTTTTGGTAGAAGACGTCTGTCTGATTGGTGTTGTTGTACTCACTGTCGTCCTTGAGTTTTGCGGGATCATTGTTGAACCGCAACTTGTATTTATTGCGTTCGTATTCGAATTTGATATATCCGTTTGTCTTAAATGCATCACTGCCATCGTCCGGGTCGCCGAATTCATCGGCTCGGTTAAAGAAAGTGGACATAAAGCTCATTTTACCCTGGGTTTTTTTGTTACCATAGGCGTCGGTTACTTTTGTATTCGGAAACGGGGTTGTCGCCTCCCGCTCATCGTTCTTGGCGTCAATCTCATCCGCGGTAAGCTTTTCTGATGTTTCCACATTACGCTTTTTGGTAAACCCTTGGACTACCGGATATTTGTGCCCGTAGGTTGTCGAGGAGGTGTCCGACTTGGTTCGGTAAAGATTGTAGTCAATGATGGTCTCTCCGGGCTCAAACCCATCCATCCAAAAGTCCATGTGGTGAGGCATTGGCTGGTTTCCTTGTGAGTCGCGACCCCGTTGTTCGATACCAAAGGAAAGAGTAGTGAAAGTTCTCGGGTTAGCCTTCCAGTTGACGGGCAGAGTGACGCCATTTCCGGCGTCAAGATCGTTAGTGTAACCGCCTCGGTCTTCGTAGTCTTTCATATCTAGAAACTCGTCAGCCGATAGCCGGTAGGGAGGCGTGTCGCGGTACTGCCACTGTTTCACAGCGAAGTTTGGTCCCCACCCAAAACTTTGTTTCCCATCAGAAAAGCCCTTGGTTTCCTGGGCGTCATCCGGCCACTCCGTCATCAACTGGTTAAACCGGGCCTTAAAGTGGTATGGATTTCCCGGCTCGCCTAACTTTTTACCGTGTCTCCAAATTTCGGGATAGAAAGTAGCTCCCTCTGATCTATCATTTGACTTCGTAAAGTACAGGTCATAGACCTGGCGGTCGTAATAGATGTTATAGACCGTCTTGCCGTTGGAAGAAACCGCCTTTACTAAGCTGGAATCGTTAGGATCCGCGTTTTCTGTATCGGTTAAATCTTTATTGTATTTATAAAATTTATTAAGGTAAAGGAAGTAGTTGCGGTAAAATCTATCGTTGTTCCCTATTTTATTTAATCGTGCCTGATCCAGATCCGGAAACTCCACCCCTTTTACCGGCTCTGTCGCGAGGTCCGGACGAGTACCGGTGGGCTTATCTTTATACACATGGGTTCCCACGAAGTCGTACTTTTCTAAAAGGGAAGCTCCCTTGGGGTAGTCTGCCTTTTCCGTCCAAAACTGAACCACATAATCTGCCGTGGGGTCATCTTTCCACACCGCGGTAAATTTGACGTTTTCAGCGGGCATGGTTAGCTGCGCTTTTAGATTTTCAATCGCTTTTCCGGAAGCATCTGTAATGACTTCATCCTTTTTAAAGGTCTTTCCCGCTTCATCTGTTAGATCCACCGAAGGCTTCCAGCCTTGGAAGGTGGCTCCCACTTTCGTGGGGATATCTTTTTGCTCGAGAGTGGGGATGGTCTGTCCGTAGTACAGAGTGTGAGAAGGAACTTCCGTACCCCCATTGGTGTCGAAAGTAGCGTCAAAGTGGTTACGGTTGTAACGATATTCTACGGTAAAATCCTTGGTGTTTAAAGGAACTTGCACCTCGATAAACTTAGTTTCCGGAACAAAACCCTTTATTTCATCCGCATCTAAAGGTTCGATTTTCAGCTTCGATCCTACGCTACCCTCTTCTTGAGTTATCGTCTCTTCTGTCTCCCCAGGTTTGTTGCCATATTTATCAAAATCGTTGATGTCCTGGAAAACATGCTTGACGTTAATGGTTTGCTTTTCCGCGTTATAGTTAAAGTCTTGGGTTTTCTGGTAGGTCTTTCCATACTCGTCATTTCCACTGAGCTGGGGATTGGATTTGGCTTCGTTCACCACTGTGTCGTAGTTGATATGAAAATCGTCTAGTGGAGCGCTGTTCTTTTTTGGCATATCATAGCCCGGGAAATCCGGCAGCTTAATAGTCTTTTTTACCTTTGCTTTTTCCTCATCGGTAGCCGCTGCCCCTACGGTTGCCACATAGGGCTGGTAGTTGATGACATGCTCGCCATCTCGTTCCACCTTGAAGTCACTTCGCAGCGTATAAAGGTCCGGTTGCTTCGGATTCTCGATAAACTCGGCAGTCGTTTTTCCTTCCGGAAGCTTCACCGGTTGCAAGTCCATGGAGTTCTGATATTTACTGGTTTCCGCGGCAAAGGCCGTCGACGGCATAGGAACCATCAAGACCAATGCAAGCAGAAATGTTAAAAAACGTTGAAACACATTCTTCATCAAAGCACCTCGTTTGTTCTTTCTTCTATCCTTCTCTAGCCGACAAGTGCAGCTGCAAGTCTTGATAGATCCAAAAATCGTCCACTGTCATTGTATGCAAATAGCAAAAATACACAAGAGCCCGTCGTTCCTGTTGTATGCAGCATGACAGAAAGTTGTGTTTTTATCGAGACAGACGCATGGTGTCCCGTGCAATCATCAGTTCTTCGTTGGTCGGAATGACCCAGACCGCAATGGACGAGTCAGCGGCGGAAATTTTCTTTTCCTTGGGTTTGCGCTGACCATTGATTTCTTCATCCAGCTTGACGCCCATAATTTCCAAGCCTTTGCAGATGGCAGCGCGATCGTGTGCGCCGTTTTCGCCGATGCCTCCGGTAAAGGTGATGGCATCCACGCGACCGAGATCCGCCGCATAGCCGGCCACGGTTTCCCGCACCCGCGCATGGAACATGTCCAGTGCCAGGCGGGCACGTTCATTGCCCTCTTCCGCTGCGTTCTCCAGATCACGGAAGTCGCTGGAAACGCCGGAAACCCCGGCCACGCCGGATTGCTTGTTCAGAATGGCATCCACTTCTTCCGCCGACTTACCTAAGCGAGTCTGCAGGAAGGTCACAATGGCAGGGTCAATGTCGCCGCAGCGCGTTCCCATGGGTACACCGGCAAGCGGCGTCTGGCCCATCGAGGTGATGTAACTCTTTCCGTTTTTGACCGCCGTAACCGACGAACCGTTGCCCAGGTGGCAAGAGATGATGTTGAGCTTCTCCACGGGGATATGCAGCAATTCCGATGCGCGCAGCGTCACAAAATAATGGCTAGTTCCGTGGAATCCGTAACGGCGAATGCCGTGATCGGCGTAGAGGTCATACGGAAGAGCATACATGTAATTTTCCTTCGGCATGCTCTGATGAAACGCCGTATCAAACACCGCGACGTTCGGCTTTCCGGGAAGGGCTTCCTGTGCCGCTTTAATACCTTGCAGGTTGGCGGGATTATGCAAGGGGCTGAAGGGAATCACCTGCTCAATGGCCGCAATCACATCGTCATCCACCAGTGTGGACTCCGTGAAGTTTTCTCCGCCATGAACCACGCGATGGCCCACCGCATCAATTTCCTGCATATCCTTGATGACGCCATGTTTCGAATCCGTGAGGGCCTCGAACACAAGATGCACCGCTTTGTTGTGGTCGGAAATGGCCGTCTCATTCGTCCATTCCTCCTCGCCCACTTCCTGCACCAGGCGGGAGCCCTCAATGCCGATGCGCTCAACCAGTCCCTTCGCCATCACTTCTTCGTTATCCATGTTAAACAGTTGATATTTAAGCGATGAACTGCCGCAATTGATCACTAAAATTTTCATTCTCTTCTCCTCTGTTTTTTTTACCGCGACGAGTGCGCCGCAGGCAGGCTGTCTTTTTTTTGCCGAAATGAGCTTGCCGCAGGCGTGCCATTTACGTTTGCGACAGCTTTACCGCGAAATGTTACTTCCAAAGTGGGGACGGATACACCCCGCGATCCACCAACGCTTTAAAGCCAGCCATCACCGGTTCTTTGTCCTCATGATAGGTTACGCCCATCCAGGTATCATTCGTCGTTAAGACCTCAACAGACAATTTTCCCTCGGATAGTCCCGTTCCAACAGCCGTTGGCAACAGGGCTTCGGATTTCAACGGATTCTTCGGAACATCCTCGCGGAAAAAGCGCTCTAAATCCTTTTGTAAGAACGGCAGAAATGCGGGATGGAAGCCCCAGAAATTCATCGAAACGACATTCTCGCCAGCAAGGTGCTGCTCGTTGCCGTTTTCGTCGACAAAGCGTGCGCCGTCGCCTTCCTTGAAGAGTTTGGTGCGTTCCACGATTTGCACCAGCCTGCCGTTTTCGACTTCGCAAACACCGCGCGAAACCGAGCCGTGCTCGGTGAGCGTATTCTTGATCTTGAAGCCCACCATGGCATGATGGTTTTCTTTGATCTTGTCGGATGTCAGGAACGCATAAATTTTCTTGTAGGCTTCTTTTCCGTAGTAGTCATCCGCATTGATGACGGCGAACGGCGCATCAATAACATCCTTGGCGGCACAGATCGCATGCGTTGTTCCCCACGGCTTTTCGCGTCCTTCCGGAATGGTAAAGCCGTCGGGCACGTCCTCGAGGTCCTGATACACGATGTTAATTTCCAGATCTTTCGGCAAATGATTGGTCAGCACTTCATCAAATGCCTCGCGATTTTCCTCTTTAATGACAAAAATAAAACGCTCGAAGCCGGCCTCAACCGCATCAAAAATCGAGTAGTCGATGATGATTTCGCCCGTCGGGCCCAAAGGGTCGATCTGTTTCAATCCGCCGTAGCGTGATCCCATGCCGGCGGCAAGCACCAATAGTATCGGTTTGTTGTTCATGTTTCCCCCTTATGCTCCATTGTCCTTTGATTTTTCTACGCTTTTCATAATAGCACAAAATGGCAATTTAACGCAGACGAAAGCCTCGAAGCTATGGTAGAATGAAACAGTCAGGCAGAAAGGAAGTCGACATGAAGCTTACGCAGGAACAGAAAAAAATCGTCATCATCGGAATGCAGATTGCAGCCTTTGCCATTGCTTTGGCTTTCCTGTTTTTCAACGTACCCGTGCTTTGGAGTATGTTTTTAACCATTCTTGGCATGATTCAGCCTTTCCTCATCGGTCTGTCCATCGCCTTTGTTGTAAACATCCCGATGCGGCGCATCGAATCGCTCATCAGTCGTCTTCCCTTTGGACCGACCCTCACGCGTGCGCTTGCCATGCTACTCGCGTATGCCATCATTTTTGCGTTCGTATTTCTCACCTTCGCAGTCATCATTCCGAATGTCATTACGTCTATGCAGCTTTTCATTCGCGCCATTCCGGACGTATTGCGGGCGGCGCGTTCCTTTGTGCAAAACGCTGATTGGCTCGGGTCGTTGAAAGAAAGCATCAATGACGCCATCAATCAGGTGATTAATAATGTAAATAATCTAACTCTGCAGGAGTTCATTAATACGTATTTTAAGGGTGTGGATCTGCAGACGCTGATTTCACAGTTTGCACAGAATATCCTTACGCAACTCGGATCCGTGCTGAACATTACCATGTCGTCTCTGGTCTCTTTCATTTTTTCCATCTATGCCCTTCTCAGCAAGGAAAAATTGAGTCGTGCTGCGAAGCGCATTATCTACACCTTTCTCAGTGAGCGCCATGCCGATACCGTTATGTACGTCTCCTATACGGCATTTGACAGTTTCTATAATTTCTTTACGGGTCAGTTCCTGGAAGCCATCCTGCTTGGCACCATGAACTACGTGGGCATGAACTTGCTGGGTTTGGAATATTCGCTGATGATCTCGCTGATGGTGATGATGGGAGCCCTGATTCCGCTCGTCGGTGCCTTTTTGGCCGGCCTTCTTGGCGCCTTCATGTTGCTGACCATTTCGCCTTTGCATGCGGCGACCTATCTCGTCTATCTCATCTGCTTACAACAGCTGGAAGGCAATGTCATTTATCCGCGTGTTGTCGGCCAGCAAACGGGTCTTCCGGGCATTCTCGTACTTCTCGCCGTTCTTGTCGGCGCGGCCAGCTTCGGTTTTGTCGGCATGTTCCTCTTTGTGCCGCTGTTCTCTACCGTGCATACCATTTTGATGGATTACACCGATCGGCGCATTGCAGAAAAGCATTTGAATCTGGAGAGAAAGTAAAATAAAACAAAGCACCCGGCGAGAATACATCGGGTGCTTGCTTTATGCCTTTTACTGGATTATAAATCTTTAAAGAATAGGGGATCGTCCGGCTGACGAATCAAAGATGTCACAAAAGTATAGGAATCTGCGATTGGCTGAACCAAGTCTTGTTTAAAATGAAAACTGATATTAATCGAAAAGAGCTCCTCTACAGGAAACGGTGCGGTTGGATTTTTCAATGCAATCTCATACGTTCTGTTCCCATAGAACGTGATCTCCCTATTCTCTTCTTTGTCGACTAGACGAACTTGCGGTCCGCCTTCCGTGTTGATCGTACCGTCCACTTTACATTTCAGCGTGCCATTTGCCTGCTTTTTTGCGATCATACCGAGCATTTCGGGTTTAGGGACAGTCTCCACTTTGACCAGGAAATTTTTTCCTTCTTGATCATAATGCACTTCCAAGAGGTTTATTGTGGAGAGAACCGCTCTTGCTGACAACGTCATCATTTGCTCCGACTCTTGCTGTTTAGGTACGGAAGAGGACGCCGTCACAGCTTCTTCGAATGTCTCCTCCGACTTCGCCTCCGCAGAAGCAATCGCCTGCGATGTGTTGTCTTCATTCTGACGTTTTTCGGTTTTCGATAACAATCCTTTTGCAAGGAAAGCACCGACAAGAACGACTACGACGACGAGAAAAAGATACCGTATTGGAAATTTTTTTCACTCTTCATTCTTCTATCCGCCCCCTCTCTTCAAAAATTCTTTCTCTTTCTTTGTCTGAACGACATTCCCCAAAGATTGCTATCTTCCTCTTTTGTTATGGCTGTAACGAAGTAATCGGTACAACATAGACCCCCGTTTTGGGATCTTTGATTACCGCTTCGCCATGACCGACAAGAACGCATAAGTATGCCGGCTTTTTCTTGACATTCTCTTGAAAGCGACAAAGGCTTTCTATCGCCTCCTGCATGCTGCCATCGCTAAGCTTAATTTCAAAGGCGGCATAACGACCGTCTTTAAATTCAATAATCGCATCTACTTCATCGCCGGAAGTGTTATCCCGAAAATGATACAACCGCCCATCTAAATACTGGGCATAGATTCGCAAGTCTCTTTCCACCAAGGCTTCAAAAAGTAACCCGAAGGTTTCATGGTCATACAGTAATTTCTCTACCGTCAAGTGCAAACTTGCACAGCATAACGAGGGATCAACCAAGTGCCGCTTCGCTGTTTTCCCGACTCTTGCAGAGGATCGATAGTTGACGGAAAAAGCCTCCTGATTTGCGATAAGATAAAGGCTGTCTAAAACGCCCAAATAATCCGATAGCGTCGTTCTGCTTTCAATCAGTGTTTCCTGATTTTCGACTTCTTCAATATCTTTGATGAGTGTATTTATACCCGCAATGGTGGATTCATTTCGCGAAAGGGAACGAAGTAACATACGCATCTTCTCCGGACTTCTCTCTTTCGTTTGACGCTCATGCATGTCTGTTTCGAGAATTGCGGAAAGATAGCTTTCCGGAATGATCCCGATGTCTTCTTTCGCTACCGTTAAATTTTCCGGCCAGCCTCCACGAACAATGTAATGCGCCAATTCGTCCAGCTCAACCTTACGTACATAACCCTCTTTCAAGCGTCCTTCCAACATTTCAGAAAGGGAAGCTTCTCCCGTTGATTCTCCGGACTCATAAAGACTCATCGGTTCCATACGAAGCGAGGCAATCCTTCCGGTTCCGGAATGAAAAACCTCTTCTTCCCCCTCATCTGTATGCAGTGTCGTCGAACCGGTTAAAATAAATTTTCCTTTTCCATGGTCGCTATCGCATTCATGTCGTACAGCATCCCAAATCGACGGAACCACTTGCCATTCATCAATCAATTGCGGAAATTGTCCCGTGAAAATGTATTTTGGATCCACCTTTGCCAAATTGCGCTGGCTTTTTTCCGTCATATAGGTGACGCTTTGTGCATGATGTAGACCGGTCCACGTTTTTCCGCACCATTTCGGTCCTTCCAGACAGATAGCACCGAACACCCGCAAATATTTTTCGATCTTCTTATCGATTAAACGCGGAATGTAGTTTTCTTTTGTCAACGTCACGCGATCACCCCCTTTGTCATCAGCGTATCACTTCACTGGTCACTTTTCAATCGTTTTGCTGGTCACTTTTCAGTCGTTTAACTGGTCACTTTTCAGTCGTTTCACTGGTCACTTTTCAGTCGTTTCACTGGTCACTTTTCAATCGCTCTGCTTATTCAAACAAAAAGGCCGAAGCGTTGTATTGCTCCAGCCCTATCCTCATCGTTTTTTCGCTCTTCTTATTCCCGTTCATTCAGCAGTTCTAAAAACGCCACCATTTTCTGCGCTTCTTCCGCACGGGACGTTTGTTGCGCGAGCGCCTCTTTTGCCCACCGTTCGGCCTGCTTGAAATCCGTCGCCACACCACGACCCTCGATCAAATCATAGGCCACTTCCATCATCGCATTGGGATCGCCGTTGTCCGCACGCTTCATATCGGTTTGTACTTCCAGAGCGGTCATGAGCGGTGCAATAAAGGCGTCGACATCTTCCCCGAAAGGAGAAATGGCCACTTTTATAATGTCCAAGGCGCGTTCATCGGTCCATGTGGAAAAGTCCACCTCGGGCGAAGCCGGATCTGCCGACAGCAGCTGCTCGCACGCCGTCTGATAAATATGTTGCGTCATCCACAGCATATCGATCTGCTCTTCCGTCATATCATAATGCTCGGTTAAATGGGACAGTGCCCCGCGGATGCTCGGATCGCGTTCTAAGCCGGTATAGGGCTGGCGAAACACCAGATAGAAAAGCGCTCGAAAACCGAGGCTGGAAAGATCCGGGCCTTCTTCTCCCGGCAAAAGCTGCACATCTTTCGCGTCCTGTTCTTCTTTGAGAATGGAAAGAATGTAGTGCTCCGCCTCTTGGTCATCCATATCGTCCCCGATGGCACCGCTCAAAGCGCGACTCAGCACCGGCTGCACAGCGAGAACACAGGCATCATGGATTAATTGGGGAAAAGTATAGGTAATCAACGTTCGCTCCTTCTGTTCAGGGAATGCATGGAGGGATTCTTCTTTCGCTTCGACAGGCCCACCGCCGTAGTCCACCGACGCCTAATGCGTAGAAATCTTATTCAACCGTCACACTCTTGGCCAAGTTGCGCGGCTTATCGACATCCAGTCCGCGCAGCGTGGATTCATAATACGCCAAAAGCTGCATCGGCAAGACCGAGAGACTGTTCGCCCAAAGCGGATGAATGGCCGGAATAGTCATGACGTGACCGACATCCTCAAAGCCTTCCATGCCTTTCATGATAAGCGTGGTGACGTCTCCGCCGCGCGTCTTAACCTCCAACAGGTTGGAGCGCGTCTTTTCCATCAAGTCTGTCTGCGTGGCAATGCCGATCACGGGCGTACCCTCTTCAATGAGGCTGATGGTGCCGTGCTTCAGTTCTCCGGCAGCATACGCTTCGGAATGCAGATACGACACTTCTTTAAGCTTGAGGCTCGCTTCCAGACAGCCGGCATAATCCATGCCGCGACCGACAAAGAACATATGCTCTTTGTCCAAGAAACGCTCCGCCGCCTTACAATACGTTTTTTCTTCGCGCAAAATCGCATTCATTTTACGAGGAAGCGTCTTGAGTTCAGCGATCAGCTCCTGCGCCTTTTCTTCGGTGATGCGCTTGTGATGCAGTGCCAGATCCAGCGCGAAAAGATCCATAACCAACAGCTGACAACTGTATGCTTTTGTCGTAGCCACCGCAATCTCCGGGCCGGCCACCGTATAGATAACACGCTGTGCCTCACGGGCGATCGACGAACCGACCACATTGACGATGGCCAATGTGGAAGCACCCAGCTTCTGTGCCTCACGCAACGCCGCCAGCGAATCGGCGGTTTCCCCCGATTGCGAAATGATAATCACAAGATCCTTCTCGGACAGAATGGGATGACGATACCGAAATTCCGAGGCAATATCCGTTTCCACCGGAATGCGAGCAAGCGACTCCACCACGTACTTGGACACACAGGCCACGTGATACGCCGAACCGCAGGCCACAATATGGATACGGTTGAAGGAATCATAAAAATCGGGCGTCAGGTTTGCACCTTCAAAGCGAATCCAGCCGTTCAGGTCTACAAAATGGCGAAGCGCATTGGCGATCACCACCGGCTGCTCGTGAATCTCTTTCAACATGAAATGGGCATAGCCGCCCTTTTCCGCGGCCGCCACATCCCAATCAATGTGCTGTTTCGGCATGGTAATGATGTTTCCCTCGGCATCAAAAAACGTGATACCCGCACGGGTCAATTCGGCAATCTGATCATCTTCCATGTAATATACGTCACGGGTGTGTTTCAAAATGGCCGGCACGTCGGATGCCAAAAAGCTCGCGCCTTCTTTAACTCCCAAAATCATAGGCGAATTTTTGCGCATGACCCAAATCTCGCCCGGACGATCCTGAAAAAGAATCGCCAACGCATAGGAGCCGTGAATGTGCGCCTTAGCGGCTTTCAAGGCCTCCAAAGGATCCGCTTTTTCGCCGTAATAATAGTCGATGAGCTTGATGCAGACCTCGGTATCCGTCTCGGAATAGAAGGTATATCCCTTCTCGGTTAACTCTTTTTTGATTTCCTTGAAATTCTCAATAATGCCGTTATGCACTCCGACGACACGGTCATCGGCGGAATAGTGCGGATGGGCATTGATACGCGTGGATTCTCCGTGCGTTGCCCAACGCGTATGGCCGATGCCTTCCGTTCCCGAAGGCTTTTCCTCCGCGATACGCTTCTCCAAATTGACCAGACGGCCTTTCTCTTTCAGCACATCAAAAGTGCCGTCGGAATTTCGTACAGCGACGCCGGCCGAGTCATATCCGCGGTATTCCAATTTTTTCAATCCGTCCAGCAACACCTCGACGGCTGATTCTTTTCCAATATATCCTACAATGCCACACATAGTTTCCTCCTGAAAAAGGTGGTTAGCACCTTCGCTTGCATTTTATCATACTTGGCGAACGTCGTACCATAGGCGCCCATCATCGTTAAGATGCCAAACCGCCGTAGGGGCAAGCATCTGCTCAACAAGATCGTCTCCTTCCAGAACATGGTCACAGACGACAAGAGCTGAAAAGCCTTTGCTTCGCTTCACAATAGCATCCGCGGTTTTTTTGCGCAGCGCTTCATCCAAACCGACAAACGGCTCATCCAGCAAGAGCAGATCTCCCGGTGACAACAGAGCACGCAACAGCGCCAAGCGCCGTTTCATGCCGCCGGAAAGCGTGAAAACTACTTGATCCGCTACATCCAGAAGTGAAAGGGAAGAAAGTCCGTCCGCAATTGTCTCTTCATCGAGGCCGACAAAGCGCAGGTTTTCACGCACGCTGTGGCTTTCCAACAGACGGTTCTCCTGAAACAGGATATTGCAGCGCGGTTTGGTAAAGGTCGCATACAGTATGCTGCCCCCATCCGGCGTTTTTTCCGCAGCGATCACGCGCAAAAGTGTCGTTTTGCCGACACCGGACGGGCCGCTTAGGTGCACGCGATCCTGCGCAAAAAGCGTGGCTGTAATGTCCTGTAACACCGGCTTTTGCGAAAAGGAAACGGACACGTCCCGTAACTGCATAAGGGGCGTTTTTTCTTTCTGTGCGAAGGAGTTTCGGCTATGCTCGGCAAGCGGAGCCGTTTTTGTGCCTTCCAAATTCGGTTTCTGACGAATTGGATGAATCCGCATCAGGCGATGTGCCGCGCCATTCCACAGGAAAAGCACCAGCTTGGTGTTAAGCAAGCTGATCATGAGAATGACACCCGTCCAAGCAAAAAGGGCGGGCATGTCCAGCGTAATTTTGGATTGAAAGAGCGCCTCACCCACACTGTTTCCGGCAAGGGCTATCATTTCGGCCGCCACACCGCCCTTCCAAGCAAGACCCGAGGCGGTTTGAAAGGCGGCGCTCAGAAAGGGAAGGACGGAGGGCAACAGCACGCCGCGCAGGCGACGCGACAGCGGCACGCGAAACGTACGCGCCATTTCCAAAAGCGAAGCATCTACGGTCCGTCGTCCATCCAGAGCGTTTTGGTAAACCAATGGAGAAACGAGCACAAATACAATGAAAAGAGAGAGGTGCGCGGAAGGCAAAATAAACAGCGCAAAAACAACAAAAGAAGCGACCGGAATGGCTCGCATCACTTGCACGGGCAAAGCCATCAGCCGCGAAAGCATATCGTTTGTCGCGGCCAACCAGCCAAAAAGCACACCCGACACAGCGCCGAGAAAAAAGCCTCCCATCACATGCAGCTGCGAGCTTAAAAGGCGTGGAACAAACGTCGCATCACCGAGCAGGACGGCGAAAGCCGCCAGCGTTTGCGTCGGGGAAGGCAGAATGAGAGAGTTGCCGATACCCTTCGCCAAAAGAGCCCATGCAGCAAGCCAAAAGGCCCCGACAGCAATTCGTCGGATGACTTCGCGCATTCTACTGTTGCCCTTCCGGTAGGTAATAGAAATCATCCGCCGGCAAAGCGCCGCCAATCGCCTCTGCATTCTGTTTCTCCAGAACGCGTAGATAGCCGCTCAGCTTTTCTTTCATTTCTGCACCCGTAATGGAAACAAGGTTGGCGTGCGGTATGGCTTTCTGTGCGACGGCTTCCGGCACAATACCTAAGGCGCCGATCACTTTCGCTGCTGCCGCCGGATCCTGTTTCACCTGATCCACCGATTGTGAGATCGCCGAAAGCAACTGTGCAATCGCCTCGGGATGCTCCTTCACCACTTCTCGTCTTGCAATCAACACCCCCATCACCAGTGCAGAAGGCGCCTCCCCGCCTTTTTGCGCTTCGTCCCAGGCAGCGGTAAGATCTACGGCCCGATGAAGATCGGCAATTTTCGCCTCGGCGGAAGAAACAAAGGGTTCCGGCAATAACGCTAACGCGTCCTTATCTTCCGCTAGGGCCGCCACCACCTCGGCATGTTCGCTCTTCCATTCCACTCGAACATCCTCCCAGGCAAGGCCATTGGCTTGCAGAAGATAGTGCAGCGCATATTCCGGCGTCGCGCCTTTTCCGGATGCCAGCAACGTTTTTCCCTTCAGATCGGCGATCGACTGCACTCTTTCTCCCCGTCCGACAAGATACAGCACCCCAAGCGTATTAATATTGAGCACTTGAATGTCACCTTTTGTCTTGGCGTAGAGAACGGCGGCCAGATTGGACGGCACCGCGGCCACATCCAGCTCTTTTTTCGCCAGAAGCGGAATGAGCTCTTCGGGAGAACCCAAAATGCGATACTGCAGTGCATTTTCTTTGGCATCCGCCGCGGCAAAGACATAGGCCATCCCCATCGATGTGGGGCCTTTCAGTGCGCCGATGCGAAGCGGCGTTTGGTCTTTCTTTTCTGCCTGGGAGGAGGTTTCGGAAGAGAACGTTTCCGTTACACTTTCCTCTTCCCTGCTGTTTGCCGTTCCCTTATCTTTCGGTGCCCCGCAAGCACTCAGTAATAACACAAGGGCAAGCAAGACCGCTACAAAACCGCTTGCTCGTCTCCACCTTTTTTCATTTCCGTTTTTCATGTTTTCTCCTTTTCTATTTCTTCCTCACCTGTCAAGAATGTGTTGCGAACGCATTCAAAATCGACGCTCGCAATGGCCTCTCGCAGGGGAAGGGTATTTCCGGTTCTTATTGTAGCAGTTTTTTCGTGCTGCCGGCGACTGTCGTTTTTATGCGCGCTGTGATAACATATTCCCAAAGAATATCGTCCATCCCGCCTACCGATTACACCGTTTATTTTTTTTGTGGGAAAACGTCTCGGTAAGGTCATTCCTGGCAGTTCGTTGCAAAACGAGCGCACCCTATCGTCGAGGAGGAACAATGAAGGTTAAAATTTGTACCGGCACACGCTGTATTTTTTACGGTGCCGACAACATCATGGACAACGTGATTGATTTGAAAGAGAGTCTGTCGGAATATCCGATCCGTGAAGGGGCAGATTTTGATATTGAGCTTTGCTCTTGTGACGGCACCTGCAAAACATCCGAAAAACGGATCGCTCCCGTCGTGACGATTGATGATGAGAAAATACTCAAAGCGACCAGTCCGCAAGTGATGGAGCGTATTTTGGACGGTTTACAGGAGGAAGAATGAAGTACAGTTACGTTGACGTCATCCGGCTACGACGCATGGCCTTTGCCAGCATCGCCCGCATGGCCTATAACGATGAGGATCTGAAGAATCTTTATAATGAAACCTTCAGGGCGCTTCCCGGCGAGGTTGCGCATTTCCGAGAGAATATCTTCCGTGAACGTGCCGTGTATGGCGAACGTCTGCGCATGGCGCTGGGACTTGATGCCCGCGCGGCGGATGTCACGGGTTCCATTACGGAGGGAATCGAAACGGTCGATGTGGATACGCGGGTGCATCATCCACCGCTGGTTTCCGTCATTAAGATCGCCTGTGAAGCGTGTCCGGAACGCCATATTTTCATTTCCGACAACTGCCGGAAATGCCTGGCGCATCCCTGTGAAAATGCGTGCCCGAAGAATGCCATCTCTCCGGGAAAAACGAAAATGCTCATTGACCAGGATAAGTGCATCAAATGTAAAAAATGTATCAAAGAATGCCCCTATAATGCCGTTTTGGAGACGGGACGTCCCTGTGCGGAAGCCTGCGGCGTGAAGGCCATCGGTTCGGATTACCTCGGCCGCGCGGAAATTGACGACGAAAAATGCGTCAGCTGCGGAGCATGCATCGCTTCCTGCCCGTTTGGCGCCATTGCGGATAAATCGCAGATCTATCAGGTCATCAAGGCCATGAAAAAAGATGCGCCGGTATATGGCATTATTGCGCCGTCGTTTACGGGCCAATTCGGTTCGCTCACCAGCCCTGCGCAAGTGCGGGAAGCCATTCGCCAATTAGGCTTTGCGGATGTCGTCGAAGTCGGCCTGGGCGCGGATCTAACGACCATGAATGAGGCAAAAGAGTTTTTACACAGCGTGCCGGACGAACAACCCTTTATGGGAACCAGCTGCTGCTATTCCTGGAAGCTGATGGTGCGCAAAAACTTCCCGCAACTGGATGCCTATATTTCCGATACCTCGACGCCGATGATGTATACGGCACAACAGATTAAAAAAGCGCATCCCGGCTGCATCGTCGTATTTATCGGCCCCTGTCTATCCAAGAAATTGGAAGGTTTACAACCTGCCGTGCACGATCAGGTCGATTTTGTCATTACCTTTGAAGAGCTCATGGGCATGTTTGTGGCCAAAGAAATCGAGCCTTCCTCGATTGAAACCGATGAGGTGTTTCATGACGCGTCCAAAACAGGACGCGGTTATGCGGTGGGCGGCGGTGTCGCTAAAGCGGTTGTCGCCCGCGCCAAGGAAATCGATCCGGATCGCGAAATTGAGGTGGAAGCTGTGGAAGGCTTGGCGAATTGCGTCATGCTGATGCGCATGGCGAAAGCCGGACGGAAAAATGGCATGCTGTTGGAAGGAATGGCCTGTGAAGCCGGTTGCATCGGCGGCCCGGGCGTGGTTGTTCCACGGCATCGCGCGCGCAAGGCCAATGCACAGTTCTCGGCCGAGTCAGCCTTCGAGTCGCCCTGGGATAATACAAATATTCCGCAGGAAGACAAGCCGGTGTAATAGCGGCAATTAGACAAAATAAAAAGCCGTTCCCGACCCCTTTGCATGGACGAGAAATCGATCGATTTTCTGTCGATCGAAGCAAGAGGATAGGGAGCGGCTTTTCTTTGGTTTGCACTTAGCGGTCTGAAGCGGCCGGTAACTGATACTTATCGCAATATGCTTCAAAGGTTGCACGGAACGCATCGCTTGTCTTATCGATATGCGACTGGTACTCATGGGCAAGATATTTTTGCGTCGTATATTGAATGACGCTGATGCCGATGTTCGAACAATGATCGGCAATGCGCTCTAAGCTGTTAAACATTTCAATGATAATCGGTCCGTTGACGGCGCTGCACGATCCATTCTGCAAGCGGGCAATGTGACGGCGGGAAAGCGTCTGGTTGATATCGTCGATGCACTCCTCCAGTGGCTCAATTTGAATGGCCTTCTCGTACGAGAGGCTTTCCAGCGCATAATAGCTGTTTTGTACAATCTCTTTCACGGCATCGGAGTAGATCTTCAACTCGCGCATCGCCAATCGCGAAAACTTTTGCGGCGATTCCACGCTTCGCAGCACCTGATCCGCCAAATTAATGCCATAGTCGCTCACGCGCTCAATATCGTTCACCGAATACATAAGCACCGTCAACTTATGCGCATCCGTATCAGAAAGAGAGGCCTTCGAAATGCGCACACTATAGTCCTGCAGCGCATCTTCATAGCGATCCACCTGCCGCTCCATCCATTCAATTTTCTCATGCCGCTCGGGTGTATACCCCTGCATCAATTGCGCCGTCTCTTCAAATTCCTGACTGGTCAGCTTCATCATTTGACACAGCACGGTATAGGCCTGCTGCACAGCAAAGTCCGGCCGATCCAGAAGGCGCGGTTCCAAAAGACGCAGATCCTGCTCGATGGCATCCATCTCCACCGGCGCTTTTTTGTCCACAATCAATTTCTGTGACAGCTTTACCAGCTGCCCTGCAAAAGGATAGAGTACCACCGTTGTCCCGATATTAAAGGTGGTATGAATGATCGCAATATTCACGGCATTCACTGTATCGTTGAGAAATGTATAGTGTAGAAATGCATTGCCCAGATAGAACACACAAAGAAACAGTCCGGTTCCGATGACGTTAAAAATCAAGTGAATAATGGCCGCGCGCTTGGCGTTGACTTCTGCTCCGATACTCGACAGCAGAGCCGTAACACAGGTGCCGATGTTCTGTCCCATGATGACGGGAATGGCCGTGCCAAAGGTAATGGCTCCGGTGGAGGAAAGTGCCTGTAGAATACCTGTAAAGGCGGAAGAAGATTGAATCAGCGCGGTAATGCCGATACCCAGTAGCAGCCCGAGAATCGGGTTGGAAAAGAGCGAGACCACTTCAAAAAATTCGGTAGAACTTTGCAAAGGCGTCATAGCCCGCATCATGGTTTCCATGCCGAACATCAACACAGCAAAGCCCAGAAAAACACTGGCCTTGCCCTTTTTCGTTTCGTTTTTGGCGGTAAAAAGAATGATCACGCCGATCATAGCCAGAATGGGCGAAAAGGAACTCGGTTTGAGCATCTGAATCAAAAAGCTTTCGCCGTTGAGACCGCTCAAGCTAAGAATCCAGGCCGTCATGGTCGTTCCGATGTTCGCACCCATAATGATGGAAACCGCCTGCATCAGCTTTAATACGCCGGAGTTTACCAGCGCGACTACCATGACGGTCGTAGCGGACGAGGATTGAATCACAGCCGTTACGGCTGCGCCGAGCAACACGCCTTTAAACTTGGTGGATACCAGTCTTTTCAACAGGCTTTCCATTTTTCCACCGGAAACGACGTTTAATCCGTCGCCCAATATCGACATGCCGTAGAGCAGCATGCTCAAGCCGCCCAACAATTCTAAGTAATCAAATAGCGTCATGGTCTCGTTGTTCCTCTCGTGATTCCTGTCGACTGTTCGGGATGAATTGGTTCGGGCGGCCGCCTTTCGGTCAAACCCACTTTTCTATTGTACATGAAGTGAACAAAAAGTTCTCTGAAACTTATCATTTTTTTAACTTTCGACAAGCGATTCCGAATAAAAAATAGCGAGAGGGGCGTTTGCCCGATCTCGCTATTTCTTCCATTCCGTATGATACAAACGGTCTGATTTGTTGCGTTTTGTGCCTTAGCTTTCGTAATACGGCAACTGCTCTCTGAACGTTCCCTTCCCCTCGTTGAAGAAGAAGGCGACGTGGGCCATGGCTTCTTTTGCCTTATCCACGGCGGCAACATCGGAGTTAAAGCCCTGATGGGGCTGTACGTATACGTTGGCCTCGCGGTTGAGCGCACGATGAATCAATGTCAAGGCAGCGTCAATATCCGGATCATCCGACTTGGTTTCGCCATTGCGCAAAGCCTGCGTAATGCGCTCTTCATAACTGAACACATCGGTACCGAAGCCTATGATCTGCCCCTTTTCCATGCCTTCTAAAACCACATGTTCCGGCATGATTTCTCCTCGGGTGACATTGATGAGGATGATTCCCTTTTTCGCTTTGGAGAGCGTCTCTTGATCAAAGTAGTTGACGTTATAGAAACGGCTTTCTTTGGATTTGGTCAAATTCATGACGTTAAGGATCACGTCGGAATTTTTAATGGCGGTCTCTTTGTCGACAAAGTGGAAGTCCTTATATGCGTCAAGGCCTTTCAGTTCTTCGGCGCGTACGTCAACAGCCTGAACGGTCAGCCCGTTTTGTACTAACATCCGATAGGTTTCCGCGCCGATGTTTCCTACACCGAACACCGTGGCAACCATATCCGGCCCCAGCTCATGGAATGAGTGCGTCTTATTGCGTTCGAAGAGCAGCGTGTTTTTGGAATACTCATTCAGATAGCCTGCTGCAGCATACAAAAACTTGATTGCTGTTTGTGCGACAGCCTTCACGCAGTACACGCGCAAGCTGGCGATGTTCAGTTTGTTCTGAAGATGCTCAAAATGATCATAGCCGGCGCTTCGCGTAATGACGCTCTTCTTCGGTTCGCTGTTCACCCACTCCTCCGGTAATACCGAATGCGTTTTGGTGGTGACGATGTTGGGAAGGTCTTTTCCGCTCAAATTCTCCTGCTTGAGATACTCTTGTAGCGTTAACGGCGTAATCACCGAAGAGAAGTCTTTTTTCAGTTTTCCCTCCGCAACCAAGCGGTCCGTCTCTTCTTGTAAGTGCTCCGCTTCTTCTCCAAGAGCTTCAAAATGCATGATATCGTACTTCATCAATCCTCCTTTCTACAAAACCCCTGCAAAAGTTTTGTAGGCAAATGGTAGCGAACTTATTTCTTCTGGCCTCCCTGCATTTTGCCCGGAGTCCACCATTTTAACGCCAAGGCGATAACGGTCAATACGATGAAGCCGAGCCACATTACGCCTGTCATCGCATACACGCTGGAGAGCGTGCTCATACAAATTGCCGGCGGAAGCACCTGAAGAGCAATGGCAATCGGACGATTCAGAAGGTCGGTGATGCCGGTGTCTTCCAAGCCACGCGATTTCGCATCCGGGTCGACAACACGGTTCAAGAGAACGCCCGTCGCGACGACGCCATTGGAACGGCCATAGTTCATAATGCCGCGCTCAAACCAGTCTCTCTCAGAAGAATACTTGCTGACCCAGAGGAACCATAAGATGTTGATGATGATACCGATGACGAAGGTGATCATCAACGGACCAGCGTACGATGCAATCGTGCTTAATTTCAACGAAGCAACCGCCGAGCAAACCAGAAAGTCTGTCGAGGTTCCGCTGATACGCTGCAGCGTGCTGCGGTCAACGTATTTGTCCGCTTTGGTTGCACGCAGGAAGAACTGTGCCACATAACCGACGGCCAAAGCCAGTACGAAAACCGGAATCGATAAGCCAGGAACGGCTTTTGCAATCACTCCGGACAGTCTCTTCGCAACAAAGGTGACGAAGATCGCGATGCCGACGTGGAAAGCTAACGAATCAAGGGACATGTTGTTGATCGTCCCCTTGGTCGAGGGTTTCTGATTTTCCGGAGCGATTAAACCGGTACGCATATCGGCAGGAAGCTGTTTCGGCGAAGCAACATAATTGGTATATCCTTTTCGCGTGCCCCAGTTGATGAGTGCCATACCAAAGATAATACCAACAACAATACCAACCGTTGCGGAGGCATTGCCTAGGTCGAAGAATTCCGGATAACCCAGATCTTTAAACGCAGAACCGACAGCAGCAGCAGTTCCGTGACCACCGTAGAAGCCGGTTGCATAAATCAAGCCGAAGCTGTTATGCAGGTCTGGCCAAAACTTATTCAAAACAAATAATGACAGGGCCATACCAATCGCATATTGAAAAATTAAAATACCTGTGTTCTGATAGAAAAATCCACCAACGCCTTTAAGCTCTTTTTTCGATAACGGCTTATCTCCAATCGGCGTGCAACCAAAGACAACAGCAATCAGAATGCCTGCGTAGCCGCTCAAGCTTTTTGAGAACGGTAAAACGTTCGCCCCGCTCGGCCCTAGTGCCAAGCCGATAAAGCCGCCAATTAAGGAAGCCGGCAAAAGCAGAGATTGGAATAATTTCACTTTTGCACGTAAGAATTGCCCGATCAGCATCAATGCGCCTAATAGGGCAACGTCAGTTACGACATCCCATAGTGTCATAGTTTACTCCTTCCATTGTAAAAACGAGTGACGATCAACAATGATTCTTCTTGCAGGGGTCCTGTTTTTGTGTCTTACAGGACATGTTTTCCCTTGCTGTTCGCTACCATCCTAGTATAACATCTCGAAATCCTTTTCATCAAGTATGTGAAAAACGAAAGCGGAATCGTCGAAAAACTGACGATCCCGCTTTTTGTGTTTTTAGGAACAAAAGAACGTGGTAAAAACGCTTTCTTTAGGCTGTTGCCTGCTCCTTTTGCTTCTTTCCATTGAGATACTGCAACGCCAGTACGGTACCAACCAACGCCACACCGGCGATATCGGTGACGATGCCCGGATAAATAAGGAGTAGTCCGCCAATGACGGAAAGCACCCGCTGCCAAATCGGCATCTTGGTGTAAACAAAACCGGCAAGACCGGCCGATACACCGAAGAGTCCGATGATCGATGTGATAACGATCAGAATAATATCAACCAGCTGTGTATCGATAAAGAGCAAGGCCGGACTCATCACAAAGATATACGGCACGATAAAGGCTGCAATGGCCAGACGCGTCGCGGTTAATGCCGTCTTCATCGGATTGGAGCGGGCAATTGCACTGCCGGCGTATGCAGCAAGTGCAACCGGCGGCGTGATGTCGGCGATGATGCCGAAGTAGAAAACGAACATATTGGCAGCAATCGCGTTGACGCCCATGCCGGAAACCAGAATCGGTGCGCAGGTTGTCGCCATAATTATGTAGTTCGCAGTAGTTGGAACACCCATGCCGAGGACGATGCAAGTGACCATGGTCAGCATTAACGCGATGATAAGCTTTCCGTTGGCCAAGCCGACAATGGCGGAAATCAGCACCTGACCAAGACCTGTCATGGTGACAACACCGGCGATGATACCGGCAACGCCACAGGCGATGGCTACAGAGATGGTATTTTTCGTTCCATTTTCCAGCACATTGACAAAGCCCATCGGCGTCATGCGCGTCTCTTTACGGAACATACTGACCACAATGGCCACGAGCGTAGCGATAACGGCCGAACGAGCCATTGTAAAGCCATTCATGACCATCCATACGAGGATGATTAATGGCAACAGCAGGTAACCTTGTTTGAGAACCAGTTTCCCGAAATGCGGAAGGTCTTCTTTTTTCAAGCCCATAAGGCCGGTGCGAAGCGCTTCCAGATGAACGGCAATGAAGATCCCGAGAAAGTACAGGAGCGCCGGAAGAATCGCCTTTACCGCGATTTCCGCATAGGGAACGCCAACCATTTCCGACATGAGGAAGGCGGCCGCGCCCATGATCGGCGGCATGATCTGTCCGCCGGTAGAGGCCGACGCTTCCACGGCGCCCGCAAACTCACTGCGGTAACCGGTCTTCTTCATCAACGGAATGGTAACGGATCCGGTTGTCACGGTGTTGGCTACGGAGGAACCGGAAACCATGCCGCAAAGAGCGGAGGAGATAACGGCGACCTTTGCCGGACCGCCTTTGGACGCACCGGCTACGGAGTTAGCGACCTGAATAAAGAAGTCGGATATGCCCGTGCCTTCGAGAAACGCACCAAAGATGATGAAAAGCACAATGTAGGTGGAGCAAACACCAATCGGGGTGCCAATGACGCCTGTCGTAGTGTAGAACAGGTTGTAAATAATGACGCGCAACGCTTTGCCCTGTGCAAACGAGTAAATGACAAAGAAGCCGGCGACAAAGAGAATTGGCAGACCTACAACGCGTCGGCAGGCTTCCGCTAAAATAATAATGCCGATGATGCCCAGAATAATTTCGGTCTGGTGAATACGAGTCGCCTGATCGATGATTCCCTTGAAATTGACAATGAAATAGAAAAAGCTGCCCGCTCCTAAGAGCATCAAAATAATGTCATAAAATGGCATATGGTTGACACGCGAAGTATCCCCTTTTCGCAAGGGGTACATCACGAAGGCAAACACGATGATGGTGCCGAGAAACATACAACGGCGAATGCGTTCATCCCAGTTAGCAAATAAGTTCAGCCAGATCATGAAAAGGGCAAAAGCCGCCATCGTAAATTTAATAATCATGGCCGGCGTTCCGGTCCAGATGCGGGTGTTGGATTCGCGATCATACTTTTTCATGATCTCTTCCACGTCCGCCATCGTACCGGTACCGGTATCTTCTACCTCAGGCGCCGGATCAGACGTTTTTTTGATTTCGTCCGTCATTGCCATCTCCTTTCTGTTGTGTCCACAGACATTCGTTTTAAGGAAATAACGTTTTCCTTATGCTGACGGAGTATTTCCGTCTTCCCCCTTCTCAGGCTGTCCCTTCTATTTTTTTTCGTAAGTAAAAACAACCGTCGCATTTCGTCCGCACAGATTTCGCAAGCTGATCTCTTTTCCTCCGACCGCTAGGACATGGTCGGAAACGGTGCCGACGATGTAAGACAGATGTTTCATTTCCGTATGGATATTGGAGATGACGATTTCCCCGTTTTTTCCGGTGGAGAGCGTTTCTCCTTTATTTAATTCTGTTTCTACCCCTGCGCCGAACTCCGCGAAACGCGTCTCTTCGGCGTAAATTTTACCATCTTCAATGCGGTACATATCGGTGTACGGTTTTTGATTGACCGAATGAATAAAGGTGACACAAAACGTGTCTCCTTCCGACATCGGGTAACGAGCGAACACGTCACCCGTCTTTCCGCTCCGCAGGACCAGCTCATGCCCTGCGGAAGCGAAAAACCCGACGAGAAGGAAGGTAACGGCAGCGATAAGCGCGAGAGCCGCCACCCAAAAAACCGTTTTATGACGTGGTGTCATAGATTATTTCATGACTCCGATTTCTTTGAAGTACTTCTCAGCACCCGGATGGAACGGTACGGAGATGGCTTCAATGGCGTACTTCGGATCCAGCATTTTGCCCTTTGCATGGGATTCGGCAATCATATCTTTGTTGTCGAAAATGCCCTTAACCAGGTTGTAAACAGCATCTTCCGGAAGATCTTTGCGGCAGATGATGGTGGCTTTAACAGCAACCGTCTGAACGTCCGCATCCACGCCCTTGTAGGTGTTTGCCGGAATGGTGATATCCGAATAGAACGGATAGTCTTTCTTTAACTGATCCGCATGTTCTTTATCCACTGAAATGATCGAGATATCGTTCGTCGTAGCCAATTCCGTAATGGCAGTGGTAGGAGCACCGGCAACGCAGAAGAATGCATCGATTTTGCCATCCTTTAACGCTTCGGCCGAATCGCCAAAGGAAAGGTTGTGCTTCGTGATGTCTTTATTGATGTCAATGCCGTATGCAGCAAGAATCTGTGTCGCATTGAATTCAACACCCGATCCGGCATCGCCGACAGAGACGTTCTTGCCTTTGAGGTCTGCAACCGAGGTCAAGCCCTTGGCGCCGACGATCTGGCAGGTTTCCGGATACAGCGCAGCAACGGCCGCGAAGCTCGTGATTGCGCCATCTTCTTTGAAGAGGCTCTCGCCCTTCATGGCGTAATCCATAACATCGTTTTGTACAAAACCAATTTGGGCTTCATTGTCATCTAATGAGAAGATGTTTGCCTTGGATGCACCGGTTGACTGTACGGTCAATTTCACATTCGGCACTTTTTCGCTGAATACGTTGGCAATGACGCCACCGTAGGCATAATACGTTCCCGTGGATCCGCCCGTCGCGAAGTTCCAGTTGACAGCTTCGCCCGTCGGTGCCTTTTTTTCTTCCGACGCAGGGGCTGTCGATTCCGCTGCTTTGGATTCTGCCGGTTTGGATTCTGCCGGTTTTTCTCCACCGCCACAAGCGGTCATCGAAACAGCCAGGGCTAAGGCAAGTAACACACTAAGTGCTTTTTTCATTTCGTTCTCCTTTCGGTGCTGTCTGAACCGTAGACAGCTGCTAAGGACAAATGTCCTCTTTCATCGCCTGTTCCCTTATTCATTACCGATCAACAGATCTTTCCATCGCGGCTGAGCTGTACCGCAGGAACGGTTTTGTATCAGAAATGGACGAATGCGAACTCGGAACAGAAGGGATATCGTTTTCCCTTCCAGACGAACAACCATGCGGTTGTTCGTCTCTATCTCCCCCCTTCGCTTCGAACATAATCATTCGAACGAAAAGGGGGAAACTGTCGTTTAGCCGAACATATTCAGCAATAAGCCCGCGGCTACTGCCGAGCCGATAACGCCGGCCACGTTCGGTCCCATAGCATGCATGAGAAGGAAGTTTGAGGGATCTTCTTTCTGTCCCACTTTTTGTACGACACGCGCCGCCATCGGAACGGCGGATACCCCCGCAGCACCGATCAACGGGTTAATCTTTCCACCCGAAAGTTTGCACATGATTTTACCGAAAATAACGCCTCCTGCCGTACCAACGGCAAAAGCGACGAGGCCCATCGCCAGAATGCCCAGCGTCTGCGCCGTAAGGAAATTCTCCGCACGCGCGGTTGCTCCGACCGTTGTACCCAAAAGAATGGTAACCGTGTACATAATGGTATCTTTCGCGGCCGTAACCAAATGCGGAACGACGCCGACTTCCTTAAACAGGTTGCCGAGCATCAGCATACCGATGAGCGGACCCGCTGCAGGAACAATGAGCGTAACGACAATCGTTACGATAATCGGAAAGAGAACCTTCTCCCGCTTGGATACCGGACGCAGCGTGGTCATTTTGATACGACGTTCTTCCTTAGTCGTCAGTGCCTTCATGATGGGCGGCTGAATGACCGGAACAAGCGCCATATAAGAATACGCAGCAATAGCAATCGCGCCCAACAGGTGCGGTGCCATGCGGCTGGTTAAATACAGGGCCGTCGGTCCGTCTGCGCCGCCGATGATGCCGATGGAACCCGCTTCCTGTGGATTAAAGCCCAAAAGAATAGCTCCGGTAAAGGCGAAGAAGATACCCAGCTGTGCTGCCGCACCTAGAAGTAAACTTTTGGGGTTGGCAATGAGCGGTGAAAAGTCCGTAGAAGCGCCTACGCCCAAGAAAATAAGCGGTGGATAAATACCCAAGTGCACGCCTTCATAAAGGAGATTCAACAGTCCGCCTTGATCCATCAGGCCGGCAAGCGGCAAGTTGGAAAGCAGCATGCCGAACGAAATCGGAATGAGCAGGTACGGTTCGTAGCCCTTGGCAATTGCCAAATAGAGGAACAGGCACGCCACACCAATCATGATGAGGGAGCCGAAATTGAGGGCCATAAAACCGCTACTGTTGAAAAAAGATACAAGCATATCGATCATAGGTGATCTCCTTACTTTACTTCAACGAGTAGAGTGCCTCACCGGTGTCAACCGTTTGTCCCTCAGTGACATAAATGGTGCCGATTACACCGTCACGCGGCGCAACAATTTCATTTTCCATCTTCATCGCTTCGAGAATAATTACGGTATCGCCGGCGGCAACTTCATCGCCTTCGTTGGCAACGATCTTCCAAATGTTGCCCTGCAACGGAGCTTCCTGATCTTCACCATCGCCAGCGACATGCGGTTTCTTTTCCGCAGCCGGTTTGGCTTCTGCGGCCGGTGCCGGAGCGGCGGCCGGTGCCGGAGCAACCGGAGCAGCGGGTGCTACGGGAGCAACGGGGGCAAATGCCTGCGGAGCACGATAAACCGGGCTTCCGGCGGCACCAACTTCTTCCAGCGTCACTTCGTAGGTCTTTCCCTCAACGGTGACATGATATGTTTTCTGCATAAATTTCTCCTTCCATAGTACCTATAAGGCATTATCCAACAAAAAGCAAAAATCGTCCAGCAACTATTTTCTCTTTGCTTTTGAATGCGCGTAAAGCGCGGCGCCCAACGCACCCACGTATTGGGACAACGGAGACGTGAATACCTCATGCTCCAGCTGATCCTGCAGAGCCTTGACCACCCCCTCGTTCTGTGCCACGCCGCCGGTCATGACGACGCGATCACGAATTCCGACACGACGCGCCAGCCCGACAACACGGGCGGTGATCGCATAGTGAATGCCGTTTACGATATCTTCTTTCTTCTCGCCGGTTGCCAGCTGACTGATCACCTCAGATTCGGCAAAAACCGTACAGGTGGAACTGATGGCAATGCGTTTTGTGGATTTTGCCGCTAAGCCCGCCAAATCCGACACGTCAACCTCCAAGATCCCGGCCATGACATCCAAAAATCGCCCGGTGCCGGCAGCACACTTGTCATTCATTTGAAAATTCACCATGGCGCCATTGTCAATTTGAATCACCTTGACGTCTTGGCCGCCGATATCAATGACTGTGCGCACGTCCGGAAACAGATAGTATGCTCCCTTGGCATGACAACTCAGCTCACTCATCTGCGCGTCGGCGCGCGCAAACGTGTTGCGGCCATAGCCGGTTGCTAAGATGTAATCGAGCTGATCCGCCGAAAGATTTGCAGCGTCCAAAACGCCTTCAAATGCGCGATCCGGTCCCGACGTGCCTGTGCCTACCGCCACCTTAAAGGTGCCAACAATTTCGTCAGCATCCTTTAAGATAACGGCTTTGCAGGCCGAAGAACCGATGTCGATTCCCATTGTATAGGTCACGATATCTCCTTACTGTTTCTTGCCTGTCCCTAAAGCGAAGTTTACGCCATTTCGTCTGCAATTACGTCAGCAAAGGCCTGTAATGCAGTCTTTGCCTGACCGAAGTCACGCATCTGATGATCAATGCCCAGACGAATATGACGAATATTCTGTTTATCCAATTCCTGACGCAGTGACGGATATTCCATTTCTTCCGGGTCGCAGAAGTTCTGCATAAAGACCACAACGCCATGCGCATGAGACTCGCGAACCAACTCGGCGACATGCTCGGCGCGGCGATTTTCCGCCGAAGCCTCATCGTAAAGCAAAACTGAATAATCCAGATCCGCAAACTGCTGTGCCAGAGCGCGCATCGGGTCTCCCTCTTCCGGAGCATCCGTACGGAAGCTGCGGCTTTCATGCGCCACATCGTCCATCGCAATTGCGATGTTATTGTCGTCCAAAATCTGCAGCAAATCGGGGTTGTCACAGATGATGCCGGAAGTGACAATGCGTACACCCTTCCATTCGGACTTCGGCAGAGCTTCCAATTCATCGTTCAAAGCTTTTAAGGCTTTAGTATATTCATCCTTCAGCATGAAATAGGATGCTTTCAATACGGCGCTGCGATTCACCGCCGAAACGGCTTCGGGATGTTCCCCTGCCAATTTCACAAAACGGCGACGCTCGGCACGACTTTGGTTATAGACCTTGATCGCGTTCATGAGCGCTTCATCGGTGATTTCTGTGCCGGCAATTGCTTCCAGCTTCTCTTTCACGTTGCGATACTGGGACATCGTGTATTGAATGCCGTATTCGGGACGACGATTTTGCGGGTGCGCCATGAAGATCGTCGGCATCTTGCCAAGCTTCGCCATCGAAACACGAATGTTCTGGCTCATCGGACGTAGGGTATCACAGAGTGTCGTCATGATTACGCCGTCCAGATCATCCAGCGTGCCGTCCAAAAGCATTTCCAAATCCAATTGCGCAAGAGAGCAATAGAAGGAAGCGCAATATTCTTTAGCTTCTTTGATATTTTTCGTGTTGGTTCCCCACATGCCCATCGGGACCATGCCAGCCGCGAAAACCAGTTCTTCCGGTGCATAATACGGCATTACGCCGATCACTTTTTTTCCTTGGGCTTTATAAGCCTTCAGTTGCTCGTCGGGATGATTGGCGGCCTTAGCAAACGCTTCAAAATGTTGTTGCATGCTCATCTTAGTTCTCCTTCATCTTCGCACGACGATCAGCCATGGCTTCCACCAAGCCCTGTACGCGGGTTTCATATTGGGCAGCATTGAAGTTACGCGGATCCGCCTGGTCACCATCAAATGCGACGCAGGGAATGCCCAGCTGTTCCGTCCAACGACGCTGCATTTCCGGCATATAGCCCGACCACGGCTTGCAGCTGCGGTTGTAGTGCACGAGGGCACCATCCACCTTGTTGTCACGGCAGAGTTTGGCGCGCCACTCCACGCCTTCTTCCAAGCAAACGCTGTTCGGCGCCTTGCAATACGCTGCACACATGCTGTCCAAGTCGTCATAGACAAAGCCGAACGCCGGCGCATACACAACGGCTGTGACATTCAGGCCGTCTTTCTTTAACGGCTTAAAGAGATCGCGAAGAGCAGGCCAGCACGGAATACCTTCAAAGAGAATACGATATTGTTCTTCAAACGGTGCCGTGGACTTTCCTTCCTGACGATAGCGTTCCAGATCGACTGCCAATTGATTAAACGCTTCCGCAGTAGCCTTCTTGGCACGCGCGGTGACGATATCCGCCATGTGGTTGAACAGATCGAATCCGGACATCGGCGAAGGCACATATTTCTGGAAATCGCAGACTTTCAGCCAAGCCTTGGAGGTGCGGTTGGCATTGGCACAGACTTCTTCAAACTTCTTCTCATCAAATTTCTTGCCCGAGATTTTCTCCAACTGTTTAATCGCATCCTGGAACTGCGCTTTGATGTAATCAATATTGTCCTGGGAAACACCGACTTCGTTACGGTATGGAATATCGATCATGATCAGCGGAATATTGTGCATACGCGCAATATTCTCATACCATTTCGTCATGCAGTTGCAGATGTTGTTGCAGCAGAGCACGAAATCCGGCTCCGGCACACGGCGACTCTCATTCGTCGTCTCAATGCCGGCGGAATATGCCAAGCTGATACGTGCATAACCGCAGATATCATTATCAAAGCCCATGTTTTCCGCTTCTTGGCACATGCGTTCCCCATCATGACGAGCAGCAATACCGGCCGCCTGGTTTTCAGGATACACAACAGCGAGATCAAAAACCTCGGCCAATTCGCACGGGAACTTCGAGGAGGACCAGCCTACCGGACGGCCCGCTTTTTTCGCGTCCCACGCCGCCTGATAAACATCCGTCACGATGTCCTGTAACATTTTTACTCCGGGCAACACCTCTTTTTTCTTTTTCGGAGCTGCCGGGGCACCTTCCGTCTTCGGTGCTTCCGTTACGGCCGTATCTTGTACCGTTTTTTCATTATCCGTCACTGTAATCTCCTTTCCTCCATTGGAAATGTCGTTATGCCGGAACCGATCCGGCATAACGAGTGCTTCCTTTATTTTTGCAGTGCGTCAAAATCGCGAATGATGCGCGGTGTCATCATCTGATGCACCGGAGCGATCGATTGCGGATTCTGATAATAGCTTTCCGTAAACGCTTGGATGTACGAGCGCAGATGAACCATGTTGACCACTTCGTCCACCAGACCGAGCTTCGCGCAATACTGCGGCGTCGACTTTTCGGTGTAGTCATTGATCAACGCGTTCATCTTTTCGATCGTCGGATCCAGCGAGTTCCCCGCTTTTTGTTCCTTTACCAAGCGACGGCTGTACATCGCCGCGGCGGCGGTTTCACCCGTCATAACGTTCATTTCGGTTGCGGCGGTACCCAGCGAGAACACGTTGGACGTATGTCCCTGCGGGCCACCCATAACATAATGGGCTGCAGCGGTACCCTTGCGCAGGGTAATCTCCAACGAAGCCATATGCGTATCTTGGATGGAGTAAATAAGCGACTGACCTAAGCCAAGCAGCTCCGCGCGCTCCGCCGGATCACCGACGTCAATGCCGGTCGTGTCCTGAATCCAAACCAGAGGCACACGGTCACGTGCACATAGCGTCACGAATTCATTCATCTTGATCAGACCCTGACGATAGAGCTTTCCACCGATACCGACGGATCCTTCTTTGTATTCCGGATAGTTCATCAACAGACCCTGATTATTGGTTACCACGCCAACCAGTAAGCCGTTGACTTTAGCCAGACCGCAGATGATTTCCGGACCGTAACCTTTTTTGTATTCCATGAATTCAGAACCGTCGAACAAACGTCCCAGAACGTCTTCCGGTTTGTACTGTTTTTTCTTGTTCAGCGGAACGATGGAATAGAGATCTTCCGAGGAGTATAGCGGTTCCTTCGGATCGTCCACGCGGAAGAATTGGGGATCATAGCACGGCAAGAATCCCACATACTTGCGGATGCCCGCCAAAACGCCTTGCTCATCGGCATAGACTTCGCGGAAGAATCCCGTTTCGTTATAATGAACGGCTACTCTTCCCGGAGGCGTAGAGGTGTCGCGCTTGGTCGCTTCAATCAGCTGCTCGGCGCTTTCTTGGTCCATGTAGCCCTTCGGGTTCATGCCACCCAAAATGCCGGCGCCGCCGACTGCCATGTTGGCATCCTGATGTGCAATCAGGATCGTCGGGCTGATGGAATGATAGCCACCGCCGGCAGGGTTCGTACCAAAGATGCCGACGATGACGGGAACGCCAAGCTGGTTCAATTCGGAGTTACGGTAGAACGGTGCGCCGCCGCCACGACGGTTGGCATAGACCAATTCCTGCTCGTCGAGCTTGACCCCGGAGCAGTTAAGCACATAGACCAGTGGAATGTGCAGCATCTTTGCCGTATCGGATGCGCGGATGAGGTTTTCGGACTGTCCCGGAACCCAGGCGCCTGCTAATTTCTTGTTGTCGGAAGCCACGATCACCGTCCAACGGCCGGCAATTCTGCCCAGTCCCTTGATGATGCCGGTGGATCCGTTTTTGTTGTTCATGGGATTATAGAGGCTGTTCAGCGGCAGGAACATACCGTCATCGACCAATGTCAGAATGCGCTCCCATGCCGTCATCTGGCCTGATTGATGAATGCCTTCATCCGATTTTCCGGCATCGGCAGCTTCCTTCACACGACGGGCAATATCCGCCTCAATATCTTTCAATTCTTTTTCATTTTCCGGATTCGGACGGCTTAACGGTCTTCCGACCGTTGGCATCGTCTGAAAGTATCCGGGCATGGAATACATGTAATCGCTCATTACTCCTCCACTTTCATTTTTTGAAGTTGTGTACACGGAACCTACGACTACTTCGTTTCCTTCGGTACTTTGATAAAGACCTGACCCGGATCAATTTCTTCGCGGATGATGCGGATGATTTCAGGGCTCGGTCCTTCCATCAGCTGCGCACGGCTCAGATCGATTTCAAAGCCGGTGTTTTCCTGAATTTCTTCCGGCGTCGAGTACGGATAGTAATACGCCAGATACATTCTCTTAGTCTTCTCGTCAAATTTCATGATGCCCAAATCGGTAACGACCATTTGCGGGCCGCGGTCTTCGGGAAGGCCAGCTGCCGCACGGGATCCCGGTCCGGTAACCCATCCGGGGCTCGTGACGTAGTCAATCTTCTCGGTGAAACGGCGTTTTTGATGTTGCATCATCAGTACCGTATTCTGATACGTTGCAATGCCGTTTGCTCCGCCCGAACCCGTGAAGCGTGTCTTGGGGTGATTGTAGTCGCCGATCGAAGTCGAGTTGACGTTTCCATACGGATCGATTTCGGCACCGCCGATAAAGGCGATGTTATTATCGAAGCCGTGCAGATACATATTCGTCTCAAAGCCAACAAATCGCACATTCGGCCATTGTACAGCGCAGTGTGCCATGAAGCGGCAATCGCCGACGCTTCTTGGTACTTCAACCGGTGCGCAGTCCATCAGGCCGCTCTCAACGATGAGCATGCAGCTCGGTTGGATCACGCGTTTGGCCAAGGATCCGCCAATCAGCGGCAGCCCCGTGCCGATCGTAACGATCATATTCGGTTTAATGGATTTGGCAATGGCATACGCCTGCATTTCCTGTTTGGTATATTTTGTGTAATCTGACATGTCGATTCCCCTCCTGCTATTTCACGTAGGTCGAGTAACCGAGACCCGGCACAACTTTCAGCTTGGCCAAACGGCTTCCGCCGATCTTGTCCAGCAACTGATCGTGATTTTCCACACTATAGATCCACTTTTCGCAGTAGTCTTTGAAGGTCTCCGGCTTGTTCTTGGGATCATAGGGAATGTTTTTCTTCGCCATTTTCGCTTTGGCATCCTCGTCGTCCAGATATTTCGAGGCTCTGTCGTATTCGCGAAGCGCCTGCGGATCATCATCGTAGTAGTCGTAGCACTGTGCCGGCCATGCACCGTAGGGAGCATGGACAACCGCATCGACGCATCCCTGGAAGACATTGGGAAGAGCGGGATCTTTGCGGATTTCTTCGTTGCTGACCAATTCTTCGCACGTCACGATGGTTTTGCGCGCCGCCATGGCAATATCCACGTCGTGGAATTCATCGCCATAAATGATCGCGGTGCCGTCGGGGCTGGCTTTCTGCACATGAATGATCGCCGTATCCAGCTTCGGTACCGGAACAGCAACACATTTTTCGCCCGGATGGAACGGATTGTCCATCTCCACGAGCTTTAAATCATCTACTTTTTCAAGGGTCTTGCGCACCTCTTTGGACATGCCCCAATACTTTGTCAGGCCACTGGCAGCCATGAAGCGTGTCGGCAGAAACGGCAAGCCGAGGGCCGCGGCATGCAGCTGCAGCATAAGCACATCCTGCGAATAATCTTCAAATAACAGTTCGCCCTTTTCAATCGCTTCGCGGAAACGACGGGAAACGTTGGTAAATCCGGAGTTCGCCGTATAGCAGTTGATATACGCTTTCACGCGTCCGGAGCCGATGAGAAGATCCCAGTCGCCGCCCGCAGGGCTGGACCAGCCGACGAGATCTTTTTGTCCCTGACGTAGAATCTCGAAAACAGCGGCATACGGTTTGCGGTTTGTGGTGAAACCGCCGAAGCACAGGACATCGCCGTCTTCAACGTACTTGGCAACGGCGTCCTTCATGGACATCACTTTGTCCGTCATGATTTCCTCCTTCTTCCTTTTGCAAAGGTTTTTCCTTGTAGCAAGCCTTCCTAGTCATTCTACAGAATATTCCACATAATGTCCACCGAAAAGGGGGATTCCGAGCTTGTTCGAATTTTGATTTTCTGCGCCGGAAGAACGAGCGATTCCTTTTTGATTTGTTTTTCCTTGCGGTGTTTTTATGTCCTATGCTACACTGTCTTTATCGCGTCAACCATATTTTATATTTGGTTGTCAATCGAATTCGTTTTCGGATACCGATGAAGCCGATTGCAACGGAAATAAAAACGGCACGTGAAAAACATAAAAATCAAAGGAGAACCATAATGAACGCAAGACGTATTACCCGCATCGCTGTCATGGCAGCCTTAACCTTCATCGGATCGCTCATACGAATTCCTATCGGTCCCATTCCTATCACCTTGCAAACCGTATTCGTCATTTTAGCCGCTTTGCTTCTTCAGCCGGCTGATGCGGCGCTGGCCATGGGGGTTCATTTTGTGCTGATGCTGTTCATGAAAGGCTCGGCGATTTTTGTTTCCCCCTCGACCGGCTTTCTGTTCGGATTCATCTTGGCCGCATTTTTGGGCTCGCTCATAGCCCATCGCACCGCATTCGGCAAAACAACCGCCGGCATGGCCGTTGCCGTGCTCGTCACAGCAGCCAGCTGCTATGTCATCGGCCTTCCGTACATGTACTATGTCCTCGACGTACTCAAAGGCGCCGACATGAACCTGATGGCAATATTGGAAGCCGGGCTCATCCCCTTTATTCCCGGAGATCTGATCAAAGCCGGCATCGCCTTTGTGGTCGGAAAAGTAGCGGTCCCCCATGTGGAACCCTTGTTAAGGGAAGCCTGATCGCTTTCCTTCTCGTCCTCGGCGAAAAGCACTTCCGTCTACTGCGCGTAGCGGGTGGCGCCGAGGGCTTTTTTTATTTCCTTTCGTTTTCATTTTCCTTGCATAATTAATGGAATGTCGTCGCATTTTCCATCATAACGTTTTCCCTTACAAATGACCAAATTTCAATCGTTTTGTTTGACATTTTCCCCCGTTTGCGTTAGATTTTTATAAATTACTTTTTATTGTTTTTCAAAGTAATGCGTTTTTTGTCTTGCGCTTACGCGGGGCCTTTCCCCCGGAAAATGCAAGACTGTCGACGCCTTTTTTTCTCTTGCGGATATCTCCCACAGAGGCAGGCGTATGAACCAAAGGAGCAGCGTATGAAACGATTTTGTGCCTTGATTTTGACGTTGTTGTTTATTATGACGGCCTGTTCCGGCAACGCCACGGAAAACGACAGCAAGAAGCCGACTGCAAGCGGAGAAGCTTCCGATAAAACCATTAAAGTTGCTTTTATCGGCAACACGACCGGAGATTATCAACAATATGGAATTCCCGTGCGCAATGCGGTCAAGCTTTGGTTCGATCAGCTCAACGAGAGCGGCGGAATTAACGGAAAGAACGTCGAGCTTCTCGAATATGATGACAAAGGCGACGGCGTAGAAGCGATCAACGCGTATCATCTGGCAAAACAGGAAGGCGCCACCGCGATTATCGGTTCGGTGTTAACCGGCCCCACGATTCAGCTCGCAGATGAAACGTTTGAGGATAATGTACCGCAGATTACCGCCTCCGGCACGGCGCTAGGCGTCACGGTGATCGATCCGGACGCCGATAAACCGGAAGTACGCACCAACGTCTTCCGTTCCTGCTTTACCGATCCGTATCAGGGCGAAAAGATGGCAAAATATGCCAAAGAGAAGCTGGGTGCCAAGACCGTCGCCGTCTTTTATGAAACGGGAAGCGACTATTCGGAAGGGATCAAAGACTCTTTCGTAAAAACAGCGGAAGATCTTGGCATGACCATCGTCGGCACAGAGGCCTTCGGCACCGGCGATAAAGACTTCCGTGCGCAAATGACAAAGCTGAGCGCAGCCAAGCCGGACGTCATCATGCTTCCGATCTATTACAGTGAGGCCGGCCTTGCCGTTACGGCGGCCCGCAACGCCGGATTCCAAGGAAAATTCATTGGTGGCGACGGCATGGGATCCATTAAAGATTATGCCAGCCCTGAGCACCTGGAAGGTCTGGTCTATTGCTCCGGATATGCGCCGGGAACGGAGAGCGTGAAAGACTTTGAAGCCAACTACAAGAAGGCATTCTCTTCGGATGTGCCGAATATGTTTGCCCCACTCGGTTACGATGCTGCCATGCTGATGACCTACGGGCTCAAAGCAGCGGAAGAGAAAGGGCTCGCCCCGCAAACACCGGAATACTATGAAGCCGTCATTGCAGCGCTCAAGGGTGCTTCCAATCTGAAAGGCATCACCGGCACCTATTCCTTTGATGAACAGAACAACCCGATTAAGGAGGCAGCGATTATCGAATTGAAGAACGGACAAGAAGTCTTCAAAGAAATGTATTGATTTTCGCTTCGCCGGAAAAGACGCCGACGATCGTCGGCGTCTTTTTTATCCGCGCTGTTCGGAATCCTTCGGAGGAACGTATGAATTTATCTTTATTTTTTACGCAATTCATCAACGGCTTACAGACCGGCTCCATCTATGCCTTAGTCGCTTTGGGCTATTCCATGGTCTATGGCATTATTCTCCTGCTCAATTTTGCGCACGGAGACGTTATCATGATCGGTGCCTACAGTCTGTTTTATGCCTTGGTGCAATTTCATCTTCATCCCGTTTTGGCGGCGATGATCGCCGTTTTGGCTTCCACGATTGTCGGCCTTCTCATCCAACAAATCGCGTACCGTCCCCTTCTGAATGCGCCGCGCCTGTCGCTGTTAATCACAGCCATCGGCATGAGCTTTTTGCTGCAAAACGGTGCACAGATTCTCTTCGGAGCGGACGCCAAGAGTTTGGATCCGCTGGTGCCCGGAGCCCTGCATTTGGGCAGCACCAGCATTAGTTATGCCGCCATTGTCACACTCTTTGTTTCCGTCTTAAGCATGGTGGGGCTGACGCTTCTGGTTTCGCGTTCCAAGCGCGGACAGGCCATGCGCGCCGTTTCCGAAGACATGGACGCTGCACGACTCATGGGCATTGATGTCAATCGCACCATCGCCTTCACCTTCCTGATCGGATCGGCTCTCGCCGGCATCGGTGCCGTGCTCTATGTCAGCTCCTATCCGCAGGTATCCCCCACCATGGGCTCGATGCTCGGCTTAAAGGCTTTTGTCGCAGCAGTTCTCGGCGGAATCGGTTCGCTTCCCGGTGCGATGGTGGGCGGGCTGCTCATCGGCGTGTTGGAGGTGCTGGCATCGGCCGTTGGTCTGTCGATTTGGAAAGATGCCGTTGTTTTCGCGATTCTCATTCTGGTATTACTCTTTAAACCGGACGGAATCATGGGCGTAACGCGGCGCGAGAAAGTGTAGGTTGCTATGGTACGATCCTATCCCATGCCGGCGCGCTATGCTGTAAATACGCTGCTCATCGTGCTCTGTGGCGTCTTGCTGATGGCGCTTCGTTCCGCCGGCATCATCACCGAATATTGGAACGGCATCCTCATCATGGTCGGCATCAACATCATCCTGGCCGCATCATTGAATATTCCCGTGGGCTATCTGGGCCAACTGCCCTTGGGACATGCCGGCTTTATGGCCATCGGCGCCTATGCCTCCGGCATCTATCTGAAAACCACGCCGCTGGCGAAGCTCCTGCGCGGCAACCTGACGCCGGAAGCGATCTTTTATATCCTCATAGGCCTTCTCATCGCTATGCTGGTTTCCGGCTTTTTAGGCTTTCTGATCGGCATTCCGGCCCTTCGTCTGCGCGGCGACTATCTGGCCATTATCACCCTCGGCTTCGGCGAGATTATTCGCGTCGTGCTGACCAATATCGATCAGACCTTCGGCGTTACGCTCACGTATGGTGCCGCCGGGCTGAAGCGTTTGCCGAAATTTACCAGCCTGCTGCTGATTTTTATCTGCGTCGTGCTGTGTCTTTTTCTGATTCACGTGCTGATGAAATCCCGTCACGGACGCGCGATTCTCTCCATTCGGGAAAATGAAATTGCTGCAGAAAGTGTAGGTATTCCCACAACGTATTACAAAACCTATGCGTTCGCCTTTTCTGCGGCCTTGGCAGGGCTGGCCGGAGCGCTTTATGCCGGCTATCTGGGCTCCCTCTATCCCACGAGCTTCACCTTCATGAAGTCCATTGAGGTGCTGGTCATTGTCGTCCTTGGCGGCATGGGCTCCATGCTTGGCTCCGTTCTTTCGGCCACCCTGTATACGACCTTGCAGGAGCTTCTCCGCGGTTTTGAGAGCTACCGCATGGTCGCCTTCGCCTTGCTGCTCATTCTGATGATGATTTTCCGTCCGAAGGGCCTCCTCGGCGACTATGACTTTTCGCTGAGCCGGTGGGTGGAAAAGGTGCTGGCACGGCGCAAGAAGACGGGAAAGGAGGAAGAGCATGCCTAATCCTTCGCATCCGACCACAGGACAGAATTGGCGCAATCGCCCGGAAACAAAACTGGTGCCCGTGCCGAGTCGAAACCGCATTCCGGAGCGCGATGTCCAAAGTGCGCCCATTCTCGAATGCCGCAATCTGGGCATTGATTTCGGCGGACTGACCGCCGTCAGTGATTTTGATATCGCCATCGGGCGCACCGAAATCGCCGGCCTCATCGGCCCGAACGGTGCCGGAAAGACCACAATCTTTAACTTGCTTACGCGCGTCTATGATCCTACGCGCGGCACGATTCTTCTGGACGGCCGTGATGCGCTTCGCATGAATACGCCGCAGCTCAATCAGGCCGGCATTGCGCGCACCTTCCAGAACATTCGTCTGTTCAAGAATTTGACCGTCCTTGAAAACATTCTGATTGCCCTGCATCAGCGTTCGACCTATTCCATGGTCGACACCTTCCTGCGCCTGCCCAAATATTGGCAGCAGGAAAAAGAGGCCCGCGAAAAAGCGCTGGACCTTCTTTCTATTTTCAACCTTCAGGACTTGGCGAATCAGGAGTCGGACTCTCTTCCCTATGGCGCCCAACGGCGCTTGGAAATCGTACGCGCGCTGGCCACCAATCCCAAGATTCTCCTGTTGGATGAGCCGGCCGCCGGCATGAACCCGTCCGAAACGGCGGAGCTGATGGATAACATTGTCTACATTCGGGATCGGTTCCAAATTGCGATTTTCCTCATTGAGCACGACATGAATCTTGTCATGGGCATCTGTGAAGGAATTGCGGTGCTCAATTTCGGCCGCATCATCGCCAAAGGCACGCCCTCGGAGGTGTCCAACGACCCGTCGGTGATTGAAGCCTATTTGGGAAAGGAGGCGTCGCATGCCTGAGAAAACCTTGCTGCAGGTAGAAGGTCTCAACGTGTACTATGGCGCCATTCACGCCATCAAAGACATTTCCTTTCATGTGAATGAAGGCGAAATTGTCACCTTAATCGGTGCCAACGGCGCCGGTAAAACGACCACATTGCAGTCCATTTCCGGACTTCTGCCCATCAAATCCGGCACCATCACATTTGAAGGAGCGGATTTGGTTCATGTCCCGGCACATAAAATCGTCGGACGCGGAATTGCCCAATCTCCGGAAGGCCGCCGCGTTTTTACCAAAATGACGGTGGAAGAAAATCTGCGCATGGGCGCGTATCTTCAAGCAGACGAAACGGTTGTACAAGCCGGTTATGAACGCGTATACACGCTTTTCCCCCGTCTGGAAGAACGACGCGAGCAGATTGCCGGCACGCTCTCCGGCGGTGAACAGCAGATGCTCGCCATTGGTCGCGCGCTGATGTCGCACCCGAAGATGCTCATGCTCGATGAGCCCTCCATGGGCTTGGCCCCGCTCATTGTGGAGCAGATCTTTGCTATCATTCGCCGCCTGCATGAGGCCGGCACCACCATCCTCTTGGTGGAACAAAATGCGCAAGCCGCGCTCTCCGTCGCCGACCGCTGTTACGTCATGGAAACCGGTCGCATTGTGATGGAAGGCTCCGGCGAAGAATTATTGCACGCGCCGGAAATCAAGAAGGCGTATTTGGGAGGATAAGCGAAGGGCCTCCCCGGCGCCCTCCCTTGCGCCGTCGGCATGTCCACCCCGGCACCCTTCCTTCCACCGCCGGCATGTCCGCCCCAGCACCCTTCCTTCCACCGCCGGCTTCTCCTCGGCGATATACTCGTGGATGGCGAACTTCCGGTTCGTCGAAGATGCGGTGCGCGGAAGGATGCCGGGGTGGTGGATGGTGCGGGCGAATAAATTGCGGAGAACAAAGCATTTTTGCGTGCGGCTTTGAACACGGATTACAGATTAAGGAAGCGACGGGCGCGTCGCTTCCTTTTTTGTAAAGGTGCGCCGCCGGAAACGATGTTGGCGGCGCGATTTGCAGAAGGAAGCCGCCTTCGGCGGCGTTTTCAAACCGCCGGCCGCAGGCCGGCTCCTTATCTTGTAGAGTGAAATTGCCAAAATAGCGAAACCACTCTACATCCGTGCTTCATCCTGTAGAGTGAAATTGCCAAAATAGTGAACCCACTCTACACTCGTTCATCATCCTGTAGAGTGAAATTGCCAAAATAGCGAAACCACTCTACACTCGTTCGTCATCTTGTAGAGTGGAATTGCTGAAATAGCGAAACCACTCTAAGTCCGTTCGTCATTTTGTAGAGTGGTTACGCGATAATTGCAAAATAAACACGATCCTTGCGGCAAGCAGCGAAAAATAAAGCCGTATAACGCCGAAACCGCCGACCGCAGGTCGGCACCGCCTTTCTACGATGGTGGCGGAAGCACGATTTCGACAAACCGCCACCATCGTCGAAGTCGCAAATAGTGGTGGTGGTAGCGCAATTTCCGCGAATAGCCACCATCGCCAAAGCCGAAAACGATGGTGGCGGAAGCCCATTTCCCTCAAACTGCCACCATCGCCTCAGCCGCAACTGATGGTGGCGGAAGCCCGTTTTGGCCCAACTGCCACCATCACCCAAGCCGAAAACGATGGTGGCGGAAGCCCGTTTTCAGCAAACCGCCACCATCACTCAAGCCGCAAGCGATGGTGGCGGAAGCGCGATTTCAGCAAACCGCCACCATCACCGACCATAAAAACGATGGTGGCGGAAGCGCGATTTCAGCAAACCACCACCATCACCCAAGCCGAAAACGATGGTGGCGGAAGCGCGATTTCAGCAATCCGCCACCATCGCTACAGACGTAAATCACAAGCCCCTCAGCAATTCTGCCTCCAAAACAACCCTTGCCCGCTCTCCCCGCCAAGCCGCCCCGTCCGCGAGCCGCCTCTTCGACGAGCCGGAAGCAAATCTTCCGCAGATGCTGCGCCGAGGCGAAGCGAGCGGCGAGCGGGCGGGACGGCTTGGTCCAGCGAGCGGCGAGCGGGCGGGGCGGCTTGGGCTTTTAGCTTAATTCCACCAGTTCATCCACAATCGAACCGATATAGCGAATCGTATCTTTCAGGGGTTTGTCGGTGGTAATGTCCACGTCGACAAGAGCGGCCTGGGCAATAGGATTCAGCGATCCGCCGGCCGAGAGGAAGGAACGCCATGCCTTGACGACCGCTTGACGATCCGATCCGCCGGCATGAGCCTCCCCCGCCGCACGGTCGTTCCGTCCAACCTTGTTTCGATCCGAGCTGCCGGCCTTTCCGGACGTGGCATCGCCTTTTCCATCCGCCCCCGAGGACGCCATCAGGCGAAGCGCCATCTGGGTTCCGACGGTAAGGCCGGCGGAATAGGTATAGGAATAAAGGCCGTTGTAGTAGTGGGGCTGGCGCATCCAGGTGAGCGTGGAACCGTCCTTGATTTCTACAGCATCGCCCCAGAAGCGTGTCAAGACGTCGCGATAAATGCCGGAAAGATCATCGGCATCCACGGAGCCGCCACCGTCCACGATACGGTAGACTTCACGCTGATAGGCTGCCTCCAAGAGATGCGTCACGAAGTTGTGGTAGTAGGTCTTGGAAAGCATCTGCGAAAGCACCCAACGGCGTTCGCGCTTGTTGTCGCCGGCTTTCTGGAGCAAATAGTTTTCCATGATGAGCTCATTGGTGGTCGAGGGCGACTCCACCATGTAAAGTGACATTTCCTTGTTGAGATAGGGCTGCGCCGCACAGGTGAGAACGCTTTGGCCGGCATGGCCCAGTTCATGGGCCAGGGTCGCCACCTCATCCATACGATAATTGAAACTGGTAAGAATATAGGGATGAACGCCGTAAACGTCGGCACAGAAGGCACCGGTGCACTTGCCCTGGTTTTCGGCATAATCAATCCACCGATCGTTGAATGCCTGCGAAAGCATTTGTACATAATCTTCTCCCAGAATGGAAAGACCGTCTTTAATGTACGTCGCCGCTTCCTCATACGAGACGTGGGAAACAAACGTGGGATCCAGCTCCAACTTGAGATCATAGCTCGTCATGGAAGGCAGATCGTAGACGCGCTGCAGCAGACGCGCATACTTCTGCATTATGGGCGCCAGATCCTGCATAATGACGTCAATCTGGCGGTCATACAGTTCGCGCGGAACCTCTTGGTCGGCCAAAAGGAAGGAAAACACGGAATCATAACCGCGCAGATCCGCTTCGATTTTCTCCTGCTGAACACGGGCATTATACGCGGAAGCGGTGACATGACGATGACGGGAGAGCTCGCCGTAAAAGACTTCTGCCGCCTTATGGCGCAACGCATGATCTGTTTCCGTTTCATAGCGATTTTCAAAGGTATTGTAGGTCATCTGGACGGTTTTTCCGTTCACCGTAAACGGCGGAAAGACCGTATCGCCGAATTTGCTGTCCGCATAGATTTGCTCCGGTGCGTAAAAGGTGGGTGCTAAGGCGGCAAGCGTCGCTTCGGTTTCCGGCGAGAGAAAATGTGCCTTGTCTTTGGCAAGGCGCGCAAGGTAGCGCGCATGCTTCGGCATGAGGCGAGCCGATTCTTCTCGGATGGCCTCCTTCGCATGGGCAAGGGTGATGGGCACAAACGCCAGCTTCTTGCCGAGGATGGCGAGACGCGCCGCGGTGCGGGCCTCCCGTTGGGCATTGGTCTTATTGGAAGTATCCTCTTCCACTTGCAAAGAGGCGTATGCCTCCAGGCGTTCCACTTTTGCGAACAGAAGCGCATAGGCCGTCAAGGCTTCATTCACTTGCTTTGCCGACGTCCATGTGCCGTCATAGCGGGTCACAAACGCATCGGCCTCTTTTTCCACCTTTGTAAACGCCGCCTCAAAGGCTTCTTCGGTTTCAAAAATCGGACGAAGATCCCAAGTCTCCCGGACCGGCACCTCCGCGCGGGATACACTCTTTTCCATCGTTTCTCCTTTCCAACGGGATTCCGTTATAATAACGATAGCGATCGACAATTTTCGTTATTATGCTACCCTATTTTCTTTTTCCACGCACCGGAAAAGGGTGAGCTGTACCGGGAAGGAATGGAACCGCACCGGAAAATGCGCTCGCATTGAAACGAGCCTTCGCCGGAAAGCGGCGTTCCATGCGAAGAGAATAGAAAGTATTTGCGCTTTGACGCATCACAAGGAGGAATCATGAAAACCAACGATCAACGTTTCGACGCCTACGCGCGTCTCATCGTGGAAGTCGGCTCCAACGTTCAGCCCGGCGTTCCGGTCATCATCAGCGCCGCGATTGAAGCGGCGGATTTTGCGCGCCTCGTGGCCAAGTATGCCTATGAGGCCGGCGCCAGCGAAGTCGTCGTGGATTGGCAGGATGACGCACTTGGCCGCCTGCGCCTCGAACATGCGTCGTTAGAGGTGTTGGACAATGTTCCCCAGTACCTCTACGACAAACGCGAATACTACTTAAAAAAAGGAGTTCACATGATTCATCTGATCTCCTCCGACCCGGAAGCGCTTGCCGGCGTGGATCACGACCGTGTGCAACGCGCTTCGATGGCGCTCAATAAGAAATTTAAGCCCCTGCGGCATTACACCATGAATGATGAAGTATCCTGGTGTATCGTGGCGGTTCCCTGTACCGCCTGGGCCAAAAAGGTCTATCCCGAGGCAGCGAATGACAAGGAAGCGGTGGAACGCCTTTGGGAACAGATCTTTTCCGTCATGCGTCTCAATGAGGAAGATCCCGTGGCTGCTTGGCAGGCGCATCTCCAGCGTCTGCAAGAGCGTGCCGATCGTTTGAATCACTACCGTTTTGAACGGATGCACTATCGGGCAGCAAACGGCACCGATCTTGTCGTGCGCCTTCCGGAAGGTCATATCTGGTGTGCCGCGACATCCAGCGATAACCGCGGAACGGCGTTTGTTCCCAATATGCCCACCGAAGAAGTGTTCACCATGCCCCATCGCGAAGGGGTGGACGGAACCCTCGTAGCCACGCGTCCGCTGGCCTATAACGGCAGTCTGATTGAGGACTTCACCCTGCACTTTGTGGACGGTGCTGTGACATCCTATTCCGCCAAAAAGGGAGAAGAAAAGCTGAAAGCGCTTCTGGCGGAGGATGAAAACGCCGTGCATCTTGGCGAAATTGCTCTGGTTCCCTATGATTCGCCGATTTCGCTTTCCCAAACACTATTTTATGAAACCCTCTTTGACGAAAATGCTTCCTGCCATTTCGCTTTCGGTGCAAGCTACCCGACAACGATAGAGGGTGGAGAAAATATGACGGAAGAAGAATTAAAAGCGCACGGTGCCAATGTTTCGCAAATTCACGAAGATTTTATGGTCGGTACAAGAGACCTGTCCATTGTTGGCATCACGGCGGACGGGGTAGAAAAAGCCGTTTTTGTCAACGGCAACTTCGTGCTGGAATAAACGTGCCTGCTGTTCTGCGCTACTGTGCTTTGGTGTACAGAAAACAAAAATCCGATGTCCCAAAGGGCATCGGATGATTTGCTTTCGTCCGTCGCCTGAAAGCAGGACAGGCGAACACGAAATGCTCACTCTCAGCTGATCGATTGCATGAAGGATGATTTATCCATAGCTATTGTAGCATGGGAGAGATGTGGAATTTTGATGTCTTTGTGATGATTCGCCCATTCCGATCCGGAAGGAGGAAAAAATGTTTTCGACCGTTGCGCAGCAAAACGGAACACTCGGTTCTTTTGAGCACGTTGTGCTGATGAGTGGATCGCCGAGAAGACGCGCCTTGTTGGCATTTCTGCATCCGAGACGCGAACACGTCCCTTGCGATGAGGAAACCATACGGCAGGCGTCGCTGTCCGAGACCGTCGGAAAACCGATGGTGGAACGCGCAGCCATTGCCGCCCGCGCGCTTGCCATGGCGAAAGCCGGCTGCCAAAATCCAAGCTTTTCCCTTTTGGGCAACACCCTCTATATTGCGGCAGATACCATCGTGGTCCATAACGAACAAATCTACAATAAGCCCCGCGACATGGCAGCAGCGGAGTGGATGATGCGCTCCTATTTTGGTACGACGCATACGGTGGTGACTGCGGTCTGTTTACGCACACTGCAGGGCATGCTGCAGTATGAGACCTTCGCAGAAGTAACGTTTTCACCCTACACCCCGCAAATGGAAGCACAGCTGCAAGCCTATCTCACGCCGCAGCTATTAGACCGCGCCGGCGCATACGGTCTGCAGGATATGCCGCCCGGTTTTCTGGCCGAAGTGAAAGGCGATCCGTATACGGTGATCGGCTTTTCCGTCTCCGCATTATGGCGCGCAATTGCGCCGTATTACGTGCCGGACGGAGCTACCGTTTCGCCAACCGCCTTTCCTTCCATTGCCGATTTTCAGCAAATCGTGCAGGAATTAGCCGAGGAGCTTCCGGAATTTCTCTTTCGTGAATTAAACGGACAAATTCAAATTCAGCCTCAAGTCGAAATCCATCCGCAGGCTCGTCATGATGATCTGGTGGTGCTTGGACGGTATATTTGCGATACGCTGGGAAGACGGATCGAGCTCTATTATGGATCCTTCCAGAGACAATTTCCGTTTTGTGATCGGGAAGAGCTGAAAGTTCACGTTCGCGAAACCCTGCGTCATGAGTTTGAGCACCATGTGGAGGAGCTGGCGGGAAATGCGGTTTTAGCACGGGAAGACTCCCTTTTTCTCCAAAACTATTTGCAGCAATTTTAGGGAAAAGGTTTCGCAACCAGGTTCTCCAAATATAAAAGAAATGATACAATATAGGTGCATCTGTAGAAGCTTGATAAAAACGAAAGAGAAAAGGAGGCATTATGAAATTCGAAGTTGTCGATGGTTTATTTACGATCAATCTCAATAGCGTGCTGACGCTCGCGTTAGCCGCCATCCTTCTTCTCATCGGATACCTGCTGGTGCGCAAGATCAATTTCCTCGCGAAATTCTGTATTCCTGCGCCGGTTGTAGGCGGCTTTCTGTTTATGCTCATCACCTGGGTCGGGCATACCACCGGAAGCTTTACCTTTGTATTCGATGATCCCTTCCAAAGTGTTTTTATGTTGGCATTCTTTACCACCGTCGGTCTCGGCGCGAGCTTAAAGCTTCTGAAGAGCGGCGGTAAACTGTTGATCATCTATTGGCTGGTCTGCGGTGTTGTTTCCATTATTCAAAACTGCATCGGTATGGGCATTTCCGCCGCCACCGGTCTGGAACCGCCGTATGCGCTTCTCGCGAGCGCTATCTCCATGATCGGCGGACACGGTGCTGCGCTTTCCTATGGCAACAGCTTCGTGGAAATGGGCTACCCCATCGCCAAAACCGTCGGTGCGGCAGCCGCGACATTCGGCCTGATTTCGGCCGTTTTAATTGGTGGCCCGCTCGGGCGTCTACTTATTGAGCGTCATCACCTGAAGCCGACCAATGAAGACTTTGTGACCGATGCGGAAAACGTCAACGCCACCGAAAGCGATCACAAACTCACAAGCTTCGAGCTCATTCAGAACGTGGTTGTCATTATAGCCTGCATGGCCGCCGGTACGCTCATCGCCGGCTGGATCGGAAAACTGATCCACCTCTCCTTCCCGACCTACGTTGGCGCCATGTTCGTCGCTGTAATCGTCCGTAACTTGAACGAAAAGTATCACTTCTACACCTTCGATTTTGCGCTGGTGGATGGTATCGGTACGGTAATGCTGAACCTGTTCCTAGCCTTGGCGTTGATGACGCTGAAGCTCTGGGAAATTGCGGATCTGGTTGGCGGCGTTCTCCTTGTCGTCCTTTGCCAGGTGCTGTTCCTCGCTTTGGCTTCCTACTTCATCATCTTCCGTATCCTTGGTGCGGACTACGATGCTGCTGTTATGTGCGCCGGTCTTTGTGGACACGGCCTTGGTGCAACGCCTTCGGCGATCGTCAACATGACCGCTGTCAACGACCGTTACGGCTATTCACGTAAGGCCATGATGATTGTTCCGATCGTTGGTGCCTTCCTGGTGGATATCATCTATCAGCCGCAGACGATCACCTTCATCAGCATGTTCGTTAAAAACCTGAAATAAGCTCTCCCATTTTTAGGCAGATGCAAAAGGCTGTACATCGGTTTTTCGATGTACAGCCTTTCTTTATGTTATGTGATATGGCAGCGCGTTTTCATACAGCCCGCGCGTCCCTTTGAAACCATTCCGAGACATGGGACGGGAACATCGTTAGATAATGCCCAGTTCCTTTCCCACGCGGCCAATGATCTCCACCGCACGCGTAATCTGCTCCGGCGTATGGGCCGCCGTAATCATGCAGCGCACGCGACCTGTGCCCTTGGGTACCGTCGGGAAGACGATGGGGCTGGTAAAGACGCCCGCCTGAAAGAGTTTTTCGGAAAATTCCCCTGTCTTGGCTTCGTCACCGATAATAATCGGAGTGATCGGAGTTTCGCTGTGTCCTGTATTAAAGCCTAAGGTGTTGAGCTTTTCTTTAAACAGGCGCGCATTGGCCCAAAGTTTTTCGGTGTATTCGTCGCTTTCCATCAGCATTTTGATGGCTTCGATGATCGCCGCCGTGTCGGCCGGGGTGTTTCCGGTGGAGAAGAGCAGCGGGCGGCTGCGGTTCTTCAGCCAGTCAATCGTGGCCTTCTTTCCCGCCACGTAACCGCCGATGACGCCGATAGCTTTCGACAATGTTCCGATGATGAAATCCACCTTGCCATGCAGATGGAAGTGATCCACCGTGCCGCGTCCGCTGCGTCCGAGTACGCCGGAGGCATGGGCATCATCCACATAGGTCATGCAGTCGTACTTTTCCGCCAGAGCGACGATGCCCGGCAAATTCGCGATGTCCCCGTCCATGGAAAATACACCGTCGGTAATGATGAGCACCTTGTCGTAATCTGCGCGGCGCTCTTTCAACACGCGCTCCAGGTCCTCCATATCGCTGTGGCGAAACACCGTTTTCTTGGCCTTGGACAGACGGCAACCGTCAATAATCGAGGCATGGTTGAGTTCATCCGAAATGATGAGATCGCCTTCATCCACTGCCGCCTGGATGGTTCCGGCATTGCAGTTAAATCCCGATTGATAGACAACGACGGCTTCCTCTTCCTTGAACTCGGCAAGCAATTTTTCCAATTCTTCATGCAACAGCAGGTTACCGTTGATGGGACGCACCGCGCCGGCACCGACACCGTATTCGCGAATCGCTTTGATGGCGGCCTCTTTGAGCCGCGGATGATTGGCAAAGCCCAGATAGTTGTTGGACGAAAGGTTGATCACTTTTTTACCGTCGATCACGCATTCCGCCTCGTTCGGGCCTTCCACCACTTTGAACGATTTATACAGGCCCTCGGCCTTTAATCCATCAATTTTTTGTTGCAAGTACTCCATGTCATGAATGCTCATGGTGAGCTCCTTTCGTAAACGGGGATCCATTTATTTTGTCTCGACCAAACGCGGCCGTAGATTCTGCAACATATCTTTCGTCATGGTTTGTAGATCGTACTGCGCCTTCCAGCCCCATTCCTCACGAGCCGCCGTATCGTCCAGTTTATCCGGCCAGGAATCGGCAATGGCCTGCAAAATGGGATTGACCTGATACGACATAGTGAACGAGGGCAATTCCTTTTGGATGGCCGCCGCGATGTCTTCCGGTGCAAAGCTCATGGCCGCAATATTAAAGGCGTTGCGATGCGTTAACCTCGTCGGATCCGCCTCCATCAGCTCGTGCACGGCGCGAAGGGCATCGGGAATGTACATCATATCCATCAACGTTCCCGCCGCGATGGGGCAGTCATAATGGCCCGTTTTCAGCGCCGCATAATAAATGTCCACCGCATAATCCGTCGTACCGCCACCCGGAAGCGCCGCATAGGAAATCAGGCCCGGAAAACGCACGCCGCGCGTATCCACGCCGAAGCGGCGGAAATAGTAATCACAAAGAAGCTCGCCCGCCACTTTGGTTACGCCGTACATCGTGCTCGGGCGCTGAATGGTATCCTGCGGCGTCACTTTCGGAGTGGACGCACCAAAGGCGCCGATCGAGCTGGGCGTAAACACCGCCAGTTTCTTCTCGCGCGCGACTTCCAACACTTGAAAAAGGCCGTCGAGATTGATGTGATACGCCGCTTGCGGATGCGCTTCTGCCACGGCGGACAATAATGCCGCCAAATGCATGACCGTATCCACATGATAGCGATCCACCAATTCCGCCAGCCGCTTGCCATCGGTCACGTCCAGTTGTTCAAAAGGTCCCTCCTCCACAACGGGAGAATCCTTGCGCACAACATCTGTAACAATGACGTGATTCGTTCCGTATGCCCGACGCAGATAGGTTGACAGTTCCGTGCCGATCTGCCCCAGGCCCCCTGTGATGAGAATCGTTTTCATTCCGTCTCCTTGGTAGGCCGTTGTGCCCTTTTCATCGGCCAAAGATTATTGCTGCTTTGGCGATGCCGTTTCGTTCGTGACGGACGCGGTCGCTTTCGCGTCGCGCGGCAGGAGAATCGAAAAACGTGATCCTTTTCCCAATTCGCTATCCAGGCGCAAAATTCCCTCATGTGCCTGAACAATATGTTTGACCAGAGACAGGCCCAAACCCGTTCCCGATCCATCTGTGCGCGTTCTGCCCGGATCCACTGTGAAAAAGCGCTCAAATACACGCTTTTGGTTTTCCGGTGCAATGCCGATGCCGTCATCTTCGACAATGATGCTTATATTGTGTTCATCTTGATGTATCTTTGTCAAGACATATCCACCGTCGGCTTTCGAATATTTAATGGCATTGCTCAGCAGATTTCGCATCACATCCGCCAATAAGCGGCGGTTACCGAAAAACGCAACACGATTCGTTTCCTCTTCTCCGACCACATCGCTCTCCAGGCGTACGTGATGTTCCGCAGCCATGGACGAAAGGGACTCCATTTCTTCGCGCAATATCTCGTGAAGATCCACCTCTTCTCGTTGATCGAAATCGGAATAGCCCGTATCAAATTTGGAAAGCTGAATGATTTCGTTGATCATATTGAGAAGGCGAACGCCTTCGCGATGAATAATGTCGGCAAAACGGCGCGTGTCATCCGGATTCACCATTCCCGAAGCGATCAGTTCGGCATAGCCGTTGATGGACGTCAACGGACTTTTTAGCTCGTGGCTCACATTAGCGGAAAATTGGCGTCGCATGGCTTCATTTTCGCGCACATTCGCCAGCTGCTGAAAGAAATTCTCCCGTTCCTCTTGCGTATCCAAGAGGCTCGCCAACATCTCCTCCGCTTCCGGTGCGGGAAGGCTGTCTGTGACCTTTCCGGAAAGCAGATCATTCCAATAATGCACGAGCATACGCAAAGGGCGAAGACTCTCGTTATAGATGCGCTGTGTAAAAATTGCAGAGAGCACCAAGGCTGTGACGAACAACACCACCACGACCCCGATGATCAGCGGGATGCGCTGCCCCACGCTGCTTTTCGGCAAAATCACCCGCAACAGGCCCACGCAGATGAGAGAAGAAATTCCGGCAAAAATCATGCCGGCCAGTAGAAAATGACGCCATATATTGCGCTTCATACGCTGTCTCCTGCCCTTTAGGCCTCTTTGCTCAGTTTATAGCCGACATTGCGCACGGTCTTAATGTACTTTCCAGCGTCGCCCAATTTTTGTCGCAAGGCGCGAATATGCACATCGACGGTACGCGTTTCTCCCGCATAATCATAGCCCCAAATGGCATTCATGACGCGGTCACGCGAGAGAACGACATCCAAATTGTTCATCAGGTAGTAAAGCAGCTCAAATTCTTTGTACGTCAACTCGATCGGATTACCTCCGACGAGCGTTTCCCGCTTCTTCGGATTCATCTCTATTTCATGGAGCACCAAAACAGAGCGTTCCTCGCTGTCGCCGTAGCGTCGCAACACCGCCTTCACTCGGCTCAGTAGCTCCAGCACGCCGAAGGGCTTGGTGACATAATCATCCGCGCCCATGTCGAGACCTCGCACTTTTTCAAATTCACTCGTCTTCGCCGTAACCATGATGACGGGAATTTCTTTGGTATCGACACGATTGCGAATCGTGGCTAAGATCGAATACCCGTCTTCCCCCTCCAGCATGATGTCCAGCAAAAACAGGATGGGTGCGCCATCACTGTCCAGCGCCGCATAAAGCGCCTTCGCGTCTGCGAAACCGCGCGCCTTATAGCCGTTGTTGTTCAATGCATAGCTGATCAGCTCGCGAATATTCTGATCGTCTTCCACTATATAAACCTGTTTCATGCCATCCTCACGATCATAAAAGCCGTCCGAACGGATTCGGGCGGCAAAAGGTCAGTTAAATTTTTCCATTGTCCCCGTTATCGAGTATACCACGGCTTCCGCGATATTTTGGGCATGATCGGCACTTCGTTCCAGATATTTGGAAATCATCAGCAGGTCAATCACCAAATTCGCCTCAATGGTCTCGGCGCGAATTTCGGCAATTATCTCTTCACGAACCTGCATAAAGAGAGCATCTACCTCATCGTCCATCGCAGCAGCTTGATAGGCCAAGGCGCTGTCTCCTTCGACGAAAGCCCGCACGGCATCGGAAACCATTGTTTGGGTGATTTCTGACATTTTCGTGAGACTTCCGAGATTCGCCTCTTGGTATCCGAACGACAGCATCTGCTGAACCAACACGGCAATGTCTTCCGCCTGGTCACCGATGCGCTCCAGATCCGTATTCATGCGAATCGCTGCAGATATGAATCGAAAGTCTCGGGCCAAAGGCTGTTCCTTGAGTAGGAGCAAAAGGGCCTGCTGTTCAATTTCCGAAGAAAAATGATTGATCTTTTCTTCCTGTTGCAACACATAGTCAATGTGGTCCTTGTTTTTGCTGGTCAGTGCGCCCAACGCATAAAACAGCGATTGATTTACCATCTCTCCCATTTCCACCAGATTGGTGTTGAGCTCTTCCAGCTTGTTTTCAAAATTGTTGCGCATCGTTTTTCCTCCGTGGGCTGCCTTAATCAACCGAAGTGGCCGGTAACATAGCGTTCCGTGCGTTCATAGCGCGGATTTTCAAATATTTGCACGGTATCTCCGAATTCGATGAGCTCTCCCAGATAGAAGAAGCCGGTTTCATCGGCAATACGGGTCGCCTGCTGCATATTATGGGTGACGATAATAATCGTGAATTCCTTTTTCAGTTCAAACATCAGGTCTTCGATTTTCGTCGTCGAAATCGGATCTAACGCGGACGTCGGCTCATCCATCAGAATGACTTCCGGCTCCACCGCAAGGGTGCGGGCAATACAAAGGCGCTGCTGCTGTCCGCCGGAAAGGCCCAGCGCGCTTTTGTGCAGACGATCCTTCAACTCATCCCAGATCGCCGCCTCTTTAAGGCTGCGCTCGACAATTTCATCCAGCGTCTTGCGGTCCTTAATGCCGTTGATGCGCGGACCGTAGGCCACATTGTCGTACACGCTCTTCGGGAAAGGATTCGGCTGTTGAAACACCATGCCGACACGCTTGCGCAGTTCCAGCGCATCCATCTCCTGGTAAACATCTTTTCCATCCATGCACAAGTTTCCCTCCACACGCGTTTCGGGAATAAGGTCATTCATGCGGTTGATGGTCTTTAAAAACGTAGATTTTCCACATCCGGAAGGACCGATGAACGCGGTAATTTGATTGGCTTTCACGTCCATATCAATGCCCTTAAGCGCCTGGAATGCGCCGTAGTAAAAATCCAGATGGGAAACTTCAAATTTGAGCGGCTGTTTTGTGTTATCCATAGTAGTCCTCTACTCTCCTTTGCGACATCATCTTGTTCCGAGGCGCTATTTCTTCTCGCTTCCCGTTTGTTTCTTGTTCATGTTGCTGACAATTTTTCGCGCGGCAAGAGAGAAAAGCAGCACGACGATCACTAAAATTGCAGCCGAGAAGCTGGCAATCTTTGCACTGTTCGGATCCACCGCTTCGGAACGCATAACCCAGATGTGCAGCGCGAGCGTTTCCCCTGTACGGAACGGGTTGAGTGCATTTAAGGGGGAGGTCAAATCCCAGTTCGCCCAGTCGATGCGTGTCGACATACCGGACGTATACATAAGAGCGGTTGCCTCGCCGAACACACGACCGGCGGCCAGGATGATGCCTGAGCCGATGCGTGGAAGAGCCGCCGGTAAAAGCGTGTGTACGATGGCATACCAATGCGTGGAACCAAGCGCCATACTGCCCTCGACAAAGCTGGGAGGAAGAGCGCGAATGGCATCCTCTGTTGACGTGGTAATGAGCGGAATGCTCAGGATGGATACGGTAACGGAGCCGGCCAGCAAATTCCAACTTGCGCCGAAGCTCAGCACGAAAGCCAGATAGCCGAACAAACCGATAACAATGGACGGTAACGACGAGAGCGATTCAATACTCATGCGCAGAAACTCGGTGGCTTTGCCTTTTCCGGCGTATTCCGCCATATAAATTCCCGCAGGAATGCCCACGAAGCAGCTGAACAGCAACGAAAGGAACAAAAGATAGATGGTGTTAAACAGCTGGTTGCCGATGCCCTTGGACGAAAACGAAAGCACGCCCGGGAAATAGCTCATCAGGCCTCCGACGATGATGTAACCCGCCAAAAACAGGATGAATACGAGGAAGAATCCGCCAATTGCCGTAAACAACAAGGTCATCAAGCGATCGATTTTCTTGGCGCGCGAAATACGCGAGCGCATACGCTCCTTCATCCGACCACCTCCTCTTCTAACAACGGTTCTTTCTTCTCCGTTGCTTTCATCGCTTTATGCTCTTGATCCAGCTTATTTTTCTGTTTTGCGGAGAATAAATGGATGAGCACGATGAATAAAATGGAGATGAGCATCAATAGCAGCGCCAGACTCCATAACGCCATGTTCGCCTCACTGCCGTCAATGGTATTGCCCATGTCGGATGCCAGAATGCCCGTTATGTTGGCCGTCGGGTGCAGGACACTCTGCGGAAACAGCCGCGTGCGGCCGATGACCATGGATACCGCAAGCGCTTCTCCGAAGGCGCGCGCCAATCCCAAAATGATGCCCGTATAGATTCCGGTGCTCGATGCCGGAATGACGACGTTCTTAATCACTTGCCAGCGGGTAGAACCCATGCCGTAAGCCGCTTGACGATAGCTATCGGGCACGCCGCGAATCGTATCGGTAATATACGTCGTAATGGTCGGAAAGATCATAACCGTTAACACAATAACCGCGGCCAAGACGGAATAGCCGCCCACCGGCGCCTTAAACGTGTCGCGGATCCACGGCACCAACACCGTTAATCCCACCCAGCCATAAACGATGGAGGGAATGCCGACAAAGATCTCCACTGCCGGCTGAAAGATTCTTTTTCCTGCTTTGGGGGCAATTTCCGTCATAAAAATCGCCGCGCCGAGTGAAAAGGGAGTGGCCAGCAAAATCGCCAATCCACACGTGAGAATGGATCCGAAAATGAATACCGCGGCGCCAATAGAGCCTTCTCCCGGCTTATCGAACGAATCCGTGGGAGCCCATTTCGCATTGATCAAAAAGTCGGTCACGCTGTGTTGAAACTGCGTAAAGGAAGCTGTCCCGCGTACCAGAAGAAATGCAAGGATGGAGATCGTAATGATGATAATGAGAAGCCCCATAAACGTCACGAATCCACGCCCCAAAATTTCTCGTCTGAACTTTTCTCCTGCCGGCGTGCGCAGCCTTTTTTTCTTCGGCGCCGCCGGTGCCGTCGCCTGTTCTTGTTGTTTCGTCGTCATATGCACGTCCTATCTCATTCAAAGCACAGCCGAATGTCCTCCTAACATAAGGAAAAGGCATTGCGAAACGTCCATTCCACAATGCCTCCATTCCTTATTGCCTTCCGTTTTCCATCCGCAACGCGAATGCCGGAAGGAGACGCGCCTTATTTTGAGGGAGTATCATGGCCGGTCATGGCTTCCGGAGCAAGCTTGGAAGATACGCCGTAGCCCATCTCTTCGATGTTCTTTCCGAATTCTTCGCCCATGAAGTAGTCCAGGAATTCCTTCGCCGGGGTTGTGGCTTCGCCCTTCGTGTAGACATGTTCAAAGCCCCATACCGGATATTTTCCGCTGTAGGTGTTCTCAAGATTGGGTTCCAAACCGTCCAGTTTCACCGCCTTCACGCCTTTGCCCTGATCACCTACCAGGTAGGAGAGAGCAACATAGCCGATGGCGCCTTCGTTTTGTTTCACACTCTGGAGCAATTCACCGGAGTTATCTGTTTCCATGGATCCCATGGTCTCTTCGGTGCCCTTGAGAGCGAACTTCGTAAACAGGGCGCGGGTACCCGACGACGACGGACGTGTAATCAGCATGATGGGCAGGTCAGCGCCGCCAACATCTTTCCAGTTCGTGACTTTGCCGGAGAAGATGTCAATCATCTGCTGTTGTGTCAAGTCGGCTACCTGGTTCTTTTCGTTGACAATCGGAGCCATGGTGATGATACAAACTTTATGATCCACAAGGCCCTTCGCCTGATCGGCTTCCAGCTTGTCCTCTGCAAAGACGTCGGACATACCCAGCGTTACGGTGCCGGCTGCAACGTCTTTCAGACCCTGGCCCGAACCGCCGGCATTCACGGTAATGGCAACGCCGCTCGCTTTCGCCATGAAGGCTTCCGCAGCTTTGTCGGCCAACGGCTTTAATGCCGAGGAGCCTGACGCGCTGATCTGTCCCTTTAAGCTGGGATCTACTTCCCCACCTTTGGCCGCTTCGGATGCTTGCGAAGATGCTTCTGATTTTTCCGTTGCCGCGCTATCCGATGCAGGAGCCGAGCTGTCATTCTTTTTGTCATTGCCGCCGCAAGCCGCCAACGTGACGACTAAAGCCAGCGCCAAGACGATGCCAAATACTTTTTTCATGGTCGATTTCATGGTCTACCACCTCTTCTTTTTTTCTCCGTTTTCCTATTTCTGTGAACCGTCAATAGGATAAGAGGGGAAGGTTAAGCCCATGCCATGCATTTTGTTAAGGTTATGTTAAGTTCGTCGTAACACTACGAGCGGCGCTTCGCAGGCCGCTTACGGAGCCAGTTCAATATCGGGCAAAATTTCCGGTGTGGCGGTCACGTTCATGTGTTGATCCACCCAGATCACGTCGACGCCCGCATCCTTATAATTTGCCAAAATCTGCTGTGCTTCTTTCTCATCGGCAATGAAAAAGGCCGTGGAAAGATAGTCCGCCAAGCCGGAATCCGCCGTGCGGATGCTGACGGACGTATACCGTTTCGCAGGATAGAGCGTTTCCGGATCAATAATATGGGCGTAGCGCACACCGTCCAGTTCGAAGTAGCGTTGATAATCTCCGGAGGTCACCATCGCCGTATCGCCCGACACAAGAACGGTCGCCAAAACATCCTTATGTTCCGGCCGCGGATGCATAATGCCCACTTTCCATTGTGCGCGATCGTCGACGGGGCTTCCGATTGTCTTAATGTTTCCGCCGGCGCTGATGATCCCATGCTCCAAACCTGCGGCCTTCAACTTCTTCGCCACGATTTCCGTTGCATAGCCCTTTGCGACCGCGCCTGCATCCAACTGCAATTCAGGATCCCGAATTTGCACGGTCTTATTGGCTTCGTCCAACACGAGATCGTCGAGATTGCTATGCGCGTTGGCTTCTTTCAAGGCCGCTTCTGTGGGAAGGGCGATCGTTTTTCCCGTTCCGGTAGTGGTATGCTCCGTTTCAGCAGTGACCGCTTCGCGCAGATCATGCCAAATGGCGAGCGTCTTGCCCATGGCGATATTGACTTTGCCCAATGTTTTGTTGTAATTATCCTTGCTGAACCGAAGAAGAGAAAACAGCTCATCTTCCACCTTTACCGGCGCTTTAGAAGCCGTGCGATTCAGGGTCATCAAATTGGTCACACCGTCATATTCGTGATAATTGTCAAAGAGCTTGTGCAGACGCTGAAATTCGCTTTGGCAGAGCGCAAACGCCTGCTTAAAAGTCTCTTCATCCTTGGTGTAGCCGGTCAGCTGAATCACCGTATCAAAGGCATCATAAAAGGTGCCTTTGTTTTTATACCATTTTTCGCCGTCTCTACCGGTGATCCACGTTCCTTCGCCCAAAAACGGCATCTTTTGCAGTTCCTCTTTCGACAGCGTCCCTTGGCCGCTCTCCGCTTGAGACGAGGCCGCCTCGGAGGACGCTTGGGCTTCCCGACTATGGGAGTCGCCGACGGTTCCGTTCCCGCAGCCGGCAAGCATGCTGAGGGCAAGACCCAAGGCAAGCAATTTTTTCTTTGTTTTCATCTGTATTCTCCTGATTCACTATGGTAGTTTTTCTAATTGCTATCGACTCAATGCTATTGACGTAAAACGGTCGATTGCTCGGCGCTCCGCTCTGCAAAGGCGTACACATCCTCTCGGTGCTCGCTTCTCCTCGTCACTTCGTTTTCCATTATACTTGTCTTGTCGTGACTCGTCGAAGAGGCGCCTCGCGGATGGTGCGACTTTGCACGGGATGCGACACGTATGTGACTTCTGTAGTAGCGATGTTAAAAACCGGAGTGTTTTTGAAACTGCGCCGCCCGTGGCGGGGCGAGCAGCGCGATTGCGAAAATTGAAAAAGCCCGTTCCGTTGAAGTGCAACGAAACGGGCTTTGCTGATGGACCACACTGGAATCGAACCAGCGACCTCCACGATGTCAACGTGGCGCTCTAACCGACTGAGCTAATGGTCCGTACGCAGGAAATAGTAACAGAAGGAAAAGGGTGTGTCAAGGTAGCGTTTATCGGCGACGGATCGACAGAACAAAGCAGAGGAGCAGCAGAATATCCGTCGCTCCTCTGTAGCCTGAATCTCTCTTCATTTCTTTGCGACACATGCATCGCTATGAGAATCAATTATTTTCCGAGCTTGCCAAAAAAGTCTTTGGCGTTTTCCACGCCTTCCTTGGCCTTGTCCTTCAGTTCTTCCGCCGTTTTTTCCGCTTTCTTTCCGGCCTCTTTACCCGCTTTGCCTACGCGATCGCCCATTTCGCCGACTTTTTTCTCAACGTCGTCTTTTAACTCACCGGCACGCTCCGCTGCTTCACCCATCTTTTCTTTTGCTTCGTGTAAAAAATCTTTTGCCATGTCTTCTCTCTTTCTGTTTCAATTCCCACATTTTAAATTTCTGCGGCGATACGAGGTTGACGTAATCAAAGGAACTACGTCGTTCTTCGCCTTTGCGGGTCTCAATGCCTCCCGCTTTGATCGCCGTTCCTTATATACCCAAGAATATACTTTTCATCATCCATTTAAAAATGCCCGTTCCGTTGGAGTTTCAACGAAGCGGGCAAAGGCGGTTTTGGACCATGTTGGACTCGAACCGACGACCTCCACGATGTGAACGTGGCGCTCTAACCAACTGAGCTAATGATCCGTACAATGGGGATATTATACCATGGGCATGCATTGGCCGCAAGACAATTCATCCGACAGAAATCAAAACGGTGTAGAGATGCAGCGGAAAGTGCTGTTGGCGAGAAGGTCGCAATAGCGCCAGCGGGAGGCCGACTTTTTTTTGGTGTTTCTGCAATAGCGACAGCCGGAGGCCGGCTTCTTCCGGCGTCTCTGTAGTAAAAAGTGCCGTCTCAATGCCTACTGCAAGTTGCCCCCTACGAGGCGATAGTGGGGAAAGCGCGTTTTCGCCTTACTGCCACCATCGCTGAGGGCGCAAACGATGGTGGTGGAAATGCGTTTTTGCCAAATCCCCAACACTTTCCGCGCAATAAACGTTTATGTGCTTAAGCCTTACGATCCCTTGAAAAAACTTGTCGTAAGCAGTCCTTGGGGATTAACATCCATCAAAAAAAGTACCTTATTGCTGATGGGTTAACCCGTCAGCAATAAGGCGGCATACAAGAGATTTTTTCCTGTTTCTGGTCTGACATCTTTTATAGATGTACATAAGGTTTCTCATGAGACAGATGGATCTTACACTTCGCTACGGTTTTATCTGCACACGCATATCGGCAATGCGCAACGTCGATTCTCGATGGGAAACTAATACCAGCGTTTTTGACGTAGTTTCTTCCTTGAGTGTTTTTAGAATCAATCCTTCATTTAAGGCATCCAGATTTGAAGTCGGTTCATCCAGAAGAATCAAATCCCCATCCTGCAAAAAGGCACGCGCCAGGCCAAGGCGCTGCCGCTGTCCGCCGGAGAGTCCTTCTCCCAATTCGGCAAGAGGCGTATCATACCCTTTCGGCAGGCTCATGATGAAATCGTGAAGAGAAGCCTTCTTTGACGCTTCCGAAATCTCATCCGATGTGGCGTTTTGCTTTGCCAGAGCGATGTTTTCACCGATGGTTGCTTTAAAGAGATGTGTATCCTGACTGATGTAACTCTGTGTTTTTCGAAGCGATGCGCTGGGCACCTTTCTTAGATCCTTTTCATTTAAAGTGATACGGCCATTTTGTACGTCCCAGAAACGCATCAACAGCTTTAGCAATGTCGATTTCCCGCATCCGCTCGGTCCGTGAATGCCCAAAATCTGCTTGGGACGAATTGCCAGAGAAAAATCCTCCAGAATCAGACGGGATCCGTAGCCGAAGGTGATCTCTTCCGCGGCCATGCCTTCAAAAGGTACGTCTGCATCGTAACCGCCGGTCACTTCTTCCACTTCCGGTTCTTCTTCCAATAACCGCAACACGCGCTCGCCGGAAGCCAGTGTTAGCGTCAGATTATTGGAGAGGTTCGATAAGGCTACTGTAGGTCCGAAAGAGCCGATTAAAGCAACTGTAGTAATTACAATGGTTCCGACGCCAACCTGTCCATGGCGATAAAGCCAGGTGGTGAGAAGAAGGTTCGCAAAAGTCGCCAAAAGAATGATAAGAGACGTCAAGGCACGCTGAGTGCCGGCATTATCCGCCAGTTTCTTAGCGTCGCGCGACAGTGCATCCGATTCTTCAATGATTCGCTTTGTGCGTTCTTCCCCCTTATCAAAAGCGATAATATCTTCGAGCCCACGTAAGGATTCCAATACCAAGCTATTCATCTCGCCAGCTTTTTGGCGGAAAGAAAGACCCGCCTCGGCGCCTTTCTTGCCGTTTTTTAGCGGAATCCACGCCCCCACGACAAGATAAGCGATCAGGGCAAGCATGGCTACAGACCAATGGTATTGCCAGAAAAACGCCAAAAGAAAGAGGCAAACGACAAGGCAAATAGCAATGGGCGAAATCGTATGGGCGTAAAACACCTCCAAGAGTTCGATATCGTTGGTCAAAACAGAGATGAGGTTACCGCGTTCTTTGCCTTCGAGTTTTGCTGGACACAAACGGCGCAAGGCGGCAAAAACCTTGTGGCGAATGAGCGCCAAAGTTTTAAAGGCAATGAAATGATTGCAATACTGCTCCAAATAGTGCAAAATACCACGTAACACTGCAAATACAAGCATGACGCCGAGTAGTGTGGAAAAGGACAGCGGTAGAAGAAGTCCCGATATTTCCTCCACGAGATGCATTTCCATCAAGACGCGTAAAAGCGCTTGTGTCGCCAAAACCGTAAGGGATATCGCGCAGAGAAAACCCGCTACGCCAAAAAGAATGGCCAAAATCATGATGGGCAAAAGAGAACGAATCAGTCCGACCATGTGGCGCATGATCGCTTTGCTGCTGCGACGCTGAATAGCTTTATCTGTCTTCATCATGATCCTCCCATCCGAATTGCTCCAAGCTCTCCTGCTTTTCATAGAGGGCGCGATACAGCCCTTTCTCTTGCATCAACGTCTCATGCGTTCCCTGTTGTGCGACTTCTCCTTGAATCAGCAAATAAATTTGTTCCGCTGAAACTACATTGGCTAAGCGATGGGAAATTAACAGCACCGGTTTTTCCTTGGCTAACGCATAAATTTGTTCCATGATGACGGCTTCGCTTTCCATGTCAATATTACTGGTCACTTCATCAAAAATGTAGAATTTCGCAGGCTTCAGAAGCGCACGCGCCAATACCAGACGCTGCTTTTGCCCTCCGGACAGATTGCTGCCGCGTTCGGCAATAACCGCATCGAGTCCGCCGGAAGATTGCATTTCCTCTTGCAGTTTCACCGCCGCAAGGGCCTGTCGCATATCTTCTTCGGATGCCTTCGAATTTCCCATACGCAAATTCTCTTTTACCGTGCCTTTAAAAAGATGACTGTCCATGCCGACACGGACGATCGCCTGATGCAAGCTGTGCGCTTTGATGTTCTTAGCTTCTTCTCCGGAAAACAGAATGTTTCCCGCATAGTTGCGATACTTACCGGCTATAATATTGGCCAACGTTGATTTTCCGCAGCCGGACTCCCCGACGATAGCAACCAGTCCCTTCTTCGGAAAAGTCAAACGAATGTTTTGCAGCACCGGCTCATTTTCATGATAGGAAAAGCACAGATTCTGGATGGAGAGATCCACCGGCCCCTCCGGAAATGGTTCGGTTCCGTCTTTCGGCTCTTCGAGCGATAAGATACGCATAACCTTATCGGCGGCTGCCATCCCATTCATTGCAATATGAAAAAAGGAACCCAATAAGCGCAAAGGCAGGAAAAATTCGCTGGCAAGCAGTACCACGCTCAATGCAGTGGAAAAATTAATGGTATGATTCAAAAACGCATGGCAGGTAAAAAACATACCGATGGCCGCTCCTCCGTACGCAACAAGATCCATCACGCTGATGGAGTTAAGCTGCATCGTAAGGACGCGCATTGTTGCGATGCGAAAGTCTTCCGCTTCGACATCCATTTCCTGAGCTTTTTCGGCATCCGCGCCGTACACTTTCAAGGTGGTCATACCTTCCAGATTTTCCAGAAAGTGATCTCCCATGCCGGTATAAGAATTCCAATATTTTGCCAAAATACGTTTGGCGATTTTCTGCACGGCAACGATAGAGAGCGGAATGAGAGGCACGCAGAGCAAGAGGACAACACTCGCTTTAAAATAACGCGGTGCCAGTACGGCAAAGAGCGTTATCGGTGCCAAAAGAGCATAAAAAAGCTGCGGCAAATACCCGCCGAAATAGCTTTCCATCTGATCCACGCCTTCGGTTGAAAGCTGCACTACTTCTGCCGTGGACACCTGCGCCGTATAGGTGGGCCCCAGACGCAGCAATTTTTGAAATAACTTTTTACGCAATACTTTTTTTACATCCGCACTGGCGCGATAGGAAAAAAGGCTCTGGCCTTTTTGTCCGAAATAGCGCAATACAAGGGCGACAGCAAACGTCGGCAGACACATAGCCAGAACGCTCGGATCCTGTTCGAAGAGCCATGCTTGCAAAAAAGCGGACAGAGAAAACACCACTGCAATCTGCGATATTAACTGGATCCACTGGCAGAGTATCGTCAGTGCGATATATCTCTTCGCCTGCGGCACCAAAGCCAGTAATTCTTTTTTTATCATTTCTCCTCCCTTTTCAAGTCTGACGGTTTCAATGTTTTGATGTGAAACAGAAAAACGTAGATGTGCATCAGCCAAATCACAGCAACGATACCGCAAGGAATCCAGTGTTTTCTCATGAAAAAGATGGCCATCCCAAACAACACACTGACCAATAGCAGAACGCGAGCTTTCATGCCGCGTGTCATTCCACCCCGCTTTTTATACGTACCGACGGTACTCGCATATAAACCAGTCTGCAAAAACCAATCATGAAGTCGATCCGAGCTTCGTGCAAAGCAAAAGACCGTTGCCAAATAAAACGGAACGGTGGGCAATAACGGCAGGAAAATACCAATGGTGCCCAAAACGAGCGTTATCATTCCCAGAAGCAACCAAAAAAGGCGAAATCGTTTCATCATCCCCTCCTAATAACATCATTCATAATACCAAAAATAGGAAAAGAAGCCGCGAATCCGCATTTTTCATGCCATTTCGTGGCTTCCCTCCTATAATATAGCGCTATAAGCCCGTCAGGCTGTTACGCTTTCTTTCTGTTCTTGAAGTAATACATCAGTCCCACGATACCAACACCGCAAACGAGAACCGCCGCTGCAATAGTGATATAGGAGAAATCCGAGGTATCCGCTTGAGAACTCTCCTGTGATGCGCTATTACTGCCATCTACAGAAACGTTGCTTGCACCGGTCTCGAGCGATTCGCTCTGCTCGAAACTTTGATCGCTTGCTTGCGCGTTTGCATCATCCGGATTGCTTGCATTCGCTACGATACCTTCCTGACGCAGGGATTCCGGATTAGCACTTCCTTTGCCTCCCGCAATCTGCGCGCCATGCGTTTCTTCAATCAACGTGGCGTTCGACCAGTCGAGAACAAGATACGCATCCTGTGCGCCGGAGCCCGGTTGGATTTTATCATACGTTTTTGCTCCGTTTTTCAGCGCATCCATTGCATCCACCCACACACGTACTTTAATGCGACTTTCTTTACCGCTGCGCAGCAGACTGAACTGATAAGGGAATTTTTGCAGTTTTCCGACCAGGTTCTTGTCGTTATGCCATTTCAAGACTTGTGCCGCCTCCGGGTTGCCGCCGACATAATGGAACAGATTCCAGACGTGTCCATACATGTTCATAAACTCCAAACCGTTGATGGTAAGAATCACTTGCGTTTTGCCGTTCGACTGACAAATGACACGCGCCGTTTTCACCAACGCCGGATTGCCCATGGATGGGCGATTTTCGTACGCATGCATAAGTTTTACAGGCACATTATAGATCTTGCTTATAATGTTGCTTTGTTCCGTAGTGTTCTCCTGAGGTGTTGACTGCGTGTCAGGAGAGGTTCCTGTATTGCCCTGCTCCGTATTGCCTGGCTGAGTCTCATTCGCGTTCGGATTCGGATTCGGCTGATCCGGGTTCGGATTCGGTTGCGGTTCATTTGGGTTCGGATTCGGTTGCGGCTCATTCGGGTTCGGATTCGGTTGCGCCGATCCGTGTTTTACCGCCCTGCTCCAGTCAAATTCTAAATATGCTTTCTGTGCTCCGGCGCCCTTAACAATTTTGTCATAGGTCTTTGCGCCATTGTTCAGCGCATCCATTGCGTCCACCCAAACTTTTACGTGAATGCGGCTCTTTGTTTTCAGATTCGGCAGGTTCTTCTGCGCTTCTCCCGTGCAATTTAAACGGAACTTGGACGGGAATTTACGCATCTTGTTTTCCAAATCCCTGTCGCTCTTCTGTTCCAAGACAACTGCCGGTGTCCATGCTTCCGCGCCGCACGGTTCGTTGCGATAGAAGAGATTCCATAGGTGGCCGTACATGCCCATAAACGACATGCCGGTAAAATCCAGTTCATAGGACAAACCATTCTTGGTTACAAATACTTTCGCCGTGTGCACTAAAGCTGCGTTTCCCATGGAATGCTTATTCTTCTCATATGCGTGCATCAGCTGCACAGGAACCTCATAATAGACTTCTGTCGGCTGCGGCTTTGACCCGCCCGGATTTGGCTTCGGATTCGGATTCGGTTTCGGCGTTGCTTTTTTTAAATCGGCAAGAGCAGCTTTTAGGGCTTTAACCTGCAGAATCAACTCTTCTGTCGTAGCATCTTGCTTCTTTAATAATGCTTCTGCTGCCTCTTTTTGCATCGCCAATGGTTTCCAGGACTCCGGCGTATAGTCGGATTCCTTTAAAACGCGAATCGCCGTCAATTGTTCTTGTAGCTCTTTTAACGCTTGTGCTTTTTGTGGATCTTCTTTCTTCTGCAAAGCGGCAATGGCATCCTTTAACGCATTCTCTGCGTTTTTAATCTCTGCCTCGTTCGCCATGGCTTTGTTGAAGGTCTTCGATGCATCCTTTACCGCCTTTTGCAAGGCGTCCCAGCTCTCCTTTGTATAGTCCTTCTCCTTCAATTCTTTCGCCTGATCCAACAGATCTTTGAGAGCTGCCTTCTTGGCATCGACTAAATTGTGTCGGGCTGCTTTAAAATCCTGCAGTGCGTTAAACAGTGTGTTCGCATCCTGGAGTTCACCGGAAGCTAGGCTCTCCAGAGTATCCAGTGCCTTTTTGTACGGCGCATAGCTCTTTGCGCTGTATTTCGCTGCATCACGAGATGCATCTTGCACATATTGCTTTATCCCGGCTTGCAACAGCGCCGCTTCTAAATCGGTTCCTGCTGCTAATTTTTCCGCCTTACTCCAATCCGGTGTTAATTTCGCATTCTGTTCGCCGGCGCCCTGTCTGATCTGGTCATAAGAGGTGGCACCCCCGGATTGTATGGCGTCCATAGCGTCTACCCAGACACAAACCGGTACATAGGGTTTTGTCACGTCACAGTCCGTGAGCTTAAGAATTTCCGGAAATTCCATTAATTCGCCCATAAGGCTGCTGTCTTTGCCCGTGCGAATCACTTGCACAGGTTCTTTTTTGCCTTGAAAGCTGTACGGATCGGCGCCGTTTTCGTCACTTTTCCACTGGAACAACTTATAAAGATGACCATACATTCCCATGAAGTGTAAACCGCGCATTTGCATATACAGCGTAGCTTTACCGTTTTTCACATCCATGGTTGCCGTCTGAATTACAGCACCGTTACCCATGGAAAGTCTTTCTCCATCGTACGCGTGCTTCAGTTTCAATGGCACCTTGTATAGGCCGTCTGCTAAGCCGGCAGGCTGCGTCTTCTTTAAAGCGGCAATGGCATCCTTTAACGCATTCTCTGCGTTTTTAATCTCTGCCTCGTTCGCCATGGCTTTGTTGAAGGTCTTCGATGCATCCTTTACCGCCTTTTGCAAGGCGTCCCAGCTCTCCTTTGTATAGTCCTTCTCCTTCAATTCTTTCGCCTGATCCAACAGATCTTTGAGAGCTGCCTTCTTGGCATCGACTAAATTGTGTCGGGCTGCTTTAAAATCCTGCAGTGCGTTAAACAGTGTGTTCGCATCCTGGAGTTCACCGGAAGCTAGGCTCTCCAGAGTATCCAGTGCCTTTTTGTACGGCGCATAGCTCTTTGCGCTGTATTTCGCTGCATCACGAGATGCATCTTGCACATATTGCTTTATCCCGGCTTGCAACAGCGCCGCTTCTAAATCGGTTCCTGCTGCTAATTTTTCCGCCTTACTCCAATCCGGTGTTAATTTCGCATTCTGTTCGCCGGCGCCCTGTCTGATCTGGTCATAAGAGGTGGCACCCCCGGATTGTATGGCGTCCATAGCGTCTACCCAGACACAAACCGGTACATAGGGTTTTGTCACGTCACAGTCCGTGAGCTTAAGAATTTCCGGAAATTCCATTAATTCGCCCATAAGGCTGCTGTCTTTGCCCGTGCGAATCACTTGCACAGGTTCTTTTTTGCCTTGAAAGCTGTACGGATCGGCGCCGTTTTCGTCACTTTTCCACTGGAACAACTTATAAAGATGACCATACATTCCCATGAAGTGTAAACCGCGCATTTGCATATACAGCGTAGCTTTACCGTTTTTCACATCCATGGTTGCCGTCTGAATTACAGCACCGTTGCCCATGGAAAGTCTTTCTCCATCGTACGCGTGCTTCAGTTTCAATGGCACCTTGTATAGGCCGTCTGCTAAGCCGGCAGGCTGCGTCTTCTTTAAAGCGGCAATGGCATCCTTTAACGCATTCTCTGCGTTTTTAATCTCTGCCTCGTTCGCCATGGCTTTGTTGAAGGTCTTCGATGCATCCTTTACCGCCTTTTGCAAGGCGTCCCAGCTCTCCTTTGTATAGTCCTTCTCCTTCAATTCTTTCGCCTGATCCAACAGATCTTTGAGAGCTGCCTTCTTGGCATCGACTAAATTGTGTCGGGCTGCTTTAAAATCCTGCAGTGCGTTAAACAGTGTGTTCGCATCCTGGAGTTCACCGGAAGCTAGGCTCTCCAGAGTATCCAGTGCCTTTTTGTACGGCGCATAGCTCTTTGCGCTGTATTTCGCTGCATCACGAGATGCATCTTGCACATATTGCTTTATCCCGGCTTGCAACAGCGCCGCTTCTAAATCGGTTCCTGCTGCTAATTTTTCCGCCTTACTCCAATCCGGTGTTAATTTCGCATTCTGTTCGCCGGCGCCCTGTCTGATCTGGTCATAAGAGGTGGCACCCCCGGATTGTATGGCGTCCATAGCGTCTACCCAGACACAAACCGGTACATAGGGTTTTGTCACGTCACAGTCCGTGAGCTTAAGAATTTCCGGAAATTCCATTAATTCGCCCATAAGGTTGCTGTCTTTGCCCGTGCGAATCACTTGCACAGGTTCTTTTTTGCCTTGAAAGCTATATGGATCGGCGCCGTTTCCGTCACTTTTCCACTGGAACAACTTATAAAGATGACCATACATTCCCATGAAGTGTAAACCGCGCATTTGCATATACAGCGTAGCTTTACCGTTTTTCACATCCATGGTTGCCGTCTGAATTACAGCACCGTTGCCCATGGAAAGTCTTTCTCCATCGTACGCGTGCTTCAGTTTCAATGGCACCTTGTATAGGCCGTCTGCTAAGCCGGCAGGCTGCGTCTTCTTTAAAGCGGCAATGGCATCCTTTAACGCATTCTCTGCGTTTTTAATCTCTGTCTCGTTCGCCATGGCTTTGTTGAAGGTCTTCGATGCATCCTTTACCGCCTTTTGCAAGGCGTCCCAGCTCTCCTTTGTATAGTCCTTCTCCTTCAATTCTTTCGCCTGATCCAACAGATCTTTGAGAGCTGCCTTCTTGGCATCGACTAAATTGTGTCGGGCTGCTTTAAAATCCTGCAGTGCGTTAAACAGTGTGTTCGCATCCTGGAGTTCACCGGAAGCTAGGCTCTCCAGAGTTTCCAGTGCCTTTTTGTACGGCGCATAGCTCTTTGCGCTGTATTTCGCTGCATCACGAGATGCATCTTGCACATATTGCTTTATCCCGGCTTGCAACAGCGCCGCTTCTAAATCGGTTCCTGCTGCTAATTTTTCCGCCTTACTCCAATCCGGTGTTAATTTCGCATTCTGTTCGCCGGCGCCCTGTCTGATCTGGTCATAAGAGGTGGCACCCCCGGATTGTATGGCGTCCATAGCGTCTACCCAGACACAAACCGGTACATAGGGTTTTGTCACGTCACAGTCCGTGAGCTTAAGAATTTCCGGAAATTCCATTAATTCGCCCATAAGGCTGCTGTCTTTGCCCGTGCGAATCACTTGCACAGGTTCTTTTTTGCCTTGAAAGCTGTACGGATCGGCGCCGTTTTCGTCACTTTTCCACTGGAACAACTTATAAAGATGACCATACATTCCCATGAAGTGTAAACCGCGCATTTGCATATACAGCGTAGCTTTACCGTTTTTCACATCCACGGTTGCCGTCTGAATTACAGCACCGTTACCCATGGAAAGTCTTTCTCCATCGTATGCGTGCTTCAGTTTCAATGGCACCTTGTATAGGCCGTCTGCTAAGCCGGCGGGTTGTGGATTCTGCAAAGCAGAGACGGAATTCTTTAACGTATTTTCTGCGTTCTTAATCTCTGCTTCGTTCTCCTCCGCCTCATTCTCTGTTGCAGACTCCTGATTTTCACTATCCTCCGAATCTCTCTTAAAAACGACAGAGGTTCCTTCGGACGACAAAGTTTGTTCTTCGGTTGCCGTCTGCGCCGTTTCCTCTCCCTCCGCGGCAAAACTTACCGTCGGTACGGAGAAGACCGTCGTTACGCAAAGAAGAAGGGCCATGAAAAAGCTCATTCCCTTTGACGTCCACGCTTGGATATTTGCGCCTTTGCGTTTTTTATCCATCGAAGATCTCCTTTCAATACATTGAATCCATATGGATTCGCCCTATCAGACCGTCTTGACCAGATCGACCTGACCTGTATGAACTATCTCAAGGTCTATGTCATAAACCTCACGTAAAATGCTGGGTTGTAAGAACTCTTGTACCGCATCGTTAAAGAGCAGTTTTCCCGTTTTCAAGGCCACAATGCGGTCGCTGAAGGCCGTGGCCTGATTGATATCATGCAGCACCATGACGATGCTCATGCCCTGTTCGCGATTGAGCCAACGCACCAGTTTCAGAATTTCGATTTGAAAACGAATATCCAAAAAATTTGTCGGTTCATCCAGGAAGAGAATCTTCGTTTCTTGCGCCAAAGACATGGCTATCCAGACGCGTTGCAGTTGCCCATACGAAAGTGTGCCGATCGGGCGTTTTCTTAGTTCCTCTACACCTGTCCATTGCAGGACGCGATCGACAACTTCCCAGTCCTTCGAGGACAGACGAGAAGTGAAGAGTGACTTATGGGGAGTTCGTCCATAGGAAACCAATTCCTCCACCGTCAAATCCGAAGGTGCACGGTTTTGTTGATGCACCATGCCCACCTGTTTCGCAAATTCTCGTTTGTTGAAGGTGTCCAATGAACAATTTTCCAATACTATGGTTCCGTTGTTCGGGTGCAGATTTTTCGCTAAAAGATTCAGTAAGCTGCTCTTGCCGCATCCGTTTTGTCCAACTATGGCGATCACCTCGCCTTTCGGCAGCGCCAAAGAAAAATCCTCGAAAAGCGGAGGCGCTTCCGGATAGGCAAAATCTATATGCTGCACTTCAAAAAGAAGATCCTTATTTCCCGTAGCCAATGCGATCCCCCTTTCGAAAGAGCAGAATGAAAACGGGGCCGCCAATCACCATCATGAAGATGGAGGCCGGCACTTCCACCGGAGCGAACGCCGTTCTTCCCAGCGTATCGAAAAACAGGAAGATAAAAGCCCCCAGCAAGGAAGCAAAGGGCAACAACCTGCGATGTGCGTTTCCTACGAGTGTCCGCGCCAAATGAGGCACAATCAGGGCCAAGAAGGAAATAATCCCGACAATAGAAGAGGCGATCGAAGCCAAAAATACGGCGATTATGGAAACAATAAAACGTATTCTGCCGACACGGACTCCCAAGCCGGATACGGTTTTTTCCTCCAGCAACAAGAGATCACACAAGCGCGCGCAAAGAATCGCCGCAACAAGGCCCGCCGGAATATAGGTCAGCAGAAAGCAAACGTCCTGCCAGCCCTTCATATTGATATTCACAAGGCTTAACCCAGGCGCCGCCCCCATCAATTGCCCCGTAAAGTACTTCAACCCTGATACCAAGCCTAAAAACATTGCATTGATCGCTATGCCCGTTAAGATGATGCGAAGCGGTTTCAAGCCATCCCGAACCGATAAAACGTAGACAAGTCCGAAGCCTAAAGCACCGCCTAAAAACGAAAACAGCGGCTTGGCAAAGAATAGCTGCGGCAATAGCATGCCGACCAGAAGATCCATAAATTGGGCGCCACCCGAAACGCCGATAATGCCCGGATCTGCCAAGGGATTCTTAAGACATGCCTGTAAAAGACATCCTGAGCAAGCTAAGGCCGCACCTGCCAAGGCAGAGATCAAAATACGCGGAAAGCGAAGATCGATGATGGCATTTACGAGATCGTCCTTGCCATTAAAAAGACCGGTAAGGAACTGCACGACTCCCACTTTCAGGCTTCCAAAAATCGCTGAAAACACTAAAAGGGCAACAAACGCAACCGACAATACGAGCAGTTTGATAAAAAAAGCGCTGCGTCTGCCATCGTGTTGAGAAGTCGCATCAATGGCTGCTGTCATTTTCATGCGAAACGCCTTTCTCGTTATATTGCGTATAAATTTCCCGCAATTGTTCCAACCCCTTCGGATATTCAAAGTTAGCGCTCATGCCGAAACTTCCTGCATCCAAGTCATAGACGTTACCGTTTTTTACCGCACGGAAATTCTTCCAGATGGTGTTTTCCGCAAACTCTTTGCGGAACATTTCGTTCACCACCTCCGGCATGGCATGGACAGTTCGCAAGATAATATCCGGATCCCGCGCCAACATTTCTTCCGTGCTTAAATTCATGAATTCGGATTTGCCATCGCCTTCAAAAATATTTTCGGCGCCGGACATTGCTAACAAGCTTCCCACGTAGGAACGCGGGGTTGCCACAACATACGATCCGGGTAATCCCATCAAAAGCAAAACGCGAGGCTTTTTCATGCCCTTTGTGGCTTCCTGATACTCGGCTAAAAAATCATGGTATTCTTTCAGCAATTTCTGCACATTTTCGCTTTTCCCAAAGCGCTCGCCGATTGTTTCCACGGAGCGATAGAGTCCTTCCACGCTGCGAAGATCCACAAAAGAGATGGGCAGATGATGCTTTTCAAAGCCTTCTTTCAACCAGTCCTGCAAGGTATCCGGGCAATAGACGACCGTGGGTTTTAGCGAATAGATGACTTCCATATTCGGATTCATAGGCATGCCGATCTGCACGATATTGTCGTAGCGCGGCGGCATGCGATGCAATTTCGTCGACGGACGGCCGACCAAATGAATGTCTAGGCGATTCATCATCTCGCACAAAGCAACCGAGGTGCAAACCACGCGTTCCTGCCCTTCGGGCTCTGATTTTTTATCTTTATTGACGGCATTCAGGTCGGTTTCGTCCTTTAAATACTCTTCCGGTACTTTAATGCCTTTTCCGATTTCCGGAAGCTGACGTTCCGAATAAACCGGACCTTTGCCGGCGCAGGCGCTAAGAGAAGTCGCCAGCAATAGAAGCAGAAAAGCGCTCAGGATCTGTTTTTTAGTTTTGTTTTTTTTTACGATCCAAACTGCCGCAATAATGACAACTACGGCCACGCCCCCACCAATCAAAAGCATCTTTTCTTGTTGCTTTTTCTTTAAATAATAGGCGTCATCTTGGACGAAGTAGTCATTGAAGTCCTTATTGCCTTTCTGGAGTTCTCCCGTCGAAATAACAAAATACTTCACAGCGCGCCCCATGGGATTAACAAACATTTCAATGGAGCAGTTGAATTTCTCAGCCGGTACCTCAAAGCGGAAATCGCTATAATTGATCCCATCGACCCCTTGCATTTGACTTTTGGTGATTTGATATGGCGTTTTTTGGTATGTACCGTCCTTTTGTTGAACTTTGAAAAACGGGCCGTCTTCTTCACTGAAGTTGATGAAGTTCATGAGATACAAGCGGATCGTCGCAAACATCTTGCCATCTAAGCGTTTTTCGATCAGGGCGTCGGCATATTTTTCCTCTCCCGGCGCCGGTTTTTGAAATACACTGTTAAAACCGCCGGCAGGATCGGACGGTGTAACAACGCCATCCACCATTCCCTCACCGATGGCGGCGTTTTGTGTGCCGCCATCCTCCGTCTTCCCCGTTTCGGGGTTGAGATAGGATCCGAAAATACGCGTAATGTACGCCCCGTTTTCCGGTGCTGCCGCAGCGGCATGACCCGTTACAGGCAGAAAGAACAGTTGTGTGCTTAACCCGACGATAAGGCACAGTGCGAGCGCAGCTGTACTCTTCTTGCCTTGTTTTTTCTGTCGCATAATCAGAGCGATAACAACAAGTAAGAATACAATGGACGCTCCAAGAAATGCCCATGCCGGAATCGCTGCAGATTGCGGCGTAGCAACCGCGTAATAGCCATCGGCTGCCGTAACAATTTCCATTTTTCCTTCTACATTCTTTGCTTGCAGAGGATTTGGCGTGCCATCGTCCGCAAAATTTATAATTTGGCATTTTTCTGCTTTCGCATTCTTCGGCAGCGGAAACTGCAGGCGAATCTGGCGCACTGGCTTTAACGGACTGCCTGTGTCGTCTACAAAACCAATTTTGTACAGTTTTAAATCGAGGCTATGCTTTTTGCCAAAATCTGCCGCCTTTTGGAATAGCGCACCATCTTTTACTTCCTCAACTTTTAAAACCGCGCCGCTTGCCAACACACGTTCGTCGGCTAAGAGACGGATACCGGACGCTTCGTCCGTTTGATCCACCGGCGGAGTGTAGACATCACCATAAGAGGTTTCTGTGCTGCCTTCAAGAACGAAGGTGTCACTCACTTTCTCCAGCGTATCCCAATAGAAGCGGAGCCGCGCGTCCACCGGTTTATTTCCCATGGCGGCAACATTCGGATCAACCATGCAGTGCATGAATTCTTCACCCTTATAGAGAGGAAAGCTGAATTTACTGGCCTTCCCACCCTCCAATTTTTTCTCGACCGCCTCTGCAAGGGCTAAGTTTCCCTGTTCATCCGGATATTGAAAGGTAATCAGAGAGGCAACAATCCCGCTGACGCCCATGGGATGTACAGTGAATTGGCATTCAACTTTTCCGTTTTTGACTTTTAATAACGCCAGATGATTCATGGAGCCGTTCCCCATGGAGGGGCGATCCTCATGCATATGCCATAAATCGATCTTTACGGTGTAATTGCCATCTTTTAACGTGGAAAGATCATAGTTTTTGTTAACCGTCGTATGTTTTTCTTCCTGAGGTGTTTTTGCATCCGGTGCTTCTGGAGCGATGTTTGCTCCTGCCGGCGCAGCCGGGGCCTTGGAATAATCAAAGACCAAACGAGCGTTTTGCTCACCCATACCTTCGCCACCGGCGATACTGTCCATTGCATCCACGCGCACACGCACATAAAATTCTTTTTCTCGCAACAATGAGCGATGAATGACAATCTTCGAGGGGAAAACCATCTGCTTTCCATCCAACCCCGCATCTTTTTCCTCTGCTATCACCTTGGTTTCCTTACAGGTGTCGTTTCGTTCGGGCGCCGGTTCTCCATCCCAAGCATAGAGCTTCAATAAATGGCCATGCATATTCATAAAGTCTAAAGCCGTAAATTGCAGTTCAATATCTGCTCCATCTTTGGTTTCCGTAATAACGGCAGTTTGATGCATCGCCGGATTGCCCATGGAGGGTTGACTTTTTTCATAGGCGTGCATCAATTTAACAGGTACTTCAAAAGTATTCTTTTCCTCCGCAGCAAAAGCTTTTTCCGTGCCGATAGAAGCTATAAGTAACGCGAAAGCCATAACCATCGCTACGGTTTGCCAAAAAATACGTAGCTTATGTTTTTCTAAAACCATATTCTCCTCCCCGCAGAAACACATCTTTTAGCGACGTGTCCAAAAGTATGTAATATTCTATTAGTTAGTCATGGCTTACTAATAGAATAAAGTTAGCCATAGCTAACTCAATGAGAGCTGCCTTCGAAAGGCGACCAAGTGTTCTCTTTTCTATTAGTATATGCTAACACACGTTGACACGTCTACCTCAACGCACTACGAAATTCTATCCCAAGAAAAAACGTTTGTCAAGACTTAACTGTCAAGACAAATGTGCATAACTGTCAAGACAAATGTGCATAACTGTCAAGACAAATGTACAATTCATCCGACGGAAAACAAAACGGTACGGACGCGCCTATAAAAAATAAAAAGCAGCCGAACGTCAAAATCGGCGTTCGGCTGCGTAGTGTAAAAACACCGCGCCCAGTCACTTACCGCAGAATAATCGCGTCGCGCTCGGGGCCGACGGAAACATAATGAATCGGACAGTCGAGCGCTTTTTCCAAATAGAGAACGTAATCTTGTGCTTCTTTGGGCAGGTCATCCCAGGTGCGGCAGGAGGAAATATCCTTTTTCCAGCCGGGAAGCGTGATTTCAACGGGCTTCGCGTCCTCCAGGCATGCCGGGAACGGGAACTCGTCGGTCTCCTCCCCCTCTACGGTGTAACGCACAACGACGGGAATTTCAGAAAGATAGCTGAGCACATCCAGTTTGGTTAAAGCAAGGGTGGTTGCGCCCTGCGCCTGCACGCCATAACGGGTGGCGACGAGATCGATGGGACCGACGCGGCGGGGACGTCCGGTTTTTGCGCCGTATTCGCCGCCGGCCTTGCGAAGCGTTTCGGCCTCTTCTCCAAACCATTCACAGGTGAAGGGGCCTTCCCCGACGCAGCTGGAATACGCCTTCACCACGCCGATGACATTGTCCAGCCTCACTGCCGGATAACCGGAGCCAACCGGCGCATAGGCGGCAAGGGCATTAGAAGAAGTGGTGTAGGGATGGATGCCCAAGTCCAGATCGCGAAGCGCACCCAATTGCGCTTCAAAAAGGATGTGCTTGCCGGCACGATCGGCCTCGCGCAACACCTTCGCGGTGTTTCCGATATAGGGCTTTAGAGGCGTTCCATACTGATCCAGCCAGGCAAGAACCTCCTCGGTGGAGGTTGGCTTCGCCCCGTACACTTTCGTCAGCGTGAGATTTTTCCATTCCACCAGCTGTTCCACATGGGCGCGCAGATGCGCGGGATGCAAAAGTTCGCCGGCAAGAATGGTCTTCTTGGCGGCTTTATCCGCATAGAACGGCGCGATGCCCTGTTTGGTCGAGCCGAATTTCTGATCGGCAAGGCGTGCCTCTTCCAGAGCGTCCAACTCACGATGCCAAGGCAAAACGAGAGACGCCCGTTCCGAAATCTGAAAATGCGGGGGCAACAGTTTAACACCCTTCTTCTCCACTTCCTGCATTTCCTTCCAGAGGTTTTCGCAATCCACGGCAACTCCATTGCCAAGAATGTTGATCACCTCCGGACGAAAGATACCGGAGGGCAAAAGATGCAAAGCAAACGTGCCCTGGTCATTGACCACGGTATGACCGGCATTGCCGCCTCCCTGATAGCGAACGACCACGTCATAGTCTTCCGTTAAAAGGTCGACCATGCGGCCTTTGCCTTCGTCTCCCCAGTTAATGCCGACAATGGCGCTATGTGCCATATTACTTCCTCCATTCGTTTGACGAGTGTAACGTTCCCGTTCCGGCCGATGTCTGTGCCGAAACAGCTTCCAGTTGGCTTTCTACACCACCCCACTCACTATACACCATTGAGGCGATGACGATAACACATCCAACTGCCGTAACCGGCGACAAGGGTTCGCTGAGCAGAATGGCCGATACAAAAACGGCCGAGACCGGGTCGACATAGCTCAGCAGCGAAATCGTCGGTGCGGGCAAATGCTGAATGGCATTAAACCACATGGCGTAGGCCAGGCCTGTATGCACCACGCCTAAAATCACGGTATATACGACGGAACGCAGATCCACCTGTAAAAGTGTCACATCTTCGGTTAGCAGCACGTAGGGAATCATGACCACGGCCGCAACGCCCAGCTCCGTGAGCGCTAAACTGGCCCCATCCACTTCCTTCATGGTTTTGCTGATGCCCATGACCGTGGCGTAGCAGACGGCACCCAGGAGAGCCAGCGCGATGCCGAAGCCGCCCTTTAACTCCCCGTTGATTACGCCCGAGACGAAGAGCATTCCAAAAATCGCGCCACCCATGGCCAGTCCTTTGCGCAAACTGATCTTATCCCCGAAGAAAAAGGGTGAAGCCAACATAAACATCAGCGAAGACATGCAATAGCACATGGTCGCGATGGCCACGGTGGTATACCGATAGGCTTCAAAGAGCAAAATCCAGTCCGTTGCTGTAATGATACCGGCCAAGATGATACGCTTTTTATACTTCATAACCGCCGCCGGCGAAAAAGACAGCCGTCCAAAGGCAAATAACGCCGCCAGAAAAAGGAAGCCGATGATGGCACGAAACAGCACCACTACGCTGGAAGGAAAAAGAATTCCGTGTCGAAACAGCCCCAAAGTGCTGAACATAAGCATAGTGACGACGAGTTTTCGTTTCGGTGTGAGAAACTTAGCTTCCATTTTCCTTCCTTTCTGTAAGATTTCTATTTCACTTCCACACGATACACACGTGGAGCGATGGCAGTCAATAATTCATACGAAATGGTTTCTGCGCGGTCAGCAAGGCTATCTGCCGAAATGCCCGGGAGATTTTTTCTTCCCGAAGAAAGGCCTTCTCCGTCGTGACGTGTCGCAACGGTTGTCGTTTCCTTCTCCGCCATGGCGCTTGCATCTCCAAAAAGCGTAGCGAACGCACGCTCACTTGCTTTGCGAATCGCGCGGGAATCGGTATGCTCCCAATCGGCAGCCCCCATCACAAGCACGCGATCGCCCACGTCTACCGGCGGTGCGTCGGTCACATCCAGCATCAGCTGATCCATACATATGCGCCCGATGACCGGACATGCGACGCCTTTTACGAGCATCATCGCGCGACCGGAAAGAATGCGCGGATAGCCGTCCGCATAACCGACCTGCACGGTGGCCACCTTGGTTTTCCGCTTGCTGAACCACGTCCGTCCATACCCCACGCTCTCGTTTTCGTCCATCCATTTCACGCGGGAAATGGGTGCTGTCCAGCGATACGGAATTTGCAAATCGATGTCACAAGCCGCTTCGCTCTCCTTCGAGGGATAGTGTCCATAAAGACAGATGCCTAGCCGTGCCGCATCAAAGAGCTCTTCGTCCGGAAAGAAGAGAAGACCGGCGTCATTAGCGATGTGGCGAAAGGGAATCGAAATGCCGGCCGCTTCGAGTCGTTCGGCCATCCGCCGGAACCGGGAAAGCTGCTCCTGTGCAAAGGGATGCGGAAACGGCGCTTCATCCGCGGTCGCAAAGTGGGAAAAGAGTCCCTCGATGCGCAGATGCCAAAGCTTGACTGCGGCACAGATGTCCGCAAAAGCTTCCTCGCTTTCGGTCACAAATCCGATGCGACGGTGGCCCGTGTCCAACGCAATATGCATCGGGGCGCAAATGCCCACCTTCTCTGCTTCGCGATTCCACGCCTCGGCATCCGCCAACGTCGAAATGGCAGGACGAATACCCCGCCGAATCAGTTCCGGTCGATCATCCGGATCGGTATAGCCGAACAGAAGAATCGGCTTGTCCGCAATGGTCCGGCGCAAGGTAAGCGCCTCCGAGACGGTGGCGACACAAAATCCGACGACATCCTCACGAAGCGCGTTCGCGACGCGCACCGCGCCCATCCCGTAGGCATCAGCTTTGACCACGCCGAAGATCTCTTGGGGATGGCCTTTGCGCATGGCCAGCAGATTTTCGCGAATCTTCGTCGTATTCACTTCCAGTATCGACTGCGCCTTCATGGTTTCTCCTTTTCCGCTTTCCCCGCCGCTTGTGTGACAAGCCTGCTGTTTTCGCAGGCATGCTTTCCGCAAGGCTTGCGAGGGTCGGTTATAACGGGCTACAATGGAAAAAACAGAAAAGGAGTCTGCCATGAAGCCCATTATCGGTCTTAGTACGACCTACACTCATAATGATCAACTCGGACCCATGTTGCACATGGGCGTTGCCGGCCAAAGCTATCATGTCTGCACGGATGATTTTGTGCGTGCGGTTTCGGTTGCCGGCGCAACGCCTGTCCTGTTGCCGACGGTGGATACGGACGAAGAGCGCGAAGCGCTTCTCGACGTGCTCGACGGCATTATTTTTTGCGGCGGTGCAGACCTGTATACCCCGCTCTATGGCGAGAGTACCGAAAAGACCTGCGGTCCGGTTGTGCCCGAGCAGGATCACCATGAGGCGTCCCTCGCCCGATTGGCAAAAAAACGACATCTTCCGATTTTAGGCGTTTGCCGCGGAATGCAGCTTCTCAACATTGCCTTCGGCGGAACGCTGTATCAGGATTTGCCGGCACAAAAACCTTCTACACTATATCACAGCATCGAGAACGTGCCGCGCGAATATGGCGTGCATGCGCTGGAAATTCGTCCCCATTCGCTGTTGGAAAATCTGCTCGGTGAAAGCACCTGGGTCAACTCGTTTCATCATCAGGCTGTGAAAGACGTGGCACCGTCCCTTTCCGCCTGTGCGCAAACAAAAGACGGCGTGATCGAGGCGCTGGAATGTCCAGAAATGCCTGCTTTTCTCGCCGTTCAATGGCATCCGGAAATGATGGCTGCCAAAAATGATGCCCAGCAGGCCATTTTCTCCTGGCTGGTCACGTGTGCCCGGGAATTTGTCGGCCGGAAATAAGGCCTTAGCGTTCGTTCATCGCACGACGATCCTCCATGGCACGAGCCAATGTTAATTCGTCGTAGTATTCCAGCGATCCGCCGACGGGAATGCCGCTCGCAATGCGACTGACGCGCACGGGAAACGCTTCCAGCTGGTCCGCCAGAAAGAGCATGGTGGTCTCGCCTTCTACAGTGGGCGAAAGCGCTAAAATGACCTCTTTTACCGGCGTTTCGCTGTTCATGGAGTCCTTGATGCGCTGCAGCAAACGGTGCACGCCGATATCTTCGGGGCCGCGCTGATCCATGGGTGACAACAAGCCATCCAGCACGTGATAGGTGCCGAAATAGGCGGCACCGCGCTCAATGGCCAACAAATTCGTCACATCTTCCACAACCGTAATCACAGAATGGTCGCGTTTTGCCGATGCGCAAATGGGGCAAATCGTCTCTTCGGTGATATTGCCACAAATGCGGCAGCGGTGGACCTTCTCCGTCACGTCCAAAAGGGCGCGGGCAAAGGCACGCGTTGCGGCCGGATCTTTCAGGGCATGCAACGCCAGACGTTGTGCTGTCTTTTTTCCAATGGTGGGCTGCTGACGAAAGCGTTCGATCAGTACCTCTACGGACGCCGGAAATTCGTTCATGTCCCCTCCTTTATTCGCGTTCGGGATCGTAAGTTTCCGAAATAGTTGTTTTCGGAATATTAGAGTCCCGGAATATTCATGCCGCCTGTCAGGCGTCCCATCTCCGACTCGTTAAGCGCGGATGCCTGCTGAATCGCGTCGTTCACGGCGACCATGACGAGATCCGCCAACATTTCCGTATCTTCCGGATCCACGACTTCCGGGTCAATCACAAGCTCTAACAGCTCATGTTTCCCGTTCATTTTCACTTTTACAACTCCGCCGCCGGCGCTGGCCTCGATTTCCGTGGCATCGATCTTCTGCTGCGTCTCTTCCATCTGCCGTTGCAGGCGCTGCATTTTCTTCATCATGTTGTTCATATTGTTGCCGCTGCGCGGTCCTTTGAATCCCTTCATGTCTCCTCCTTATTCCATCTTCTTAAGTATTTCTTTGGGGATGGTGCGTTGTAATTCCTGCCATGTCCAGTCTGATTCCGGCTCAGTGGGCTCATCGCCGGGCATGCTCGTCGGTGCGTGCCCTTTGTCTGTCGCCATTTCCGCGGAAGGCGTTATCGACTCGGCAGTCGTTGGTACTGTTACCGGTTTCGTCGACGTGCTCATCCTGTCCTTAGATTGCTTCCCGTCCTCCGGTTGCGTCCTATCTTTGGATTGCGTCGGCTCGGTTGTGTCGCTCGATGGTCGCCTTGCCGGCGCCTCCTCCCCAAAATGCAACCGAATCGTTTCCCCGGCAAAGCGCGAAAACGCAGCGGAAAGCTCCGCTTCTTTTGCCTTGAGAAGCGTTCCCTTCGCTTCGTTTTCCCGAGCATAGGTAATGTAGGCATTGCCCTGCTGTACGTCTATTCTATCAAAGCTCCCCAGAAAAAACGTGGGAACGATTTTTTCTTTTTCCACGGCACTGCGCCAGGCATCCTCGTTGCGTCGATACCAAGCTTCCGGATCCGCCGAAAACGAGTCGGATGACGCGGAGGGCGCAGTGAAATCCGTTGGTTGCGGCGGCGCGACAGGCTTTTGTTCCGGTTGTGCGACAGGTTTGGAAGCCGGCTGTACGGCTTCTTGCGGATGCGTCGCTTGTTTGGGCGGTGCGACGGGTTTGAACGCCGGCTGGGCGACGGATTTGGAGGCCGACGGCTCTTTTTCCGGCAGCTCTTTCGACGCAGGCGCGACAGCCTGCGGTGCGACGGGCGCAACGGCCTGCAAGCGATCCATCGCATCCCGGATGGCTTTCTCAGGGGATTGCCAACGCTCCACCATGGACAGCTTTTGTTCCAACGCAGCAATGCGACTTTCCAAGACGCGCGGCGAAGCATAATTGATCAGCCGGGCCACGGCAGCCAGAAACAGTGTATCCGCATGGTCCGATTTCTGCAGAAGTGCGTCGGTTTCCACCAGATGATCGACCGAATCCAGCAGGCGCGCCATAGGTACGTCGGCAACGAGACTTTCCATCTCCTGACGTTCCATCTCGGAAATGGGTGCCTTCCATTCCTTTCCGGCTCCTTTAATCAGCAGCAATTGCTGAAAATAGGCGATCCATTCCCGAAGGAGTACGGCAGCCTCTTTTCCTTCCTGCAGAAGAGAGGCAGCATGGGTCATGGCAGCAGTCATGCGATCGTTTAGCACATCCCGCGTGAGCTGTGCAAGCGAAAGCTTTCCGGCAGTACCAAGCACTTGATCGACAAGTTCTTCCGTGATATCGGTCTCCCCCATTGCCATGACCTGATCCAGCAGGGAGAGCGCATCACGCAGGGCTCCGTCCGCAGCACGTGCCAAGGCGGTCAGGGCTTCCGGCGTAATCGTGATGCCCTGTTTTTCCGCAATATAGGAAAGGCGCCGGGTAATGACTTCCACATCGATGCGCTTAAATTCGTATCGCTGGAGGCGCGAAAGAATGGTGGCCGGTATTTTTTCCGGCTCGGTTGTCGCCAGAATGAAGATCAGATGTGCCGGCGGCTCTTCCATTATCTTCAGCAGCGCATTAAAGCCTTCCTTGGTAATCATGTGCGCTTCGTCAATAATGTAAACCTTATAGCGCACCTGCGCCGGCGGGTAGATGACGGTTTCCCGAAGCTCCCGAATGTCGTCAATGCCACGATTGGAGGCGGCGTCCATCTCCACGACGTCCATGGTGGTTTCCTCTAGGATGGCACGACAATGGGCGCACGTATTGCAGGGATTGCCTTCCTGCGAGTCCAAACAGTTGACTGCACGCGCAAAAATTTTGGCGCAGGACGTTTTGCCCGTGCCGCGCGTGCCGGAAAACAGATAGGCATGGCCGACATGTCCGGTCGTGACCTGATTTTTCAATGCGGTAACGATGGCGTCCTGGCCGACCACTTCATCAAAGGTTTGTGGACGGTAGGCGCGATAAAGTGCTTTTTGCATAGCAGCCTCCTGCCTTCCATTTTAGCATAGGTGGTGCCGAACAGAGCAAAACTGCCGCGTCCGCTTAACGTGTCTTGGTCGTCGTGTTTGTTTTGCGATTGATGCGAAACCACTCTACCGGATGATGAGCGGATGTAGAGTGGTTTCGCCTTTTCAGCAATTTCGCTCTACAGGATCACAGGCGAGTGTAGAGTGGTTTCGCCTTTTCAGCAATTTCACTCTACAGGATCACAGGCGGGCGTAGAGTGGTTTCGTCATTTCAGCGATTCCACTCTACAAGATGAGACGCGGATGTAGAGTGGTTTCGCTTTTTTTGAAATTCCACTCTACCGGATGACGAGCAGCTGTAGAGTTGTTTCCACTTTTCCGCAATTTAACTCTACAGAGGTGCGAACAAGTGTAGAGTGGTTTCGTCTTTTTTGAAATTCCACTCTACAGAGGCGCGACCAAGCGTAGAGGGGTTTTGCCTTTTCAGCCACTCCACTCTACAAGATAAGGAGCCGGCCTGCGGCCGGCAATTTAAAAACGCCGCCGAAGGCGGCTCCACTTTTGTAAACGCGCTGCCAATGGCAGTTCCGGCGGCGCTCCACCATTTTACAGGCTATGCGTTTCCGAGATGGTGGCAATTAGCCGAAATCGCAGTTTAGCCACCATCGTTTGTGTCCTCTGGGATGGTGGCGGTTGGCCGAAATCACGTTTCCCCCACCATCATTTGCACCCTCATCGATGGTGGTGGTTGGCCGAAATCGCACTTCCACCACCATCATTTGTGTCCTCGGCGATGGTGGCGGTTGGCTGAAATCGCACTGCCACCACCATCGCTAGCGCCCTCCGTGATGGTGGTGGTTGGCCGAAATCGCACTTCCACCACCATCATTTGCGTCCTCGGCGATGGTGGCGGTTCGCCGAAATCGCACTTCCACCACCATCGTTTGCATCCTTAGCGATGGTGGCGGTTCTCCGATATCGCGTCTCCCCCACCATCATTTGCGTCCTCGGCGTTGGTGGCGGTTCTCCGAAATCGCAGTTTAGCCACCATCATTTGTGTCCTCGGGGATGATGGCGGTTCGCCGAAATCGCAGTTTAGCCACCATCGCGGCAAAGCATTATCGGAAGGAGCCGGCCTGCGGCCGGCGATTTAAAAACGCCGCCGAAGGCGGCTCCACTTTTGTAAACGCGCCGCCAATGGCGGTTCAAGCGGCGCTCCTCCTGCAAACTGTGCCGCCAACGGTGCTCCAAATATCATGCCAAGCACACAGACGGCAGTCCTACACATCTCTTGGCACAATCCGATTTTAAATGTCCCGCCAAGCACGCGGACGGTAGGCTTGCCAGCGACGTGCCTCTTCGATTTGCTGCAGCATGTGGGCGCGATCCCGATTAAAAGTGCCGCCGACGGGCACGGGGTTGGAGGCATGATTGGAGCGAAAGATTGTGCCTTCGCTATCCACCTTTTCAATGAAACGCTTCATTTCATCCAAAATCTCCTCATCGCTGAGAAGCTTAAAGCGACCTTCTTTCACGTCATCGTAGAGAGGAGCACCTGGACTCAGGTGTAAGCTCAAAAAGGAAGCATAGGCGGGCTTGGACAGGCTGATTGCCTTTGCGCTTTCGTTAATATGCAGTTCGCTTAATTCCTGTTCGCCCAATCCGAAAATGAGCGTCACGGAAGAGTCGATGCCATTGCGCTTTGCCTTCAAAACGGCCTCCACATAATCTGCCTGCGTCTGCCTTTTATCGATGCGTTGCAGGATTTCATCAGATCCGCTTTCCAGACCCAGATAAATCATCGTCAAGCCCAGTGCGCGCAGCTGTTGCAAGTCCGCATCGCTTTTGGCCAGCACATCCCGGACCGTTGCATAGGCCGTTGCTCGCTCGAGGTAGGGAAAGTGACGGTGCGCCGTTTCCAGGATCTCGACAAGGCGCGGCGTGGGCATCACTAAGGCATCGCCATCCGCAAGAAAAATGCGACGAAGCGCCGGCCAATGCATCGCCACTTCCGCAATGTCCGCCAAAATATCCTCCTGGGGACGCATGAAAAACGAATCCTTTTTATACATGGAACAGAAACGGCAGGTATTTTGTGCGCATCCCACCGTGCATTGCAAAATGAACGAAGACGCCTCCGAGGGAGGCCGATAAACATCACCAATATACTGCATTGCATCTCCTTTCCGGAATCGAAGCGGACGGACATCGCCCAAGCGAACGGGCATCGTGGAGGCAGACATCACCCAGACAAACATCCCCGAGGCAAGCGGGCTTCACCGCACCGCGGTTGCGCGCACCACGCGCCGATGCATAAATCCCATCAATGCCAACAGAAGGAACACATAAAGCGGCAGCAGTGCGACAGATACGCTCCGGGCAAGCATCCCGAATAGCGGCGGCAAAAAGCAGGAACCCACATAGGCGCAAGCCATTTGCATGCCGATCATGGCCTGGGAACGCTCTTCTCCGAAATGTGCCGGTGTAGAATGAATAATGCCCGGATAAATCGGTGCACAACCCAGTCCCATCAGTATCAGCCCGATCAACGCGAGCATCGGAGGTAACGATGCCGCAGGATTTGCCCAAAGCATACCACAAAACAGGCTCATTCCCAGAAAGACAAGGCCAAGGCCAATGGTCAGAAGACCACCGCGAATGAGCGCGTCGTCATCAAAGCGCAGGGAAAGAAAGCCGGAAGCGGCACGACCGCCGGTAATGCCGAGATAAAACAATCCGGCGAAACCGGCCGCTACTTTGGGATCCACGCCAATAGCCAAGGAAAGAAAGCTGCTCGCCCAAAGGCCAACCGTCGCTTCCAGCGCGCTATAGCAAAAGAAGCACAGCAAAATCGCTTTGGCCCCCGGAAGAGAAAGAATGGCGGAAAGCCCGGAGGCCGGTGCAGATTTTTCCTTCGATGTGGCCCCCACAGACGTAGCTGCCGCACGCGGTCCTTCCGCTTTTTTCCACAACGGCAACGTGAAAAGCAAAACGGCGCTCAAAACGACCTGAATGGCACCGACACTGCGATAGCCGCTTGCCCATCCCCATCCGTGCGTAAGGCAAAGGCCCATCAGGTACGGCCCGAGCGACGCACCAATGCCCCACATGCAGTGCAGCCAGTTCATATGCCGACTCTCGTAATGCAGGGCGACATAGTTGTTTAAAGCGGCATCCACGCTGCCTGCGCCGAGTCCGTAGGGAATGGCCCAAACACAAAGTTGTATAAAAGAGGTGGAAAAGGAAAAACCGAACAGTGCAATGGCCGTGAGGGACACGCTAAACGCGGTAATGCGCCCCGTTCCGAAGCGACGATGTAAGCGGTCGCTGAGCAGACTGGAAACAATGGTCCCAGCGGAAATAATCATCGAGATCACACCGGCGTAGGAAATCGGAACGCCGAGGCTCGGATACAGACTCGGCCAGGCGGCGCCGAGCAAGGCATCCAGAAGGCCGAGACTGATAAAAGCAAAGTAAATAAGAACCAGAAGAAGTTGCAGCAAGAAGACTCCTTTCGGGGTAGATGCACGACCCGTCACTGTTTTCGACGGGTCATGCGTTTCCTAACGACCCCTTGCGTACTATAATCCGGCGGAGCGTGCGACTTCCTTCAATGCGTTGGCCGAAGCAAGCAGTTTTTCCTGTTCTTCGTCATTCAAAACCAGGGGCACATGAACCCCTGCGCCCTCTTCTCCGACTATGACCGGCATGCTTAAACAAATGCCGTCAATGCCGTATTCACCGTGCATCATCGTGGACACCGGCAAAATGGAGCGCTCGTTCATAACGATGGCTTTGCAAATGCGAACGACCGACATCGCAATGCCGTAATACGTCGCGTGTTTTTTAGCAATAATTTCATAGGCGCTGTTACGCACCTCATCGGCAATACGTTCCATCGCTTCATCATGCGAGAAATGACCGCGCATCTCACAAAAATCGTTCAGGGGAATGCCGGAAACGTTGGTACTGCTCCATGCAACCATTTCGCTATCCCCATGCTCACCGATAATAAAGGAATGCACGCTTCGGCTGTCCACGTCGAGATGTTCACCAAGTGCCGTCTTTAAGCGCGCCGTATCCAGCACGGTTCCGGATCCGATCACACGCTGTTCGGGAAGACCGCTCAGCTCCAACGCTGCCAACGTCAGAATGTCTACGGGATTGGACACCACCAGCAAAATACCGCCATAGTTGCGTTTCTTAAACTCCGGCAAAATGCTTTGAAAAATACGGATGTTCTTGTTGACCAAGTCCAAACGTGTCTCTCCCGGCTTTTGCGCAGCGCCTGCCGTTACCACGACAATGGCCGCATCCATGATATCCGCATAATCGGCAGCGTACACCTTCACCTGCCCGACAAAAGGAACACCGTGAGAAATGTCCAGCGCCTCGCCTTCCGCCTTTTCCCGGTTCACGTCCACCAACGCAATTTCCGAAAATAATCCGCTTTGCATCAACGCAAAAGCGGACGACGAGCCGACAAAGCCACACCCGACAACAGCGACTTTTCGATTATCCACTCGGTGAGTCATTCTTTCCTCCTAATCTATCTCTACATCAGCCTTTTTCGCAAACCTTAGCGCACCGACAGGGCTGAAACCGTATCGTCCCCGCCAACGCGCAGACACCGCATCGCATTGAGGACTGCCAGTATCATGACGCCCACGTCCGCGAAAATGGCAAGATACATGCCGGCAAGGCCGAGCGCGCCCAACGACAGACAGACGAACTTAACGGCCAGAGCGAAAACGATGTTCTGCTTTACGATACCCAAACAATGGCGGGAAATGCGCATCGCCTGCGCAATTTTCATGGGATCGTCATCCATTAGGACGACATCCGCCGCTTCGATGGCGGCATCGGAGCCCATCGCGCCCATGGCAATGCCGATGTCCGCCAGTGCCAGCACCGGCGCATCGTTGATGCCGTCACCGACAAAGGCGAGCTGCTCGCCCTTTCGCTTCGTTTGCAGAAGACGCTCCACATTTTCCACCTTGCCGTCCGGAAGAAGTTCACTCACCACCTCGTCAATGCCAAGTTTTTGCGCAATTTCCTGCGCCACTTTATCGCTGTCGCCCGTGAGCATGACCATATGATGGATGCCGACGGATTTCAGCGCCCGGATGGCTTTCGGTGCGGATGGCTTGAGTCGATCGGAAATGACGATATGCCCGGCATATTCGCCGTCCAGCGCCATGTGGATGATGGTGCCTGTCATGTGGCAATTTTGATACTCCACGCCCAGATGCTCCATCAGTTTATCGTTGCCGGCGGCCACTTCGATGCCGTCGACCCGCGCCAGAACGCCTTTTCCGCTGAGTTCCCGAATATTGGTCACACGATCCGTGTCAATTTTCTTGCCGTAGGCGCGCAACAAGCTCTTGCTGATGGGATGCGAAGAAGCGCTCTCTGCAAGCGCGGCCAGTTCAATGAGCCGTTCCTCTTCACAAATAGCATGATGCAGTGCATTGACTTCAAAGACGCCCTGCGTGAGCGTTCCCGTTTTATCCATTACAAGAATGCCGGTTTTGGACAGCATTTCCAAGTAATTGGAACCTTTAACGAGTATCCCAGCGCGGCTTGCTCCGCCGATGCCGGCAAAGAAACTCAGCGGAATGCTGATGACCAGTGCGCAGGGACAGCTGATGACAAGAAAAGTCAAAGCACGGTAAATCCACACCATCCATGCGGCCGGAAGGTGCAGGAAAAACAGGCGCACCAACGGCGGCAGAACGGCAAGCGCCAAGGCGGCGCCGCACACCGCCGGAGTGTAGACGCGGGCAAAGCGCGAGATGAATTCTTCGGATTGCGCTTTGCGGGAACTGGCGTTTTCCACCAGATCCAAAATTTTCGATACGGTGGATTGTTCAAATTCCTTGGTTGTGCGAATCGTAAGCACGCCGGTCATGCTGAGGCAACCGCTGAGGACTTCTTCTCCCTCGTGCACATCCCGGGGCAAGCTCTCGCCGGTCAGTGCAGCGGTGTTCAGGCTTGACGTGCCTTCCATAACCACACCGTCCAGAGGAATCTTTTCGCCCGGATGCACCATAATGTGACTTCCTACCGGTACCTCATCCGGATCCACTTTGATCCACTCGCCGTCGCGCTCGATGCGGGCATAGTCGGGACGAATATCCATCAGGGCGCTGATGTTGCGGCGGCTTTTTCCCACAGCATAGCGCTGAAACCATTCGCCGATCTGATAAAACAGCATGACGGCAATGGCTTCCAGATAATCGCCATCTTCGATTATGGCTAAGGTCATCGCACCGATGGTTGCCACCGCCATCAGGAAATTTTCGTCAAACAAGCGTTTGTTGCGCATACCCTGCAAAGCTTTTTGCAAAATGTCGTAGCCGATGATGCCGTAATCCACCACATAAAGGGCGAGGCGCAGGCCCCTGCCTGCACCGGAAAACAAAGACGCATCGAGCGTTGCAAAGGTCTCAGCAGGCAGCAGCTCCAGCACAAAAAGCAGCACGGCGCTGGCCAGGATACGTTTGAGCATGATGCGTTGCTTTTTCGGCATGTCGTCCGGCTTTCTTTTCGCCCGGACGAGCAGGGCGCACGCCATGATGATAACGACCAAGAGCAAAATGCTCGTGATGATTTCTCCCATATTGTTTCCTTTCTATAGTGGGGGGGGTGGAATGGATTGCCGGGCGCACAAAACAGAATGTGCGCCGCTCAAATGCCGTTGGCGGCGCAGTTTCCAGAAGGAACGCCGCCTCCGGCGGCGATTCCCATCCGCCGGCCGCAGGCCGGCTCCTTCTTTTTATGCGACAACAGGAGGCTGCAACAGGCGGCTTCAACAGGTGCCGTTTTCCACGTTTCGTGATTTTGGGCTCCTGTAGTCTCGTAATTTTCCTGCGCTTGAGGATCCCTTATTTGCGGTTTGTCCTTTTGGGCTCCCGGATGGCCATGCGTTTTGCCCGCAAAAGGAGCCTTTTTTACGTTTTTCCTTGTTTGGGCTCCCGGGCGGCCATGATTTTGGCCCTTAAAAGGAGCCCTAATTACCTTTTGCCTTTTTTGGGCTCCTCTCTTCCGGCTTGGCAGCGACAAAAAAGGAGCCCCTTTCCCCATTTTTCTATTTTGGACGCCTTAATCGCCACAATCTCGCTACACTTGAGGAGCCCTTTCTCGCTTTTTTCCTCTTTAGGCTCCTAAAACTGAGTTTGTTAGCGACAGAGCAGGGGCCTTATTTTGCGTTTTGTCTTTTTGGGCTCCTGAAACCGGTTTTTGCAACAACGGGGCAGGAGCCTTTTTTTGTTTTTTCCCATTTTGGGCTCCAAAAAAGTGGCTCCTGCCCGATCGCAAAAAAGCACGCGGCAAATCGGTCGTGTTTACCGATTCGCCTCAATACTCGATCGAGCAATCCGGCTCAATTTTTTTACACGCCTTGTACACTTCGTCCATTACATCATTTGCATCGGCGCCGTCTGCAAAATGCACGGTCATCTTTTGCATCATAAAATTCACATTCGCTTTTTCCACGCCCGACGTTTTGTTCGCCGCTTCTTCCATTAAATTGGCGCAATTTGCGCAATCAACTTCAATCGCATACGTTTTTTTCATGGTTTTCTCCTTTTGTAATGTTTATTGATGCATTTTTTTTATGATGAATTATGTCGCTTACCGATTGGCGGTGTGCTTCATCAGCATCCTTACGATTCGACGATTAAGCACTTGTTTAATCGTTATGTCTACATTATAATTTTCAGTGAACGAAAAGTCAATAGCGTCTTATGCCAGCAAGAACGATCGAGGTGTGTCCCTTGTTACACAATTCGTGTTTTTCGGACACAACTTGAGGCTCTTGGCGCGAAAATTGTGTCCCTATTCTCGCATTTTGCGTTTTCTCGGACACAAATAAAGCCTACTTGCGGCAAATACTGTGCCCCTATTCTCGCATTTTGCGTTTTTCGGACACAAAAGGCAGCTGCTATACAGCGAAACTGTGTCCCTATTCTCGCATTTTGCGTTTTCTCGGACACAAAATGCAGCTGCCGTACAGCGAAACTGTGTCCCTATTTTCGTACTTTACGTTTTTCGGACATAAAAGGCGCCAATGCACTACAAAAACTGTGTCCCTGTTCTCACATTTCTACTTTTTCGGACACGATCGGACACAAAAAGTACCATTTCACAACAAATAGGCCGAAAATAAACCTCAGCAAGCCAAATAAGGCCTCAGCAAATCGTACAGAACGTCAACAAGCCGTACAGAACGATAAAGAGTAAAATAAAGCGACAGAAAAGAGGTCTTTATGGAAAACAAAACCATGCCCAAGCATCCGCCGGCGCCGCCGGAGCCGGATCGTATCAAGCGTCAACTGCAGATTGTGAGCGATTTTCAAATTGTGTCGGATATTTTTAAGCAGCTGGGAGACACGACGCGCATCCGCATTTTTTGGCTTTTATGCCACCATGAGGAATGTGTGCAGGATATTTCCGCGCTGCTTGAAATGTCCAGCCCCGCCATTTCGCACCATTTGCGACCCTTGCGCAACAGCAATCTGGTAGTCAGTCGCCGGGAAGGAAAAGAAGTGTACTATCGGGCGGCCGATAATGCGCAAAGTCAGCTGCTGCATCAGATGATTGAACAGGTGATGGAGATCGCCTGCCCGAAATAAAAATCTCACGACGAAAATGGCAACGTCACGCGGAGAATCGTTCCGGCCGAGGAACTTTCGACGACACGAAGAGTGCCATTGTGCAATTTCACAATTTCACCCGCAAGAGCGAGGCCTAAACCGACGCCTCCCTGCTGACGGCTACGGGACGAATCCAAACGGTAAAATGGCTGAAAAATGGTCTCCCATTCCTCTTCGGGAATGCCGAGGCCCGTATCCGTAAGAGTAACAACAACGCCTGACTCGAGTGCACCATCGGTGCGTCTCGAGGCGTTATCCGGTGCCGAAACAGCAACGCTGCGCACAGCAGAATCGCTAACACCTTCGTTGCCATCCAGCGAAGCAACCGAGAGCGAAACGCTTCCGCCGGGACGATTGTACTTGATGGCATTTTCCGTAAGGTTGAAAAACAGACGGGACAGCAGACGGTCGCTGGCAAGAAGAGAAACGTCGTCGCCACCGAAAGAGAGCGACACTTGCTTCTGTTCGGCAAGCGGTGTAAGATCCGCCACAATTTCTTCCAACATTGGCAAAATCGAAACGTGATCCGTGCGCGGAACATGGCGAGCGCTGCTCATTTCCAACAGAATCGTCACTGTTTCCGATAAACGCTCTGTCTGCTCGCGAAGAGAAGTGATGAGCTGCGTCAACTCCTTGTCTGTATCTGGATGCTCTTCGGCAAAGGCGTCCAAGCGCATTTGCAAAAGGGCAAGCGGGGTGCGCAATTCATGCGCGGCGTTGCCGGTAAACTGACGCTGCGCCGCAAAGGCAACATGCAGGCGGTCCAACATATCGTTAAACGAATCCGCAATGGAGCGAAACTCGGCCAGTGTATCCGTACTGACATGCATATTCTCGAGATTGGTCAGCTGCACCTTCTCAATTTGCCGAGAAAAGTCTTCCAGCGGACGCAGCGCATGCCCACTCACAAAGTAGGCGATGATTCCGCTAAGAATGGTCACACCGGCCGTCACATACCAACTCGTGAGCGTAAACTGCGCCTGCGCTTCATCAATAATAATCGTCAGATTTTGCTCGCGGCGCATGTCCTGCGGAGGAAAGGATTCCGACGGTGTTTCCCGTGATATGGAATCCGATGCCGAACCCGGCAACGAGTCTGGCGATACACCCGGTGTCTCCGTCGCTGAATCGCCCGGCGCGACATCTTCCGAATCCAGGTGCAATTCAAACGCTTCAATATTTTTCCCAATCTCTTCCATGCGGCGCAGGCCGGAACCGCTCAGCAAGATCATCATGGTTATGCAGCTTATGGCAATGAGAAGCGACGTCATCAAAGCGATGCGCCACTGTAAAGAACGACGAATCATGGTGTGGGTTCCTCCAAAAGATAGCCTTCTCCAATGCGATTGCGCACCGGATCATAGCCCAACGCCGCGCGCAACTTCTTGCGCAAGGCGCTGATATGTACACGAATGGCATTACTGAAGCTGTCCACGCTGCCATCCCAGACATGCTCCATCAGCTCTTCCTGGCTGATCGGACGACCGGGATGCATTAACAAATATTCCAAAATACCGCTCTCCTTTTTCGTGAGGGCGATCACCTGCTCGCCGACCGTTGTCGTGCGCGTGCGCGTATCAAAAGTCAGTGCACCAAAGCGCAGACAGACTTCCTGCTGAATAAAATCCCGGCGCAAGAGACTGCGCACGCGGGCTGCCAGTTCCTCCAGATGAAAGGGCTTCGACAAATAATCATTCGCTCCGGCATCCAAGCCGTGCACTTTATCCGCAATTTCACTGCGTGCGGAAAGAATCAAGACCGGTGTTTGCAAATCTTCCGCACGAATGGTGCGCAAAACGGTCATGCCGTCGACCTTGGGCAAATTCAAATCCAAAAGTACTAAATCGTACGGATCCAGCGAAACGGCCTCGATAGCCGCTTCCCCATCCGCACAGATATCCACGCTATATCCTTGCCGGCGCAGGCTTTTTGCAATGCTGTCGCTTAAAAATGGCTCATCTTCCACAAGTAATAAACGCATACTTTCCTCCGTTTCGGATGCAGTATAGCATACGATCTCTTCTTAACACCATCTTTATATCCCTTCTGCTATCCTGATTCTCGTCAACAAGAAAGGAGTCGCCATGAAGACAAAAAAACGAAGCATCACCCAGATCGCCCTGCTCGTCGCCGCCGTGGGCATGATCATCGTGGGCGCTATGCGCGGTGAGGTACAGACCGTTCTCGCCAAAGCCATCCGTCTGTGCATGGAGTGTGTGGGCATTGGCTGATCCGAAGAAAAGCAAATCCCGGTTACTTTCCCGCTTTCGCGGATGGGGGCAGGCAGGCGCGACGCTGCTGACTAATATCCATCTGCCGAATTTTTTCACCGGGACGCTCTATCAGGGAAACGGGAAAATGGTCTGTGTGCCGGGGCTCAACTGCTATTCCTGCCCGGCCGCATCCGGGGCTTGTCCCATCGGGTCGTTTCAGGCCGTCGTCGGATCCTCGAAGTTCCGCTTTTCCTACTACATCACGGGCATTCTCATTTTGCTCGGCGTGCTTCTCGGACGCTTCATCTGCGGTTTCCTTTGCCCCTTCGGATGGTTTCAGGAATTGCTACATAAAATTCCGACGAAGAAGTTCTCAACAAAGCGCCTTCGTCCCCTGACCTTCCTGAAATACATCATCCTGGTGGTCATGGTCTTTCTGTTGCCGCTTTTAGTGGTCAACGAGATCGGACTGGGTGAGCCATTCTTCTGCAAGTACCTGTGTCCGCAGGGAGTGTTGGAAGGTGCCATTCCCCTGTCGCTGGTGAACAGCGGCATCCGGGCGGCGCTGGGCGCCCTGTTCACGTGGAAGCTCGGTATTCTGTTGACCGTCGTCGTTCTGAGCATCCTGTTCTTCCGTCCCTTCTGCAAATGGATCTGTCCGCTGGGCGCGTTCTATGCCCTCTTTAACCGGATCTCCCTCTTGCAAATTCAAGTCGAAGAACACCGTTGCATTTCCTGCGGCAAGTGCGCAAAGGCCTGCAAGATGGACGTCGATGTGTTGAAAACACCGGCTCACACGGAATGCATCCGCTGCGGCATGTGCATCAACGCCTGTCCCACCGGTGCCCTGCATTTCCGCTACGGGCTGGGATGTGGCAAAAAAAGGGTTCCGGAAGCGGCAGAATCCGAAAAGCCGGTCGTTGCGGAAAAGTAACCACTACCGACAGGGCCGAAACGTCAATCGCAGTGAACATGTGCGTTTAGCAAGCGCAATTGTCAATCGCAGTGAACACGCGCCTTCAGCAAGCGCAAACAATGTCGTGTAAAGCAGGCACGGCATTGCATACGAAGAATGGAAGAAAGTATCCGTTAGGAAGAATACCAGTAAAGGAGAATCACATGAATACGAAAAAAGCATCTTTACTCTTGTTAGCAACCGGCCTTGCCCTCAGCTTGGCTGCCTGCGGCGGTAAGAAACCTGCAGAAAGCAGTCAAACAACCGAAAGCGGCATGAGCGTTCCCGCCGCGGAGGCCGGAAAAACGAGTCCTTCCTCCGAAAAAGGCGGCTCGGAGGTCGATGCGAAACTCGCGGAATTGCACGATCAGGAAAACGCCATTTTCAGCAAAGATCAGGAACTGTGGGATAAGCTCTTCTTATCCGCTAACAAAAATTCCGGCATGATTTCGGATGGTACCAACTACGGCGATTTCCTGTTGCAGACCATTGAGAGCGCAAAGGACAAGTTCACGGAGGCGGAGCTGAAAACCTTGAAAGCCGGCGCGGAGGAAATTCGCGCCATCGAGGAAAAGATTCTCGCCCTGGAAAAAGAAGCGCCGAAGGACAAAAAGGGCGGCAACAGCGGTGCAAAGCAGGGCGCCGCAACGCCGTTCCCCGACTTCACCGGCAAGGATCTCGACGGCAACAACGTCGATTCCGGCATCTTCCGCCAGCATGCCGTCACCGTCATCAATTTCTGGTTTAGCACCTGCAATCCCTGCGTCGGCGAACTGGGCGATTTGGATGCGCTGCATAAACAATTGAAGGACAAAGACGGCATTGTCGTCGGCGTAAACTCTTTCACGCTGGATGGTAACAAAGATGCCATTGCGGAAGCCAAATCCATTTTGCAAAAGAAAAACGCCACGTATCCGAATATCACCTTTGCTTCGGACAGCGAGGCCGGCAAGTTTGTGAAGAACATCATGGCGTTCCCGACCACCGTCGTGGTGGACCGCGACGGAAACATCGTCGGCGATCCCATCCTCGGCTCCGTTGCCGAAGGAAGCGGCAAAAAAGCCTTGGAAGAGCGCATTGAGCAGGCTTTGAAAAACGATGCAAATAAAGACGCCGCGTATAAGGAGAACACGAAAAAGTAAAGGCACCTTGACTCTCGGGGTACCGAACAACAGTTACGACGAAGCGACGGGCATGCCCGTCGCTTCCTTTTTGATTGCAGGCGGAGTTTTGATTGCAGGCGGAGTCGCTTCGGATGGGCGAGATGTCAATATTATGTTGATACCAAGAACCGACGCACCCTGACGAATGGCTGAATTAAGAGATTGTCAGGGTTGGCGTCCCTGACGAAGGGCTAAATTGAGAAGTTGTCAGGGTTCACTCCCCTGACGAAGGATCAATTTGCGTAAATGTCAGTGGCTAACGTACCCTGATGAATTGCTAAATTACGCTGTTGTCAGGGCCGGCACCCCTGACGAAGAGTCAATTCGCATAAATGCCAGGGTCCGACGTACCCTGACGCCTTGCTAAATTGAGAGATTGTCAGGGTACGTGCCCCTGACGAAAGGGCTGAAACGAGAAGTTATCAGGGTCCGCGCCCCTGACGAAAGGGAAATATCGCGTTAAAACAGGGTCCGATGTACCCTGACAAATTGCTGAAACGAGAAGTTGTCAGGGCTCGCACCCCTGGCGAAGGGGAAATATCGCGTTAAAACAGGGCCCGGCGCGCCCTGACAAATTGCTAAATCGAGATCTTATCAGGGCAGGCGCCCCTGACGAAGGGTCAATTCGCGTAAATCCCAGTATCCAACACACGCCGAACATCCCTAGCACACCGCAAAAATGCACATCAGACAGGGTCACCCCAGCGGTGCGCCGCTGGAACTGCCGTTGGCGGCGCGGTTTTAGAGGAAATGCCTTGCCAGCAGCCTACTTCAGCAGACGAATGTACTGCGGCGAAGGGAACGTGAAGCCATTGGCGAGTAGCGCATCGTACAGGGCATTTTCCATGATCATTTTGTTTTTGCCAATTTCATCATAAGCGGTAAAGAATTGAATATAGATGCGAACACCGTTGGGATCAAGGGTTGCGCGGATTTTGGGCTTGGCATCCCCGCTCATGGCGCCGACTGCATTTTCAAAATGCTGCATTTCCTCTTCGTCGTAGTCGGCGATGATATTCTGATATTTCTCATAGGCGACTTTCCCGGCAATTTCCAAGGCTTTTTGACGATCCTCTTTCCCGTCAATGAGAACAAAGACGTCCTGCATCACAAACGGATCATCCCGGTTGTAGTTAAATACTGCCTCTTGAAAAATGAAGCGGTTTGGAAACGACACATAACGGCCCGTTGGCGTCATGCAATCCACCAAGGCGCCCATTTCCGCCATATTGAATTGAATAAAATCAATATCAATCACTTCGCCTTAAATTCCCTGAATTTCCACCAGATCCCCCACGGCAAATGGACGGCGCAGAAAAATATAAATAAAGGCAAAAATATCCATGATGAGGTCTTTCAACGCGAGAACGAGTAGTGCCAGTCCGATGCCCACGATGAGGCCGACGGATTTTGCGCGGGAAAACCAAACATAAAGCACCAAGTAAATCGTCAAAAGCACGGTAAAGAAACGTGTCGCCGAGAGAATCCGGTGCCGGCGCTTCTCGTCTTTTACTACTCCATCGAGACATTTTGCCACCAAAAGCCGCACCACAAAGATGGCCAAAAAAATCAACACTGAGACTGCTATTTTTTCCAAAAAGGAATGTTGATCATCTCCGATATCCCGTAAATATTCAAAATATTGTTGCATCCTTCTCTCCCTTCACAAACGAACAAAGCAAGCGATACTGCTCTTTAGCTGATTAAGAGAGAGAAGGAAAGGCAAAAGTGTCGGATGGGACGGATACCCTGCCTTACCGCATCACAGCACAAATATTTTGCTTCAAGCCTCACTTCGCGAGCAGCGAACAGAAGGTCGCAATCTCCTCCTTTTGATTTTTTATACTTGCCGTGACGGGATTTCGGGACATCAGGGACAGTTTTATTTTTTCTTGGCCGACCTGCAAAATAACTGTCGATTTTCCGGGAAGGAAGGAGTGCTTGACCTGTACCTGGTCAATTTCATCTAAAGGGAGCGCCAACTCGCCCTGCCGTTGGGAAATGGACACGGTTCCCATCAGAGCCATCACCAAATGTTTTTCCGTTACGCCAAGGTACGTGCATACATTATTTAGCGTGGCCATTTTGCCGAGAATGAAACGTTCCAGGCTCGAACCACCAAGAAGCAGGCCCCATATCTGTACCTGATAGGTCTCCCCTTCCGGCAACAGTTCCGCAAGGTTTTTGTGCATATCCTCTTCATTCAAAAACAGTGTCATTACGTTCCCCTTTCCTGAACTTTCCTGCCGTCTGGGTATCTTCCGATCATCCCTGCGCTTTCCGATCATCGGTTTGCTAACCGGCAGTCTATCGATCAACAATATGGAAGTGCCTGAAGGCATTTTACTACAGATCTGGAGCAATTACTGTGCATTTCCATAAAAAGGGCGTAAAAACTGGTAAAGAGTGTGCTTGGCGCTGTTATGTCATCCACTGCCTGTCTGACGGTGCAACGTTTCCCGGTGGTTTCCTTCTTCACCGGGGCATCCCTCCCGCCGAATTACTTTATCCGAACTACACCTCCTTTAAAGTCTCCGTCATGCTGATTTTCGCAATCTTTCGCTTCTGCAAGGCCTGCACCAGGAAGAAAAGCACGGCTCCGGTAACACTCACCAGAAAATAGATTTGCATGGGCACATGCGGATCCATGTACGAATCGAGCTTAGCGAGAGCGGCAGTCAACAAGATCGCCAATAGGAAACGTAAAAGGAAGGGCAGCACCAAAAGAAAGAGCCCAAGAAGAATGCCGGTGGCGCGCAGATAAATACCGGTCGTTTCGGCATCGGTATAGCCGAAGATTTTAAGATACGCAATCTCTGTCTTCGCCTTGTCCACAATAGCTTTGGACAGGAAGTCGATGAAGATAAAGTAGAACAGAACCGCGATGATCACGATGGGACCGATGATCTGTCCGAACGTATCCAGAAAATGATCCGACGCTTTTCCCACGGTATCCAGGTCGATACAGGAAACCACCGAGGCCGGATCCAGGGACAGCTTATGTTCCGAATAGTAACCGGAAAAGGCGTCCTTATCATAGCCCATGACGGCATTGAAGGCGGCAAGCGGCATATAGGCCGAGAGCGTCACCGCCTGCCGGCGCATGGCACGAATGCAGAACGTATAGGTTTTTCCCGTGTAGGGATTCACCACCGTGATGTTGTCCCCTTCCACAAGGCCGAAGCGCTTCATCAACCCCTCCGAAGCCTGAATTTCTTTGTCCCGAAGCGGATCAATCGCCTGCGCATCGAAGTAACGGCTATCGGGCGCCACACCATAAAGGGCAAAGGGATGCACGTCGCCGTTGATGGAAAGATCAAAGGCGGCATAGCCGAATTTTTCCGCCTCTTCATCCGCTGCGTCAAGAACCGTTCCCGGACGGACAAATGTCTGCACTTTTGCTGGAAACTCCTTTTGCATCAGATCGGCATGGCGTTCAAAAATGGGACGCATGCCGAGTCCGTAACAGAGAAAAATGCTGGAAAGCGTAACGCCGAAAAGCAGAACCAGGACATTCAGCTTGTTGTTAAACAGCACCTTCAGACGATACCGGGAAAGAAAACGCAGCCTGGAAAAGAAGGCGAAGCGGGACAAGCGCATCTTGGAAACGCGCGGTTTGCGTCCCAATTCATGGCGCAGAAAACGGAGCGGACGCAGGCGCAGCTTGGTCATTAACATCAGAAATTGGATGAGCGTGACGATGACGGCCGGAATCACCGTTGTCAATAGAAACGCGCGTGCGTTAAACAGCGGATGAAACACGGGAAGCGAAAACGAATCATAGTACAGATTCATATACAGTTTATAGCCTACCGTATATGTGATGAGATTGCCCAGAACAGCAGCCGAAAGTACGGCAACGGTCGGCAATAGCATATAATGGACAATCAACTCCCGACGGGTATAGCCCGATGCCATCAGAGTTCCGATGGCGCTTGCTTCCGATAGTATCTGATTGCGTGTCTGCATGGTGAACACAAAGGCAATGGACGCCACGGCTAAGATCAGAACCATACGCATCATGGGGACATCGCCTCCCATGTCGTCCATCATATAGGAGATGCGCTTGTTTTGCGCTTGGGTCATGGCTTCCGTCAAGATGTTGTCTTCATAAACGGTTTTCGTGAGCTCTTTGAGTGTGTCATTGGCTTCTTTCTTCGTGGCGGAAGTCTTGTTTTCACGATAGGAATAATTGTACTGCAAGCTCTGCTGCGGAAAACGCAAAAGGCCGTCTTCGCTGACGATGCCGACGCCGAAATTTTTTGTATCCATTACCAAGTCGGATCGAGTATGCAACATGGCAATATAATCGGGAAGCACCACCGTGCCCACCAAGCGCATGGAACGTCCGCTGATGGTGATGTCCCGGCCCAGGGCATAGGCATGTTCCCGCACATAGTTAACGTCGAGCGCCACTTCGTCCTCTTTTTCGGGCAAACGCCCCGCAATCACATCGGGAACGTTGCTTTTCCGGCGTACGGCATAAAGTTGCAAATCCGCGTCCCCGTCCTTTGCCTCAATATAGTAGTTTTTCTCTAGCTGTACGCCCTTTTCTTCCACACGTTTCCACGTCGCATCGCTCAGCGGCGAAAGCGTCGTAAAGCGGCCGTCCTCCACGTGGGAGCGATCCATAAAATCATAATAGAGACGTTCCACCGATCCCTGCACCAGGAAAAACGCGGAGCAAAAAATAATCGTGATCAACAGCAGCAGAAAAAGCGGCACATAATGGGCCGGCTGATGAAGCAGCATCCGAGGGATGCGCTTGTTCATCGGATTTCGCATTACCAGCTCACCTCCTCCGCCGTAATCGGCTGCAGATTCGGTGCTACTTCCAGCACCGCGCCGTTATGCAGGCGAATGGTGGTGTCACACATCCGGGCGATCTGCGTATTATGCGTGGCAATAATAATAATGGGATGATACTTCTCTTTCAGCGTTTCAATGAGGCGCAACACGTCTTTTGCACTTTCGTAATCCAAGGCACCGGTGGGTTCGTCGCACAGCAAAAGCGAAGGATTCTTGACAATGGCGCGTCCGATGGAGGTTCTCTGCGCCTGTCCTCCGGAAATCTGATTGGGATATTTATGCGTCTGGTCGCGCAGCCCCAGCGTGTCGATGGTCTCGTCGACGTTTAGCGGATTGGTGGACAGATACGCGCCTACCTCGATGTTCTCCTTTACATTCAAATTGCTGATCAAATTATAAAATTGGAAAACAAAGCCGACGTGATGACGGCGATACTGTTCCAATTCCTTTTTCCCTGCCTTATGCAGGGCAACGTCGGAAACCGTCACCTCTCCCTCATCAATATCCTCAATGCCGCCGAGAATATTCAGCAATGTCGACTTTCCCGACCCGGACGGTCCCACCACACATACGACTTCTCCGTCCGCAATGGTTAAGTCGATGTTTTTTAGGACCTCCACCCGGTTTTCCCCTTCTCCATAAAACTTATGTAAATTGCGTATCGTAATCATTTTTTCCTCCATGAAGGTGCAGTAGTTAGTTATAGCTAACACTTTCCTCTTGTACTCTACTGCAAAGTAAAAACGTACGCAAGCGAAACTTACATATTGTCCTTGACGCCGACGGCCACCATGCGCGCTTTGGCACGCACCACGCCGCCCGCTTCCATTTCCATCGCCACGATCACTTTGCGCTCGCCGATTTCCTCCACCATAGCGGTGACCGTGACTTCCTCTTCCATCGGCACCGGCTTCTTAAAATCCACTTCTAGATGCGCGGTAATAAACCGGCCGATCACGGTATCCGCCGTCAAGGTAAGTCCCTTCTTGCGATGCGCAAACCACGCCGCCGAGGCTGTGCCGTGACAGTCGAAAATCATCGCAATCATCCCGCCGAAAAGATTGGCCGGTACGCCGCCGGTAAACTGTTTGGAGGGCGTCACGTGACACACGCACTGCTCGCCGTCCTCGCTCGGATAGGATTTTAAGTGCATCCCTTCTTCATTTTTCGGCCCGCATCCCCAGCAATGCTGGAAGCGCTTGCCGTACGTGTCCTGAATGGCGATGGACTTCGCCTTGTTATTTTCCACCATGGTCTTCTCCATTTCGTTCTTTTCCCTGTTCTCTAACCATTTTCCAATCTTTTCCCATTGTAGCATGGAATGGTTCGTACGGATGTCATTGCCTTTGCGCTTTTGCATGCCGGCTATGAGCAGGATATTCTGGACAATGGATATCTGCACGCACGTCACGAAGCGTAGAAAAAACATCGTGGGATCGCGGCTGCGCCGCTCTTGGGGGCCCTGGCGATCTTACCCGGGTTCGAATCCCTGCCGTTTTCAAGAATAAAAAAGAAGGGCACTTCGGCCCTTCTTTTTTATTACGGAGAAGGTGGGATTCGAACCCACGTGTCCCGAAGGACAAACTGATTTCGAGTCAGCCCCGTTATGACCACTTCGATACTTCTCCGCACAATCGGTACCTGACAATTCTACACGAAGCGGCAAAGAACCGCAAGTCCGGTGTGGATCGATTCGTTAGGATAATTTAAAATCAGTCTTCAACAAATTCAATTTATTCTTGTACGCCTCTTCCGCTTCCTTTTCGAATGGAAGGGGCTTGTCCATGCCGAAATACGAGAACAAACGCCGGGCAAGAGGAGGATTCGTCACCAGCATCACGCCCAGCGCATCAATTAAAAACGCATTCTTATAGCGATAGCCACCCAAATTCGTATCCTGATTGAAGCCTTTTCCGGTCTTGGACGTATAGATTGCGCAGGATTCATTACCATAATATTGACTGAACCCCATGCGCTCGCCAATCACTTCCTGTCCAGCCCAATCGGCAACGAACAGCTCTGAATAGCGCTTCGTGTAATCTCGCACAGCGGTATAGCTGAACAGGGAAAGCGTCGGTTCCTCCCCCTCCTCGACGACCTCAAGCGAGCGACCAAGAATATCCAGCGCATTATTAATGGACACAAAAAGGACACCCTCTTCAATACGCTCTTTGAGCTTGTCGCGGTAGGGCATCAGCTCCTTTGTCACCCGCGCTAAATTGGACTCCTGCATGGGGCCAAGCAGAATCGCATCTACCGGGCTTGTCGTAAAATACGGCACCTCACCGAAGGACGTTTCGTGGATGGCCTCTTCCGAAAACATCCGTTTCAAATACTCCACATTCGCCTTTTCGCCGAAAATATAGAATTCATCATATAGCACTTCAATTTTCATGACCGCTCCATTCGTTCCTTCAGGATCGTCTTCTCAAACTTTTGAGCAATCGTCGTCCAAGGCGGACCAAAATCATGCAAGAGGTAAATATCTTTTACACTCGGATCCAAAATAGAATTGATGTCCTCTACACGATCAACAACCACAATCTTCTCCGGCGGTACCCCATCCAATAAACAGCTGAGTTTGATCTCATAGGTATTGCGAGAGCGCAGAATGATAAAATGCGATACCGTCTCATCCAGATAGTCAAAATCGACGGCAAAAAGCCAACCCGGCGTGCGCATGGGCGTCTTCTTTTCCCAATAATCCTCAATAATCCAGATGATTTCCTTGCGGTTCGGATTCTTGCGAATGGCATCCAGGTTTCTCGTGACGGCGATCGGGTTATAGCCCTTCGTGACGATGCTGTAAAAATGCAAGTCTGCATGATGGGATTCCTGATGGCGTTCCTTCGTCAATTCAATTTGCGCCATGGCGGAAGAAATCTGTTCATAGGAATAACCATTTTCCCGCAAGGTTGCATAGGCCGCAATTTGGTTATACATGCTCTCGATCGAGCTTCCGAGCGCATGAAGCGTAACCTTTTGGTCATGATCCTGCACATACAGGATGCGTTTTTCCCGATCCGCATCATAGACGAAGTAGGTCGCCTCCGGATTGGAAAAGTTTCCGCAATCGCAGTGATAATGGCCCAGATGATGATAGCGCTTGAATGTCCAGTGCACTTTTTCGCCGCAATGCGGGCAATAGATTAAATCCTGAATTTTGGAATCCAGACATTGCGTTTCAAACGATAGCGGTAAAACATCAAAATACACGCGTTCATTGTCGGGACGAATGTACGCCGAAATCGCATCGGAGGCATTTAAAATGAGCTTGACATCTTTCGGAATGCCGAAGGATAACCGTTTTTTGATGTATCCGGTATTTGCGTTCCGTTCAAACGAGTCCTGAAAGAGATTGGTAATAGTGAAGGTGCTCGGCTTTAGGAAATCGCAAATGCGATAGGTGCTTAATTCATCCACCTCAAATACGCCGACCTTCGGCTGTGTATTCTTCAAAGAAGCGGAATCCAGCAAGGCCCCTAAAACACCATGTTCCAAATTGGCGCCATGAAAATTGGAGCAAACTTTGCCTTCCATGAGACGGACGCTATCCGCTAAAATATTGACCGTCGTTGTTTTTCCATTCGTGCCGGATACACATATGTTTTTTTCCGGTTTGGAAATTTTGTATTTGGCATCCGGCTCCAACCGGGCAATCAGCCGGCCGGTAAAATCGGATCCCTCTTTCCCGGCAAGGTTTGCCGCTTTTTTTATCGCTTTCCCCAAAAGTAAGGTCAGTGTGTTATTCATATGGATGATACCCTCGCAAATGCCGAATTTTAGCCTAAATACGTGAAGGACATTATATTGAACACGAACAAAGATGTCAATTTGCTCGCATCGCTTGCATTCCGATTCCTTCCCTATGGAGGTTGAAAACCGCAAGCCCGAAAAAGAATTTCCCGTCGCAAGATGCATCCCTGCAAAGCCTGTTGACCGATCTTCGGCTTTCCGGGCATGTCCGGGAAAGAAGCTTGGGATTATTGGTTTTCCTGGGCCCACCATACCGTGAGTTCAGGGCTCAACGTGATCGTCGGTTTAAGGGTGATTCCCAACACCTCACTGCTGACCCGGGCAAAATCCATCAGGTTCACCACTTCCTCCCGGAACAATTCTCGAGGCGTGTTCGACGGATAAATGGTTCCTGTACCGCCCACTTTCATACCAAAATCTTCATAAACAGTTTTAAGCTTACGCCCATCCTTCTCCGTTACCTTTTCTTCGCCCTGCGCAACGGAGGACTGAAGAGAGGCGATGGTAAAGGTGTAGCCATCGTCGGTGACAGCAAAATTCGACAGCTGACCGGTCAACTCGGATTGAAGAATCTCGTCTCTGTCAACATCTTGGTAGGAAAGCGAAAAGCGGCCATCTTTTTCAAGATGAAAGAGGATTCCCCAAGCGCCGGCTCCGCTGTAATAGGCATAATCGCCACAAAAATCCGCAAAGGACCACGTATGCGCAATGGGTGCATCCAAGCCTTTAATAGCCTCTAACGCGCGAAAGTCCGAAATCGCATAGGGGCGCAACGCCTTGTTGTAGACATTCGGGGCATGGAAGGGAAAGAATCCCTCATCACGCCAGTACAGATCCTGCGGCGAGGGAGCGAGAAAAACAACCTTTTTATTTTCCCATTCCTTCCATGTGGCAAGATCCTCCTCCTTTGCATGGGGAGCAAGGTTAATGTAATGAACGCGCACCGGTCTCGGCTCCGTTGCTGCGTTGGATGCCGTCACATTGCGCTCTCCGTCCAACTCGAGTAAAACAAAGGGCTCCTCCAGTTCGCTATGAAATGGTTCATTCGGATCCGAGGTTCTTTTCACCCCAAATTGAATGCGCTTCACAAGACCAATATCTCCTTGCTCTTTGCTATAGCGCATCATCGCATCCGCCATCTCTTTTCCGGAAGAATATATGCGCACCGTACCGGGCAAAATCTGGGCATGCTCGGCAAGCCCTTTCTGTATTGCCTCCGCTACAGCAGGATCCAATGGCACAATCTGCGGTGCCTCCTCGCTTGTAGACGCTTTCTGATTTCCCGATGAGGCATTTTCTTCGGATGCGACCATCGTCGAGTCCGTGGATGGACCATTGGCCTCACCGCCCTTCTTTCCACAAGCGGAAATAACAACAGCAAGCGAAAGTAAAGTGAGCAGGAGCAACAAGGTTTTCCCTTTCCAAGACGCATTTTTCTTTTTCATAGATTCCTCCAGAAATTTCCACAGCCGGCATGTACCGAAGGACACTTTTAAGGGCGAACCAACGCGCAGGAGGCGAGCTTCCCTTCGGTCGGATCCCTTGTTTTTTTCGGGGCCATGTCCACGTCGCGCTCCCCCGAACCTCCTCATAAAGCGCCTCCCTTTTCATAAAAGATTTTAACATACTTGACGAGGGGAAAGCGTCTCGAAGGCGCAGAAGCGCAAGCATTTCTTACGATCGCATTGTTGTTGTGTATCTTCGAGGCCGAAGAAACGTGCATCCGCCTTTGTTTCAAAAGGATAGGTTTGTAAACGTGCATTTTCAGCCATTCTAATTCCGATTATTTTCATCGGAATTAGTTGCATGCGCCGGGTAATTGGATTAAAATATAGGCGAAGTGCAACATATTCAAATGTTGTCAAGCGTGCGGCGTGATGGTGGGTAGATGAAAACGTTTCGTCAGCGCGCAGGGTAGGCAAAAAGGAGGAAGTATGGGATATCAGCTGACACAGGAACACGAAGCGCTCCGTAAGATCGTTCGTGATTTTGCGGAAAAGGAGATCAAGCCAATTGCTTTCCGACTGGATCAGGGTGAGGAATTTCCGGAAGAAATCGTCCAGCACATGGGCGAGATGGGATTGATGGGCATTCCGTATGAAAAAGAATACGGCGGCCAGGGACTGGATGCGACCAGCTATGCGATCACGGTAGAGGAACTATCCCGTGTGGATGGCGGCGTTGGCGTTATCTGCTCCGCACATACTTCTCTCGGATCCTGGCCAATCTGGGCATTCGGTACCGAAGAACAGAAACAAAAATACTTAGTTCCTCTGGCAAAAGGCGAGAAAATCGGCGCCTTCGGTCTGACCGAAGAGCATGCCGGCTCGGATGCCAGCGGAACACAGACCACGGCTGTCCTGGACGGAGATCACTACGTATTAAACGGTGGAAAGATCTTCATTACAAACGGCTATCGTGCCGATACTTATGTTGTCTTCGCGGTCACCAGTCCGGAAAAAGGCAACCACGGCATCAGCGCCTTTATTGTAGAAAAAGATTTCGAAGGCTTCACCTTCCCGACACAGTATGACAAGCTGGGCATTCGTTCTTCTATCACTTCGGAACTCAATTTTAAGAATGTCATCGTTCCGAAAGAGAACTTGCTCGGAAAAGAAGGCGAAGGCTTCAAGATTGCCATGGCAACGCTTGACGGCGGCCGTATCGGTATCGCCTCCCAGGCGCTCGGTATTGCACAGGGCGCATTCGAAGCAACCGTCAACTATACGCGTGAACGCATCCAGTTTGGACAACCGATCGCAGCGAACCAGGGCGTCAGCTTCAAGATTGCCGACATGGCGACGCGCATCGAAGCGTCCCGTCACCTGATTTACCAGGCGGCCGAGCTCAAGACCAAGCATGCAAAATACACCAAAGAAGCCGCGATGGCGAAAATGTTCGCTTCGGATACGGCAATGTGGGTCACCACGGAAGCCATCCAGCTGCACGGCGGCAACGGCTTCATCAAGGGCTTTGATGTGGAACGTATGTTCCGCGATGCCAAGATTACGCAAATCTACGAAGGCACTAACGAAATCATGCGCGTCGTCATTGCCGGCCAAATCATTGGCCGCATCGGACGCAAGAAGAAAGCCGCGATGGTAGCGGATACCGGCAAGGCCGGCGCCGTCACCGGACCGCGTAAGAACATCATGTTCGAGGGCACGCCGGAAGAGCAGGTAAAACAACTTGTTGAAGCCCTCAAGAAAGACGGCTATGCCTTTGATACGACGGTCGATGTCTACGCTCCGGTGGATGAGGTCGAACGCCTCGTTTCTGTCGGCCAAGGCATTGGCGACAAAGAAAACTTGGCCGTTGCCGAGGAGTTGGCGAAGGCGGTTGGCGGTGCCATTTCGAGCTCCCGTCCGGTAGCCGAAACGCTTGGCTATCTGCCGATTGAACGCTACGTCGGTATGTCCGGTCAGAAATTCAAGGGTAACCTTTACTTTGCCATGGGCATTTCCGGTGCCGGCCAGCATCTGCGCGGCATCAAAGAAGCAGCGACCATCGTTGCGGTCAACACCGATGCAGGCGCACCGATCTTTGCGAATGCGGACTACGGCATCGTGGGCGACATCATGGAAATCATGCCGCTTTTGACGGAAGCGCTGGAACAAGGTCAGGAACGCCATCCGGCGGAGGGCTTCGAGAAGAAGAAGCGCAACGTTCCGCAAGAGCCGCGTACAAAATCCGGCATCCATGTCTGCAACGGTTGCGGTCATGAATATGATCCCGCCAAGGGCGATCCGGACAGCGGTATTGCTCCGGGAACGCCGTTCGATCAACTTCCGGACACCTATCTGTGCCCGAAGTGCGGTGACCCGAAGAGCGGCTACATCTCGATTGAATAGTAGTCGATCCCGATAACAAACTGCACTGATCAAAAACGCACAAGAAGAAAGGGTAAGGAGGATTTGCATGGCAAATGTTCGTGAAGTCGTAAAAGATTTGTATTGGATCGGGGTCAACGATCACCGTACCGATATTTTTGAAAGAATTCATCCCATTCCGGAAGGCGTAAGCTACAACTCCTACGTTCTTTTGGATGAGAAAACGGTCCTGTTCGATACGGTCGATTTTGAGTTTGCGCCGTATTTCTTGGACAATCTGGCTTATGTCCTCGGCGATCGTCCGTTGGACTACATCATCATCAATCACTGGGAACCGGATCATGCCTCGACGTTCCAGGAAGTCATCCTGCGTCATCCCGAAGCCACTGTCATCTCGACGGAAAAGGGCTTCTACTTCATGTCCCAGTTCAACTATCACTGCGATAAGCGCATCACGGTAGGCACCGGCGATACCTTTAGCTCCGGCGAGCACAATTTCGCTTTCGTGCAGATGCCGATGGTTCACTGGCCGGAACCGATGGCAACGCTGGACACCACCAACGGCGTCCTCTTCAGTGCCGATGCATTCGGCTCCTTTAAGGCGCTCGATGGCAAACTCTTCGACGACGAAGTGAATTGGGATCGGGACTATCTTGAGCCGGGACGTCGTTATCTGACGAACATCGTCGGCAAATACGGCGCCTACGTACAGGCCGTCCTAAAGGTTGCGGCAACGCTGCCGATTAAAATCATCTGCCCGCTGCATGGCGTCATCTGGAGAAAGAATCTGGGCTATATCATCGACAAATATGACAAATGGTCCAGCTACACACCGGAAGATAACGGTGTCATGATTGCCTACGGTTCCATGTACGGCAACACCGAGCAAGTTGCACAGAAGCTTGCTTCGGAAGTTGTCAAGCGCGGCGTTACAGACGTCACCGTTTGGGATGTGTCCAACACGCACATGTCCTACCTCATTTCGGAAGCCTTCCGTGTCGGCCATATTATTCTGGCTTGCCCGACCTACAACCTGGGCGTCTATCCGCCGATGAAGGATTTCCTGAATGACATGGTTGCTCTCAACATGCAGAAGCGCACCGTCGGCATCATCGAGAACGGCACATGGGCGCCGACCTCGGGTGAAGAGATGAAGAAGATTTTGGATCAGATGTTCGAAATCTACTATCTCGACGCCGAAGTCTCCTTCATGTCCTCCCCGGATGAGAATACCGACAAAGAGATTGCCGCTTTGGCCGATGCCATCGTCGCCTCGGTACAGAAGCAAGCGAACTAAGACAAAACGTCGACGAACGTTAACCAGCAGCACCGCCTCTTTCATGGGCGGTGCTGCTTTTTTGTGCTTCGGTCGCATGGCGGGCGGCGGCTGACGGGGTATCAGCAAGATGGTGCCGAGGTGGTGGCGGCCTAAGGCCAGCGGTTTCCTTTTATTCCGGCCACTTCAGCCGTTTCGCGATAAGCTGACGCACCGATTCATAGTTCAAATAGACCTTGTCGGATTCAAAAGAAGCCAGCAACCGATCTCCCAAATGAAGCCCCCTTGTTTCATATAATTTTATTTTTTCTAACGTGCGATTCGCATAATCCGGATCATCCATGCGCCCGAAATGTTCCCAATAAATTTCCTCCAAGGTCGTAGGATCCAAAAAAGTAAAGTCGGGATAAATAGGCTGCTCTTTCCGAATCCATAGCGGACATTCGTATTTATATGGAATTCCGGCGTCATAAAACATATCTGCCAATATTTTTCCGTCTTAGAACGCACGATTTCGCCGCGCTTTGTTTTCATTTCTGTTGAAGATTTTGGCATGGGATTTGGAAAATACGGCTGCTGAATCCATTGGGCAAGAACCTGTTGTTTCGTGGGCTGAAGCGGAGAAAACAATCCCTTTCGGACATCATGCAGGTCATCATAAAGCCGGTCTATTTCGTCCTCGCGAAAGGTTAGGTTCAGGCGATGAAGAAGCAGAATACGCTCCTCGAGCAAATGTTGAAGCTTTTTGTAATAGGTCGTGCTGGCAAGGGTTTTGGCGAGGGAGAGGTCTGTGGTTGGAATATATTTTCGAATTGTTTTCTTCTTTTTCGTATCATAAAGGCAATGATAGTAATGAAAGCCTCTCTTTTTTTTATTTATCTCGAGCCAGCCTTCGACTTCGGGTAGATGCATCTTCTCCAGTTGCTTCTGCATCATCCGATAATTTCTCTCAACTTCACTCAATCGTTTGTTTAAGAAGCCGGCCATGATATCTCCTTCCTTTACCTGTGTGCATAGTTCATGCAAAACACGTAGGCTCCACGTAAAGTATAGAAGAATCATATTAAAAAAGCTGTTTCGTCCAGTTCCTTTTTGGTTTCATGAAATTCCAATTCATTGAAATGATGCGCCGCCTTCCGGTTGATGGTGGTGGTTTGTTAAAATCGCGCTTCCACCACCATCACTTATGACCTCGACGTTGGTGGTGGTTCGCCAAAATCGTGCTTCCACCACCATCACATGTGACCTTGGCGATGGTGGGGGTTTGCCAAAATCGTGCTTCCACCACCATCACTTATGACCTCGACGTTGGTGGTGATTCGCTAAAATCGTGCTTCCACCACCATCACTTATGACCTCGACGTTGGTGGTGGTTCGCCAAAATCGTGCTTCCACCACCATCACTTATGACCTCGACGTTGGTGGTGGTTCGCCAAAATCGTGCTTCCACCACCATCACATGTGACCTTGGCGATGGTGGGGGTTTGCCAAAATCGTGCTTCCGCCACCATCACATGTGACCTTGGCGATGGTGGGGGTTTGCCAAAATCGTGCTTCCGCCACCATCACATCCTATGGCGCCGCCCACATAATAAAGCGGCGCCGAGTGGAGCCGGCCTACGGCCGGCGACTTTCCAAAACCGCGCCGCCAACGCCATCCCCAGCGGCGCTCCGCTTTCAACCGCGCCGCCAACGCCATCCCCAGCGGCGCTCCACGAACTCCCCTGCTGACACCCTCGACCTCCGCAGGCCCCCTTCGTAGTTAAGAAGCCCCTCCTCTTTGCCGCCTCTTTGACGAGTCATCACCACAAAATCATAACCGCCGTGACGAGGAGAAGCGAGTGGCAAAGAGGAGGGGCTACTTGGGGTGCGGCGCTCCACAAAAAAAAACAGCGACGACAAAGGTCGTCGCTGTTTGTACTGCAGAGGGGCTCAGCGGCCGGCAGCGGCTTCATCCACGATGAGAGTCGCCCGGGGATGCAAAAGGGCTAAGGTGGCAGGACAGAGTGTCGTTACCCGGTGTCCATCCAAAAGGCGTGCAACAGCCTCGCGCTTGCCTTCCCCATTAGCCAAAATCAACAGATGCTTGGCTTGCATAATGGTGCCCATGCCGCTGGAGACCGCTCGTGTCGGTACCTCCTCGAGGGACGGGAAAAAGCGCGCATTGGCTTCCCGCGTGGAAGGAGTCAGGGTTACCGTTGATGTATAAAACGAAAGCTCCTCTGCCGGCTCATCAAAGGCAATGTGGCCGTTACGGCCGATGCCCAAAACCTGCAAATCAATGCCGCCGGCACGGTAAATACGCGCATCATAGGCTTCCGCCGTTTCGTCCACGGCGTCGTAATCCTCATCCGGAAAATGAATACGATCCGGTAAAATATTCACATGTGAAAACAGATTCTCTCTCATGAATGTATGGTAGCTCTGCGAATGGGCCTTCGGAAGATCGAGGTATTCGTCCAGGTTAAATGTCGTCACCTGCTGAAAATCCAACCCATGCTTTTGATGAGCCCGCACCAGATATTCATACAGTCCGACCGGAGTGGAGCCCGTTGCTAATCCCAAGACGGCATCCGGCTTCTGTCGAACCAACGCTTCCACAATGACACCGGCAACGTGGCTCATTTCAGCATAATCCTTGGTGATAATGACCTGCATATATCCCTCCTTATTTTTGTATTTTATACAGTTTCGATGGAGATTCAAATGTCGGTGCGATTCTTTCCTTCCGTTATTACGTGCCTTGTCGCCACCATCGCGGGACCACGATTTTAGAAGCTGGCATGGTTCCATGCCGATGCCAATAGTAGATGTCCATTCACTGCTGCGCCGCACGTGATGAAACCTGTACGATGGTTCCCCCGCCAAGCACCCTATCGCCTTGGTAGGCCACTGCCGCCTGCCCGGGCGCAATCGCTCGCTGCGGCGAGTCAAAGATAATCCGCACGATGCGACCGTCGGAACGTTGCGCCGTCCCAGGAATTTCCTTTTCATCGACATCCTCCCGACCGGAGCCAATGGCAACCGCCTGTTGCGCCGCACCGAAGATTTCACCTTCACCGGCTTCCCCCCGACCGCAGCCGATGGCATCCGCCTCTTCCGACGACAAAACGTACAACGTGGCCGGCTGATCTTTCGCATTGTAGCGAATTTTCACGGTTGCCCGGATGGGCTCGCAAGGCACCTCCTCGATCCAGTTCCAATCCGCCGCAAGGAGCGAATCGGCCAGCAAGTGCTCCTTTGTGCCGATGCGTACGAGATTTTGGCCCATGTCTTTATCATAGACGTAAAGCGGCTCCGAGGCCGCAATGCCGAGACCGCGGCGCTGGCCAATGGTATAGCCCACCGCACCGTGATGCTTGCCCAGCACGGTTCCTTGCGGATCCACCAAATCGCCGTCCGGATAGATTTTTCCTGTATAGCGGGAAAGAAAAGAGACATAGTCACCATCCGGAACAAAGCAAATATCCTGGGAATCATGCTTGCGGGCATTGATGAGACCGTGCGCCTCGGCAATTTCGCGCACGCGGTGCTTCTCGTATTCCCCCACCGGAAGCAGCGTATGCGACAGCGTTTCCTGATCAAAGGAATAGAGCGCATAGCTCTGGTCCTTGTGTGTGTCAACGCCGCGCAACAGGCGGTAGACCCCGTTTTCCTTCGTCACACGCGCATAATGGCCGGTCGCAACCGCCTCACAGTCGAGCTCACGGGCACGCTGAAGCAAGTGGTCAAATTTCAGATACCGATTGCAATCGACGCAAGGATTGGGCGTCCAGCCCCTTTCATAATATCGAACAAATTTCCGGATGACCTTCTCCTCAAACGCCGGAGAAAAGTCAAAGACATAATATTCCATCCCCAGCGTGTGTGCTACGTGGCGCGCATCCTCTACATCATCCAGACTGCAGCAAGTGTGCCCGGAATGCGCAACCAGCTCATTTTCATACAGGCGCATGGTGACGCCGACACATTCATAGCCTGCTTCCTGCAACAGCACCGCCGCCACACTGGAATCCACACCGCCGCTCATCGCGACCAGAACACGCTTTTTCATGCGTCTCTCCTTGCACAACAGGCGCGAAGCGCCTCCACAACATAGGTCACTTCTTCCTGCGTCGTCTGCGCTCCAAGCGAAAAGCGAAGCGCACTGCGGCGACGTTCCGGCGCCACATCCAGCGCTCGAAGCACGTGGCTCTCCACGTTGGCCCCCGCCTGACACGCCGAACCGGCAGATGCGGAAATGCCCCGGCGACCCAGCTGTGCCAGCAACACATCCTGCGAAAGGCCCGCAACGGTGATATGCACAATGCTCGGCAGACGATCTTCACGAGCAACCGTAAGCAGCACGCCGGGAAGGGACGAAAGGCCATCCGCTAAAGCGTTTCCCAGTGCCGTCAAACGCAACTCCTCTTCTTGGCGATGCAAACGGCTGATTTCCAATGCTTTTGTCATGCCGATCAGGCCTGCCACATTGGTTGTTCCCGCCCGAAGGCCGCGCTCTTGCGCACCGCCCAGCAGAAAGGGCGAAGGCACAACCGGATGACGAGAGACCAACAGACCCACGCCTTTCGGACCGCCGAATTTGTGCGCAGAAAGCGACAGCATATCCACGTCCCATTCCTGCATATCGATGGGAAGATGCCCCGCCGCCTGCACCGCATCGGTATGAAAAAGAATGCGGTGTTTGCCCGACCGCGCCCGAACGATTTGTGCGAGCTCCGCAATGGGCTGTATCGTGCCAACTTCGTTGTTCACTGCCATGATGGAAACCAAAACGGTTTCGGGACGAATCGCCGCATCCAGTGCGGAAGGCGTGATGATGCCGGAGGGACCCGGATGCAGCAATGTCACATCCGCCAGGCCTTCCTGCTCCAGAAAATGGAGCGGCGCAAGAATCGCCTCATGCTCCATTTCCGTGGAAATAAAATGCGGCTTTTGCGGCGCCATTCGCATCGGCCTTTGCGGCTGCTCCTGCGGCGCCATTTGCAATGACGTTTGCGGTTTCTCCTTCCCGCAGGAAAAGCAAGTTTTCGCATAGCGAAGCCCCGTCCAAATCGCCTGATTATCGGCCTCCGTCCCCCCGGAAGTGAGCACCAGCTCTCGCGGCTGCACATTGAGTAAAAAGGCAAGCTTTTCGCGCGCCTGAATGGTTTCCCAGTGAATAGCGCTGCCCATCGGATGCGTGCTGCTGGGATTGGCAAAACGCTCTCCAAAATAAGGCAGCATTGCCGCCACCACTTCTTCCGGCATGGGAGTGGTCGCCGCATAATCCATATAGATAGGAGAAATACCGTATTCTGCGCTCATGGCGTTCCTTTCGTCCAACGAAAAAACGGAGGCGATTTCCCGCCTCCGTCCACTTGCTGTGTTCGTTTCGGTTATTCTTCTTCGGCTTCTTTGTCTTCTTCGCCAACAACCGGAACATCCGCTGCTTCTGTGGTCTCTTCCTCTTCTTCGATCGATTCTTCTTGCGGCTCGCTGAGGGAGGCTACCGGCTCGTTTTCATCGATGAGAACTTGAACCTTATCGTTCTTGGCCACATCGAGATCCGCCACAGTAAGGACGTCACCGATCTGCATATTCTCGACATCGACTTCCGCCTGCGCCGGAATATCGCCCGGCAAGCACTCGATTTCAATTTCATCGATCATCTGCAACAGAATGGAGGGCTGTACGCGGATTTCATCACGGTGAAGCAGTACAACCGGCACCATCAGACGAACGACCTCGTCCATACGGACACCCTGAAAATCGATATGCAACACTTCGTTGCGATACGGATGTCTCTGCACTTCCTTAATGAGTACTGTTTTGACTTCGCCATCCACGGTAACGTCGACCAGGCTCGAAGAGCCTGCTTTGTTATAGACATGGGCAAACTCCAGGTCTTTTACCTGGATGAGTGCATTCTCTTCGCCTTTTTGGTAAATGACCGCCGGGATCTGTCCCGCCGCGCGTAATTTATCCACCCGGTTTTTGCCGGATCCTTCACGCTTTGTCGCGTTTAATTTATACTCCGTCATGCTTCCTCCTTAAATACTACACATATAGCGTCATTATAATGCCAAAAGCGGGAGAGTTCAACCGTTCCCCCTGCTACACGCCAATTTTTTGTCTTTGTAGGCACGTGACCGATCGTCTCCGGTCCTATTGGGCACTGCTTGTATCGCTGATATCCTTTGGTGTCGGCTGCGATTCCTCTGACGTTTTCGTGGCGGATTCTTCACCCGCCGCCTGGGCAAGAGCCGAGCGCAAGGCATCGCGGAATCCTTCACTGGTGCGCGTTGCGCCGGAAATCGTATCGACATCCGCCGTGTTCTCTTTCGTAGCCTGCTCCACCAGCTTATCCAGTGCCTTGCCGCCGATCTGCGGCGTCTCCTGATGTTCCAAAATCTTCATCTCATAAATCTTGCCGCTCTCATCAATCGTGACCGACAGACGAATGGGCGTTTCTTTGGCATTGCCCTGCCCGGTGGCCTCATAGGTTCCGGGTTTCAGCTTTTTCGTGGAGCCACAGGCGGTAAAGAGCACTGCAAAGGCGACCAGTACAAGGCAAGCGAGGCGTTTTTTCATTCTTCACCTCTTTCTGTTGCCGTAACGACATGCGAAACGCCGCCGCTCTCACGAGCTGCGAGACGTCTCGTCGCAGGAGACACTCTGCGCCGTCCCGAGGAAGCGGCAGATGCGGCTGCGGAATTGCCGAGAATGACGCGACAAAACTCTTCATTGGTTTCCGTGTTTTTCATCAACCGCACAAACTGTTCCATGACGGCGGTTTCATCCGCATTACGTCCCTGTTTGCGCACCTCCACCATCGCATTTTGTTCCTCTTGCGTAAGTAACAGATCCTCGCGGCGTGTACCGGAGGAGAAAATGTCAATGGCCGGGAAAATGCGCATCTCCGAAAGGTTGCGGGACAGATGCACTTCCATGTTGCCCGTGCCTTTAAATTCCTCATAGATCATGTCATCCATGCGCGAGCCCGTATCCTTGAGGCAAGTCGCCAGGATGGTAAGGCTTCCGGCATCCCGAATGTTACGCGCGGCGCCGAAAAACTTTTTCGGCGGATAGAGCGCGACGGGATCAAGGCCGCCGGAAAGGGTTCGTCCGGATGGCGTCGTGGTGATGTTATACGCACGCGAAAGACGCGTGAGAGAGTCCAGCAGAATCATGACGTCCTGACCGCTTTCCACCAGACGCTTGGCACGATCCAGTAGTTCTTCCGCCGTGCGCGTGTGATTCTGCGCCTGTTTATCGAAGGTGGAGGCGACGACTTCGGTACGCATGGTATCGTCCCCCTTTCGCATCCGATTGACACTCTGCTCAAAATCTGTCACCTCTTCAGGACGCTCGTCAATGAGCAGGATGAACAGATATACTTCCGGATACGACAGCTCAATAGCCTGCGCAATGGACTTGAGCAGTGTCGTTTTTCCGGCTTTGGGCGGCGAAACGATGAGTCCGCGCTGTCCCCTTCCCACCGGGGCTACCAGGTCAACAATGCGATTGGAAATTCCTTCCGGAACGGTTTCCAAACGCAGCCGTTGATCCGGATAGATCGGCGTCAGCTCATCAAATTCCATGCGCCGCACATAACTGGTCGGACTGGTGCCGTTGATCGCGTTGATGTAAATAATGGGCGCATACTTATCTTTATCGTGGGCATCCCCGACAATGCCTTCAATGATATCGCCGCTTTTCAAATTAAAGCGTTTAATCTGCACGGCCGGTACATAGTAGTCCGCACGGGTACCATCTTCCTTTTCGCCACGCAAAAAGCCGTATCCGTCGGACATCACTTCCAGCACGCCGGTATCCGCCGGCAGTTCACGGCGCGGCTTTTTACCATTGCCATCGGCGGCTGCTTCCCCAAAGGATTCCATTGTTGCTACTGCGGCTGTATCTTCCTGGATGGTCGCTTCTTCCGTAGCAATCTCGGATTGCATCGCAGGCGTAGTCGAAGCCGCTTCGGCAGAGACCTCTGCAGGCGCCGCTTGGTGTTTCGCGGCCGATGAAGTCGCCGTCACACGGTTGTCCGCTCCGGTCGCCTTCGCTTTGGCGGGCGCAGCTTTCTTGCGCGACGTTCTTTTCTTGGCGAGCGGTTTCTCTGCTGTCGTCTTCTCCGCTGTCGCCTTCTCCGATGCCGTTCTCTCTGCTGTTTCCTGCTCCGATGCCGCCTTTTTCTTCGATGTCAACGAATGCGTCTTTTTCTTTCCTGCTGCTCTTTTTCGTCCGGCGGCCGGTGATGCGGACGCTTTTGTCTGCTCCTTTGATGCGGAGGCGGATTTTGTGCTCTCGCTTTCACTGCTCGTACGCGTGCGCTTACTCGTGCGATTCGCAGCGTTGCTCGTATGACTCACCGCGTCGCTTGCGCGATTCGCAGCGTTGCTCGCATCCTGCTCTTGAAGCCAGGAAATCAAAGCATCCTTGCGAAAGGCATACGCCTTTTGCAAGCCGCGAGATTCCGCCAGTTCCTTTAACTCCGTTCTTTTCATTGAATAATAGCGATCCAAAGGGTCCTCCGAAAAAAATGAATAAAATCAAAGCGTGCCATGCCTCTGCACGCGAAATCTACCGCACTCAGTATAGCATGAAAACCGTGTTTACAAGTGCCGTTACCGTCTTTTTGCGTCTCTACTTGCGAAGGATTTTCTTGTCAAAAGAGGTGACGGGAGGGCTGTTCTTTCAACAGTCCCAGCATGCAGAGGTTATAAGTAGCATCCCCCTTGGTGACCGCATTGATTTTCTTGCCTTCCGGCTGAAAACCGACCTTTTCCAGCACACGTCCGGAGGCGCGATTGGGTTCATAATATACTCCGGTGATGCGCACAATGTCCAGTTTTTCGAAGGCCAGTCGGCAGATTTCTGCCGCTGCCCAGGTCATAATGCCCTTCCCCCAATAGGGCGTGAGAAGAATATAGCCGATATTTGCATCCCGACGGGACATGCCCTCCCCTTTTTCGACGGAAATGTTGCCAACAATCTCTCCGTCCACCTCAATGAGGCGCCATAAGCCGGCCTTTTCCTCGTTTTCTGTCACCATATTGATCCACCAATCGGCGGAGGCATCCGTATAAGGATCGGGAAGGCGATCCGAAAGATAGCTTCGATCTACTGCATTGCAGAGATTTTTCAAAGCGTCTCGATTTTCCCTTTTTGGAACTTTCAATTTGATTTCCATAGGCTGTCCTTTGCTTTTAAAAGAGTCCTTCTCTTTTTCGGTTAACAACGTCACCTTTCCTGTACTTGTTTTCCGCAAAGGTGTTCGATGTCGATTTGATACATCTTGACAGCATGCCAATCCTTTTCAATTGTGGCCGTGATCAGTTCCTCGTTCGGATAATACTTTCCGGCAAAACGCCTTAGTGCCTCCCGAGCTTCCGCTTCGTTTTCCATAGCATGGCAGCGGCCGAAAGCCACTGTGCTCTGCACATAGGGAGCCCATGTATCTTCCCCGATGGTCTCGTTTCCATAAACGGTAAAGCATACCTTATCACAGGCGTTCAGCGCATCCACCTTATAGCCGGCTTTAGCGCTGTGAAAAAAGATCCTCTGACTTTCCTCGTCATACCAATAGTTCAACGGAATTGCGTAGGGATAGCCGTCTTCGCCGTTAACCGCCAATACACCGCGTCTTGCGCTATGCAGCAGCGCTTTTGCCTCTTCAATGGACAACGCATTTTTCTTTCTTCGTAGGGAACGAAACATAACCTCTCCTTTCAGAAATTAACTCTTCCTTTATTTGTGGGTGGTGGTCTTTTTTGTTGAGGACTTACTTGTGGATGGATGCCTGCTTGTGGACGGAGGCCTGCTTGTGGATGGAGGCCTGCTTGTGGAAAAATGACTGTTTTCTGCCTATCGGTGTGTGCCGAGCCGGCTTGCGAGCGATGGTCCGGGATGATGCGGTTTTCTTTACCCCATAGTAACGCATTTGTCCCCTGACACAAAAAAAGATGGCCGGGATGGGTGAACGGTGGATGCAAGCTGTGCGACCCTGATAAAGGCGTAATAATGAACATCGACAGAGCCCCTTCGGCCCTGTCGAATGACCGAAATTGAAAGTTGTCAGGGGCAGTCACCCTGATGAATGGCCGAAATTGAAGTTTATCAGGGGCGGCGACCCTGATAAATGACTGAAATAGAAGTTTGTCAGGGGTGGCGACCCTGTCAAAGGCGTAATAATGAACATCGACAGGGTCTCTTCGGCCCTGATGAATGGCTGAAATAGAAAGTTGTCAGGGGCAGTGACCCTGACAAAAACGCAATACGGAACATCGACAGGGCCCCAGCGTCCCTGACGAATAGCCGAAATGGAAAGTCGTCAGGGGCGGCGACCCTGATGAATGACTGAAATAGAAGTTTGTCAGGGGTGGCGGCCCTGTCAAAGGCGTAATAATGAACATCGACAGGGTCCCAGCGTCCCTGACGAATAGCCGAAATGGAAAGGCGTCAGGGGCGGTGACCCTGATGAATGACCGAAATGGAAGTTTGTCAGGGGCGGCGACCCTGACAAAGGCGTAATAATGAACATCGACAAGGTCCCAGTGCCCCTGATGAATAGCCGAAATGGAAAGTTGTCAGGTGCAGTGACCCTGACAAAAACACAATACGGAACATCGACAGGGTCGCAGCGACCCTGTCGAATAGCCAAAATTGAAAGTTGTCAGTGGCGAAGGCCCTGATAAATGACATATCCCCCAACTGGGAGCAATGGAAAGCAACCTCCTATCGAGGATTGGATTTTCGGGAAAAGGATCCGAAAGGCATCCTTACAAATGCACAAATGTGCAGTCAAAATCAGAAAAACTTTTAGCGGATCTTTTTTTCAAAGAGGGACTTTTTTATAAGTATGATTGCCCGCTGTTTGTGCATGATGAGAAGATTTTCTATCCGGCCTCTCCCCTAATGCTTCAAATAGCTGCTCTCCTCAATCGTACGGAGAAGGTAGGAAAGGTCATCGTAGCGGGAATCATCCGAGTTCGAGCCCAGACTGACGATGAGAAACTCTTTGTTGCCGGTATGGTACAGAACGATGAGGTTGTAATCCTTTCCCAGCGAACCGGTCTTGACCCCTTGCACTTTTTCGTTGTAATAGGGATCCTCGGGATCGAGAAAGCGATTCGTATTTTTCCAGGTTTTTGTCGTGCCGTCTGCCAACGTCGCCTCATAGGAATGCTGGGAAACAATGTTCCGAAACCAAGATTCCTTCAGCAAGAGGTCGCACACCTCCTTCAAATCTGCCGCCGTCGTGGCTCCCTCGAAGTCGTATCCGCTCGGATCATAGAGACGAGTGTCGGTCCACCCTTGTTTCTGCAAATGCGCCTGAAGGTCCTCCAAAAACAGGCGAATGCGTTCGTCGGCATTCGATGCATCAGGATGGTTGAGGCCGCCGATGTAATCTGCTACAACATAGGCTGCATCATTGCCGGAGGGAACGAGCATGGCAGCAAAAAGATCCTGTAGAGAATAGGTCTCGCCAGCTTGCAAGGAGGCGAGGGAAGAGTCTTTTTTGACGTGTTCCAGGGCACCTTCGGTCACCGTGACAAGCGTGTCCGGCGCGGCAAGAGAACGAGCATATTCGATCGTGAACAGTTTGGCCAAACTGGCCGGATGTTCTTTTTCGTTTTCCCGTTTGGAAAACAAAATGGTATCCTTCCCGCGATCCACCAAAATCATTGCTTTAGCATTGTAGGCATTTTTACCTGCCTCGCTATTTCGATACTGCCAAGCAGAAAATTCGTCCTTCCAGGATCGAAAGTTCTCCGGCTTCGCAGCGTAGTAAATCAGTCCACACAACGCCAACACGAAAATCAAAAGTACATAGCCGCGTGCTCGGCGCGTAGAAGGCTGCGGTTTTCTTCTTTCTTTTTTCTGTCTCATATCATCCTCCTCTTGACCGGTTCATTTTATCAAAATACAAGGGGCAGAATCTTAAGGATTCTTTAAGTTTTCTTGCGACAATCGCTGATGAATTGACACTGAAAAGGAATAAAAAATCAGCCTCTGAAATCCGGTAGGAAATCAAAGGCCGATCCTCATTTAAGGAGCAAGAATGCTCTTTTGTTTTGCACGTTTCTGCATAACCATCCCGCGGCGGAGGTCGTTTTTCACATTTTCATAGTCATCCCTTGGGGCAGGCAGTTTCTCGCATTTTCACCTCCATCCTGCGGCAGCGGCAATATCACAAACGACGCTTACTCCTCGTCTTCGCTAATGTGATCGGCAATCAGCCATTCCGATTCAGGACGGCAGATGAGACGAGCATCCAGGTAGGCCCAGTTCAGAAAGATGACCGTATGGACGGTGTAGATGTTGTTTTTATTCGTCTCGTTACAGGAGGCGATCAGGGCCCGATCGGGCGTGTCGTTCTCAGCAAAGGATACCGGAAGAAGGAAGCAGGATTCTTCCCGTTCGGGATTATAGCAGGGAACCACGGCTCGCCAGTTCCAAGCCAGACGCTTCACGGCAATGCTGATGACATTTTCCAGTGCGTTTTGCAGGCGACGATAGAAATTCGTAATCTCGTCGTCGGGTTGGTTGTCGATCACGACAGGCTTTAACAGATCCCGAATTTTTTTGTATTTTTCCGCATCCGTATCCGACGAATCCAGAATCTCCAACAGTTGCGGCGAATTCATGGCCTGGTTGCGATAGAACGACAGCGGAATACGCTCACAGCGCTGAATTAAAATGTGCGTATCGTCATATTCCGGAATGGTGATTTGATTGCTCTCGTTAAAGCCCAGCTGCCATACCGTCTCGTTTCGCGTTTGAAAATAGGTCGGCGGCGACGGCAAACCGATTTTTTCCGAAAGGATTTTTCCCAATCCTCCGCGCCCGGAAACCACAAAGCCTTCCAGACGATATTCCTGTCGGCAATAGAGCGGATGTACATCTCGCTGCCGTTCTTCCGGAACACGCGAGAAAACGGCATGAAGATATTTGTACGTGTTGCGATCCGGCAATCCGGTATTAAAAGCGGCGTATTGGCCTTCGCCATCGTGATCAATTTTTCCTTTTTGCACCTGATGAGAAAATGTGTATTGCAAATAACTGCGTAAGATGCCAAAGTTTTCCTTCGTACCGAAAGACCAGCGCTCCGCCATCGTCTGATTGGCGAGTTCGCGAAGCATGTCATTTTCCAAGGGGCCGGACCACTTTTCAAGCCACAGTTTCTTGTCAAATACCTTGAAGCCGGCATTCGCATGCGTTGCCGAATAGAAATACCAGCCGTAGCCCATCTTGCCGTTTCGTTTACGGCAAAGCAAATAAATTTCCTCTCCATGCGGCATTTCGATGCCGATGGGAACGTATAATTCGTCTGCCGCTTCTGCAGAAGAGACCACCCCGTTTCGCAAATATACAAGAGCGTCCGGTGCATTCAAATAGCGAATTTCCATGCTCTTGACAATATCTTGCGCCGTGCGATTGTTTTCGGGTAGCATCTCGGCAACGGACTGTTCCACATCGTACCAATTAAAATGAAACACATTAAAAATCGAAGCGATTTTCGTCTTTCCGACGATTAATTGGTCGGAATACCAGGGTTGTGCATTATTTTTATTCCGCTTGCATAGCAGCAGAATGGGTTCTCCTTCCGGCGTTTCAAAGCCGCTGGGAAACGTAACCGATTCGTCCGCCCCACTGCCGGAAAATACGAAATCCTCATCCTGAAGCGCATTATAGGTGGTGGCAATTTTCCAAAATACGCTGCTTTCGGTGGCAAATTCCGTGTCGGCAAGATTCGGAATGATCTCCATGAGCGCCAATCGAATGAAATTTTGCTTAATATAGGCGAATTCTTGCAACATGCCGTGATGATGGTTGGTAGGCATGAAGTTCTTTTGGGGTGCGGCCTGCGCAGGGGCATTTTGTACCGTCTCTCTTGGCGCCTGTGTTGAAATTGGGCCGTTATCTTGTGCTGCCTCGCCAACTGCTTGTTCCGTACGGTTCGTCAAAGTAATATTTTTTGGATAAATCCAGCCGCTAAGGGTCGGCTCCATCAACTCAAATTCCACCTCCGCAAAGCGTGGAATGTCCTTCAGGGAAATGCTCCGATCTGCCCAGTTTCGCACATTAAAACGATACGAACGGCCGTCTTCGCCGCGTATTTCGCCATAAAACTTGAGCTGTTTATTATTATTCATTTCAATTTTTTGAATAGTGCCGCGCATAATCTTCTCCTGTGGTCTTTAAAATCAGTGGATAACTTGATTATACATGATTTTGAGAAAGAAGAGACGCGCTATACCGCGGTGAAATTCACAGGCGGCCTCTATCGACAACGTATACCTCAAAGGGAAACCGAGCAGAAACAAATCATGGATATGATTCCAAAACGAGAATTATAGCGTCCAAAACTGATACAGATCAAAAAACACGATCACCGCAATTTGTAGCAAGGCGAAACCGCCGGTAACGAGGAATTTACGTTTGTCCTTTTTCGTTGCCTCTTGATAGGCATTCTTCTTTGCCGTCACGATTAAGATAGCCATCGCAATCGCCAAAATCCCAAAGAGCGCGCTTTGTACCTGGTAAGAGGTCACGCTACCGATATCGCCGGTTTTATAGCCATTCAGGAGTCGAAAAAAACAAAGGATGAAATTCAATAGCACAAGCCCCATGGGAACACAAAGAGTATAACTTAACTTTCTGAGTGGATAAACGATACACTTTCCTTTTTTCTTTTTTATGGGGTCAAGGATAAGGGCTCCCAACACCAAATTTAGCAGCCCATAAAGGCCAGCCACAATAAACAGGAGCAGCAAAAGCACATTCATCAGCGCCTTTGGCGTCGAAAGAAGAAAATCAGAAAAGGGAGTCTGAACGATCCCGTTTTCTTCAAACCACCAATTGTCCAGATCTTCTTCACTATAGGTTCTGACACCCAATGCGCCGACAAACGATAAAGGTCCCTCCAGTATGCCGCGCATATTGAGTAACAATCCTTTTGGTACCTCTCTTTTTATGTGTCCAAGGGTAGAGTCGGTAAATTTGCCATAAATCAACTCATACATTTGATCCGTATAAATCGTTTCATGAGCTTGGTTGGTCATCACGACCATGCCTACTCCACTTACCGGATCAAACTGCAGCATTGTGGAGCAGCCGAATGTGTTGCCCCCGTGGCCAATCGTTTGCACGCCATATTCGTTGGCAAAAAAGCCATGATAAAATTTTTCGACTTTTGAAGAACCATAAAAACTGGTTGCGGTATACATTTCTTTTTGCGTCGCTTGGTTTTTAAACAGTGGTGACGGCTGCTTATCCTTCGGAGTAAGGGCGCGGGCAAACTTTGCCAGATCGGATATCGTTCCGGCCGCACTGCCGGCAGGATAGACATAAATGTAATATCTGCCAGCCCCGCCAATTTTCTTTCCTTCGGTGTCATAACACGTGAGTTTTTGTCGTTGTTGATCAACCCAGGAATTGTCCCGGTAAAGAGAACTGATCGAAGTGTGCGCCATATGGAGCGGTTGAAAAATATGTTTATGTACATATTCGACATAATTCATGCCGGCTATTTTCTGCACAATAAAAGCGGCAAGCGCAGCCCCCCAATTGGAATAGGCTGTGTGCTCACCGGGTGCATAGACCTGTATAGGCTGTTTGGAACGAAGCACTTCTTCCAGACTTTTCATCTCTTCCGGGTGGGGCGTTTGGATAAAATAGGTATCCTGAAATCCGGCTTGGTGATTCATCAGATCCAGCATCGTAATGGGCTTGTCAAAACGTACGTTTTGGAGGAAGCCCTCCGGCAGGTAATGTTTAATATCTTGGTGTAAATCAATTTTCCCTTCTTCATAGAGCTGCATGACACTCACCCAGATCAATAGTTTTGAAGTGGACCCCCACTCATAAACCGTTTCCAAGTCCGCTTCCTTTTTCGCTTCTTTGTCCATGTAGCCGTATGCTTTCTCATAAAGCACGCCGTCCCGGTCGTAAACGACGAGACTCATCCCGCAAGTGGTTTCGTGATGTTCGTGAACAAACTGCTCGATCGTTTTGGGCAGATCACGATAGTGAAGTCCGGATGGAAAAGCCTTTTCGGCGGCTTTCACCGAAAACAGCGAAGATCCAAGTAGCTGAACGGCCAGACACAAAAGCAAAACAGTACGCCATATTCTTTTCGCCCGATTCATTGCATCTCCTTTTACCGTCGTTCACTCATCATTTATAGAACCGCTTATCCTTTTCAAATACGTCATGAACTACATTCGAAAATTCTTCGGATTTGGATTCTAATAAACCATAACTGTTTTTTTCATAATGATCCTGTCTTTTGCCGGCACAATCACCCCATCATAATAGTTTTGAGCCAATTGGTAATTCGCTTGAAAATCCATGTCTCCATTATTGCTCTCCCTGCTTCGCTCCGCGTAAAAATTTTATATTGGCTTTTTATGGAATAAATTAAGTTGACGTAAATTCTTTTTCGCCACAATCGGAAGGATCGGCATTATCATCAAAATGAAGATTTTTGCCGTTTATGTCACATTTCTTCAATAGCATAGTCGATGAGTAAATAATTGTGCAACGAAAAACTTGCCCAACCTTCATACCGGAAGAAACTCCTTCTCATAACAACAGAGAATGTAAAGCCTTCAAAATTATAAAAAGCAACATTATAATAAGCAACGCTTTTAACGATATCGAAATCTATGGAGGAGAAAAAGACGAGAAGAAAGGATGCGTTCAAATAGGGTGTGCGAATAGACATCTTTTTGCATGAAACGATTCCAGTCGAGGATATCTTTTACGTCCGTCCCTCTTCTCCTGCGCTCTTAAAAATCAGTGAATAACTTAGCCATGTGCCTAAAATGCACACCATTGGGCCTTATTTTCCCTCCCCATATAGCTTTCTTCTGTCCTATCAATTATGATCGGAGCTACAGGGAGGACATCATGGAAATCAAACGAAAACTCAAGTTCATTTTATATGCCTTTGCTCTTCTGCTCGTGATCGGAGTGATCGGATATATGAACTTGTTAAAGATTGGCTTCGTGGATGCGCTGTATATGACCGTCATCACCATCTCTACGGTCGGATTCGGAGAAATCGGCACCACCAGCAGCCAGTCGGAGCTTTTTTCTATCTTCATGATCTTTTTGGGAGTCGGCATCGTCGGCTATGCGTTTACGACCGTCGTAGCAATGATTGTGGAAGGAAAACTTGCAGATTTGTGGAAGGGAAGTAAAATGGACAGAAAAATTTCCGCTCTCCGTGACCATTACATCCTGTGCGGATCCGGAGAGTTAGCCGAAGTCATTATAGACAGTTTTGTTGCAGAGAAATTGCCTTTTGTGGTCATCACCGATAAACGGGAAGACCTGGAAGAGTATAGTCACCATGACATTTTAGTTGTGGAAGGGCATTCCACGGAAGAACGCATATTAGAGCAGGCCGGCATTGAACAGGCCAAGGGCCTTTTTGCCGCGCAGGACAATGAAGTGGATAACATTGTCACGGTTCTGACGGCGCGAAATTTAAATAAAAGCATCTATATTATTGCCAACTCCATAACGAAATCCGGAAGAGAAAAACTGTTGAAAGTGGGCGCAAACAAAACGCTCTCCGCTGTGGAAATCAGCGGAAAAAGAATGGCCTCTCTCATGATCAAGCCCAATATCATTTCGTTTTTAGATATCGTGACTCGTATCGGTGACGTAGAATTGGACTTAGAAGAAGTCGTCGTCAAAAACAGCTCCTATCTGGAAAATAAAACCCTACGGGAGGCGGAAATACCGGACAAAACCGGCCTCACCGTCCTCGCCATTAAAAAGAAAGAGGACGGAAAAATGCTTTTTAATCCTCCCTCGGATTATGCCTTCCAACTTGGGGATGTCCTCATTGTGCTCGGAAGAGAGGAGCAGGTGGACAAGCTGCGCCATTTAGGGGATGAACAGGAATAAGGAGAATCCGGCCTTCAACCGAGCCCATCCTCGCGCGTTTCTCTTCTTTTAAAACATTTGGAAAGCATGGGATGGAACCGCATGTACCTTTAGAAAAACGAATAGTTTCATACAACAAAAAAGCTCCCGCCTCTACTAGCATGTAGAGACAGGAGCTGCAATGCTCTGCCGTTCTGTGACGAGCCATTATTTTCGACACTTACCGAAATAAGATGCCTTATTTATAATCGTTCTTTTTCTTGTTCTTGCGAAGCACGACAATGCTCACTCCCAAGATAACTGCCAATCCGGCATAAACGACTCTTCTTGCATCTTCGCCCGTCTTCGGAGCGGTCTTCTCTTTCGAAACGGTGTTCCCGCTCTGCGCCCCGGGAGTATGACCGTCCGACGGTTGTGCCGGTTGCGGCGTGGAATTTTTCTTCCATTCCGCCGTAAAGGTGTGATCCTCTTTTACGATATATTTCTCGCCCGGCTGATACTCGGAGCCTTTCCAATACAGGAAAGTATATCCTTCCTTCATCGGTGCTTCGGGAAGTGTGAACGTCGCACCTTCGTCATAGATTTCTACTTTCTTTGCCGTATCGCCCTTCCAATTTCCACCATTGGGATCCACGATAATGGTGTACCACTTTGTTGGAGTTGGAGTCGGAGTTGGCGGCTTCGGCAAGGTTTTCCACTGGGCATATAAAACGATGGGGGCATCAACCGTCGCCAATGTTGCCTCTCCCGCATAGGTCGTGCCGGTTCCGTCCGCAGCCGTATTCCAGTTGAGGAATGAATAGCCCTTAGGAGTTGCTCCCAGTTGGGTGGCATCCTTCCAAAGGGTAACGTTCGTCAGCGGTGTTTTTGACGCCTGATCTACTTTGGAAGTGGAGTTGCCCTTCATATTGAAATTATAGGCAACCGTAATCATTTGTCGCAAAAAGCGGAACGTCTCGTTGCTGTACGCGGCCACATCTTGCTTTGTATCTGTCGGATCGCTAATGAAATACATCTCTTGAGCGGTTGTGCCATCCGGGGCCGTATACGTATAGGTTGGGAAGGTAACCAATTTATCTTTGTTAAAAACTTGTTTTCCCTTCGTATGGAACCGGGCCTTTCCGATCGAATCCGTCAAGCCGGGCTCAAGCTCTAGCTTGTTGACCAGCGTGATACAGGGGAGTGTACTTTTGGTAATGAACACGCCATTTTGGATGCGATTCAAGTTGCCCTGGTCGGCAGGATTATCGCAGCGTAGCGCACTCTTTCTTGCGCCCTCGAACGTTCCGTTCGAGATGGAATCAACGAGCCCGGAATTATACATTCCCGACTTATCACCAATAAAGGATCCCCCGCAGATCGTCTGAATATGCCCTTTGAACGTGCTGTTTCCAAGCTCCGCATAATTCGTTATGCCGTTTTCATCCGTTCCGGAATATTTGCCTCCCTCAATCTTGTCGATTGTCCCGGCATTCCATATTCCGCTCCGTTCTCCTTTCGATATCACCTTGCCGGAAAGCGTTCCGACTTGGGTGTTCTGGCTAAAATACAGTCCTGCGTATCCTTTCCCGATAAAATCGCCGCCGCTGATCTCCCCTATTTTTGCCATTAATTCCGGTTTATCGCCAACCGCAAGAAGGCCGTTTTCCCCTGAAAAAGTACCTCCGGTAATTTTGTGTACCGTAACCGAACCCGAACCGTTCCGGCCGTAAAGAACCAAGCCGGAGAAGTACGGAAGAGCGCCTGAGCTCTGTGCGAAGGGAGTATCGACGGGATTGGTAAAAGTTCCTCCTGCAATCACATCCACCTGGGCGTCGCTTTCCAGTTGCAATGCCCCGAAGCGATGAGCCGTAAAGGTCCCGCCCGTTATTGCGCCGATCTTCGCTTTTTTAAAGAGCTTAAAACACGGCTCAGACTGTCTGGATGCTTTCGAATTGGAAAATGCACCACCGCTAATGGTTGTAATCTCGGTGCCCTCCCCTTTGACATTAAACGCAATATAGGCGCCGGAATAAGTTCCGCCGGAAATGTTATCTACCTTCGCCCCATCGGAAACGGTCACAATGTAATGGTTGTTGAATCCATTCTCATCTGTTTGGTACGGGTTCTCCACCGTTCCACCTTCAAAAGTGGCGCTGCTTTGCGATCCCGCGATGACAACGATACTTAAATCCTCCATTGCATTGGAAAGGGCACTAGAGCTTCGATTTGAAGTAATGTATACGCCATCCTGCATCTGAAGATGTCCCTTGGCGATCTTCAGATGAACGTCTTCCAACGTAAGCACAGGTGAAGAGGATCCATTCCCTAGTGTCAGCGTTTTATCCGCCTCGTCCAGAATAAGAGCGGCGGCAATATCCATCGTGCCATCGTTCAGGCCTGAAGTGAAGAGCTTTCCTCCCCCTTGTCCGGCAACGAGCGTAATCGATTTGTTCAAGATCAAATTTTTCGTAACGGCTACGTCCCCTGTCACGGTAAGCGTGTCATCATCCGCTGCATTGCTCAGCGCCTCCTCCAGCGTGGGATAATACGCACCACTTTTAAGAGTTACCTTTCCGTCACCTGCATAGGACCTTGTAGACATCAGGGCAAGGCAAAAGGCCATTGCACAGATAAAACGGAATATTTTTTTTGTCATTCCTTCTTCACCTCCTAAGGTTCCTCGTTTGATTGGCATCACCAGTTTATTGTTCTTAAAGTCTAATTTTTATTATTTTACCTATTTCTATAATTATATACAACTATGAAAATTGAGATGTTGTTCTTCCGAGGGGATGGGACCGTTTTGAGAGTCTTCGTTGCCCATAGGAGAGAACGGAGAGTGTAATATGATTTTCGTCTCGTCATTCGAGGGCATCGATTCGTATACAAATGGTTTTACTATCCAGGAACGAACAAAAAAGCTCCCGCCTCTACCAGCATGTAGAGGCGGGAGCTGCCGTGCTCTGCCGCTCTGTAACGAGCCATTATTTTCGGCACTTACCGAAATAAGATGCCTTATTTATAATCGTTCTTTTTCTTGTTCTTGCGAAGCACGACAATGCTCACTCCCAAGACAACTGCCAATCCGGCATAAACGACTCTTTTTGCATCTTCGCCTGTTTTTGGAGCGGTCTTCCCTTTTGAAACGGTGTTACCACTCTGTGCCCCGGGAGTATGGCCGTCCGACGGTTGTGCCGGTTGCGGCGTGGAATTCTTCTTCCATTCCGCCGTAAAGGTGTGATCCTCTTTTACAATATATTTCTCGCCCGGCTGATACACGGAACCTTTCCAATACAGGAAGGTGTATCCTTCTCGGACAGGCGCTTCTGGCAGTGTGAACGTCGCACCTTCGGTAAAGGTTTCTACTTTCTTTGCCGTATCTCCCTTCCAATTCCCACCATTGGGATCCACGGTAATGGTGTATTTACTAATTGGATAGTAAGGCTTCGAAGGAGTTTTCTTTTCCCATTTTGCATAGAGCGTGATGTCCTTCTCTACTGGCGTATCCGCATTAAAAGGCGTTGTTAAAGCTTCATCGATAAACCATCCTGCAAACTTGTATGCTGTTTTATCCTTCGCCGTGGGATCCGCAATCGGCGTCTTTAACGTATCTCCCTGAACCAGTTTGACAGTGGTTTCTTGTTCCTCGGCCTTATCGGAAGGTTTTATTGTGACGGTTTTAATGTACTGATCTGCGATCTTCAGCTTCATCAGCCATCCGTTCAAATCATCGCCCGTAATATCGCCATCTAACGTGAAGATCGAATCGGCGGCTGTGATCGAATCCTCATCCTGCATCTCACCTTTGAGCGTATACGTGGACTTATTATCATTGTACGGATTGAAAAGCCCATATTTCCCCGTATCCTTTAATTTATCCGGTAAAAAAGGATTATTGTCATACCCGAGGCCTAAACTCCAATCCAAAATGTGGAAATATCCCGTTTCTATATTTTTTGCATTCGCTACTGTTTTTGTTTCTACGTTGCTAAGAACGGACGGAATGTTTTTTAAAGAAAGATAGCACGCATACTCCTTTTTCCAGAGATCTGCTGCAAACAATTTTATTTTTGACGACGCATTCAATAAATCCTCCAGCGTGCGCGTGTTAAGATCTTGCACATCTTGCGGCATATTTAACTGCACTTCCACATTGTTTGCCATAATCTGATAAAATTGGACAATTCTGCTATTGTCAATCGTGCCATCTCCACTAACACCGAAGCCAAAAAGGAAGGGATTCGGTGTATCGGACGGATACCTTTTATCAAAAATTAAGTTGCACTCAAAATACGTGATCGGCTCACCGTTGAGAGTTTCCGGGCCCTCAAATGTCTGGGTTTTATTCTCACCGACTTTAACATCCAAATACACAAATTGATGGTCTATTGTTCCATTCGCGGTTTTAAAGAGTAAATAAGCAAATTGCTTATATTGAAGGTCCTTGTATTTTGATTCAAATACATCGTGCTTACGATGAGGCCAGTCCAATTCCACTGTGTACGTATGGGTGCCTCCCCTTACAGGAGCCTTTGGAGGCGCACCTCTTCTTGCGCTGACAGCATTTTGCGAAGGCTGCTCTTTTTCTTCTGATGTTTCCGAGGCAACGGCGGAAGATGGTTCCTCCGTTGTATCGCCCACAGCATAGACGTTGGTTCCCATCACCAAAATCAGTATTGCCATAAATACACTGGCGATCCATCCTGTTAATCTCTTATTTTTTATTGTTCCCATAAAAACCTCCTCGGATATGCAAATAAGACAACTTTAACGGTGACCCTATTTTATCGGAATCATTGCTAGAAGTAAAGTTCGTCCTTTCCCGCCATTCTACATGACTTCGGCATCCTCTTTACGATCCATTTTTACCCATTATGGATAGGATTCGATATGGTGTGTTTAATTGTCCTCCGCTTTCTTTCGGCGTTCGGTTAACCAAAGTCCTCCCAAGCCGAGGCCCAGAAGCAGGAGAGGAGCACCGAGTGTGGCTACGCCCGTCCGGGGAGCTTTAGGCGGCTTCGGTGGTTCTTGCGGTTTCGGCGGCTCTTGCGGCTTCGGCGGTTCCGGTGGTTTCGGCGGTTCTGGTGGCTTTGGTGGTTTCGGCGGTTCCGGCGGTTGCGACCTATTTTCCAAAAGCACCGTGAACACTTCGGTGACTTGAATATCCTTCGCATAGCGAAGGATGTAGCGACCGTCACCCTGCTTTTGCAGCTGAATAAACGAACCCAAATTCTGTTCCGTTAAGGCTACATTCGTATCCTGACGTTCAAAAACCTCGTAACGGTAGTTGCCCTCTTTCAGCACCTTTTTCAATTCTTCGGGCGCATAGAAAAATGAGGTTTCTTTGCCGTTTTTATCTTTTTGTGTCAGTTTTAAGCCGGATTTTTCGGCCCTCATAGTGCCGGTGAAGCCGGGCACCTTGACTTCAGCAATCGTATAGCTTTTTTCTCGCAAGGTTCCCTTTAGGTTGGACAACACCGTCTTCCAGCCTTCGTCTTTTTTGAGCTTCACTTCTTGTGTGTCACCGGTTCCATCTGTTATCTGCACGGTAATTTCTTCGGGAATTTGTGCGCTACCCGCCACCCACTTTTTCAAAATTTCGATTTCATGTGTGGGGCCGTAGTGGTTTTCTAGGACGATGGAAACAACTTCCGGATGCTCGCTTGAAGGATTCACATTGGTGATGGCAGGGATTATCTCCGGTGCAAATCGATCCGAATCCTCTTCAATCGTATAACGTTTCTCGGCGAGGGCCCTGGGATCCAGCTTTTCAAAGCTGTCTTTCCAATGCTTTTCTGCCGTAAGCGTACATTTTTTGTATACCGGTTTTCCCTGTTCATCATACTTTTCGACGATGCGCTTGCCATCAAGAAGCAGATAGATCTCTATTTCCGTAGGCACATCATTCTCTTCGATATTTTTCCAGCGCTTTTCGACCTCGATGCGCCCGAAAGGATAGTTCGTCAGGGTAAAGTGATTGGACTTTTGTGTCGACGTTTCGTTTGCGGCCGGTTTGTCCTCTCTAACCTCGACAAAGTAGTCATCCCCCTGTTCCACGACGAGATACTTATAGCCTTTTGCTGCTAATTCCTCGGCTGTAAAAGGAAGGCCGTTGTCCATCTGGTACGCATCGTCCGGTAAGCCGATATCCGAAAAATTCTTAATTTTGAGCGCATCCAGCATCTTCTGCTTATTCGCACCGCTGAAATAATTCGTATCGAGGCGACTGTGCCAACCATTTTCTTTGGAAAGGGTGATTTCTCCATATTTGAAGAGGGTATTATCCTTGCCATAATTGGCTTTGACATATGCAGCGTCTTTCTCCTTGGGAACAAGGAAGACATCGGCCTTTATGCTCTGCGGAATAGTATCCTTCTTAATTGTTTTATCCCATTTCTTATCCACTTCCAGCGCATAGTCGCCGTCGTCTTTCGGCGTCGTCACATTGGCATCCGATCCAAACCCTCCGCCATTACGCGCTGTGTTGCCCAAAAGAAAAGTCTGCGCATTTTTCCACGCCTCTGCAATGAGCTTCTCGCTGTATATCGCTTTTAAATGCGTATACATGGTGTGATAGGAAAGGTGTTCCGGAATCTCGACACCCTTTTCTTTGTTCGGCCCATCTTCCAAAAATTTGATAATATTTTTTTCTTTCGTTACCGGCGAAATATGGGAGTAAAACTCGCCCTCGAGATTCACTCCGTTTAATTGGAAAAACCAGGTTCTTTTCGTAAACGTAATATCTTTTCCGTAACTCTTCGCGTCGTTATTGTACACATAGACGCTGTGACCGTCTCCAATATGCACAAAGCCGGTTGGGCAATTCCAGAGTCCTCCCCCATTGCTACCCCCCAGGATGCTTGAACTGAAGCCGCCTTGCGCAACGTTTTCGGTAATCAGCATATTCTCTATTTTTTGTGTAAGGGGTGGGAAGGAAATATAAATGCCGCCACCGAAGGAGGTGGAAGTATTATCCAGAATCATCGTTTTTCCAAATTGCACATCATTGCTGTCGACATAGATTCCGCCACCGGAAGCAAGGGCAACATTTTTGTACAGAAGGCCGCCATCAATGTGCGCCTCTGCCTTGTTTGTTTTGAGAAACTTCTGGTAATCGGTGTTTACAGAAGCCTTTTCTTTCCCCAAAATATTTACCGGGCTACCGATGTACTGGGAGGAAATTCCGATGCCGCCGCCTACGCCAAAAGACTTGTTTCCGGCGATAATGCCATCCGTAATCGTCACCTTGGACTTTGGAAAGCCGTTGATTCCGGCACCCATTTGAAATCGGGTAGCGGAAAGGTTGCCGGCAATTATCCCGCCCGTCATAGTAACGACCGCCGGATCTCCAGACGCCCCCCAAAGATCCCCGGCAAAAACACCACCGGTCAAGCCGCCTTCATTGTTGTCGATAAGGCCGTTTTTCATCTCAAAGGTTGCGCCGGGTTTGACATAGACGGCACCGGCTGCATAAGGGCGCGTATAGTCCTGCTCTACTTGCTCATAGGAAGTATTCCCGGAAATTCTTCCGCCTTCCATTGTAAATTTGGCTCCACTGTTAAGACGAACGGGACCGGTGTAGCCATGCCGATTATACGAATTCATGATGACCGCATTTTTCATGAGAAGCGTGCCGTCCACATCGATGACCGAACCGCGATTAGCGAATTGCGTCCTGACAGAATTGCCATTTCCATCAATATAGAGGGCGGAATCTCCTGTTCCCAGCGTCAGCTTGCCCCGGACATAAAACAAGGTGTCCTCCGCAAACCCCGCATCGCGCGTAAGAAGAATATCTCCCTTTTGTGCGGAGGGAAGGGGGTTTTTCTCTTTATCCGCCATGGCCAACGCCTCTTCTCCGCGTCGTCTGCCTTCTTTAATAATAGCGCGTTGCGCACTTTCTCCTTGGCCGGCAAAATCCGCCGGTTTTTGAATGGGTTTCCAAGCCGCTTGCACTCTTTCATTGGCTGCCGTAAGAATAATATCCTGCTTTTCGCCAATCGTGAGTGCTTCCGTTATCGCAATGCTTTTCACAATTTTAATCGTCGTTTGCTTCTCTCCGGCCATAGCAATAGCCTGCTGCAAAGCCGCAAACGTATCGACTTCTATCGTTCCATCCCCACCAATCCTGGGGCTGCCGACAGCCAATGGCGCTTTGGCGAGGGGGTCCACTTCTAAGCTCTCCCCTTCCTCTACGTTGCCGTCTTCTTTTGCAGAAGCTTTCTCTTCTCTGGCTGCGTCCGTTGCAGAAGAAGAGGGATCCGTCCCGATCCTCTCGTTCTCTTCCGAGGAGACCGAGCGACTTGGCGTCTCTTTCTCTACCGCCGACAGAGCGGAAGAGGCTTCCCCGGAATTGGTTTCTGCACGTACCGCACTCGGAAGATAGAGCGCAAGAAGAAAACTCATGAGTAAGATAAAAAGCCAGTGATGCTTTCTTTGATTTCGCAGCGTATTCATTCCTATCACCCCTTATGGAATCTCTTTCCTAAAAAACACGAATAGAATATACAATAGGACCATAATACTACTAAAATCGTCGGGCTTCAAGGAAACGCAGAGCTATGCTGTTTTCCACTTTAAAGAGACCTGATTGTAGCGATGGTGGCAGTAAGGCGTTTTTGTCAAATAGCCACCATCGCCGAGGACGCTAACGATGGTGGCAGTATGGCATTTTCGTTAAATAGCCACCATCGCTGAGGGTGCTGACGATGGTGGCAGTAAGGCGTTTTCGTTAAATAGCCACCATCGACGAGGGCGCTGACGATGGTGGCAGTAAGGCGTTTTCGTTAAATAGCCACCATCGCCGAGGGTGCTGACGATGGTGGCAGTAAGGCATTTTCGTTAAATAGCCACCATTTTCCGCGCTATAAATGTTTATTAGGCTAAATCTAAGTCCCCAGAAAAGGCCTGTCGCAAAGAGATTTCCAAAATGAAGATTTTTGCCGTTTATGTCACATTTCTTCAACAGCTTGGTCAATGCGAAAATACATTGCGGAGGCAAAAAATTTGCCCACTCCTTATTCCGTAAGAAACGCCTTCTCTTAAAGACAGCAGATGTCAAGCCTTCAGCCATCATGTTCTTTGTAGAATAAAGCCGATCAGGGGGCCTAAAATATTGCGAGATAAATGAGGGAAATCCAAGGTTGATAATCGATATAGAACTCCTTAAAGGATAAACTCCAAGGATGCTTAATCAGCACCCATCCAATCGCATCAAACACAAGGCAGATGGCTGCCCAGAGCAAGCCGGTCACGAGGGCTTCCTGTAACGACGGATTGTCTAAACCGTTGCTATACAAGTAGCCGAACAACGAAAACGGCTCCTACATTCTGATAAAACGGAGCCTCATGCGAAGAGCTTTCACAACATAAAGCCATCCACTCTATTCTGCTTATCTTGAAATCTCTTCCCAAAGTTCTATAAAACTTTTTCCATCGAAAAGCGGATGGCGAAAGGCTTTGTCAATGGAATCAAAGGCTTTTTCTTCTCCCAGAAATCCGGCTACCACTCCATCACAAACGCTCACGATCGCATCTTTGCCATGAACTTTGAATTCGAATCCGGATCGAAATTTTTGCCAATCATAAGGCGTAAATAGGGACTTACCGGAAAATATAGTGTGCAAATCTTCGACGAGATACTCGGTAAACCATTCATCATCGGAGAGAACAAAATTGATGTTTTGGGGCTTCAAGGTTGCCAACATGGCAAGGGTATAGGACATCTCTTGTCTCGCAATCGTGCTGGCTTCTATTTGAATGGGTATCTCCGATCCTGCCTTCTGAAACAAGGCCTCTTCCCACAAATGGGCACGTTTAACGAAAATATTGAAATACCGAAAGCCACCCTCGATCAGCTTGGCGGACGTTTGGTTCACTGTGGAGGGAAGTTTTACATGATAACCGATGAGAAAACAATGATCCCCTTGAACCAAATCCACTTGCATATCATGACTGTCCAATAGATAAATATTTTTTTCAATCCATTTGCCTGTGTAATACATTTTTTGCCCTAGCTTTCATGAAGATAAATTTTTATTTTTATTCTAAGCCAGTTTCCTCGCATTTCTTTTTCCAAAACTTTTCCAAAGAGTGCTTTTCCGGCATCCATCAGCCTTGAAAAAATCACGTTATCCTGTTGGGGAACGTAGCCGATTTTTACCTCTTGGATCGTTTCTATGCGGATCGCTTGCGGGTCATGCGGATTGTTCGGCTCACGGTAAAAAACCAACTTATCGCCCTCCTGTAGGGAATTTCCAATCGCCTCTATATTTTCAACATGGGTAGTCCCTGCCACATACGTATCAAAAAGAAAAATATCCCGTTCATACGGTTTGGGCAAGGCGAGTCCGGATTCTTTGTTGAAAAGATATTGGATGAGCTCGTTATGATCTTTGTTCGCCAAATTTGTCATTTCTCATTCCCCATCAATTCATTAATTCGTTCTTGTTGTGTGCGGATCGCTTCCTGAAAACTTTTTTGTTGTTTTTCTAATTCCGCGATTCTTTCCGCTTTTTTTCTCTCATCCTCAAAATAGATTTTCCAGATATAGGGCGGTTTTGTTTTTATTTCTTCGATCTGTGCTTCCACCATGGAAACCAGGCGTTGAAATCTTTGTTTTTCTTTCTGAAGCTTGATGAGAGAAGAGGACGCCTCTTCTTTATTTTCCTCCGTCTCACTCATTTGAAAGATAATCTGCAAAGTACTCAGATCGCCCTGCTTGTACGCGTCGGTTGCGTTATAAAAAAGAGCCTTTTCTGCGTCGGAGCAATTCGGATTCAGATCCGGATGTAAACTCTTCACAATGCTTCTATACAATTTCTTTAATTCCGCCGTTTCCTCTTTCGATAGCAGCTTCATTTTAGAACGCTCTAGGGCCTGATTCATTTCATGAATCTTCTCATCTAGTTTTTTCTTGTAGTTTAGAAATTCTTCATCCAGAATGTGATCCACTTCGGCCATATTGAACGTTTCTTGACGATTCTTTTTTGCCTGAAGAATCTCTTTTTTTCGACGTAAGCGAAGAAACTCACAGTATGTTTTATAAACTTTATACTCCAGGCTTCCGATCTCCAGCATATATTTCATTTTTACATTCTCGCACACAACGAATTGCAGTTCATCACGTTCGAGAACCAGATTTTCCAGACGGTTTTTAATCTCTCCGATTTCTTGCTTTAATTTTAAAGAATCCGGCAGTTCAATGATTTGTCCCATAATTCACCTATTTCCTTCATCTGAAAAAATACGACGCTTGATCTGCGTTTCTCTGAAAAAATTCATACCGATTGTCCTCCATCTGTAAATTTTACTTGATGGATAATCGTATCGGAGAAAATGATCTCACTCTATTTTCACTCGGTTCGCACAGTGGGTCTGATTCAGGATTATCCTTGCATTCAGTATATACGGTTTCCCACGTCCTGCAAAAGTAGAACGGCTCCATTTCTCACAATCTTCCATCGCAAAAAAATTGCGCCAGCTTCGTGAACACTGCGAAGCTGGCGACATTTCCTCCCTTATTATAGGCAACCGACATTAAGACATCCGGCATCATCCGATACGATTATCCCTCTCCCATTATGGAGAAGATTCGTTCAAATAGGCTTTGCGAATAGCTGTCTTTTATCACGAACCGATTCCAATCGAGGACATCTTCTGCATCCGTCACTACGTCCGTTACTTCTTGCGGCAACTGCAAGCTGCCGTCTTTTAAACTGAGGGAAGGGGAAAATTCTAATACATCGTCTCTGTAGCGGATGGTGATTTTCGCATTGGGAGCGATGTCGCTTTGATTCTGACAAATAAAGGTGGTTCCCGTAGCGGATAGGTTGTCCAATTGCGCATTCTCCACTTCTTTTAATTTGCCCTCTTCCGTAGGCTCCAGTTCTTTTAGAGAAACCGAAGCGTTCTCGTACTTCGGAATAATCAGGTAACACTCCTCTCCGATGAGGTACGGCTTATCGCTTCCTTCACTCTCTTTTACTGCAAGGAGCATCCGCGGATCTTCATAGTGGGTAAACATGCCCTCCCAGGCGTCCAGCTTGGCCAGGGGTTCTTTCAAACTGTCCTTGTTGGAGGCAGAGCCGAGATAAAGGACAAAGGCTTTGTGTTTTTCATCCTTGGGATCGAGGCCCAGACGTCTCGCCATTCGCAGATACGTCGGAGAAATCGGATCCGAATCAAATCGGTCTGCTCGTAGTTTCAGCGTCGCCGGACTCGTTCCTATCATGGTGCTGGTATAGGGAGCAAAGATAAATGTAGGCGTTCCCACTTCGTCGATATAGATTTGCCGACTCTTCGATTGGAAATTGTCCCATAGATCATTCAGAATCAATCCGGTGCAGTTGTTTTGATTGTAGAGATACGAAGAATCGGTGACCATTCCATAATAGAGCTTCGCATCGGCCTCTTGAAACTCCTGCAAACTATCTTCAATCACGCCCAAAATCTCGTCCTTCTCGACGCCAAACTGTTTCATGAGCGCTTCGTCATCGATCAACTTGCCATCGGCAAGAGAAAAGTTAAAAACGGTATATTGTGGAGGCTTGCCCTCCCAGATATTGGAGTCGGCCACCATGACACTTAACACATTTTCATCTTGATAGACGGAAAAAGAAGCGTAAATTCCGGTATCAGAGCCTTCCATATACTCCTTGTTCGCATCGTATTGATCCCATATCCCTTTGACCAAGCCATCAATTTCCTTGTTTGCCGCCTTTGCATCCGCAGAATCCAAAAGAATTCTCGGCACGTGAATGCCGCTCTGCTCGTCCTTTGCAGATTCGAGATGTTTTTGACCGACGAAGTCCTTCCAAATCTCCCGATCCTCAACATACGACGACAGGGAACCAATCGTTGCCCCGGCAACCGGCTTAACATTATCGGTTGTTTTCGAAGTCGTCTTGTTGGAATCTTTCTCTCCGTTCGGTGCGGTTTTATTGGATTCTTCCACGACGGAATTGGCAGTGTTCGCATTGTCCGTTCCGGCGTTTCCCGAATTTTTTTCTTTTTTACACCCGGAAAGAAGCACCGCCACCACCATAAAGATAAATAAGATTTTCGTATTTGTTTTCATGATATCCTCCACAATACGCATCCGCATGCCCGTTCCTTCTCGATGAGAAAGAGATCGGTTTGATGCGCATCAAGCCGACCTCTTTTTACCAGGCCATAAAAGTTATCTTATTTTATGGTTATGCTGCGGATGATGGTCTGCACGTCGTCATCTTCCAGATTAATTTTCTGGCCCTCCACTTCCTTAAAGAGTACCACCTGCAACTGGTGTGGTTCCTTCAACAATAAAACCGTTATGGGATAGTCGAGGCTTTTCGCTGTAAAACCTTCCCATGTGTAGTCTCCAATCGTAACCGGGTCAATATCCTTCGTATTTTGATACGCTGCCCTAGGTGAAAGCATCTGCGTATCCGGATCACAATACGTGATAACCACCGCCGGGCTCTCCATTGCTCCTTTCTCGCCTTTATAAATATATGCCGAATCTGCTTTTTCCTGATTGTCTACAAATTTCCATCCTTTTGGAACCTCTACGGAAAGCAGCTTCGTTTGATAGACCTCATTCTGACTTTTCTCCGACGTCTCCACTGCTTTTTTCCCCTCTTCGCTATCTTTGTTGCAGGAGGACAAAAAGGGAAGCAAGGCGAGTACAAAAAGCAAGGCTACGATGCGATATGTTTTTTTCATGGTTTTTGAACCTCCTTATACGCTATTCTCAATTTTCCTTGACAGAAAGAACATCACAATGCCCTTCTATATTGTGATGGTAACAAATTAAAACAGGCCTGTAATCATCCAAAAGGATGATTACAGGCCTTGACAAATAAAGGGTTCCCTCGGGATTCAGAGGTAAGGGATCTCTACATTCTTTTCTTTTACCGGCTATAATCCTTTATAAAAATCCTTCAGCAATGGATACAATTGGGAGAATTTCCGGTATTTTTCCTCATAATAGGGGATTTCCTCCGGCTGTGGCGTGAATATTTCTTCAAAAGTGGCATATTGTTTTGCCACTTCACGCACAGAACGTCCTTTCTTATGCGCCATCGCCAATAAAGCTGCGCCATAACCGGGCCCGCATTCCCCTGCTGGCTTGGCAATAGGAATTTGTAGCACATTTGCGATCATTTGGCACCAAATGCGACTCTGCGCGCCGCCGCCGACGATAGAAGCTTTATTGACCGTCACGCCCATATTTTTGGCGACTGCCATACAGTCTCGAAGAGAAAAGGCAACGCCCTCATAAATCGCATAGATCATCTGTTCCCAGTTGGAACGCGACGACAGTCCGAGAAAACCGGCCCGCACATCTTCATCATTGAGCGGCGACCGCTCGCCCATCAAGTAGGGCATAAAATAGAGCGGATGATGCCGCACCGATTCTTCCGTGGACAAAGAGGTGTTTTCGGGGCGCTGCAACACATTGCCCATCCACCATTTATAACAGGATGCGGCGGAAAGCGTACAGCCCATCAAATGAAACTTCCCGGCGGCATCCGCAAAGGCGTGCAGACTTGCGTGTTCATCCTGCAAAAAACGGTTCGTCGGCATAAAAATCGTTCCGCTCGTACCAAGCGAAATATTGCAATCCCCTTCTTCAACAACCCCGACCGATACCGCCGCTGCCGCGTTGTCTCCCGCGCCCGCAACGATATCCGGGGCTTTGTCCAGCCCCCATAAAGTACACCACTCATCCCGCAGCTTGCCTACACAATCTCCGCTTTCATGCAGCGTGGGCAACTGCGATGGTCGCACACCGCAAAAGTCACACATCCTTTTTGACCATTTTCGTTGTGCAACATTTAAAAGAAGCGTTCCCGACGCATCCGAATAATCCGTGGAAAATTCACCGGACAAACGATAGAGAATATAGTCCTTCGGCAGCAGGATGTGTTCGATTTTTGCAAACCGCTCCGGTTCATGCGTTCGCATCCACAGCAACTTAGGCGCGGTAAAGCCGGCATACGCAATATTCCCAGTCTCTTTTAAGAGCACCTCTTTTCCCAACTCCGTGTTTAAGATCGCCGTCTCTTTTGCGGTACGTGTATCGTTCCACAAAATAGCCGGGCGAATTACCTCCCCGCGGACGTCCAACGCCACCAATCCGTGCATCTGTCCACCAAATCCGATGGCATCCAGTCCCGTAAACACCTCTGCGTCCACAATCTCCTGCATCCCCTGGCGGATGGCGTCCCACCAGTCCTCCGGATTTTGTTCCGCCCAGCCTTCTTCTGGATAGCAAATCGGATAGTCTTTGGTGATGGATAGGAGAATTCTTGCCTCTTCATCGATATAGCTGATTTTTACTGCTGACGTACCGAGATCAATACCTACATATCCCATAAAAACCTCTCTTTATTAAAACCTCTTCTCAAAATTCATACAGCGGCGAACCGTGGAAAAGTTTCGCCGCTGTAATGGGATGAAGTATCTTATTCCATTTTTCCGTCCAGCAGAATTGTGTTGACAACGCCCTCCAAATACTCCTGACGCCCGCTGGAAAGTGTCGGTTCGCCATTCTTCAAGGCGTAGGTTTCTA